>CAIFEB010000003.1:60120-158610 GCA_903789375.1 uncultured Eggerthellaceae bacterium | reverse complement strand
ACGGTCATGGGCGCCGACGGCAAGCCGATGAGCAAGAGCCGCGGCAACGGCGTGGACCCGCTGAAGATGATGAAGCTCTACGGCTGCGATGGCATGCGTTTTGGACTGTTGATGCAGGTCACGGGAACGCAGGACATGCGCTTCGACGAGCACAAGCTGGAAAGCTCGCGTAACTTCGCCAACAAGATCCGCAACGCCGCGCGCTTCGTGAAGATGAACCTGGACGGCTACGTTCCGGGGGCGCCCGAGCCCACGACGCCCGCTGACAAGTGGATCTTCAGCCGCATCGCGCGTCTGACCGCCCGTATCGACGCCCTGTACGAGGACTTCGAGTTCGGCGACATCACGCGCGAGCTGTACGCGTTCTTCTGGAACGAGTTCTGCGACTGGTACATCGAGTTCTCCAAGGGCCGTCTTGCCGCCGGCAACGACCCGGCCGACCGTCTGGCGTGCCAGCGCAATCTGATGTTCGTGCTCGATCAGGCCATTCGCCTGCTGCACCCGATCATGCCGTTCGTGACCGAGGAAATCTACCAGGACCTGCCGTTCGACCGTTCGCAGGATCCGTACCTCATCGGCGCCGCGTGGCCCGACGCGCAGAAGCTGGCCGCGTACGTCGACGACGACGCCGAGCGCGCGATCGACCTCGTGTGCCGTGCCGTGACGGCGGTGCGCTCGACGCGGGCGCGCTACCACATCTCGCCGAAGACGGGCGTGAGCGTGCTCGTGAAGCCTACGACCGACGCTGACCAGAAGCTGCTCGAGTCGCAGCGCGCGCTGATCGAGGGCATGTGCAACACGTCCGACCTGGCGATCGATGCCGCGGCTGACAAGCCCGCATCCTCGACGGTCGTGCTTGACGCCGACCTGGAGGTCTACATCGTACTCGCCGGCTTGGTCGACTTCGACGCCGAGCGGGCTCGCCTGACCAAAGAACGCGCGAAGCTGGACAAGGACGAGCAGCGCCTGGCGAAGAAGCTCGCCAACCCGGGCTACCTGGCCAAGGCGAAGCCCGAGATCATCGAGAAGGACCGCACAAAGCACGCCGATCTGGTCGAGGACATCGCCCGCATCGACGAGCAACTGAAGGCGCTTTCGTAGGGAAGCGCGCAGGGCGGTTGCGGGTGACTGGTTCGCTGCCCGCAACCGTGTGCGGTTCGAGTCCGCGTGGCGTGAGCGATGGCGCGCAAGAGGTTCGAGCCGCGTGGCGTGCGTGAGGCGTGAGCGATGGCGTACGCGGGGCAAGAACGACGACGTGCGTGCGGCTTGAGCCGTCCGGCGCGCAGGATTCGGGCAGCGGAAGCTGTGCATCTGGCTCGGCTGCGGTTGAGCTGGGAAGATTGTTGCTATAATGGCAAAATCCGGGTAGCGTTCATGCGGGCTCGGTACGATACGAAACACAAGATCGAGGTAATCCATGAGCGATTTGATGTCCCAGCTTCTGACCCCCGAGATTCAGGCGTCGCTGACCGTCTTGGTGGTCTGCCTGGTCATCCTCTACGTGCTCTGCATCGTCTGGGTCGCGCGCGACGCGTACCTGCGCGGAACCAAATGGTATCTGTGGGCCATCATCGCGCTGGTCCCCATCCTGGGCGTCATCGCGTACTGCCTGCTGCGTCCGCCGCTGCTGGAGGTCGATCGCGACGAGCAGGAGCTCGAGGTCGCTCTGAAGCAGCGCGAGCTGATGAAGTACGGCGAGTGCGCGAACTGCGGGTACCCGGTCGAGTCCGATTACGTGCTGTGCCCCAACTGCCATCAGCGCCTGAAGAATCTGTGCCCGACGTGTCACCGCGCGCTCGACCCGTCGTGGTCGGTGTGCCCGTACTGCGCGACGCAGATCATGCCGCCGCGCCGGTAGGGGCAGGCAGGGACCGCGCGAGGCTTGCGCCAGCTGGTGGGCGGGCGTGCAAGCGAGTCGGTCGAGACGCCGGCTGCGCTGGCGGGCAAGCGGGCCGGCCGAGACGCGCGATTATCGCACTGAGCGGCAAATATCTTACATTTACTGACGAATTTGCAGTAAAACCTCGTTCTTGCAATTAAATGTGAGATAAATGTCTGAAGCGGCTGCTTCCGTGAGGAAGCAGCCGCTTTTTTCAATCGCTATGCTTCCAGATAGCGCATGAGTGCTGGCCAGGCGCGAGCAGCGGTCTCGTAGCCCTGGGCGTACAGGTCGAGCAGCTTCTGCGGGTCGTGCTCCACATCGGACACGGTCACCGGCTCGGGCGGCCAGATGACGAACGCCTCGCCTGCATCGTGCATGCGCGCGAGCGCGCGGTACGTGCGGTTGTAGTCGTAATGGCGCATGGCGGCGCGCTCGACGAAGTACGGGTAGTCGGCATACCGCTGGTGCATGAGCGCCATCATGCGGTTCGGTTTGCGCACGAAGCCCCGCTCGTGCGTGGTCACGACGATGTGCTTCTTCATGCCGGTCAGGAGCGAATGGACGATGGGCACGCTGTCGCAGGTGCCGCCGTCGAGCAGCTTGTGGCCGTCCAGCTCGACGATCTGGCTGACGAGCGGCATCGAGGACGACGCGATGAGGTAGTCCACCTCGTGCGAGGTCCGATGCGTGTGGTAGAGCGCTTCGCCGGTCTCCAGGTCGCTCGACACGCTGGTCAGGCGGATGGGCGAGCGGTCGTAGAACGAGAAGTCGATCGGGTCGAGCTTCTCGGGCACCTCGTGGAAGAAGAACTCGCGCCCGCAGGCGTTGCCCGTGACCACATAGCTGCGCAGCGAAAGATATCGCCAGTCAGTGCAGTACTTGATGTTCTGGTAGCAGCTCTGACCGTACAGGCCGGTTGCATAGTAATAGCCCATGAGCGCGCCGGCCGAAACGCCGATAACCTGCTTGCAGAACAGGTGCTTCTCCATGAAGAAGTCGAGCACACCGCCTGTGAACTGGCCGCGCATTCCGCCGCCTTCGAGCACGAGGCTCACGTCGCACGCGTCGCAACCCTCCCAGGCGGGCGTCGTCACATACTGAACCGGCTTGTCGGCGGGTTCGGCATCGGACGCGGTGCGGGTAGTTGCGCTCACGCGTTCGCCGTGTGCCGGGGCGGCTTCGCGGACGGTTGCGCTCATGTGTTTGACATGCGTCGGGGCGGCATCGCAGGAGTCGGCGGAAGCGGGACTTGCTGCAGTGGGGTCTTCGGCTGTTTGCGCAGGTCGCAGCGTATCGAACGCAGCGGAATCGGAGCATGCTGCAGCAGAATCCTCGGCCGCGGGCTTATGGCTGCTTGGTGAGACGTGGCTTTCAGCAGCTGGAGGAACGTTGCGTGCGCCGTTTCCGTCGGTTGGGATGGGGTGGTTTTCAGCGGCGTTATGCCGGGTGGGATTGTCTGAGATTTCCATGGGAGGCCCTTCGAGAACATGCCGCACATGCGGCGAAACGTATGCGTTCCACGGTACCACAATGTGCGAGTGGGCGTTTCCGCAGCACGTTTCGAGGAGCATCGGGCCACCGTCCGAGCGGCGCATTTCGGGTGGTATCGGGATGCCCTTTACGACCGCGCATCCGCGTGTTTCGCCGCCCGCCGAAGGGGCGGGGCGCCTCGGGTAACGAAACGGCATACATATCCGCGGTTGCAAGAATTTGACCTATCCTGTTACGCGATATACGAAATACGGCAAACGCGCGGCCAGGGGACGCCGCGCAGAACATCAGGAGGAATGCCATGGTAGAAAAGGTGACGTCCGCAGATTTCCAGCAGAAGGTTATCGAGTCCACCGAACCGGTGCTCGTCGACTTCTTTGCCACGTGGTGCGGTCCGTGCCGCATGATGGGCCCGACCATCGAAGAGATCGCGCAGGAGAAGCAGGGTTCGGCGAAGGTCTATCAGCTCGACATCGACGAGAGCCCGGACATCGCGCAGCGGTTCAGCGTCATGAGCGTCCCGACGTTCATCGTGTTCGAGGGCGGCAAGGTGAAGACCCAGACCATCGGTGCGCAGCCGAAGGGCAACATCCTGGCGCTGTTCAACTAGCTTGTAGGTTGGGCTTGCACCGGCTCTGGTCAGGCGCTTCCATCTGAAGACAACTGAGCGCTCAGCAACGAAAAATGCCGCGGTCCCGCAAGGGGCCGCGGCATTCGCATTCTGAGATGCCTGCGATGCTGTACGCTTTCCGCTCCGCCAGCTCGAGACTGGCGGAGCGTTGAGGGCTGCCGCTGTACGCTTCGCGCCAGAGCGTTGACAACCTGAGGACGACGGCTCGGCATCATGCGTGCGTCGCCCTTAGCGGGAACAGGCCGCTACTTCGTCTTGATGGCCTTGAAGTCCTCGGTCTGCTTCTTGATCGAGCGCTCGGCAGCGAGACGCTCGATGGAGCTCGCGCCGAAGAAGCCGTCGATGCCGGGCACGTGGTGGATCACGTAGTCGGCGTCCTTCGGCTCGGAAATCGGGCCGCCGTGGCAGATGACCATCGCATCCGGGTTCTCGTTCTTCACAACCTCCTGGATGCCCTTGATGATCTCGACGCAGTCGTCGAGCGTGCGCGCGGTCTCGGCGCCGATGCCGCCACCGGTGGTCAGACCCATATGCGCGACGATGATGTCGGCGCCGGCCTTGGTCATGGCCAGGGCGGACTCATTGTCGAAGACGTACGGGCACGTGATCATGTCGAGCTTGTGCGCCTCGGCGACCGCGTCCACCTCAAGGCCGTAGCCCATGCCGGTTTCCTCGAGGTTCTTGCGGAACACGCCGTCGATCAGGCCGACGGTCGGGAAGTTCTGGACGCCGTTGAAGCCCTGGTCCTTCAGCGCCTGCAGGAACTTGGGCATGACGCGGAACGGGTCGGTGCCGTTGATGCCGGCAAGGACTGGCGTGTGCTTGACGATGGGCAGCACCTCGTGGCCCATCTCCTGGACGATAGCGTTTGCGTCACCGTACGCCAGAAGGCCGGCGAGCGAGCCGCGGCCGGCCATGCGGAACCGACCCGAGTTGTAGATGACGAAGATGTCCGCGCCGCCGGCTTCGGAGGACTTGGCCGTGATGCCCGTGCCCGCGCCGACGCCGAGGAGGATTTCTCCCCGCGCGCGCTTCTCCTTGAATCCGGCCAGAATCTCCTCGCGAGACTTCTCCAGCATGACATGCTCCTTTCGATATGTGCTCGGCGCGGTGTTGCGCCGGAGCTCCCTTGAATGAAAACGATGCAGCGCTTGTGCGCGCGGATTGACGTGACGCAGCGTACGGCGCGGAAGCGGTTCTGCTCGTGCGCTGTGCTCCGCGTTTGTGCTTGCGTGCGGAACAGCGGCTTGCGGCTCGAGCCGCGGCTTGCATTCCGCGCTGCGCCTCGCGCGCCGAGCTGCATCTTGCGCGCCGCACCGCAGCCGTTTAAGCTTCGGGCTTCGCCGTGCCTTCGCCGTCCGTAGGCGTCGCACCGTCCGCCTTCGCCGCATCCATCAGCTCGATCAGCTTGTCGACGGCGGCCTTCGCGAACGCGTCGTCGTTGATGTGTGCGTCGACCTCGTCGAGCTCCACGCGCGAGCGATCGACGTTGTCGCGGAGGGCGTCGAACAGCGCCTCATCCTCGTCCGGGCCGTAGAAGGGCTGTCCCGGCGCATCGATCATCGATACGCCGCCGAGCGGCAGCAGGACGGCGCATGGGCCGATGGACTGGTTGACCTTCTCGGCCAGCTTCTCACCGAGTTGACGGTTCTCGTCGGCCGTCGTGCGCATGAGCGTGACGGTGGGGTTGTGCTTGTACAGGTTGCGGTCGCGGTGCTCCGCGGGGACGGTGTCCCACGGTCCGAAGTTCACCATGTCGAGCGCGCCGGTCGACACGACGGCGGGAACGCCGAGCAGGGCCGCGGCGTCGTTGCGCTCGGGCCCGGCAGCCAGCACGCCGCCGAACAGGGTGTCGCACCATTCGGTGGTGGTCAGGTCGAGCACGCCCGCGATGAACCCGTCGCGGACGAGCGCCTCCATGCAGCGTCCGCCGGTGCCGGTGGCGTGGAACACGAGCGGCTCGTAGCCGGCATCGGACAGAAGCTCGCACGCCTTGGTGACGCACGGCGTGGTGACGCCGAACATCGTGCAGGCGACGAGCGGTTTGGATGCCTTGATCGGCGGGATGTCGTAGGAGAGCATGCCGACCATCGCGTGGACGGCGTTGCTGTAGATGGTGCTCGACAGCGCGTTCACGCCCGAGACATCGACGATGGACGGGAACATGTTGATGTCGGAGGCGCCCACGTAGGGCGTCGTGTCGCCGGAGGCCATGGTGGAAACCATCACCTTCGGGACGCCGATGGGCAGCTGCTGCATGGCGGCGGTGGCGATGGACGTGCCGCCCGATCCGCCCATCGAGAAGATGCCGTCGAACCGGCCGTTCGCGTAGAGCGCCGGGAAGAGTTTCTTCACGCCGTCGGCCATGGTCTTGGTGGCGAGCGCGCGGTCCTTCTTCTCCACGATGACGGACATGTCGATGTCTACGGCGGCGGCAACATCGGTGTTGGGGATGTCGGGCGCCCATGCGGGGTCGAAGACGCCGCAGTGGATGGTGAGTGTGTTCACCCCCAACCGCTCGAACAGGTCTTTCACGTAGCGGAACTCTTCTCCCTTGGTGTCGAAGGTGCCGAGGATCGCTACCGTTTTCGCCATGAAATTGTCCTCCTTGCTTCGCGGTTGGAGTTTGGCGTCACGCAGCGCTGGGGGCTGGGTTGAAACCCGACCCGGCTCATCGCAGCAGTTTTGTATGCGCGCCGACTCAAAGGGTAGCACCGCAGGAGGGGAGGACGTACGTTGTACGCAAAGCGTAACCCTTGAGGGGAGACGCTTTGCTCATGCGCCGCGCGTCGATGCTTGCGGATCGGCGTGTTTTGTCGAAGCCTTGTCGCGTTGGGAGTTGCATGGGTGCGATAAACGTGAAAAAGCGCCGACCCGCGAGGCGTGCCTTGCGGGTCGGCGCGTGTGAAGGCGTGATGATCGAGGGGCGAATGACCCTCGGCATGTGGGCATCCTGCGAGGGGATAGACGCCCTAGCGCGCGGGCATCTCGTGCGAGGCGAAGACGGGATCGTCCTCCCACAGCACGACCGTGCCGGCCGCGCGGGTTTTCGGCACGTCGATAAGCCGCTGGTTGGACGATCCGCGGAAGCGCAGCGTGATGTCCTTGTTCTCCTGCTCGAAGGGGCCGTCGACGAGCACGTCGAGGCAGGCGAGGACGCGGTCGGTAGCGTCGGTGTGGCGGGGGCTGCGCGGATCGATGAGGTCCTCGTAGACGTCGCCGGTGTACATCCAGATGCCCTTGTTGGGGAACCGATCGCGCACCTGCTCCAGAAAGTTGGCGAGCACCTGCTGGTTGGCGGGCTCCATCGGCTCGCCTCCGAGCACGGTGAGGCCGTCGACGTAGCCGGGTTCGAGGCTGTTCAGAACCTCGTTTGCCACCTTGCCCGAAAACGGCTTGCCGTATGCGAAATCCCAGGTCTCGGGCTGAAAGCAGCCGGGGCAGTGGTGAGTGCATCCCGACACGAACAAAGACGTGCGCACGCCGATGCCGTTGGCGATGTCGCAGTACTTGACGTTCCCGAAGTTCATGAGGCTCCCCCTCTCGGTTATGTGCCTGCGCATCGCGCGATGGCAGAGCAAGGGGGTCGGCGGAACCGACCCCCTTCGAATCTCGTTCAGTTCATGGTAGCGCGTGCGATGCGTGCGTGGCACGCCGGCGCACGCGAAATCGGCAGATGCCGGCATCGCATCCCCTGCGCTCCGGCGTTCCGCCATGCACGGGGGAACGCCGGAGCGTGCATGTTCCCCCGTGCGGCGCTGCGTTCCTACAGATGCATCACACGGTCGCGGATTTCCTCGGTGCGGCCCTGGTTCCAGAACTGCGTGCCGATGTATCCGCAGGTGCGGCGGGCGACGTTGAGCTTGTCCTGGTCGCGGTTGCCGCAGTTCGGGCATTCCCACACCAGCTTGCCGTCGTCCTCGACGATCTGGATTTCGCCGTCGTAGCCGCAGGCCTGGCAGTAGTCGCTCTTGGTGTTCAGCTCGGCGTACATGATGTTGTCGTAAATGTACTGCATCACGCGCACGACCGCCTCGAGGTTGTCCTGCATGTCGGGCACCTCGATGTAGCTGATGGCGCCGCCCGGGGACAGGCGCTGGAACTCGCTCTCGAACTTGAGCTTGGTGAAGGCGTCGATGTTCTCGCGCACGTTCACGTGGTAGCTGTTCGTGATGTAGCCGTGGTCGGTGATGCCCTTGATGATGCCGAAGCGGCGCTGCAGGGCCTTGGCGAACTTGTACGTGGTGGACTCGAGCGGCGTGCCGTACAGCGAGAAGTCGATGTTGTGCTCGGCCTTCCACGCCGCGCACTTGTCATTCATGTGCTGCATGACCTCGAGCGCGAACGGCGTCGCCTCCGGATCGGTGTGGCTGTGGCCGGTCATGTACTTCACGCACTCGTACAGGCCCGCGTAGCCCAGGCTGATGGTGGAGTAACCGCCGTACAGCAGCTTGTCGATGGTCTCGCCCTTCTTCAGACGCGCGAGGGCGCCGTACTGCCACAGGATCGGGGCAGCGTCGGACAGCGTGCCCTTCAGACGGTTGTGGCGGCACATGAGGGCCTTGTGGCACAGCTCCAGGCGCTCGTCGAAGACCTCCCAGAACTTGTCCATATCGCCGCCGGACGTGAGCGCCACGTCGGGCAGGTTAATGGTGACGACGCCCTGATTGAAGCGGCCGTAGTACTTCGGCTTGCCCGGCTCGTAGTTGCCGGCGTTGGCGACGTTGTCGTAGCCGTTGCCGGAGCGGTCGGGCGTCAGGAAGCTGCGGCAGCCCATGCAGGTGTAGCAATCGCCCTCGCCGGGCTTCTCGCCCTTGGACAGCTTCAGCTCGAACATCTTCTTCTCGGAGATGTAGTCGGGCACCATGCGCTTTGCCGTGCACTTCGCCGCCATCTTGGTCAGGTAGAAGTACGGCTGGTCCTCGGTGATGTTGTCGGGCTCGAGCACGTAGATGAGCTTGGGGAACGCCGGCGTGATCCAGACGCCCTGCTCGTTCTTGACGCCCTCGTAGCGCTGGCGCAGCATCTCCTCGATGATCATGGCCAGATCGTGCTTCTCGGACTCGTTCTTGGCCTCGTTGAGGTACATGAACACGGTGACGAACGGCGCCTGGCCGTTGGTCGTCATCAGCGTGACCACCTGGTACTGGATGGTCTGGACGCCGCGGCGGATCTCGTCGCGCAGACGGTCCTCGACGACCTCGTCGACGTGGTCGGTGTTGGACTCGAAGCCGAGCTTGTTGATTTCGTCGAGCACCTGGCGGCGGATCTTCTTGCGCGAGACGTCGACGAACGGGGCCAGGTGGGCCAGCGAGATGGACTGGCCGCCGTACTGGCTGGAAGCGACCTGCGCGATGATCTGCGTGGCGATGTTGCAGGCGGTCGAGAAGCTGTGGGGCTTCTCGATCAGCGTGCCGGAGATGACGGTGCCGTTTTGCAGCATGTCCTCGAGGTTGACCAGGTCGCAGTTGTGCATGTGCTGGGCGAAGTAGTCGGCGTCATGGAAGTGGATGATGCCCTCGCGGTGCGCCTCGACGACGTCTGCGGGCAGAAGCGTGCGCATGGCCAGGTCCTTGGACACCTCGCCGGCCATGTAGTCGCGCTGGACGGACACGACGGTGGGGTTCTTGTTGGAGTTCTCCTGCTTCACCTCTTCGTTGTTGCACTCGATGAGGGCGAGCACCTTGTCGTCGGTGGTGTTCTTCTGACGACGCTGGTTCTGGAGGTAGCGGTAGATGATGTACTTGCGTGCGACCTCGTACTTGTCGAGGCGCATGATCTCGTCCTCCACCATGTCCTGGACCTCTTCGACCGACACGGTGTGGCCCGCGTTGGCGCACAGGTCGGCGACGTTGGCGGACGCGTACATGACCTGACGCTCGGTCAGACGCTCCTCCTCGGGCACTTCCTTGTTGGCTGAGGAGATGGCGTTGGCGATCTTGGCGACGTCGAATTCGACTTCCGAGCCGTTGCGCTTGATGATCTTCATGTGCCGCGACATCCTTTCGAAGTGAGCTGTCCCTGCAGGCGCGCTTGGGAGAACGCGTCGTTTCTTGGTTCGCTGTAGTTGGTTGGTAGTTGGAAGGAGAAGGCGCGGGCACCGCAGCCCCCGCCTTCGTCGTTCGGTGAACCCATCATAGGGCAACCGGCGGTGAAAGTGAAGCCGAGGCACAAGATGTTGTGGTTGAATCCAGACAACGCGCAAAATGGTGTATATATGCAGGTCAGCGATTTAAGCCGGAAAATCAAGGTCGGGCGTGTTTCTTCACACGAAATTCGAGGATGTGGCTAAAGTCCCGCTCAGGGCCGCAGAAGGCTGCGGGCGCGTCGTGCGGCGGAAATTTTTTTCAGATTCGGCGAACGGCAGGACGCGCTTCGACGCGGGCAGGTGCGCGCGAGTGAGGGGCGCGCAGGTGCGGTTTCGAGCATGCTCCCGGCGCGGTCGTACACGCGGCAAACTCATCGGCGTGCGTGGTGCGCGCAGGTGCACGAAGAACGAATGCATATACGGAAGGTTGGGACGCCGGCCGGGGCGGTCCGCCGCGGTGCTGATCGACGTGGCGCGGCAACGCGCGGTGCGTCGGCTGGCGTTTGCGTGCGTTCGTGCGCAGGCGCCGTGAGGCGATGGGGCGTCGGCGACTGGTCATGAGGCGCTCGCAGCGTCCGCGGGGGCGCCCGGGCTGTCGATGGCGCAACGGTGCGGCATCCGCGGACGCCGCACCGTTGCGTGCGCCTATCGGCTTTGTGCGCTGTGCTGACCTCGCGCAACGGTATAATGAGCGCGCGTTTGTCCACGGCAATCGCTCCGAGGCCGCTCGTTTGCGCGTGCGGGGCGGCTTCGAATCGGGTCAGCGGAAGGAAGGGGAGCACGTGGAGTCAATAGAATCGTTCTTCAAGATAAAGGAGCGGGGGAGCACAGTCGGAACCGAGGTCATCGGCGGTTTGACGACGTTTCTCGCGATGGCGTACATCATCGCCGTCAACCCGACGTTCCTCGCGGCGGCGGGCGTGCCGTTCAACGCGGCCCTCACGGCCACGTGCTTCGGCGCCGCGCTCATGACCATCGTCATGGGCCTTGTCGCCAACCGCCCGCTCGCTCTGGCAAGCGGCATGGGCGTCAACGCCATCGTCGCGTTCACGCTGTGCGGTGCCACCGGCCTTGGGGTCGATTGGCGCGTTGCCATGGCCGTGGTGTTTCTCGAAGGCGCCGTCATCACGATCCTGGTCGTCTGCGGTCTGCGCAAGGCGATCATGGACGCGATCCCGGTCAGCCTGAGGCTCGCCATCGGCATCGGCATCGGCCTGTTCATCGCCTTCATCGGTCTCAAGGGCGGCGGCATCATCGTCAGCGACCAGTCCAACCTGCTCGGTCTGGGCGACCTCAAATCGCCGACGTGCATCGTATCGCTGGTGTCGATTCTGGTCGCGGTCATCCTCACGGCTCTCGACGTCAAAGGTGGCCTGCTCATCGCCATCGTGGTGGCCACCATCGTCGGCATCCCGCTCGGCGTGACCGCGCTGCCGACAAACTGGAACTTCGGCCTGGACTTCAGCGCCTTCGCCGCGCCGTTCCAGACCGACCCGCAGACGGGCAGCATGGCCATCATCCAGGTCTTCGTCACCCCGGCGCTGCTCCTGTTCGTGTTCTCGCTGCTCATGAGCGACTTCTTCGACACCATGGGCACCGTCGTCGCCGTCGGCAAGCAGGCCGACTTCGTCGATGAGAAGGGCGATATCGCAGACATCCAGCCCATCCTGATGGTGGACTCCGTCGCCGCGGCCGTCGGCGGTTTCGTGGGCGCCAGTTCCATCACGACGTTCGTCGAATCGACGTCAGGCGCATCTGCGGGCGCGCGCACCGGCTTCTCCAACATCGTCATAGGCATCCTGTTCATCGTCTTCGCGTTCTTCGCGCCGATCGTGGGCATGGTCTCGAGCGCGGCGACGTGCGGCGCTCTGACCGTCGTCGGCTATCTCATGATGACGAACATCGGTGACATCGATTGGACGCGTATCGAGGACGCGTTCCCGGCGTTCATCACTATCGTGGCCATTCCGTTCACGTACTCGATCACGAACGGCATCGGCCTCGGCTTCATCAGCTACTGCATCATCAAGACGGTCAAGGGCGAGGCCCGCGACGTCAAGCCGCTCATGTGGGTGGCGGCAGCGGCGTTCTTGATCATGTTCGTCCTGCAGTAGGGAAGGCACCTGTTTCGGCGACGCGCACGGTGCGGCGCTGCGCTGGCTTGGAGCGCGCAGTTCGGCACCATGCCACCTTGGGTTGCTCCGTTCGATATCGCGCGGCCTTTGACGTGCGGTGACGGGAAACCGATGCGCCGCTGAATTATCGCTCCCCAGAGCCAGGGCGTCATACGGCTTCGACGCTCTGCGGCAACGAAGCCAGAGAGAGCCACCGGGTTATAAAGCCCGCCTGCGATCCATCGCGTTCGCAGGCGGGCTTTTCGTTTCAATGGGACGGAAAGCCCGTGCGTCCCAGGGGGTCGGCCCCGCACGCCGCGACGAGGATTTCGCCCCAGCGCGCAAGGGGCGCAATGCAGCAATCGAGCGCCGCTTTCGAAGGGCCGAACGCGGCCGCGGCGCGCGGCGCCGAGGTGCGCTGTCGGGAGGAGCAACCTTGACGGCTTGGCGGCTTGGCGGCTTCCGCGGATAGTCGGGCTCTTCCGCTCGGTTGGGGAAAGTTTACGGCGGCTATCACTTGAGTTTTCCTGTGCTAACATGGCGGCGATACATCGGAGCAACCAAGGAGTCGCCATGAACATCGGAACCCTCGTCATCCTCGTCATCGTCATCGCCATCTGCATCCCCGCCGCCCGCCACATGGCCAAGGTCGGCCGCGGCGACGGCGGCTGCTGCGGCGGCGGGGGAGACGGCGCGTCCATCAAGAAGGTCAAGGTGGCCGATCGCGACGAGAGCCACTACCCCTACGAAACCGATATCAAGGTCAGCGGCATGACCTGCGCGAACTGCGTCACGCGGGTTGAAAACGCCCTCAACGCGCTCGATGGCGTGCTGGCGCGCGTGTCGCTCGAGCAGGGAAGCGCCCACGTACTGAGCAAGTCCCCGATCGATGCGGCCAAGCTCGAGGGCGCCATCACGGGCGCGGGCTACTACGTGGTGAAGACGCGCTAGCGCGAAGGTCGTTGGCGCCGCGGCACGCAGAAGGCTTCGCGCGCCTCCGCTCCCCTGGCATGCGAGCTGCCGAACGGGCGATTCCGCTGGGACCGGCTGCGTCGTAGGCACACGTTGAAGGTTCGTTGACGGAACGCATGCAGTGCGGTCGCATGCCGTATACTGATGCGGATACATCCATCGCCTGCGCGGCGGCATGCAAAACGCGTGCGGTGCAGGCGCTCACCCAAAAGGGGACACCATGACGGAACTTCAACACGTGAGCTGCGACGTGCTCATCATCGGCGCCGGCCCTGCGGGGCTGTCGGCGGCGGTGTACGCCGGCCGCGCCGGGTTCGAGCCGGTCGTGCTCGAGGCGGGCGCACCGGGCGGGCAGCTGTCGCAGATCGCGCATCTGGACAACTATCCCGGCTTCGCCGAGGGGCTTGCCGGCTATGAACTGGCGTTCTCGCTGCAGAACCAGGCGCAGCGCTTCGGCGCGCGCATCGAGTCGGCAGCGGTGGACCGGGTCGATTTCTCGGGCGATGCAAAGCTCGTCTACACGGCCGATTGCGTCTACGACGCCAAATCGGTCGTCATCGCGTCGGGCGCGCATCCGCGCCATCTCGGCATCCCGGGCGAGGGCAAGCTCGTCGGGCACGGCGTGTCGTACTGCGCCACCTGCGACGGCGGCTTCTTCCGCGGGCGCGACGTGGCGGTCGTCGGAGGCGGCGACACGGCCGTGAGCGACGCCGTCTACCTGGCGCGCCTGTGCCGCCGCGTCTACGTCGTGCACCGCCGCGACAGCCTGCGCGCGGCCAAGTCGTACCAGGACGCGCTCTTCGCGCTCGACAACGTCGAATGCGTGTGGAACGCGACGGCCGCCTCGTTCGAGACCGACGACGCGGGCGCGCTTTCGGGCCTCGTCGTCGAGGACGTCGCCACGGGCGAGAAGCGCACGCTTCCGGTCGCGGGCGTGTTCGTCGCGGTCGGCACCGTCCCGAACACCGATTACCTTGCCGGTCAGGTGAAGCTCAACGAGCAGGGCGCCGTCGTCACCGACGAGCGTACGCTCGCCACGTCGGCGCGCGGCGTGTTCGCCGCAGGCGACGTGCGCACGACCCCGTTGCGCCAGGTCGTCACGGCCGCGTCCGACGGGGCGCGCGCTGCCGAATCCGCCGCTCAGTTTATGGAAGTCTGGTAGCGGGCCTCACCCCCGCATCCAGTCAGCGCGGCGCTGCGCCGCGATTCCATCGATTCGAGCGCAAAGGAAATCACCATGGCAGAGAACAACGACATGAGGGGCAAGCTGGAGAAGATCGTCTCGGCGTACGAGGAGCTCCAGGAGAAGATGAGCGACCCGTCGGTCATCGCCGACCAGCACGAATACAACCATCTGGCGAAGGAGTACGCCGACCAGGGCCCGCTCGTCAAGCAGGCGCGCGCGTACCTGAGCGACTTGGACGACCTCGAGGCGGCGCGCGAGCTGCTCGATGACCCCGACGGGCGCGAGCTGGCTCAGGAGGAGATCGCGCGCATCGAGGAGGAGCTGCCCAAGCTCGCCGAGGACATCAAGTACATGCTCATCCCGGCAGACCCCGCGGACGAGAAGGACATCATCGTCGAGATCCGCGCCGGCGCCGGCGGCGACGAGGCCGCGCTGTTCGCAGGCGACCTGTTCAAGATGTACGAGCGCTTCGCCTCGGACAAGGGCTGGAAGATCGAGCTTCTGGACGTGTCCCCGTCTGACGCGGGTGGCTACAAGGAAATCCAGTTCAAGGTCAAGGGCGACCGCGTGTACTCGCACATGAAGTTCGAGTCGGGCGTGCACCGCGTTCAGCGCATTCCCAAGACCGAGAGCCAGGGCCGCATCCACACCTCCACGGCGACGGTGGCCGTGCTTCCCGAGGCCGACGAGGTCGAAGTGGACATCAAGCCCGAGGACCTGCGCATCGACGTGTACCGCGCCGGCGGCCCGGGTGGCCAGTGCGTCAACACGACCGACTCCGCCGTGCGCATCACGCACCTGCCGACCGGCCTGGTCGTGCAGTCGCAGGACCAGAAGTCCCAGCTGCAGAACAAGATCGCGGCCATGGCCGTGCTGCGCGCCCGCCTGTACGACAAGATGCTGCAGGAACAGCGCGACGCCGAGGGTGCCGAGCGCCGCAGCCAGATCGGCACGGGCGACCGTTCGGAGAAGATCCGCACGTACAACGCGCCGCAGGACCGCGTGACCGACCATCGCATCGGCTACAACGGAACGTACAGCGGCGTGCTCCTGGGCAACGGCGGCTCGGGCCTTGCCGATCTCATCACGGCGCTGCAGGCGGCCGAGCGCGCCAAGAAGCTCGAAGCTGCGGTGTAGGCCGCCGTGGCTGACAACGACATCTGGACGATCAAGGCGGCCCTCGACTGGACCTGCGGGTATCTCGAGCGCAAGGGCGACGAGAATCCGCGCGTGTCCGCGCAGTGGCTCATGTCGGCGGCGACGGGGCTGTCCTCGATCGAGCTGTACACCAACTACGACCGGCCGCTCTCGCTCGACGAGCGCGACCTGCTGCGCGCGTACGTCACCCGGCGCGGACGCGGCGAGCCCATCCAGTACATCACCGGCGAAGCGGGCTTTCGGTATCTGACGCTGAAGGTCCGTCCCGGCGTGCTCATTCCTCGGCCCGAGACCGAGGTGCTTGTGAGCGAGGTGCTGGCGCTGCTGCCGCCGGCGCCCCGTCCGCGCGCCATCGACGAGGGCGAGGTGTTGGCCGAGCGGGTCCGTGCGACGCTCGAGAGCGATCCGTCCGTGCTCGCGGACATGGCGCCCGACACGGCGGCGACGCTCGAGCATGCGCTCGGCATGGACGCCGAGGATGCGGCGCACGAGGCGAAACCGGCGCAAGAAACCCCGTCGGAGCTGCTCGTTGCCGACATCTGCACGGGATCGGGCTGCATCGCGTGCTCGCTTGCGACCGAGCACCCGGCCGTGCGCGTCATCGCGACCGACCTGTCCGATGACGCGGTCGCGCTCGCGCGCGAGAACGCTTTCGACTCGGGGGTGGCGGACCGGGTGACCGTGCTCCAGGGCGACCTGGGCGCTGCCGTGCCCACCGAGCTTCTGGGGCGATTCAGCGCGGTGGTGTCCAACCCGCCGTACGTGCCGACGGCCGTTCTGACCGACATCCCGCGCGAGGTTGCCGACTTCGAGCCGCGGCTTGCGCTCGACGGGGGCCCGGACGGGCTCGACCTGTACCGACCGCTGCTCGACTTCGCGCTCACAGCGCTTGAGCCGGGCGGCATCTTCGCGTGCGAGCTGCATGAGACGACGCTCGATGCCGCAGCGGAACTTGCGCGCGGGCACGGGTTTTTGGAGGTGCGCATCGTCGACGACCTGGCCGGACGCCCACGGGTGATCACGGCGCGCAAGCCGCGCTGACGCAGGGCCGCCATGCAAGCCGGGCTGGCGCAGGGGGGGCATGCAAGCCGGCTGATGCCTTGGAGCCAGGTGGAGCACGCGGCGGCGGTATGCTTGTGCGGACGGGTCTGCAAGGCGATACGGCACGCCTGTCGGTACGTGCCTGTGGCGCGGGGACAGCGGAGCGGCATGTTGAACGAGGTTCGCCCGCGTTCGCGCCCGAGGGGGCAGCGCGCGGGCACGGTTCCGGGTGAGAACCCGTTCCTCCGAGGCATGAAATTCCCACGAATAGGAATGGAGCACATACCATGACTGACAACGTTTTGAAGGCATCCATCGCCGAGGCCGCCGCGTACGTGCGCGCCCACATCGGCGACCGCGCGCCGCGCATCGGCATCATCCTGGGATCGGGTCTGGGTCCTTTGGCCGACCAGGTCGAAGACCCCGCGTACGTCCCGTTCGCCGACGTGCCCCATATGCACCGCTCGACGGCGACCGGCCATGTCGGCCGATTCGTATGCGGCACGCTTGCAGGCACGCCCGTCATCGTCATGCAGGGGCGCCTGCACGGGTACGAGGGCAACTCCGCTCAGGACGTCGCGCTGCCTGTTTGGGTCATGAACGAGCTGGGGGTCGAAACGCTCATCACGACGAACGCCGCCGGTGCCATCAACGAGAACTACCGCGTGGGCGAGTTCTGCATCATGTCCGACCACATCAACTTCACCGGGCGCAACCCCGTTGTCGGCACGGAGCCCGACGGCATCGCACCGCGCTTCTTCAGCATGCTCGACGCGTACGACCCCGAGCTGCGCGCGCTTGCGCACCGCGTGGCCGATGAGCGTTCCATTCCCGTGGAGGAAGGCGTCTACCTGGGCCTGCTCGGACCGAGCTTCGAGACACCGGCCGAGATTCGGGCGTTTCGCTCCTGGGGCGCCGACACCGTGGCCATGTCGGTGGTCGAAGAGGTCATCGCGGCCCGCCATGTGGGCATGCGGGTGCTGGGCATCTCGCTTCTGTCCAACATGGCCTGCGGCGTGGAAAGCGCGAATCCCTCCGACGAAGAGGTGTTCGAAGTGGCCAAAGAAGCCGAGCCGCGGTTCTGCAGCCTGGTCGAGGGCATCGTGGCGGAGCTGTAACCATGGCGGGGCGTCTCAAGCTGCATGTGATTGCGAGCGGAAGCAAGGGCAACGCGTCCATCGTCGAAGACGGGGCGACGGGCCGCTGCGTCCTCGTCGACTGCGGCGTGACGAAGCGTGCGCTGCTCGCCGGGTGCGAGGCGAGCGCGATCGACCCCGCGCGGATCGAGGCTGTGCTCGTGACGCACGATCACTCCGACCACGTGAAGGGACTGCCGGTGGCGTACCGGGGCATGGCCAAGCTCGGGTGCCATCCCGACCTGTTCGTCAACGACGCCGTGTTCGCCGCGGTGCCCAAGATGACGGAGGCGGCCGAACTGTGCTGCCGTCACGGCATGGAGCACGGCGACGCGCTGTCGGTCGCGGGCATGGACGTGCAGGTGTTTCCCACGTCGCACGATGCCGTGTGGTCATGCGGGTTCCGCTTCGAATGCGAAGGCGACGCGCTTGGGTTCATGACCGATTCGGGGGTGGTGACGCCTGAGGCCCACGAGGCGCTATCCGACGTGCGCATCCTCGCTCTGGAGAGCAACCACGACTTGGACATGCTGGAGAACGGTTCCTATCCGTACCAGCTGAAGGTGCGCGTTCGCAGCGATCGGGGCCATCTGAGCAACGTCCAGGCGGCGCGCGAGCTTTCGGAGCTGGTGAGCGACCGGCTCGAGCAGGTGGTGTCGATGCACGTGTCGCAGAACAACAACACCTACCGGCTGCCGGTCGATACGCTTGAGGGCGTCGTTGTCACCATGGGCGCAGACGTCCACGTTCAGACCGGGTACCAGTCCCAGCCGATCGACGTCATGTAGGGGATTTCGACGCGCTGAAAATCAGAGTAATTGAAACAGCTTGTCAGGAGATTCTGCGTCGACGCTGGCTCTGCCGATGACGATTGCGCAGTGCTCCGCTTTAGATCACACAGCGATTCGTTTTAGATTGCACAGCGCTCCGCTTTAGAACAGCATGAATATCTTCGCCAAACCCCAGCCGATGAAGCCGCAGCAGGGGAAGGTGAGCACCCAGGCGATGACCATGTTCTTGGCGATGCCCCAGCGCACGTGACGCGGATTCTTCGACGCGCCCACGCCCATGATGGCCGACGTGCTCGCATGCGACGTTGATACGGGCATGCCCGTGATGCTGGAGATGAACAGCGTGATGATCGTCGCCGTCGAGGCTGCGACGCCCTGGTACTTCTCGAGCTTGACCATGTCCATGGCGACTGATTTGATGATGCGCTTGCCGCCGAGAAACGTGCCGAGCGAGATAGCGACCGAGCACATGATCATGAGCCACAGCGGGAACGACACGTCGCCGGTCGATTCGTAGCCGAACGACAGCGTGATGCCGAGCAGGGCGATGGACATGAACTTCTGGCCGTCCTGCGCGCCGTGCAGAAACGAAAGAAGCGCGGCGCAGATGTCCTGCGTGACCATGAACACGCCGACGGAGTTGCGGCGATTGACGAATGCGAACAGCCTCTCGACGACGCGCACGGCGAAGAAGCCCAGGAAAAAGCCGGCGCCGAGCGAGAACAGCATACCGTAGATGACCTTCATCCACTCGCCGAGGACCACGCCGTCCCAGCCGTTGAGCGCGATGGCGCCGCCGGTGATGCCGGCGATGAGCGAGTGGGACTTCGAGGCGGGGATGCCTTTGAACCAGCAGAAGATGCCCCAGCCGATCGACCCGATCATCGCCGCCACCAACGCCATAAGGGCGGTGTGGGGCGATCCGGAGAAGTCGACCATGTTGAACATCGTGTGCGCGACGGCGGTGGATATCATGGTCATGCCGACGATGCCGACGAAGTTGAAGATGGCGGCGAGGACGAGCGCCGCGGTGGGGGACAGGCACCGCGTGGAGACCGCGGTCGCGATGGCGTTGGGCGCGTCCGTTGCGCCCGACACGACGGTCACGCCGATCACGAGAAGGACGATCACGGCAAGGGAAGGGTAGGCGGACATCTGGCCGAGCACGGCCGCGAAGGATAAATCCATCATGCTCCTGAGGATTCGATTGGCGTCCCTGAATTGTAAGAACATCGTAAAGCCGAAGCACCATACTAGAGCATTTTTTGCAGCGATGGGGCGTGATGTGGCCACCACTCAGCTAAACGACGAAATCGGAGGGTCACAGGGTCTCCATGCGGGGCGCGCGCGTTGCGGCGCCCCGGCGGTTTCTGCATTGCAAATCTGCACGTGAACCAGGTTATCGGTTTCACAGAACACGATGTGCCGATAATGGGTATAAACGGACGGCTTGCGTCATGGATTGCTTGGTTTATCCTCGCTCACTGAGAAGTCGCGCCACGCTGCAGAGCACATCGGCTGAAACGGCGCGCAGAGTCAAGCGCAACGCCCGCCAGGGCAGGAGGAGCACCATGGATTTCGCAACCGCGTGTATTCATCACCAGCGTCGCATTCAGGATCCCGCGCGAGCCGTGGTGGAGCCGCTGTATCTTTCGACCGCCTACGACCATGCGGGCGAGACCGTCGGCCGCGACCATATGACCAACGGCTACGATTACGCGCGCCTGCAGAATCCCACGCGCCAGACCGTCGAGGACGTCGTGTGCGCGCTCGAGGGCGGTGACGACGCGATCGCGTTCTCAACGGGCATGGCGGCCATCAGCTGTCTGTTCGAGCTGTTCGCGCCGGGCGACCGCATCGTCGTCGGCTGGGATCTGTACGGCGGCACCATCCGCCTGTTCGACCAGGTGTCCAAGAAGAACGGCTACGAAATCGAAGCCGTCGATACGACCGACCTCGCAGCCGTCGAGTCGGTTCTCGCACGGGGCGCGCGGGCGCTGTTCGTGGAGACCCCGACCAACCCCACGATGGCCGTGTCCGACATCGCCGCGCTCGCCACGCTCGCCCACGACGCCGGCGCCCTCCTTATCGTGGACAACACGTTCCTCACGCCGTACTTCCAGAAGCCGCTCTCTCTCGGCGCCGATATCGTGGTCCATTCGGGCACGAAGTACCTCGGTGGCCACAACGATGTGCTCGCGGGGTTCCTCGTGTCCGCGCGCCCCGTGCTGTCGGAGCAGCTGCGCACGCTCATGAACACGCTCGGGTCGGGGCTTTCGGCGTTCGACTCGTGGCTCGTGACGCGCGGCATCAAGACGTTGCCGTTGCGCATGGAGCGCCACCAGCAGAACGCGCTCGCCGTCGCGCGCTGGCTTGAGGAGCAGCCGTGCGTCGACTACGTGCTGTATCCGGGACTCGAAGACCATCCCGGCCACGATCTGTGCCTTTCGCAGGGAACCGGTTTCGGCGGTATGCTTACGTTCGGGGTCGATACGGAGGAGCGCGCGCAGCACGTGCTCGAGTGCGTCAAGCTGGTGCTGTTCGCCGAGAGCCTGGGCGGTCCGGAAACGCTCATCACGTACCCGCGCGTCCAGACGCATGCCGACGTCGATCCCGAGGAACTCAAGCAGAAGGGCATCGACTACCGCATGCTGCGCGTGTCGGTGGGACTCGAATCGGTCGATGACATCATCGCCGACCTTGAGCAGGCGCTGGCGGACTAGAATCGACGTGAGCCTCGGGGCACGCGTTGGCCTCGGGGAGGGGCGCGACGTCGATGCGGCATCGTCTCGACATCGCACCGACGTTGATGCGGCAGCGCCTTGGCATTGCAGAAGAGCGACGGCGATACGGTCGCTCGCCCGTTGGTCGCCTGCGTTCCGCCACAGAGGGCCCTGTGGCCACGATAGCTGAGATTTGAGAATCGATGACACGCCGAACCTGTATCGACGTCATAGTGTGTCAATATCGGGATGATGACGATACTGCGAAACGGATGGGAGCGGGCTCGATACGGTGTTGACGATGAGTGCGGAGCAGTATCGACGTCATGCAGGTGGTGGACGATGACCGTGAAAGGACAAAGAATGACTGACTACGATTTCGATACGGTGATCGACCGCCGGGGCACGGGGTCGCTCAAATACGACTGCGCCGAGCAGCGTGGACACAGCGCCGATGAGCTGCCGCTGTGGGTGGCGGACATGGACTTCCGATGCCCGCAGCCGGTTATCGACGCCATGAAGAAGCGCGCTGACGCGGGCGTGTTCGGCTACACCGAACCCGACGACGCCTACTTCGCCGCGGTCAAGCACTGGTTCCAATCGCGCCATGGATGGACGCCTCATCGCGAATGGCTGACGGTCACGCCGGGCGTCGTCTACGCGCTCGCGTGCTGCGTGAAAGCGTTTGCGAAACCGGGCGAGGGAGTGCTCATCCAGCCGCCCGTGTACTATCCGTTCTCGGAAGTCGTGCGCGACAACGGGCGCGTGCTTGTCGAGGCACCGCTCACCTACGTCGAGAAGTACGCGACCTACCGCTGCGACTTCGACGCGTTCGAACGGGCTATCGTGGACAACGACGTCAAGCTGTTCCTTCTGTGCAACCCGCACAACCCGGTCGGGCGCGTGTGGTCGCGCTTCGAGCTGAAGAAGCTCGGAGACATCTGCGCCCAGCACGGTGTCGTCGTCGTCTCCGACGAGATCCACGCCGATTTCGCGCGTCCGGGATTCCAGCACACCGTGTTCGCCACCCTTGGGGCCGATTACGCGCAAAACGCCGTCATATGCACGGCAGCCACGAAGAGCTTCAACTTGGCGGGCCTGCAGGCGTCCAACATCTTCATCCCGAACCCAGAGCTCAAGGCTCGCTTCGACCACGAGAACGCCGCAGCCGGCTACAGCCAGGCCAACATCATGGGGCTTACGGCCACGCAAGCGGCTTACGAGGAGGGTGGTCCGTGGCTCGACGCGCTTAAGGGCTACCTTGACGGCAACTACGGGTTTCTGCGCTCGTATCTGGGCGAGCACGCGCCCCAACTCAAGGTCATCGACCTGCAGAGCACGTACCTCGTGTGGGTGGACTGCCGCGCGCTCGGGTTGGACGACAACGCGTTGCAGGAGCTCGTCGAGAAGAAGGCGCGCCTGTGGCTCGACCTCGGCGCCGTGTTCGGCGCGTCCGGCAGCGGATTCGTGCGCTTCAACATCGCCTGCCCGCGCTCGGTGCTCGCCGAAGCGCTCTGCCGTCTGTGCACGGCGATCGGGGAGCAGGGCTAGCAAGCCGTTCGCCGGCTCACGGCGGCGCCCACGCCGTTTCGGAATCTTTGCGCCACGTGCCGTCCCAGCAATCCCCAGTACTTTGCTATAGTTTGACGAAGCGCACGAGAGAGGCGCCTTTAGCGACTACGCGAGGAAGGGACGACATGGCACGGGTGTACAACTTTTCGGCCGGTCCGGCGACGCTGCCCGAGGAAGTTCTGAAGACCGCGGCGGCGGAGATGCTCGATTACCACGGATGCGGCATGTCCGTGATGGAGATGAGCCATCGCTCCGCCGAGTTCAAGGGCATCATCGAGGAGGCGGAGTCCGATCTGCGCGATCTGCTCGCCATTCCGGACAACTACAAGGTGCTGTTCATGCAGGGCGGCGGCACGCTTCAGTTCTCCGCCATCCCGATGAACCTTCTGAAGAACGGCACGGCCGACTACATCGTGTCCGGATCGTGGTCGAAGAAGGCGGCGAAGGAAGCCAAGAAATACGGCACTATCAACGTCATCGGGTCGAGCGAGGACAAGAACTTCAGCTACGTGCCTGACGTCGATACGCTCACGTACACGCCTGACGCCGATTACGTCTACATCTGCCAGAACGAGACGATCTACGGCACGACCTACCACAAGCTCCCCGACACGGGGTCCGTTCCGCTCGTCTCCGATGTGTCGTCGATGTTTTTGTCCGAGCCGATGGACGTGTCCAAGTACGGGGTCGTCTACGGCGGCGTTCAGAAGAACATCGGCCCCGCGGGCATGGCCATCGTCATCATCCGCGACGACTTGATCCGCGACGATATCGACCCCAAGACGCCGGTGTACATGACGTACAAGACGCAGGCGGACAAGGGCAGCCTCTACAACACCCCGCCGTGCTACACCATCTATATCTGCGGGCTCGTGTTCAAGTGGCTCAAGGCCCAGGGCGGGCTTGCCGGCATCGGCGAGCGCAACCACAAGAAGGCGGCGCTTCTGTACGACTACCTCGACCAGAGCAAGCTGTTCACCCCGACGGCGCGCGTCGAGGACCGCTCGATCATGAACGTGCCGTTCATCACCGGCGATGCGGACCTCGATGCGAAGTTCGTGGCCGAGGCGCGCGAGAACGGCATCGCCAACATCAAAGGGCATCGCTCGGTCGGCGGCATGCGCGCGAGTATCTACAACGCTATGACGATCGAGGGCGTCCAGGCGCTTGTCGACTTCATGGAGCGCTTCGAGAAGGAAAACGCCTAGCCGCGCCGCATCCTTCGTGGAAAACGGCGCAGGCGCTTAACCCGTAACGGTTCGCCCGCTAGAATGAGAGACCCTTTGCCGCAGCACATGCTGCCGCCGAGGGTCTCTTTTTCCATCGATACGAACGGACCGCTCGCCCTATGTCGCTAGACCTGAACTCTCTTAACGAACCGCAACGCGAAGCCGTCCTGTGCACGGAGGGGCCGCTGCTCGTCCTCGCCGGCGCCGGGTCGGGCAAGACCCGCGTGCTCACGTACCGCATCGCCCACATCGTGCAGGACCTCGACGTGCCTCCCTGGCAGATCATGGCCATCACGTTCACGAACAAGGCCGCCGCCGAGATGCGCGACCGTCTGCGGGGTCTCATCGGCAATCGCTCGCGCGGCATGTGGGTGTCCACGTTCCACAGCATGTGCGTGCGCATCATCCGCGCCAACGCCGAGACGATGGGCTTCTCGCAGAACTTCACCATCTACGACGACACCGATTCCAAGCGCCTGGTGAACGAGATCATGGCCGAGCTCGACATCGACCCCAAGCGCTTCCCGATCAACGCCATCCGCAACCGCATCTCCACCGCCAAAAACGAGCTCAAGGTGCCCGCGGCGTTCGCCCAGGAGGCGATCGACCCCGTGGGCAAGCGCGCGGCGCTCGTCTACGAGAAGCTGCAGGCGCGGCTGCGCGAGGCAAACGCGTTCGACTTCGACGACCTGCTCCTGTACGCGTACCTGCTGCTCAAGCACCATCCCGACGTGCTCGCCGCCTACCAGGACCGCTTCCGCTACATCCTGGTGGACGAGTACCAGGACACCAACCACGCCCAGTACGAGCTGTGCCGGCTCCTTGCGGCCGGGCACGAGAACATCATGGTCGTCGGTGACGACGATCAGTCGATTTACTCCTGGCGTGGCGCCGATATCCGCAACATCCTGGAGTTCGAGAACGACTATCCCCATTGCACCACCATCAAGCTCGAGCAGAACTACCGCTCGACGGGGACGATTCTCGCGGCGGCCAACGCGGTCATCGCCAACAATTCCAAGCGCAAGGAGAAGAAGCTGTTCACCGAGGCGGGTGACGGCGATAAGATTCGCCTGTACTCCGCATCGGACGAGCGCGACGAGGGCCGCTGGATCGCGGGGCAGATAGAGCAGCGCCACCGCGGCGGCATGTCCTACAACAGCATGGCCGTCTTCTACCGCACCAACGCGCAGTCGCGCATGCTCGAGGACATGTTCCTGCGAGCGGGCGTGCCGTACCGGATCATCGGCGGCACCAAGTTCTTCGAGCGTCAGGAAATCAGCGACGTCATGGCGTACCTGTCGCTTACGGTCAACCCGGCCGACGACATGGCTGCGAAGCGCATCATAAACGTGCCGCGGCGCGGCATCGGCAAGACCACGGTCGCCTACCTGGAGGAGCGCGCCGCCCACGACGGCATCACCTTCATGGACGCGGCCGAGCTCTCCATCGTCGACGACAACCTGCGCCCGGCAGCGCGGCGTGCGCTTGGCGAGTTCGTGGGCATCATCAAGGAAGCGCAAACCTACGAGGGCGACCTGCGCGCGGTGGTCGAGGCGATCATCGACAAGTCCGGGCTGCTTTCGGCGCTGCGCGCTGCGGGCACCGACGAGGCGCAGGCCCGCATCGAGAACATCCAGGAGTTCATGGGCGTCGTCGACGAGTTCACATCCACGCACGACGACGAAGACGCGCTGTTCGAAGCGCCAACGGCGGCGGATGCCCCCGGAGCCGCAAGGACGGCCGGCGCGTCGGCCGCTGCGACGGAAGGCGCTGCCGAGCAGGGGAGCGCGGCTCCGGCCGTGCGCGTGCTGAGGGGCGATTCGCTCGCCGACTTCATCGAGTGGGTGCGTCTGCGCACCGACCTCGATGCGCAGGACGATGGCGGCCAGGCGGTCACGCTCATGACCATCCACGCCTCCAAGGGCCTCGAGTTCGACTGCGTGTTCGTCGCCGGCATGGAGGAGACGCTGTTCCCGCACATCCAGCCCACTGACGACCAGAGCCAGGTGGAGGAGGAGCGCCGGCTCGCCTACGTCGCCATCACGCGCGCCCGCAAGTACCTGTACCTCACGTACGCCCAACAGCGCCAGCTGTACGGCCAGACGCATGTCAACCCCGTATCGCGCTTCGTTCGCGAGATTCCGCCCGAGCTGCGCGAAACCACGGGCGTCGGCTCGTCGGGCTACGCGGGCACCGGCTGGGAGAAGCGCGGCAGCCGCCGCGGCATCGCCGGGTCGGGCTCAGAGGCGGGCGCGGGCCGCGTGTTCGGACGCTCGAGCGCTGCGGGTTCGGGGGCGCGTGCGCGTCACGGCCGCACGACGAGCGCCGCGGCGGCGCCCCAGCGCACGGCCGCCAAACTGACGTTTGCGGCGGGCGACCGCGTGAGCCACAAGACGTTCGGCGACGGCAAGGTCACCAAGGTCGACGGCGACACCGTCTACGTCTACTTCTCGAAGCTGGGGCAGACGAAGAAGCTTCTGAAGGACTACGCGCCGCTCGTCAAACGCGGATAGGGCGCCGTATCCGCCCCGCGCGCCATGCCCATGCACCCGGCGGCGCCACAAGGACCATGGCGTGCGCGGTACGGCGGGTCGTGGGCGCCGAGCGCGCCTTCCATCCGCCTGCGAGCCGCCTGCGCGGGCGCGAGCTGGTACACTGGGATGCGAACCGCCGAGCGCGGCAGTACCGCCGACGCACGCGAACGATTCGGAACCGTCATACGAAGGAGAACGAAGGACATGACTGAGCCCATTATCGTGGTCGGCCACAAGAAGCCCGACAACGACGCGATCAGCGCCGCGATCGGCTACGCCTATTTGAAGAACGCCGTCGCCAAGCGCGACGCCGCCGAAGGCGAGAAGCCCCCGACGTACGAGCCGGTCCGCCTGGGCCCGCTGCCGCCCGAGACCGAGCAGATTCTCAAGCAGGCGCAGATCCCGGCGCCGCGCCTCATCGACAACGTGTACCCGCGCGTGTCCGCCGTCATGGAGGACCGCCTGGTCACCGTTTCCACGACGGAGACGCTGGCAGACGCGGCGCGCGAGCTCAACCGCCAGGGCGGAGAGCTGGCCATCGTCGTCGACGCCAACGGCGACTACGTCGGAGCCGTGACGCCGCTCACCATCGCCGCACGCGCGATCGAGGCCGCCGACGGCGCAGAGGGCGCGTTCGACGTGCCGGTTGCCGAGGCCATCGACGGGTCGGTGGGCACGGTCGCCCCGACCGATCTCGTCCGCGACATCGAGGAGGACCTCGAGGCGAGCGCGTCCCGCGCCGACGTCGTGCTCGACGGGCGCAAGCCGCTCGGCATCGTCGTGCACAGCGACCTGCAGGATGTGCCGCGCCGCAGGGTGATCCTCGTCGACCACAACGAGGTACGTCAGGCGGTCGACGGCCTGGCCGACGCCGAAGTCGTGGAAATCGTCGACCATCACCGCATCGGCGACGTGTCCACGGCCAACCCGATCAAGTTCCTGGGCCTGCCGATCGGCTCGTCGTCGACCATCGTCGCGCTCGAGTTCGACCGCGAGGGCATCGAGATCCCCGACAGCATTGCCCGCATACTTCTGGGCGCGCTCATGACCGACACCGTCATCCTGAAGTCGCCGACGGCCACGCCCACCGACGAGCGCGTCGCCGAGCGTCTGGCCGGCATCATCGGCGCCGACCCGACCGAGTACGGCCTGTCGGTGTTCCGCATGCGCGGCGGCGACGCCGACATGCCGATCGAGGAGCTCGTGGGCGCCGACTCCAAGGAGTTCCCGCTCGGCGACGACACCGTGCTCATCGCGCAGCACGAGACGGTCGACCTTCAGACCGTCCTCGGCCGCGAATCCGAGATTCGCGCCGAGCTCGATCGTCTGATCGCCGAGCACGGCTACCGGTTCGCCCTGCTCATGGTCACGGACATCCTGGCCGAGGGCAGCCAGTTCATCGCCCAGGGCGATCGCTCGGTCGTCAACAAGGCGTTCGGCATCGAGTGCACGGGCGAGGGCGGCACGTGGATGCCCGGCGTCCTGTCGCGCAAGAAGCAGGTCGCGGCGAAGGTGCTCGCGCTGTAGCTGCGTTCGCGCCAGTCGCGTGGAGGCATTGGGTTTCACGGGAGATTTTCAGGAAGCGCGTCGGGGCGGAGCGATCCGCTGCGGCGCGCTTCCGCGCGTATC
Organism: uncultured Eggerthellaceae bacterium; assembly: GCA_903789375.1. Taxonomy (GTDB): domain Bacteria; phylum Actinomycetota; class Coriobacteriia; order Coriobacteriales; family Eggerthellaceae; genus CAIFEB01. The sequence goes on along the minus strand of CAIFEB010000003.1, from coordinate 130,430 downwards.
GGGGCGACGTGCGCCAAGCGTTGAGTGCGATGTCCAGCCCGCCCGCACCGCGCGCGGCGCTCCTGCGGCTCGGTACGCATGGCCCGATTCAGCTCTCTTGCGATACGGGGGAGCGGGCAGATGCTTGCAGGGCGAAGCTCCGCCTTATGTCAGCGCTTCCGCGCGTATCGGGCCGTTTCGCGCCCCGTCGCCGCAGCTTGAGGTTCCATCAGCCCGCGTCGCACGGCAGCTCGCGGCCGTCCGCGTCGCAGCGCGTCCCACATCGGCGTCCGCGCGTCAAACATTTTCTGCCCACGTATGGAGAGACTGTGGCGGGGGAGCGTTCGCCATCCGCTGAGCTGGTATTATGGGATGGCAGGGTATGGACACGCCCGGATGCGTGGCGTTTGACATGCCTGATGGGCGGTGATAATGTCTCACATCGCGCCTTGGAAGAGGCGTCACTCGTGCGCGTTTCAGCTGGACGCACACGATGGAGGTCGAAGGCAGTGCCTTCCCGGAGCTTCGCCCGGTGCTGCGAGCGGGTTTCGCCGAAGCGCACGCTGCGACTGTACAGCACATCGTCCGGCCCGTCACGGGCAGGGCGGTAGAGCATACGAAGGAGCAAGAAGTGCCTACTATCAATCAGTTGGTCCGCAAGGGCCGCAAAAAGCAGGTCGACAAGAAGAAGACCCCGGCTCTGAAGGGCAACCCTCAGAAGCGCGGCGTGTGCACCCGCGTGTACACCACCACGCCGAAGAAGCCGAATTCCGCACTGCGGAAGGTCTGCCGTGTCCGCCTGGTCAACGGCATGGAGGTCACGGCGTACATCCCGGGCATCGGCCACAACCTGCAGGAGCACTCGATGGTGCTCATCCGCGGCGGCCGTGTCAAGGACCTGCCGGGCGTTCGTTACAAGGTCATCCGCGCCGCGCTCGACTGCGCAGCCGTCGAGGGCCGCATGCAGGCGCGCAGCCGTTACGGTGCCAAGCGCCCGAAATAAGCAATCGGTAAGTCGCGCGGGCTGCGGGTGCGCAGCCTAATGGGCTTCACGGAGGAAGCCCCGAAGCGCGCAGAATCACGAAGGAGTATTACATGCCGCGTCGTTCACAAACGATTCGTCACGAAGTCCAGCCGGACGCGAAGTACAACAACCGTCTGGTGACGCAGCTCATCAACAAGGTGCTGCTCGACGGCAAGAAGTCCAAGGCCGAGTCCATCGTCTACGGTGCGTTCGACCTGGTCGAGCAGAAGAGCGGCCAGGACCCGCTGTCCGTGTTCAAGAAGGCCATGGACAACGTCCGTCCGACCCTCGAGGTCAAGCCCAAGCGTGTCGGCGGCGCCACCTACCAGGTGCCGATGGAGGTCAACTCCCGCCGCGCCACCACGCTGGCCATCCGTTGGATCGTCGATTTCTCGCGCAAGCGTCGCGAGCACACGATGAAGGAGCGCCTCGCCGCCGAGATCATGGATGCCGCCGAGGGCGTCGGCGCTTCCGTGAAGCGTCGCGAGGACCTGTACAAGATGGCCGAATCCAACCGCGCGTTCTCGCACTACCGCTTCTAGGGAAGGTTGAGCTCATACATGGCTAAGAACGATCTTCACTTTACGCGCAACTTCGGCATCATGGCCCACATCGATGCCGGCAAGACCACGACGACCGAGCGCATCCTGTACTACACGGGCAAGACGCACAAGATCGGCGAGGTCCACGACGGCGCCGCCGTCATGGACTGGATGGTCCAGGAGCAGGAGCGCGGCGTGACCATCACGTCCGCTGCCACCACGTGCTTCTGGCACTATCCGAGCGGCAAGCCGGAGGGCCCGGTCTACCGCCTGCAGATCATCGACACCCCGGGCCACGTGGACTTCACGGCCGAGGTCGAGCGCTCCCTGCGCGTCCTCGACGGCGCGGTCGCGGTGTTCGACGCCGTCGCCGGCGTCCAGCCGCAGTCCGAGACCGTGTGGCGCCAGGCCAGCCGCTACAACGTGCCGCGCATCGCCTACATCAACAAGTACGACCGCGTCGGCGCTGATTTCTTCCACGCGATCGACACCATGAAGGACCGTCTGGGCGCGCCGGCCATCGCCGTGCAGATCCCGATGGGCGCCGAGGACAACTTCTGGGGCGTCATCGACCTGGTCACCAAGACCGCTTGGGACTTCAAGGCCGACGACAAGGGCATGACCTACCCCGAGCCCATGGACGAGATTCCCGACGAATTCAAGGAAGAGACCGAGCTGCGCTACCAGGAGCTGCTCGAGGCTGCCGCCGACTGCGACGACGACCTCATGGAGAAGGTCCTGATGGATGAGGAGGTCACGGTCGAAGAGCTGAAGGCCGCCATCCGCAAGGGCACCATCGCCTGCAAGCTGCACCCGGTGTTCGTCGGCTCCTCGTACAAGAACAAGGGCGTCCAGGAAATGCTCGACGGCGTCGTCGACTACCTGCCTTCCCCGGAGGACGTGCCGCCCATCGACGGCACCAACCCCGACACGGGCGAGGAGGAGACGCGTCCGTCCGATCCGAAGGCCCCGTTCGCGGCTCTCGCCTTCAAGATTATGACCGACCCGTACGTCGGCAAGCTGACGTACCTGCGCGTGTACTCCGGCCGTCTGGATGCGGGCTCGTACGTGGCCAACGCCTCCAAGGGCAAGAAGGAGCGCATCGGCCGTCTGCTGCAGATGAACGCCAACCAGCGCGTCGACGTCGACTCCTGCTCCGCGGGCGACATCGTCGCCGTCGTGGGCCTGAAGGACACCGGCACCGGCGACACGCTGTGCGACGAGGAGCATCCGATTGTGCTCGAGTCCATGGACTTTGCCGACCCCGTCATCGACGTCGCGGTCGAGCCCAAGTCCAAGGCCGAGCAGGACAAGATGGACATCGCCCTGCAGAAGCTCGCCGAGGAGGACCCGACGTTCCGCGTCTCCACCAACCAGGAGACCGGCCAGACCATCATCGCCGGCATGGGCGAGCTCCACTTGGAGATCATCATCGACCGCCTGCTGCGCGAGTTCAAGGTCGAGGCGAACGTCGGCAAACCGCAGGTCGCCTATCGTGAGACGGCCACCAAGCCGGCGCTCGACGTCCAGGGCAAGTTCGTCCGCCAGTCCGGCGGCCGCGGCCAGTACGGCGACGTCGTCATCAACCTGTACCCGCAGGAGGCCGGCAAGGGCTACGAGTTCGAGAACAAGATCGTCGGCGGCGTCGTGCCGAAGGAGTACATCCCCTCGGTCGACAAGGGCATCCAGGAGGCCCTCAACACCGGTATCCTGGCCGGCTACCCGGTCGTGGATGTCCGCGTCGAGCTGGTCGACGGCTCCTACCACGAGGTCGACTCCTCCGAGGCAGCCTTCAAGGTCGCCGGCTCCATGGCGTTCAAGAACGCCATGCGCAAGGCCGACCCGGTCATCCTCGAGCCGATCATGCAGGTCGAGGTCGAGACGCCCGAGGAATACATGGGCGACGTCATGGGCAACCTCTCGAGCCGCCGCGGCAAGATCGAGGGCATGGGCGATCGCGGAAACGCGAAGACCATCAGCGCCAAGGTGCCGCTGTCCGAGATGTTCGGTTACGCGACCGATCTTCGTTCCACCACGCAGGGTCGTGCGACGCACACGATGCAGTTCTCCTCGTACGAGCCGGTTCCGAAGAACGTGGCGGAAGAGATTATCAGCAAGGCTGGCGGCAACGCTTCTTAAGCGGACGCTTTTAACTGGAAGGAAAACAAGTGGCTAATCAGAAGATTCGCATCCGCTTGAAGGGTTACGACCATGAGATTGTGGACCAGTCCACCAAGCTCATCGTCGACACCGCTCAGAAGACGGGTGCCAAGGTATCTGGACCTATTCCGCTGCCGACGGAGCGCAACCTGTTCACCGTCGTGCGTGGACCCCATGTTGACAAGGATTCCCGCGAGCAGTTCGAGATGCGCACCCACAAGCGCCTCATCGACATCCTCGAGCCGACGCCCAACACGGTCGACTCGCTGATGCGCCTCGACCTGCCGGCCGGTGTCGACATCGAGATCAAGCTGTAAGGGGCGTATAGCAGATGATTAATGCAATCTACGGCAAGAAAATCGGCATGACCCAGCTGTTCAACGAACAGGACGAGGTTGTGCCCGTCACGGTCATCCAGGCGGATCCCAACACGGTGTGCCAGGTGAAGACCGCGGAGTCCGACGGCTACAACGCCGTGCAGCTGGGCTTCGGCACCATCAAGGAGAAGAAGGTCAACCAGCCCATGGGCGGCCACTTCAAGAAGTGGGGCGTTGCTCCGACCCGTCACCTGCGCGAGGTTCGCGTCGAGAACGGATCTGAGTACAAGCCCGGCGACCAGCAGACCGTCGCGGCGTTCAACGACGTCAAGAAGGTCGACGTCACCGGCACCTCCAAGGGCAAGGGCTTCCAGGGCGTCATCCGTCGTCACGGCTTCGCCGGCGGCCCGGGCGGCCACGGCGCGCACTTCCATCGCGCGCCCGGCTCGGTCGGCCAGTGCGCCACGCCGTCCCGCATCTTCAAGGGCGTTCGCATGCCTGGTCACATGGGCTGCGACACGGTGACGGTCAAGAACCTCGAAGTCGTCCGCATCGACGAGGAGCTCAACCTGATCCTGGTCAAGGGTGCGGTGCCCGGCGCCAAAGACGGCATCGTCCGCGTCCGTATGGCCTAATCGCGATTAGATCCGTTAAGGAGTTTGAAGAATGACCTCTATCGATATCAAAGACGCGAGCGGCAAGACGGTCGATACCGCCGAGCTGGCGGCGTCCGTGTTCGGCATCGAGCCGAACGTCGGTGTCATGCACCAGGTCGTGCGCGCACAGCGCGCGGCGTGGCGCTCCGGCACCTCCAACACGCTGACCCGCGGCAAGGTCTCCGGCGGCGGCCGCAAGCCGTGGCGCCAGAAGGGCACCGGCCGTGCTCGCCAGGGTTCCATCCGTGCGCCTCAGTGGGCCGGCGGCGGCGTGGTCTTCGGACCTCATCCCCGCAGCTACGCCTTCAAGGTGAACAAGAAGGAGATCAAGCTGGCCATGCGCAGCGCGCTGTCCGCCAAGCTGGCCGACGGTGAGCTGATCATCGTCGACAAGTTCGACTTCGAGGAGCCGTCCACCAAGGCCGCCGTGGCTGCCCTCAAGGCGCTCGGCGTCGAGGGCCGTTGCACCCTCATCGTGGGCAACGACGACGTCAACACGTACCTGTCGTTCCGCAACATCCCGACCGTGAACATCATTCCGGTCAATGTCATGAACACCTACGAGTTCTTGGACAACAAGAAGCTCATCCTCACCACCGAGGCACTGAAGCGCATCGAGGAGGTGCTCGCGTAAATGAAGGACGCTCGCGACATCATCATCCGCCCGATCATCACTGAGCGCAGCTACGACATGATCGAGATGAACAAGTACACCTTCGAGGTGGCCAAGTCCGCGAACAAGATCGAGATCGCGAAGGCGGTCGAGGAGCTGTTCGACGTGAAGGTCGTCAAGGTGAACACGCTGCACGTCAAGCCGAAGAAGAAGCGTGTCCGCGTCGTGCAGGGCATGACCCGCACGTGGAAGAAGGCCGTCGTCACCCTCGCCGAGGGCGACACCATCGAGGTCTTCGCTTCGTAAACTCGCTTCTGAGAGAAGCGCGCGGCAGGCGGGAGCCCATGAGACTCCGCATGCCGGCTGAAACGGCCCGCAGGCATGAGCTTGCGGGCCGTTTTTCGTTGCGGGGACGCCGCAGACCTTGCGATTCAAAGGTCCCGCGAGAAGATGTTCCGGGAGCGCTTTCCGTTGTTTCCGGCCGTTTTCGGCTGCGGGTGACTTTCGCTTGCGACGCTCGGCGTTTCGACTGCGATGCCCGGCGCGGTTTCGACGGCGTAGGCGGATGCGCTCGGGTGGTTATCCGTTGGGGGGGCGGGAAACGCTTCGCAGGCGCCGTTCGCTTCCGCCGGCTGGTGCGCCGTGCAACGGTTCGGCGGCAGTCGACGTGGGGTGACAAGTGCGCCGTGAGGATTCCCAGAACTGCGGTACAATAGCAAACCGATATGCGCAGAACCTCGTCGAGTATCGCCGTCGGGGGAAGCGTTCTACCCGAGGTGAGACTGCGCGGCTCGCAATCAGGCGAGGCGCGTGGGAGGAGAGGAACCTATGAAGATCGTCAAGAAGAAGACCGAAGGCGACGTCGTCACGCTCGATGTGACGGTCACGACGTCCGAGGTCAGTGAAGCGCTCAACCAAGCGCAGATCCAGTTCTGCAACCAGATGGGCCTGCATCCGCAGAAGGGCAAGACCCCGGCCGAGGTCGCAAGCGCCCAGCTCGGCATCAAAGACCTCGACGAGGTCGTGTCGCCCCAGGCCATGGATGCCTTCGTGCCGCGCGTTTTGGACAAGCAGAACATCATCCCGGCGTTCACGCCCACGCCGAACCCCCAGACGCCCCTTAAACGCGGCCATACCTACAAGTTCGAGCTCGTGGTCACGGGCAAGCCGCGCTACGAGCTGAAGTCGTACGACCCGATCGAGTTCCGCGTGCAGCGCTACACCTCCGACGAGTCGGCGATCGACGAGCAGATCAAGCAGATGGCCGAGAACTACGCCACCTACGTGGCAACCGATCCGAAGGCCATCGGCAAGGGCGACAACGTCCTTCTGGCCATCGAGTGCAACCGCAAGGGCGGCGAGCGCATCGACGGCCTGTGCACCGACGGGCGCACGTATTCGATCGGCATCGGCCTCATGCCGGAGGGCTTCGACAAGGGCATCGAGGGCATGCAGCCCGGCGATACGCGCTCGTTCGAGTTCGAAGGCCCCGACATCGACGATGACGGCAACGAGATCACCGAGACCTACGAGGCCACCGTCACGCTCAAGGAAGTGCAGAAGAAGCAGATTCCCGAAATCGACGACGCTTGGGTGCAGAAGAACATGCCCATGTACCACAACCTCGAGGATCTGCGCAAGATGATCGGCGGCGAAATCGACCGCGGTCGTCGGCGCCAGTACGATGACTACGTCCGCAACGTCGCGGCAGCCGAGCTGGCCAAGCGCTTCGACGGCAAGATCGAGGACGCCGTTTACGAGGGCTCCATGCGCGAGCTGCAGAAGGAGATGCGCCAGCAGGTTGCCCAGCAGGGCATGACCTTCGACCAATTCGTCGAGCAGAACGGCGGCGAGCAGCAGGTCAGCATGATGATGATGATGGAGACACGCCAGCGTCTCGTGCAGGGCTACGCGCTCGATGCGCTGTACCGCCACGCGCACCTGCAGTTCACTGACGAGGACCTCGACGAGGTCTGCGCCGGCATGAACCCGCAGGCGCCGGGCCGCGCCCGTCAGGCCATGGAGCAGAGCGGCTTCGGCTTCGCGCTGCGCGAGTCCGCCGAGCGCCTGCGTGCGTGCAAGTACCTGGTCGAGCATGCGACGATTACCTACACCGACCCCGACAACGCCAACGTCGAGGCCGAGACGGTGGAGAAGGCCGACGAGGCTGAGAAGGCCGCGCAGGATGCGGATGCGGCTGCTGACGCATCCGAGGATACCGCGTCTGAGAAGTAGACCTGCCGGGGAGCGCCCGGTTCTGCGGTGCTGCGCCAGGCGCGCCCGCAGGGCAGGGCAGCGCCGGTGAACGGGAGGCGACAGGGGAGCCGGAGCGGGTGCCGAGAGGGCGCCTGTTCCGGCTCGCTTTGTTTTTTGGATGGTGAGCACGCCCGCGTGGCTGCCGACGACTGTGTTTGGGAGCGGGGCTGTGCAATCGTGGGAGAGAAGACGGCGGTACGGACGGCGGCGATTGAAGGAGCGCGTGAGATGGCGGAAGCGGAACAGGGACGTCCCCAGGTGGCGGCGCGGCTCGGAAGCGTGCTTCTGGTAGTGAATCCGACGGCGAACAGCGGCCGCGCGCGGGCGCTCGAATCGCGCGCGTTCGCAGCGCTCTCCGCGTGCGACACGACGCGCTCCGTCGAGGTACGCCGCACGCGGGCCGCGGGGGATGGGATCGCGATTGCCCGCAGCGCCGCCACGTTCGACACGGTCGTCGCGCTCGGCGGCGACGGCATCGCCCACGAGATCGTCGGCGGGCTCATGGGCCTCGACGCCGCCGTGCGCCCGGCGTTCGCGCTCGTCCCGTGCGGATCGGGCAACGACTTCGCCCGGACGCTCGGCATGGCGCTCGACCCTGAGCAGGCGCTCGGCCAACTCAACAACATGAGCGAACGCACGTTCGATATTGGCACGTGCAACGGCGAGCGCTTCTGCGAGACGCTGTCGTTCGGCATGGACGCCGCCATCGCGCTCGACACCGTCGAGCGGCGGGTGCGCACCGGCAAGACCGGAACGCCGCTGTACATGGCCAGCGGCTTCGACCAGATGCTGCACCATCGCACGCCGCGCATGGTCGCGCTCTCCGTCGACGGTTCGGCGCCCGAGCGCCGGTGCGTTCTGCTGTTCGCCGTGCAGATCGGTCGCACGTACGGCGGCGGCTTCGCCATCTGCCCCGACGCCGACCCGACCGACGGTCTGCTCGACCTGTGCTGGGCGAAGGCGCCCGTGGGGCTCGCCCGCACGGCGTTCGTGTTCCTGAGCGCCAAGGACGGCCACCACGTGGGGAATCCCTACATCACGCTGCGCCGGGCGCGTCGTGTCGTACTCGAGTTCGACGAGGAGCCTCCGGCTCAGGTCGACGGCGAGCGCATCCGCGGCACGCGCTTCGAGATCGGCATCGAACCGGCCGCTCTGCGCGTGCTCTGCGCCGGAACGGCGCGGGGGTAGGGCGCTTTCGCGTCCTGCCGCGCCCTTGGCTCACCCCCCATTCCAATCAATCATCGCCGCAGGTGGCGCGGTTGTGGGCAGGTTGTGAGATTGCCCTGTCCGCTTGCGCCGGCCCCTGCGCGCGCATATAATTCATCTCTGCGTCTGGTTATCGATGGATACACCCGGGCGCGTGGATGAAACGGAGTCAACGGCAGCGCGCCTCCTCGCCTGTCGGGGCAATCGCTTCATTCACCTGGTAGGGAGCCTTTGGTGTACGACGAGGCGTGCGAGCAAAGGCTCGAAGTTGTCCGGTTCCGTTCTTGCGGAACCATGGAAAGGAATGAGCATGGGAGTCAAGCAATACAAGCCGACCAGCCCCGGCCGCCGCTTCCAGATGGTCTCCGATTTCGCGGAGATCACCACGAACAAGCCGGAGAAGTCGCTGATTGCGCCGCTGCACAAGAAGGCCGGCCGCAACAACAACGGCCGCATCACGACGCGCCATCAGGGCGGCGGAGTCAAGCGCCGCTACCGCGTGATCGACTTCAAGCGCAACAAGGACGGCGTGCCCGCCAAGGTTGCGACGATCGAGTACGACCCGAACCGCACGGCCCGCATCGCGCTGCTTCACTACGTCGATGGCGAGAAGCGCTACATCCTTCACCCGAAGGGCCTGCATGTCGGCGACGTCGTGGTGAGCGGTCCCGAGGCCGACATCAAGCCCGGCAACGCGCTGCCGCTGGCCAACATCCCCGTCGGCACGCTGGTTCACGCCGTCGAGCTGCAGCCCGGCAAGGGCGCCGCGCTCGCCCGTTCGGCCGGCACCAGCATCCAGCTGATGGGCAAGGAGGGCAAGTACGCCATCCTGCGCATGCCGTCTTCGGAGATGCGCCGCGTGCTGCTCACCTGCCGTGCCACGATCGGCGAGGTCGGCAACGCTGAGCATGCCAACATCAAGATCGGCAAGGCCGGCCGCAACCGCTGGCTGGGCATTCGCCCGACGGTCCGCGGCACGGTCATGAACCCGGTCGACCACCCGCACGGCGGCGGCGAAGGCAAGAACAAGTCTTCGGGACGTCATCCCGTTTCCCCGTGGGGCAAGCCGACCAAGGGCCATCGCACCCGCAACCCGAAGAAGCCGTCGAGCAAGCTGATCATCCGTCGGCGCAAGAAGTAGCGAGAGATGAAAGGAGTAGCTATGAGCAGAAGTTTGAAAAAGGGACCTTTCGTCGAGCCGCGTCTGCTGAGCCGTATCGAGGCCATGAACGCTTCCGGCGAAAAGAACGTCATCAAGACCTGGTCGCGTGCGAGCACCATCTTCCCCGAAATGGTCGGCCACACCATCGCCGTCCACGACGGACGCAAGCACGTGCCCGTTTACATCACCGAGTCCATGGTCGGCCACAAGCTGGGCGAGTTCGCCCCGACCCGCACGTTCCGCGGGCACAACGCCGACAAAGTCAAATAGAAGGGGTGAACAATGGAAGCTAGAGCAATCGCACGTTATGTGCGCGTTTCGCCCCGTAAGGCACGCGTCGTCGTCGATCTCGTCCGCGGCAAGTCCGTGCTGCAGGCTCGCGAGATCCTCGCGTTCACGAACCGTGGTGTCGCAGAGACCGTTGAGAAGGTTCTCAACTCGGCGGTCGCCAATGCGGAGGACCAGCATCACGTGGCTCCCGAGTCCCTGTACGTCAAGACGGCGTACGTCGACGAGGGCCCCACGATGAAGCGCATCCGCGCTCGCGCCAAGGGCTCGGCTGCCCGCATCAACAAGCGCACGAGCCACATCACGATTATCGTTGCTACGCGAGAGGAGGCATAAAGCCTTATGGGTCAGAAAGTCAGCCCGACCGGTTTCCGTCTCGGCATCACCGAGGATTGGCGCAGCCGTTGGTATGCGGACAAGGACTACGCGTCGAATCTGGAAAACGATTTGGCCATCCGCAAGTTCCTGGAGAAGGAGCTCAAGCGCGCCGCCGTCTCGCGCGTCGAAATCGAGCGCGCCGGCGACAAGATCAAGATCATCATCACGTCCGCCCGTCCGGGCGTCGTGATCGGCAAGAAGGGCGCTGAGATCGACGCTCTCCGCAAGAAGCTCGAGAAGATCGCCAACGGCTCCATCCAGGTGGAAGTCGTCGAGGTCAAGCGTCCCGAGCTCGACGCCAACCTGGTTGCCCAGTCCGTCGCCGAGCAGCTCGAAGGCCGTGTCGCCTTCCGCCGCGCGATGCGCAAGGCCGTCCAGTCCGCCCGCAAGAGCGGCGCGAAGGGCATCCGCATCCAGTGCTCCGGCCGTCTGGGCGGCGCCGAGATGTGCCGTCGCGAGTGGTACCGCGAAGGCCGCGTGCCTCTGCACACGCTCCGCGCGAAGATCGACTACGGCTTCGCGACCGCTTCCACGCAGATGGGCTCCATCGGCGTGCAGGTGTGGATCTACCACGGCGAAGTGCTCCCCGGCCAGAAGGCTCCGCAGCCGGCTCTGGAGGGTACCTCCCGTCAGAATCGTTCCCGTCGCAACAATCGCAATGATCGCGGCGATCGCAACGAAAGGGGGAACAAGTAATGCTCGTACCCAAGCGTGTTAAGCACCGCAAGGTGCAGCGCGGTTCCATGAAGGGCCGTGCCAAGGGCGGCACTCGCGTCGTCAACGGCGACTGGGGCATCCAGGCTCTCGAAGCCAAGTGGATCACCAACCGTCAGATCGAGGCTGCCCGTGTCGCTATGACGCGTGAGATGAAGCGTGGCGGCAAGGTCTGGATCGACATCTTCCCGGACAAGCCGATCACCAAGAAGCCGGCTGAAACCCGCATGGGCTCCGGCAAGGGCAATCCCGAAGCATGGGTCGCCGTCGTCAAGCCCGGTCGCATCATGTTCGAGGTCGGCGGCGTCGACGAAGCCACCGCGAAGGAAGCGCTGCGACTCGCCATCACCAAGCTGCCCATCAAGTGCAAGATCGTGGCACGTGGACAGGAAGGTCAGGAAGATTAAATGAAACCAGCAGAGATTCGCGAGCTTTCCGCCGAAGATTTGCAGGCTAAGCTCAAAGAGGCGCGCGCTGAGCTGTTCAACTTGCGTTTTCAGATGGCTACCAGCCAGCTCGACAACACCGCACGCCTCGGTCAGGTGAAGAAGGATATCGCCCGCATCCAGACCGAGATGCGCGCGCGCGAGCTGAAGGCCCTCGACTAGAGGCCCCGAGGAAGGTTCGGTATACATGGCTGAAGAACGCAATCTGCGCAAGGTCCGTCAGGGCGTCGTCGTAAGCGACGTCAACGACAAGACCATCGTCGTGGAGATCAAGGAGCGCAAGCCGCATCCGGTGTACGGCAAGATGATCACCAGCACCAAGAAGCTGCATGCGCATGACGAGAACAACGAAGCCCACATCGGCGACACCGTCCAGATCATGGAGACGCGTCCGCTCTCCAAGATGAAGCGCTGGCGTCTGGTCGAGATCGTCGAGAAGGCCAAGTAGGCGTTCGCGTCACTGCATGCTCCTCGATTACGAAAGTTAAGGTAAAGCAATGATTCAGATGCAAACCATGCTGACGGTCGCCGATAACTCCGGCGCGCGTAAGGTGCAGTGCATCAAGGTTCTGGGCGGCTCTCGCCGTCGCTACGCGGGCCTGGGCGATGTCATCATCTGCGCGGTCAAGGAGGCTATCCCGAATGCGGCCGTGAAGAAGGGCGATGTGGTTCGCTGCGTCGTCGTTCGCGTCAAGAAGGAAGTCCGCCGCAACGACGGCAGCTACATCAAGTTCGATCAGAACGCAGCCGTTCTGATCAACGACGATGGCACGCCGCGCGGCACGCGCATCTTCGGGCCCGTCGCCCGCGAACTGCGCGACAAGAAGTACATGAAGATCGTGTCGCTGGCACCGGAAACGCTGTAGAGGAGGTGCGCATAGATGTCTGGTATGAAAATCAAGAAGGGCGACCGCGTCAAGGTCATTGCCGGTAAGGACAAGGGCAAGGAAGGCGAGGTCATCCGCGCCATCCCGCAGCGCGAGCGCGTTGTCGTGGAAAAGGTGAACATGGTCAAGAAGGCCCAGCACCCCACGCAGGCGAACCCGCAGGGCGGCATCGTTTCCATGGAGGCTCCTCTGCACGTCTCCAACGTGATGCTCGTGTGCCCGAGCTGCAAGCAGGCCACCCGCGTCGGCTTCCGTTTCAAGGAGGACGGCACGAAGGTCCGCGTCTGCAAGAAGTGCGGCAAGGACATCGACTAACGTCGCGTCACGGACGCGCCGCGCTCGCTTGCGGGCCGGCGCGTTTGGAGTATGACCCCGCGATAGGCGGGGACGCAGGGTCGGAAATCCTGTGTTCAAATCATCGGAAAGGAACTTTGAGACCATGACTCCTCGTTTGAAGGAACGGTACAAGAACGAAATCGTGTCCAAGCTCGAGAAAGAGCTCGACATCCAGAACATCAACCAGGTTCCGCGCATGACGAAGATCGTCGTGAACATGGGCGTCGGCGGCGCTGCCTCCGACTCAAAGCTGCTCGACGGCGCCATCGCCGACATGCGCACCATCACGGGCCAGCAGCCCTGCGTGACCCGCGCGCGCAAGTCCATCGCCGGATTCCACATCCGCGAGGGCCAGCCGATCGGCTGCAAGGTGACGCTGCGCGGCGACCGCATGTGGGAGTTCATGGACCGTCTGCTCTCGCTCGCCCTTCCGCGCGTCCGCGATTTCCGCGGCATCTCGCCGAAGAGCTTCGACGGCCGCGGCAACTACTCGCTCGGCATCACCGAGCAGCTGATCTTCCCGGAGATCGAGTACGACAAGGTCGACCGCACGCGCGGCATGGACATCACGTTCGTGACCACCGCTCAGGACGACGAATCCGCGTACGCGCTGCTGAGCGCCCTCGGGTTCCCGTTCAAGGAGAAGTAACCATATCACGGTTCATCTGGCCGGTCGCGTCTGCGACCGGCTTGAGGAAAGAAGGAAATGCATGGCTAAGAAATCGATGATCGCCAAGGCGAAGCGCGAGCCGAAGTTCTCGACGCGTCAGCACAATCGCTGCGTGCGTTGCGGACGTCCGCGCGCGTACTATCGCAAGTTCGGTCTGTGCCGCGTGTGCCTGCGCGAGCTGGCCAACAAAGGCGAGCTTCCTGGCGTGACCAAGTCCTCCTGGTAGGAACTTCCGGACTCATCCCAGGATGTGCCCTCGTAACAGGCGCAGGCGCTACGGGCGCCTGCGAACCATGCGACGAGGTTCATCACGAATTAAGGAGAAACGTACTATGACTTTGACCGACCCCATCGCAGATATGCTTACGCGCGTGCGTAACGCAAACTCTGCCGGCAAGGAGACGGTATCCATGCCGTCGAGCAAGAAGCTCGTCGAGATCGCGCGCGTCATGGAGGAGGAAGGCTACATCCGCTCCTACGAGGTGATCGACGGTGAGCCCCGCGCCACCCTCGAGATCACGCTGAAGTACGGCGCGAAGAAGGCCAAGACCATCCGCGGCATCAAGCGCGTGTCCAAGCCGGGCCTGCGCATCTACGCTGGCAAGGACGAGCTGCCCCGCGTTCTGGGCGGCCTCGGCACGGCCATCATCTCCACGAGCAAAGGCGTTATGACCGACCGCGATGCCCGCAAGCTCGGCATCGGCGGCGAGGTCATCGCGTACGTCTGGTAGGAAGGAGCAGAGGTTTATGTCTCGTATCGGCAAACAGCCCGTCATCATTCCTGCTGGCGTCGACGCCAAGGTTGAGGGAAACACGGTGACGGTGAAGGGCCCCAAGGGCGAGCTCACCCGCAGCTTCCCTGAAATGATGATCATCAAGCACGAGGGCGACACCATCACGGTGGAGCGTCCCGACGACACGCGCGAGTCCAACCAGTACCACGGCCTCACCCGCACCCTCATCAACAACATGGTCGAGGGCGTGAGCAAGGGCTTCAGCAAGAAGCTCGAAATGGTCGGCGTCGGCTACCGCGCAGCGCTCAAGGGCAAGAACCTGGAGCTGTCGCTCGGCTTCTCGCATCCCGTCATCATCGAGCCCCCCGCGGGCATCACCTTCGAGGTTCCCAGCCAGACCGAGATCATCGTCTCCGGTCCGAGCAAGGAGCAGGTCGGCCAGGTTGCCGCCGAGGTGCGCGCGTGGCGCAAGCCCGAGCCGTACAAGGGCAAGGGCATCCGCTACGAGGGCGAGTACGTCCGTCGCAAGCTCGGCAAGGCAGCCAAGGGCGAATAGCCTCACCGCTCAGCCATCCTGTTTGAATCGAAGGGATCATCATGCAAAGAAATGTCAAGAAAAGGCAGACCGGGCTTGCTCGTCGTCATCGTCGCGTGCGCGGCAAGATCTCGGGTACCGCTGCTCGTCCGCGTCTGTGCGTGACCCGCAGCAACAACAACATCTACGCGCAGGTCATCGACGACGTCAAGCGCGTCACGATCTGCGGCGTCTCCACCCTGGGCCCGGAGTTCAAGGCCACGGGCAAGAAGAGCGGCACCGTCGAGGGTGCCGCCGAGATCGGCAAGATCATCGGCAAGAAGGCTCTGGATGCCGGCGTTACGGAAGTTGTTTTCGACCGTGGCGGCAATCTCTATCACGGGCGCGTCAAGGCTGTGGCCGACGGCGCTCGCGAAGCGGGACTGAAATTCTAGAAGGAGATAAAGCATGGCTCGTAAACAGCAGCAGGACGCAGGGGTACCCGAGCTCGAAGAGCGCGTGGTTTCCATCAGCCGCGTCTCCAAAGTCGTGAAGGGCGGCCGTCGCATGTCCCTGAGCGCGCTCGTCGTCGTCGGCGACGGCAAGGGCCGCGTGGGCATCGGCATGGGCAAGTCCAAGGAAGTCCCGACCGCTATCGCCAAGGGCGTCGAGGATGCCAAGAAGAACATGTTCAAGGTGTCGCTCGTCGAGTCCCGCCTGGTCCCCGGCTCCTTCACGGTGCCGCACGAGATCATGGGCGAGTTCGGCGCGGGCCGCGTGCTCATCAAGCCGGCTCTGCCCGGCACCGGCGTTATGGCCGGCGGTCCGGTGCGTGCGATCATGGAGCTCGCCGGCGTGACCGACGTCATCACCAAGTCGCTCGGCACCAGCAACGCCATGAACATCGTCAAGGCGGCGGGCGAGGGCCTGCGCGCGATGGAGACGGCCGACGAGGTCGCATCGCGCCGCGACGTGACCGTCGACCACCTGTATGGGCGTAAGGAGGCCAAATAATGGCTGAAGCGAAGAAGACGCTGCGCCTCACCCAGGTGAAGAGCGCTATCGGACGCAAGTATGACCAGGAGCAGACGCTCCGCTCGCTCGGCCTCGGCCGCATCGGCAAGACCGTCGACCAGGTCGACAACCCGTCGGTCCGCGGCATGATCTTCAAGGTCAAGCACCTGATCACCGTCGAGGAGCTCGACAAGTAGTCGCTGATTAGCTTCGATTGAAGATAAATCAGCGCTTTTTATGGGCGCAAACGGCTTTCACGCTGTTTGCGCCCTGTTTTTTGTTAGAATGCCGCATGTCGTGTGCGTTTGCGCATGAGCGTAATGGAAGTTTGCCGGCGGCGAGCTGCCGGCCCGGGTCGCGCTGCGGCCCGATGCGATCGCAAGGAGTAGCAATCATGGAATTGACCGATCTCAAACCGAACGAAGGTTCTCGTCATTCGCGTAAGCGCGTGGGACGCGGCATCGGCTCCGGCAAGGGCAAGACCGCCGGCCGCGGCATGAACGGCCAGCTGTCCCGCTCGGGCGGCGGCAAGAACGCAGGCTTCGAAGGCGGCCAGACTCCTCTGGCTCGTCGTCTCCCGAAGCTGCCCGGCTTCCGCAACCCCAACCGCGTAGAGTACATCCCCGTCAACGTCAGCCGTCTCGAGGAGAAGTTCGAGGCTGGCGAGGTCGTGGACGGCGACAGCCTGAAGGCGAAGGGCATCATCAAGCACTCCGATGCTCTCGTGAAGGTGCTCGGCGACGGTGAGATCACCAAGGCCCTGACGGTTAAGGTCGACAAGGTCTCCGCTTCTGCCCAGAAGAAGATCGAGGCAGCTGGAGGAAAGGTAGAGATGCCTTGCTAAGCTCGTTCGTTGATGCATTCAAAGTACCTGATCTGAGGAAAAAGATTCTCTTCACGCTCGGTATTTTGGCCTTGTATCGCGTCGGCGCTTATTTGCCCGTGCCCGGTGTGCCGTTCAACGAGTTTGCGACGGCGTTCATGGCGTCCGAAGGCAGCGGCGCTTCGATGACGATGCTCGACCTGTTCACGGGCGGCGCGTTGTCACGCTTCTCGGTGTTCTCGCTGGGCATCATGCCCTACATCACCGCTGCGATCATCATGCAGCTGATGCAGGGCGTCATCCCCGCCGTCGGTCGGTGGGCGAAGGAGGGCGAGACGGGCCGTCGGCGCATCACCCAGGTGACGCGTTACCTGACGCTCGGACTCGGCCTCATCAACGCCATCGGCTATCTGCTGCTGTTCCAGTCGAGCGCGTACGGTGTGGTGTTCTCCGACCAGGTGCCCTATGCTCTGACCTGCTTCATCATCGTGTTCACGCTCGTCGCGGGCACCGGTATGATCATGTGGATGGGCGAGCTCATCACCCAGCGCGGCGTCGGCAACGGCATGTCGCTGATCATCTTCATCAGCATCATGTCGCGCGTCCCGGCCGCCATATTCTCGTCGGTCACGCTGACGGCTGACGTCGGCATGGGCATCGCCATCACCGTGCTCATCTTCGCGGTGGTCTTCGCCTGCATCCCGGCGATCATCTACATCGAGCGCGCGCAGCGCCGTATCCCGGTGAACTACGCAAAGCGCATGCAGGGTCGTCGCATGATGGGCGGTCAGTCCACGTACATCCCGCTGAAGGTGAACGCCGCGGGCGTCATCCCCATCATCTTCGCAAGCTGTCTGATCTACTTCCCGGCGCAGCTGGCGGCGCTGTTCAACGTGCATTGGCTCAACGTTGCGGCGAACGCCATGTCGACCGGTTGGATCAACTGGCTTCTGACGCTCGGCTTGATCGTCTTCTTCGCGTACTTCTACACCTCGATGGTGTTCAACCCCGAGGAGACGGCGGATACCATTCGCAAACAGGGCGGCTTCATCCCGGGCATCCGTCCGGGCTCGGCCACGGCCACGTACATCAAGAACGTCCTGCGGCGCATCACGTTGCCGGGCAGTCTGTTCATCGCGGCCATCGCGGTCATCCCGTCGATTCTGTTCTACTTCACGGGCAACGAGCTGATCCAGGCGTTCGGCGGCACGTCGATCCTCATCATGATCGGCGTCGCTCTGGACACCATGACCAAGGTTGAGAGCCAGCTGAAGATGCACAACTACGACGGCTTCTTCAAGTAGGCGGCACGCGAGAACCGCTTAACGGCGGCAATCGAAATTGCGTGGAATACGGCCTGGCGCGGATTCGTGCCAGGCCGTTTCGTTATAGTGAACCCGACCGAGGGGGAGGCGTCGTTGGCCAGCACCTATCTGTACAATCTGCCCTACATCATCTGCGAAGTGCTCGCGTTCGTTCCAGCCATCGTGCTGCACGAGATGAGCCATGGATTCGCCGCGTACAAGCTGGGCGATCCCACGGCCAAGCGCGCCGGGCGGCTGTCGTTCAACCCGCTCAAGCACATCGATCCGTTCGGCACGGTCATAATGCCGCTTCTGCTCCTGGCGATGAACGCCCCGGTGTTCGGCTACGCCAAGCCGGTGCCGTACGACCCGCGCTACTTCAAGAACCCCCGGCGCGACGATCTGATCGTGGGCCTTGCCGGACCGCTTTCCAACATCCTCATGGCGCTCGTCGGGAGCGTGTGCATCCACCTGGTGCGCACCGCCGCCGGCGTGCCCGCGCTCATGGCGGGCGGTACCGCGTTCTACGTGTACCTGTTCTTCCAGGTGTTCACGCTGATCAACCTGTATCTGGCGTTCTTCAACCTCATACCCATCCCGCCGCTCGACGGATCGTCGATCTTCGCGTTCTTCACGCCGGAGAAACACCTGCCGACGTACTACCGCATCCAACGCTATGCGTTCCCGATCTTCTTCATCGTGGTGATCATCCTGCCCGAAATCATCCACTTCGACCCGGTGGGGTGGTACCTGCAGGTGACGGCCGGCAACCTGTTCGACGTGCTCGCGAGGTGGTAGCGTGTCGTACCGCGTTCGCACCGATAACTTCGAGGGGCCGTTCGACCTGCTCCTGTACCTGGTCAGCCGCCAACGCGTGGACATCGGTACCATCTCCATCGCGCAGATCGCCGACCAGTACCTGACCGAGGTGTCCCGCATGGACTCGCTCGACTTGGACGTGGCGAGCGATTTCCTGCTCGTGGCGTCGACGCTGCTGGAAATCAAGGCCGAAAGCCTGCTGCCGCACGACGTCGATGAAACCGACGACGACATCGCCGAGCTGACGCCGAGCGAGGCGCGCGACCTTTTGGTCGAGCGTTTGCTTGAGTACAAGAAGTTCAAGAACGCAGCGGCGGCGCTCGCCGCGCGGGGCGAGCAACAGGACCGCATGCACGAGCGCACGTACGGACCCGACGAGGAGTTCTTGTCCGTCATGCCGGACTTCCTGCGCGACACGACGCTCGACGGCATCGCGTACCTGGCGGCGACAGCGTTCGGGCGCAGGGAGACCCAGCTTCTGGAGTCGGAGCACATCGCCAAGAAGCCCATCCCGGTCGAGGTGTACGTGCGCGCGCTGCACCAGCGGATACGCAACAAGAAGCATCTGATGTTCTCGGACGTCGTCACGCGCGACGCGAGCGACGCCGTGGTCGTCGTGTCGTTTCTGGCGATACTGGAGCTGTACAAGCGCTCGATGGTGCACCTGCGCCAGGACGAGCCGTTCGGCGACATCGCCATCGACTACATCGAGGGATCCGGCGAGCTTCTGCTCGCGGGCGACGACGCGCTGACGTCGGCGGGGGAGGAATAGCATGTTCGAAGGGCTGGAGAAGAGCCAGTTGACCGGCGCGCTCGAGGCGCTGCTGTTCGTGTCGGACGAACCGATTGACACGCTGACGCTCGCGCAAGCGGTGGAGGTGGAGACCACCGAGGCCCAGGAGGCGCTTATCGCTCTGCGCGACCGGCTCGAGCGTGAGAACGCGGGCGTGCAGCTGCGTGAGGTGGCCGGTGGATGGCGGCTGTACACGCATCCGGCGTATCACGAGCTTGTGCAGGCATACGTGCTGTCGTGGGACACGCGCCGCATGTCGCAGGCGGCACTCGAGACGCTCGCAATCGTGGCGTACGCGCAGCCGGTCACGCGCGCGGAGATTGCGTCGGTGCGCGGTGTCAACGCCGACAGCCCGCTCAACACGCTTATCGAGCGCGGGTACGTGCGCGAGGCGGGGCAGTCCGAGGCGCCGGGCAACCCCACGCTGTACGCGACGACGAAGAAGTTCCTGGAGAAGTTCGGCCTGGGGTCGCCGCGCGACCTGCCGCCGCTTGAGGATTACGCTCCCGACGAGAAGACTGCGCGGCTCATCGCCGAGCGCTTGGGCGCGGTGAACCAGGCGTCAGGCGAGACGGCCGGCGGGGCTGCGGCGGATGCGGGCCGTGCGGACGCAGCTCGGTCTGCTGGCAGCGGCACGGGCGGCGTGCAGGGTGCGCACGGAGGTGCGGGCGCAGACGCCGGAGTCGGCGCAGCAGCGGGTGAGTCGGCAGCGGGTGACGGCGACGCCGCAGGGGATGCCCGCACCGCTCATGCGGAAGGGGCGGCGCTCTCCGAAGCGGAGCTCGCAAGCCCCGAGAGCCTCGTCGCCCAAGCGGAATCGTCGCTGTTCGGGGTCGTCGACAAGATCGACTTCAGCAAGCTCAACTTCGATACGGACGACGAATGAGCGGGCGCGAGAAGCTCAGGCGCGCGGACATGAAGACGCCGCCTGAAGACCGCGTCGTGCCGATGCGCGTGCAGAAGTTCCTCGCGCGGGCGGGCGTTGCCTCGCGGCGCGGGTCCGAGAACCTCATGACAGCCGGGCGTGTGCGCGTGAACGGCGTCGTCGTCACCGAGCTGGGAAGCAAGGTGGACCCTGCCGTTGACGAGGTGACGGTTGACGGCGTGCCGGTGCACTTGGCCGATGCTGCGCACACGATCATGCTCAACAAGCCGGCGGGGGTCATCACTACCATGCGCGAGCAGACGGGCCGGCCCTGCGTTGCCGAGCTCGTGCCGACCGACCGGTTCCCGGGGCTCTATCCCATCGGGCGGTTGGATTCCGACACGACGGGCCTGCTTCTGTTCTCGACCGACGGCGAGCTGGGAAACGGCCTGCTCCATCCGAGCCATCACGTGGCGAAGACGTACCTCGCCCTCGTCGACGGGAAGGTGGGCGCGCGCGAGCTGCGCCAGCTGCGCGCGGGCGTCATGCTCGACGACGGCCCGACGCAGCCGGCCGAGGTGGAGGTCGCAGACCCCGCGGAAGCGGACCGCATACCCGGCGGGCTCGTTCTGCCCTGGCAGCTCATGGAGGGGTCGCGCCGGCGCGCGGAACTCAAGCGCGAGCGGGGGCGTGCGCGCACGCTTTTGCGACTCGTCATCCACGAGGGACGCTACCATCAGGTGAAACGCATGTGCAAGGCGGTGGGGCACACGGTCGTGGCGCTTCACCGGGAAGCGTTCGGCCCCATCGGGCTGGGCGGTCTCGAACGCGGCGCGTGGCGCGAGCTTTCGCCCGACGAGGTCCGCGCTCTGCGCGACGCGGTCGGTCCGCGCACCGAGCGGCCCGTCTGAGGAGCCGGGCTTTGTGCGGCACGCTTGCTGCGGGAGCGCGCACGCGAAGCGCGTTCGCTGCGGGTGGGCGCACGCGAGTGGCGTTTGCTGCGAGTACGCGCGCGAGGCGCGAGGACGCGGCGGGCGGGCTGTCGGAGAGGCGCGCGGGGCGTTCGCCTTATCCCGCACCGAAGTCGGGAACAACGCGAACGCGGAGTTGAAGAAGCTTCGCGGGTTCGCACGCCTTCTTCCCCGCAGCTGCCGGCGACGCCCGACGGCTGCGCGCTCGTGGAACTTGCACGGGGCTTGCCGATGGTGGGGTGCGGACGTTTCTGCATGCTAGAATGAGTTTTCGCGGGGGTGTCCCCGCACGTTTTTGAAGAGGAAAGGATTCACACGTGGGTGCGCCTGAAGTGACCGGAAGCGCGGACGGATGCGAGTCGCGCGCGACGGTCGGAGCTGCCAAGCAGCCGTTTTCGCACATCGTCATCATCGGACTCGGGTTGATCGGCTCATCGTTTGCGGGGGCCGTCCATCGCGTGTGGCCCGCCGTCCATGTGCTCGGCGTCGACGTCGATGAGCGCACGCGCACGGTTGCCGCCCAGCGCAACATCGTGAGCGCCGCGGTGGCGCCGGACAGCCCGCTGCTCGAGCAGAGCCTGCGCGGCGAGGCGGACCTCGTGGTGCTCGCCACGCCGGTCGACGTGGACGAACCCTATCTCGACCTCATCGCGCGCTGCGACTACCAGGGCATCGTCACCGACACCGCGTCCACCAAAGACCGCATCGTGGCGATGGCGGCGTCCCATCTGCGCTATCCGGCAAACTACATCCCCGGGCACCCCATGGCGGGCTCGGAGGTAAACGGCATCGACGGCGCGCGTGGCGACCTGTTCCAGGGCGCGTACTGGATTCTCTGCCCCGACGAGAACACGCCGGGCGAGCACTTCCAGAAGCTCCACGAGCTCATCACCGGCATCCAGGCGCGCGTCATCTCGCTGCCACGCGAACAGCACGACCGCGCCGTGGCCGTCGTGAGCCATGTGCCTCACTTCACGGCGTCGTCGCTCGCGATTCTGGCGCACCGGGCCTCCGACGACCAGCAGACGCTCATGCGCCTGGCAGCCGGCGGCTTCAAAGACTCGACGCGCATCGCCGCGGGGTCGCCTAAGCTGTGGTGCGGCATCGCGTTCGACAACGCCGAACGCGTGCACGACGGCATCGAGGAGATCCGCGCCATCCTGGAGCAGTTCGCCTCCGCGCTCGAACAGGGTGACCGTGCGGCGCTGACGGCGCTTCTGGCCGAGGCGTCCGAGGCGCGTCGGCAGCTGCCGGCGGCATGGGTGCCGTCGACCGACCGTCTGCTCGAGGTGCGCATCCCCATGGCCAACCGCACGGGCGTGGTGGCCGAGGTCACCACGATCGCCAGCTCGGTCGGTTGCAACATCCAGTCCATCGAAATCGACCACGTCACCGAGGACTCGGCCGTCCTCGACATGATACTCACCGACGAAGGCGACATCGGCAAGCTGTCAGCCCAGCTCATCGATGCCGGTTTCTCGATATCTTTCAGCCCGCTGAATCCGAAGGAGCACATCCATGTCTCATGAGAGGAAGCACACGACGATAACCGCCGCACCGCTCGGCGGGCCGTTGCGCGGCACGTGCACGGTGCCGGGCGACAAGTCCATCTCGCACCGCGCCATCCTGTTCTCGGCGATGGCGGAGGGCACGTCGCGTCTGGTGGGCGTCCTGGACTCGGCGGACGTGCGCGCCTCGATCGACGCGGTGCAGAAGCTCGGCGCCGAGGTGTCGCTCGAGGAGCAGGCCGACGGCTCGCTCGCCGGCGGCATCGAGGGGTGGGGCGCCCGCGGCCCCAAGCAGCCTGACGGCCCGCTCTACTGCGCCAATTCCGGCACGACGGCGCGCCTGCTCATGGGCGTGCTCGCGCCATGGGACATCACCGTCACCCTGACGGGAGACGAGTCGCTGTCGCGCCGCCCCATGCGCCGCATCACCGCGCCGCTCATGAAGATGGGCGTGCAGTTCGAGCCCGAGGAAGCCGAGACGCTGCCCATAACCGAGCACGGCACGCGGTCGCTGCGCGCCATCACCTACGATGCGCCGATGGCGTCCGCCCAGCTGAAGACGGCGGTGCTGCTCGCGGGCATCTTCGCGGACGGAACGACCACCGTCAACGAGCCGTCGGTGTCGCGCAACCACACCGAGCTCATGCTGCCCGAGTACGGCGTGCAGACGACGGCGGGCGAGCGCACGGCGAGCGTCGAAGGCCCGGCGGCGATGAAGTCCGCCGAGGTGCGCGTGCCGGGCGACCCGTCGTCGGCGGCGTTCCTCACGTGCGCGGCCGTGCTCACGCCGAGCAGCGCCCTGCAGATCGAGAACGTCAGCCTGAACACGGGACGCACCGGATTCCTGCGCACGCTCGAGCGCATGGGCGCCGACGTGGACGTGCAGAGCGTCGGGCAGTCCGGCAAGGAGCCGTACGGCATCATCTCGGCGTGCTACACCGGAAACCTCCGGGGGTGCGAGATCCCGGGGTCGAAGATCGCCGCGCTCGTCGACGAGGTGCCGGTGCTCGCGCTCGTCGCGGCGCACGCGCACGGCATCACGGTGTTCCGCGACGCGGGCGAGCTGCGCGCGAAGGAGACCGACCGCTTGGAAGCCGTGGTCGCGGGGCTGTCGAAGATGGGCGTCGACTCGTGGACCGAGGGCGACGACCTGTTCATCGAAGGCCAGCCGGGGCTCGTGCTGCCGGAGGGCCTCGTGTTCTCGTCGCGCGGCGACCATCGTCTCGCAATGACGTGGGCGCTTGCGGGCCTTACCGGGAAGACGCCGGTCAAAGTGTGCGATTTCGACTGTGTGAACGTGAGCTATCCGCATTTTCTTGAGGATGTCGAGGGGTTGGTTCGATGATCGTCGCCATCGATGGGCCTTCGGGGGCCGGAAAGTCGACGGTGTCCAAAGAGGTGGCCCGCAGCCTGGGCTTTTCGTGCCTTGACACGGGCGCCATGTACCGCAGCGTCGCGTGGCAGGCGCTCGAGCTGGGCGTATCGCTCGACGATGCCGCCGCGCTCGGCGACATCGCGCGCCGCTACGACATCGCGTTCGAGTCGGTGCCGGGCGAGCCGAGCCCGCGTGCGGTTTCGATCGGCGGCGTCGACGTCACACGTGCCATTCGCACGGCGCGCATCGACCGCTCGGTCAGCAAGGTGGCTGCCGTGCCGGCCGTGCGCGAGGCGCTCGTCGACCAGCAGCGCCGCATCGGCGCAGGCGGGGACTACGTCGTGGAGGGCCGCGACATCGGCACCGTGGTGTTCCCGAACGCGGAGGTGAAGGTGTTCCTGACCGCGTCGAACGAGGAGCGCGCCCGCCGGCGCGTGGCCCAGAACGCCGAGCGTGGCGTGGGCTCGACCGACTACGACGAGGTGCTCGCCGACATCATCCGGCGCGATGAGCGGGACTCGTCGCGTGCGTCATCGCCGCTTGCGGCGGCCGACGACGCCGTGCGGATCGATTCGACGTGCTATTCGGCCGAAGAGGTCGTCGACATGATCTGCGACCTGGCGCGGAAGGCGGCGCGGTAGATGGCGGCGCGTGCCGAGGAAGCGGAAAGGACCGCCGCGCCTGAGCGCAGGGCGGACGAGAACGCTGCTCAGACGACGGACGGCGCCGCGCCCGGCGCAGCGGGAGCGAAGGCGCCTGCAGCGAAGGCGGTTGAACCTGCGCCTGCGCGCACGGCGCCCGCTGCCAAGGCGGGTGCATCTGCGCGCACGCAGCGGATGCACGGCTACGAGCGCTGCTGGGACATGCCGTTCGGCGGTGACGTGCCGGGCCGTCACTTCTCGCACGTGTTCATCACCATCGCGGCCATCCTGTGCGGGTTCGTGTTCAAGATCCTGTTCCGCTACAAGGTGGACCACCGCGAGAAGCTGGGCGCGTTCAAGAACAAGTCCGGCGTCATGCTCATCTCCAACCATACCTCGTTTCTGGACGTGGTGTTCATCTACCTGTCCGTCTGGCCCAAGATGCTGCCGCGGTTCATGGCGCGCGACACGCTGTTCGAGGGAAAGCCGTACATCCTGCGCTGGATCCTCGCGCACGTGGGAACGTTCCCGGTCAAGCGCGACTCCGCCGACCGCCAGGCCGTCAAGCGCGCCTCGCGGATGCTCAAGAACCACGAGGTCGTGTGCATTCTTCCCGAGGGCACGCGCCGCGGCAAAGGGTCGAAGAAACCCAAGATCCACGGGGGCGCCGCCCTCATCGCGCGCATGGGCAAGGCGCCGATCGTGCCGATGTGCGTGCGTAACGCCGAAAACATCAAGCGCACGGGCGAGCGGATGCGCTTCCCCCGGGTTACGATGGAGTTCGGCGATCCGATCCTCGTGTCGGACTTCAACTTCCTGCCCAAGGAAGACCGGCTCGACGGCTGCATGTGGTACGCGATGCGCGAGGTGTTCGCGCTGCACCAGGGCCGTCCCGCCGCAGAGGTGGACATGAGAGCGCTGTTTCCCGACGAGAAGGACTTCAGCGCGGTGTTCGCCGAACATCCCATCCCGCATCACACGGCGGCCGAGCTCACAGCCAGCACCGACGCGTAGGCCGCAGCGACAAGGAGCACTCCCATGAAGGTGATCAAAGCCGAATACGCCGGCGCCTGCTACGGCGTCAAGCGCGCGCTCGACCTGGCGTTCGAGGCGGACGACGAAGGCGCGGGCGCGTTCACGCTCGGACCGCTGATCCACAACCCCAAGGTGGTCGCCCAGCTGGCAGACCGCGGCATCGTCGAAGCGGACGACGTCGAGGACGTCACGCCGGGCGCGACCGTCGTCATCCGCAGCCACGGCGTGACGCCCGCCGTCATGCGTGCGACCGCCGCGCGCACCGACAAAATCATCGACGCGACGTGCCCGCATGTGGCGCGCGCCCAGAAGGCCGCCGGCGAGATGGCCGAGGCGTACGGCCTGGTCGTCGTCGTCGGCGAGGAGGGTCATCCCGAGGTGGAGGGGCTCGTCGCTCGGGCGCGCGAGAAGGGCGCGAAGGTCGTCGTCGTGTCCGGTCCCGACGAGCTGCCCGACGATTTGTACGCGCCGCTCGGGCTGGTCGTGCAGACCACGCAGAAGCGCGAGACGTTCAACGCGGTCGTGGACCGCCTGCGCGCGCAGGGGCTCGACCCCGACGTGCACGATACCATCTGCTTCGCCACGCGCCAGCGCCAGGACGCTGCGGCCGATCTCGCGCACCAGGTGGACGCCATCGTGGTCATCGGCGGGCGCAACTCGTCCAACACGACGCGCCTCGCGAGCATCTGCCGCGCCGTCTGCCCGCGCACCCATCACATCGAAGGTCCCGAGGAGATAGACCCGGCTTGGTTCGCGGGCTGCGAGACCGTGGGCGTGACGGCCGGCGCATCGACGCCCGAGGACCAGATCGAAGCCGTCGTCAGGCGTCTGGAACAGCTCTGATGCCCCGTCGTTTCGAAACCCCGGACCGTCTGAGCGCGGTGCCCGAATCCGATGCCGCTGCCGGCTTTGGCGGCGCAACCCCGAAAGCCGACGGCGCTGCGGCGGCGCACGCGCGCGGTGCGGCGGCGGGGGAGCTGGCCCATCCGGCGTATCCGTCCGCCGACATCGACCGCACGGCGCGCCGCGTCCGCGAAGCGTCCGCGGGATGCCGGCTCGTTAGCGGCGCCCCCGTTGCCGCGGTTGCGCCCGGGTCGCCTGCCGACGATGCGGGCTTCACGCCGGGGTGCCTTGTCTGCGCCGTGAACGGACAGCCCGTGCGCGACCTCATCGACTGGCGCTGGCTTGCCGCCGACGACGTCATCACCGTGTCCTACCTGGACACCGACGGCGACTCAGGCGAGGTCGAGCTTGAACGCGACTGGGACGAGCCGTGGGGATTCGAGTTCGACGGCCTCGTGTTCGACGACGTGCAGCAGTGCCGCAACGCCTGCACCTTCTGCTTCATGCACCAGCTGCCCCAGGGGATGCGCCCGTCGCTCACGCTGCGCGACGACGACTTCCGCCTGAGCTTCCTTGTGGGCACGTTCGTCACGCTGACCAACATTACGCCTGCAGACGAGGAGCGCATCGTCGCGCAGTCGATTTCGCCTCTGCACGTGTCGCTGCAGGCGTCCGATCCCGACCTGCGCCGCCGGCTCATCGGCAAGCACGCCCAGCACGGCATCGAGGCGCTCGACCGACTGCTCGACGCGGGCATCGAGTTCCACGCGCAGATCGTGCTCGTTCCCGGCGTCAACGACGGCGACCAGCTGAGGAAGACGCTGACCTGGGCGTACGCGCGGCCGGGCATCTTGGACGTCGGCATCGTGCCGCTGGGGTACACGCGCTTCCAAGAACGATTCGATCGCAGCTACAACGACGCCGACGCGGCGCAGGCGCTGCTTGCCGTCATTGAGCCCTGCCAGAAGCGCGCGCTCGCCGAGCGCGGCACGCCGTGGGTTTTCGCCGCCGACGAGTTCTACAGCAACGCGCATCCCGAGGACCTGCTCGACCATCTGCCGCCGGCGGAGTGGTACGGCACCTACGAGCTGTTCGAGGACGGCATCGGCATCGTGCGCTCGACGGTGGACGATTGGGAGCAGGCCGAACGCGCGGGGGCGGTCGCCTCGTGCGCGCGGGCCCTGCGCGAGGCGAACGCGGTCGCCGTCGTGGCCGTCGGGTGCGCCCAGCGCGAGTTCCTCACGCCGCTCGTCGAGCGGTCGGGGATATGCGACGTGTTCGAGCCGCTCTACGTCGAAAACGAGTTCTTCGGCGGGAACGTCGACGTCACGGGCCTGCTCGTGGGGGAGGACGTGGCGCGGGAGCTGCGGCGCGACCACATGGCGCGGCCGCGTGGCGAGCACGTGCTGTACCTGGTCATGAGCGTGTGCTTCAACGACGACGACGTCATGCTCGACGACATGCGTCGCGAGGATGTGGAGACGGCCGCGGGTGTCGCGGTGCACGTGGTATCCTGTTCCCCGCTAGAGTATTTTCCGCAAATCGAGGCGCTCGTTCGCGCCGGACGTTTCGCGTGATCTTCACCGGGCGAGCATGCGGGTCAGGACCTGCGGTCGCGCCCCGTTTTTCGCAAAGGAGCAGCTATGTCCTCACCCCTCGTCGCCGTGGTCGGCCGCCCCAACGTGGGCAAGTCGACGTTCGTCAACCGCATCGCAGAAAACAAGGACGCCATCGTCCATGAAATGCGCGGCGTCACGCGCGACCGCTCGTACCACAAGGCCACATGGAACGGCGTGAGCTTCACGCTCGTCGACACCGGCGGCATCGAGATGGGCGACGAGGACGCGTTCCAGACGTCCATTCGCTCGCAGGCCATCATCGCCACCGAGGAGGCCGACGTCATCATCTTTTTGGTGGATGGCCGCAGCGGCATCACGGGCGACGACGAACAGGTGGCGCGCCTCATGCGCCGCTCGAACAAGCCGGTGTTCCTGGTGGTCAACAAACTCGACGACCCCACCAACCAGGAGGCGGCGTGGGAATTCTACTCGCTCGGCCTCGGCGAGCCGTGGCCGGTATCGGCCCTGCACGGCACCGGCACGGGCGACCTGCTCGACGCCGTCGTCGAATCGCTGCGCTCGTCGGGCGCGCTCGACCGCGACGACGAGGAAGTCGACGGCGGCATCAACGTCGCCATCATCGGCCGGCCCAACGCCGGCAAGTCGTCGCTCACCAACCGCATGACCAACAACGACCGCTCCATCGTCTCCGACGTGGCCGGCACCACGCGCGACGCCATCGACACCATCGTCGAGCACGACGGCAAGCGCTACACCATCGTCGACACGGCGGGCCTGCGCCGCAAGAGCCAGATCGACGAGGACGTCGAGTACTACGGCTTCGTCCGCGCCATGCGCGCCATCGACCGGGCCGACGTGGCGCTGCTCGTCATCGACGGCACGCTCGGGCTCACCGACCAGGACCAGCGCGTCGCCGGATACGCGGCCGAGCGTGGATGCGCCCTCGTCGTCGTCCTGAACAAATGGGACATCGTCGAAGGCCCCGAGGCCAAGGAGAAGGTGCGCGAGCGCATCGAGGACCGCATGACGTTCGTCGGCTACGCGCCGGTCGTCGCCATCTCGGCGCTCACCGGCAAGAACGTCGAGCGCGTGTGGAAGGACCTCGACACGGCGTACGCGGGGTTCACCACGCACATCTCCACGAGCAAGCTCAACACATGGCTCGAGGAGCTCAACGAGTTCGGCCACACCGTCACCAAGGGCAAGGCGATCCTGCGCCTGAAGTACGTCACGCAGACCGGATCGTGCCCGCCGCAGTTCACGTTCTTCGTCAACCGCCCCGACCTGGTGGACGACAACTTCGAACGCTATCTGGAGAACCGCCTGCGCCGGACGTTCGACCTCACGGGCACGCCGGTTCGCTTCAAGTTCAAGAAGAAGGACTAATCGCACCATGGGCCTGTTGGCATCAAGCGTCACGCTGTTCGTCCTCGCGTTCCTCCTGGGGTCCATCCCGTGGGGTGTCATCATTTCGCGCGTGTTCTTCCACACCGACGTGCGCGAGCACGGCAGCGGCAACATCGGCACCACCAACGCCATGCGCACGATGGGCAAGGCGGGCGGCATCGCCGTGTTCGTGCTCGATTTCGGCAAGGGCATCCTGTCGGGCGTGCTCGCGTGGCTCGTGTTCGCGCAGCTGCTCGACCCGGCGGCGGCCACCGCGTCGGCACGCGACGTGCTGAGCGGAACCGCGTTCCTCGGCTGCATCTGGGGGCATATCTTCAGCCCGTGGCTCAAGTTCAAGGGCGGCAAGGGCATCGCGGTCGCCGTCGGGTGCATGTTCGTCGCGTTCGGGCCGCTCGTCGCCTGCATCGAGCTGGCGCTGTTCGTCGTCGTGGTCGCGGTGTCGCGCCACGTTTCGGCGGGATCGGTCGCGGCGGCGGTGCTCTGCCCATTCATGGCGCTGTGGCGCTTCTGGAACACCCCGGTCGCGTTCGTCATGTGCACGGCCGCGGCGCTCACGGTCGTGTGGGCGCATCGTAGCAACATCAAGCGCCTGCGTGAGGGAACCGAGTCGCGCATCGGCGTCAAGGAGAAGGACGCGCGCTGAGACGGTCCCAGTGGCGCCGGCGACGTGCAGCGCGGACGACGCCGTGCGGCGAGCGTTGGCCGGCGGCGTGCCGTCGCGAAGGCGCTGGTGACGTGGGGCAATAGCACGGCGCGGTGATTCGAGCGGCGTGAACTTCGTCGCAGCGCAGCGCGGGCGCGGGCATGCGGATACGGAAAGGCGGGAGCGCACATGAAGGTAGCGGTCATCGGAGCCGGATCCTGGGGCACGGCCATCGCCCAGCTTCTGGCGACCAACAGCAACAACGTCGGACTGTGGGCGCGGCGTGCGGAAGTCGCCAACTCCATCAATCGGATCCACGTGAACCCCGACTACGTGTCGGACGTCATGCTCAGCGAGGACGTCGTCGCCACCACGTCGATCGCCGATGCGCTCAAGCACGCCGAAGCGGCGGCGCTTGTCGTGCCGTCGGCCCTCGTGCGCGGTGCGGCCGAGGCAGTGGCCCCGTATCTGCCCGACGACGTGCCGGTGGTCATCTGCTCGAAGGGCGTCGAAGCCAAGACGGGCCTCGTGCCGCTTGCGGTGTTCGCCGACGTCGTGGGGCATCCAGAGCGGCTGGCGGCGCTGTCGGGGCCCAACCACGCCGAGGAGGTCGTGCGCGGCATCCCGGCTGCCACCGTCATCGCAAGCTCGTCGCCTGACACGGCGGCGCTGTTCCGCGACCTGTTCGCTGCGCCGACGTTTCGCACGTACACGAGCGACGACGTGCTCGGCGTGGAGCTGTGCGCCGCGTTCAAGAACGTCATCGCCATCGCGGTGGGCGTGTCGTACGGGTTGGGCTATGGCGACAACACGGCCGCCGTGCTCATGACGCGCGGCCAGGCGGAGATGAGTCGCCTCGTCGCGCGCGCGGGCGGAAACGTCCTCACGTGCATGGGGCTTGCGGGCACGGGCGACCTCATCGCCACGTGCATGTCGCGCCATTCGCGCAATCGCATGTTCGGCGAGGCGCTGGCGCACGGGGAGTCGGTCGACGACTACACGGCGCGCACGCACATGGTGGTCGAGGGCTCGGTCGCATGCAAGACGCTCGACGTGCTGTCGAAACGCTACGACGTGGAGCTGCCGATCACGCAGATGGTGCGCGGCATGGTGTGGGAGGGGCTCGACCCCCACGAGGTGGGCGCCATCCTGGTGGCACGCCCGCTCAAGCCCGAGCTGTACGGCATCGATGTGCCTCCGCAGCACGAATGGGGCGACGAAATCTAAGGACGCTGCGGCAGAACGCAGGCGCGAACCCGAACGCGGTCGCGCCTGCGCGCCTTTCCGGCGAAAGCGTCGAGCTGGCGCGCCTATTCCCGGTCGACGCGCTTCTCGAGCGCGAGCAGCCCGCGTTTGATCTGCGCCGCGTGGCCGCTTCCCACCGGCACGCCAGACGGTCCCACGACGCGGTGGTCGGGCACCAGAATGGCGATGCGGTTGCGCTTGAGCGCCGTTCCCACCGACCGCTGCGCTGACGGTTTCCCCAGGTTGCAGGCGATGTCCGAGGCCGTTGTCGTTGCGGCGTACGGCACCATCAGAAGCTCGTTCCACACCGCCTTCTGAAACGAGCTGCCCTGCAGGTCGAGCGGCACGTCGAAGTAGCGGCGCTTGCCCGCCAGGTACTCGAGCACCTCGGTCGCGGTGCGGTTGGTGACGGTCGATGCGGCGTGACGCCCGGCGAAGCGCGCCTCCCCGAACGCGATGTCGGTGATGCCCCGTTCGTTCGCCGCTATCGTGAGCGGCCCGTGGGGCGTGTTGTAGGTGAAGTACGTGGCGCTCGTGTCGGTCAAGAAGGACCTCCTCGCGTTTGGAATCTGCCCTGATTATATCCCGTTGGGAACCCCGCCTGCCGCTGCCTGCGGCCGATTGCGACGGAATTGCAACACCGTCGCGCGGCGTCGGCGGATATGCGACGATGCGCTAGAATTGTCCCGTGAAACAAGCCGGCGCGGACACGGGGTTCGCGCCCGAGGGCCCGTGCGGCGCAGGGCGGCGGCTCGCCGAAGGGGCGGCCGCGAACGCTTGCGCCAGGCGCGGACGGAAAAGCGGAGGCGCTCGCACCCGCAGGGCGAGGGGCTTCCAGCACAAGGGGGCAGAAGGCTCATGTACCAACCGATCGCAATCGCTCCGTCGATACTGTCGGCCGACTTCATGAACATGGAGCGCAGCATCCGCACGATCGAGGAGGGAGGCGCCGGTTTCGTCCATGTGGACGTGATGGACGGTCATTTCGTCCCCAATCTGACGATGGGCGTTCCTTTGGTCAAGCAGCTCAAGAAGACGTGCGACCTGCCGCTCGACGTGCATCTGATGATCGACAATCCGCTCGTCGAGCTGCCGTGGTTCTTGGACGCGCAGCCCGACCTGGTGACGGTCCATGCCGAGGCGCTTTCGTCGGTTGACCTAGCGCGCGCCGTAGCGCAGATCCACGAGGCGGGCTCGCGCGCGGCGGTGGCGCTCAAACCCAAGACGCCCGTCGACGTCGTGGCCCCGCTCATCGAGTCGCTCGACATGGTGCTCGTCATGAGCGTTGAGCCGGGATTCTCCGGACAGAAGTACATCGTCGGGTCGGACGGCCGCGTCGCCGCCGTGGCGGCGCTTGCGAAGGAAGCCAACCCTGACCTGCTCATCGAGGTCGACGGCGGCATCGGAGTGGCGACGGCGCCGCTCGTGTGCGCCGCGGGCGCCGACGTGCTCGTGTGCGGAAGCGCCGTGTTCGGCGCCGACGATCCAGCGCAGGCCGTGCGCGACGTCAAGGCCGCAGGCGATGCGGCGCGCACGCGTGCGCTCGGCGAGCGATAACGGCCGCGGAGAGCGCACGGTACGCGCGGCCCAGCGGAGATGCCGGCAGCGTGCGGAAGCAGCGCGTGCCGGCGTTGCCGCGCGAACGACCGCGCATGCGGGCGCCGAACGCGGAACGCGGAATGTGCGCGCGTTCTCTGCGCGCCGCGCAGGCGCCTATGACAACGATGCAACCACAGGATGACAAGAGGATGGGAGCGCACGAGCATGACGACGAAGGTGGCAGACGGGTACGTCTATCTCGACTGGGCGGCGACGGCGCCGCTCTGCGAGGAGGCGGCGCAGGCCATGGAACCTTACATGAAGCCCGGTCCGGGCAACATCGCGGTGGGGGGCAACCCCAATTCGCTGCACAGCCCCGGGCGCGCCGCGTTCGAGGCGATGGAGTACGCCCGCCGCGACATGGCACGCGACCTGGGCGCGCAGCGTCCCAACGAGATCATCTTCACGTCCGGTGCGACGGAGTCCGACGACACGGTGATGCTCGGCATCGCCGAGGGCATCGCGGCCGAGCGCGGGTGGCGTACGGGAGACTTCACGCCGCACGTCATCACGACCGAGATTGAGCATGACGCCATTCTCAAGCCCGCCAAGCGCTTGGAGCAGGAGGGCTTCCGCGTGACGAGGCTTGCGCCCGACCGTCGCGGGTTCATCACGCCCGAGGCGCTTTCCGCCGCCATCGACGATGACACGGTGCTCGTCTCGGTGCAGATGGCGAACAGCGAGGTCGGAAGCGTGCAGCCGGTCCGCGAGCTCGCCCGTATCGCGCACGAGCACGGCGCGTTCTTCCACACCGACGCCACCCAGGCACTCGGCAAGGTGCCGTTCGACGTCGGCGAACTCGGCATCGACGCGGCATCGCTGTCGGCGCACAAGATCTGCGGGCCCAAGGGCGTGGGTGCGCTGTACGTGCGCGCGCATGCGCCGTTTCGCGACTACCTGCTCGGCGGCGGGCAGGAGGAGGGCCGCCGCAGCGGCACGCAGAACGTGTGCGGCATCGTCGGGTTCGCGGCGGCGTGCCACGCAGCCGTCACGATGCAGCCGACGGAGGCAGCACGCGAGCGCGCGCTGCGCGACGGCCTGTATCGCGAGCTCACGGCCATCGACGGCGTTGACGCCACGGTCGACGTGCCGGCGGGGTCGGAAGAGTACCTGCCCAACATCGTCCATGTGCTCGTGGACGGCTACGAGTCGGAGACGATGGTCCTGCGCCTGGACATGAAGGGCTTCGGCGTGTCGGGCGGCTCGGCCTGCTCGTCGCACTCGCTCGACCCGAGCCATGTGCTTCTGTCCATGGGCATCGAAGGCGACCGGGCGTACGGCGCGCTGCGCATCTCCATGGGCCGCTACACCACCGAAGACGACCTCAAGCGGTTCGCCGCGGCGGTGCGCGAGAGCCTGGACTGGCAGAACCGCTGAGCGCATCTTTAGGATGCGTGCGCACACGCATACGCGGGTTTTCATCAAGAAGAAGGGGCTGATAGCATGATTCCCATCGAGGATGCAAACGAAGCGAACGAAACGGAAGAGGGGGAAAAGCGCACGGCGCAACCCGCTCCCGACGAGCGGAAGCAGGAACCGGAACTGGAGCAGGAGCCGGAGGAGCATCTGGCCCGCACGAACCGCGGTTCGCTCGCCTCGACGGACAAGGCGCTCACCGTAAACGACCTGGAGCGGGCGCTGCTCAAGCGTTTTCCGGCGGCAGACGCCGAGGACTGGGACCGCACGGGGCTGCTCGCGGGCGACCCGGCCAAGCTCGTGACCGGCGTCATGTGCGCGCTCGACCCCACGGTGTCCGCCGTGCGCGCCGCCGAGCGTTCGCATGCGAACGTCCTGCTCACGCACCATCCGGCGTTCATCGACGCGCCTCGCACGTTCACGGCGTCGCAGGTGCGCTCGAAGGCGGGCGCGGTCGTGTGGGAAGCGGCGTCGCGCGGGGTGGCGCTCATGAACTTCCACACGGCGCTCGACGTGTCGCCCGAGGGTGTGCGCGTGCTTCCGCGCCTGCTCAGCCTTGATTTCGAAAGCGTGCTCGTGCAGGCGGGCACCGGTGCGGGCAAGGGTTATGGGGCGTTCTGCCGCGTGCGCGAAGGCGACGACCCGTTCACGGTCGGGCGTCTGGCGGCGCGCTGCACGGCGGTGCTTGGCCGGGCGCCGCGTGTCTGGGGCGATTTCGACCGCGAGCTCGAGACGGTCGTGTGCGCGAACGGGTCGGCTTCGGGCGTCGTCGACGCGGCCGTGCGCGCCGATGCGGGTTGCCTCGTCTGCGGGGAGATCAAGTATCACGACGCGCTAGCGGCCTCCGAGGCTGGCCTTGCGATCATCGAGGTGGGCCACGACTCAAGCGAGCTGCCGCTCGCCGCGCTGCTCGCCGCCGAGGTGCGCAAACTGGGTCTTCCCGCCGATCGCGTGATGGTGCTCGACCAGTCATCCAACTGGTCTTATCCCGATTCCACGCGGTTGTAGACAGCTGGGGTGCGAACGCGTCGCCAAACCGCTAGAATGATTCTGCTTATATACCGGCAGAGGGAACTCGGCAGCGAACATCGCAGGGCCGCGCCGCGCGGCCGCGTCCGATGAGGAAGGTGCGTACATGCAGGCAAAAAGGGAAGATTTGGCGGCGATGCTGCAGCTTCAGAAGGTCGACCTGGACATCCTCCAGGCGCGCAAGAAGCTCGATGAGCTGCCCCAGCGCGCAAAGCTCGAAGCGCTCGCGTCCAAGCACAGCCAGCTCGACGCCAAGAAGGAGCAGGTCGACGCCATCAAGGAGAAGGCCGAATCCGAGGTCGCCAAGCTCGAGGGCGAGGACAACATGCTCGCCGAGAAGCAGCATCACGCCCAGGAGCTCATCGACATGGCAGGTCAGGACTACCGCATGGTCGAGTCGCACTCGCGCGAGCTCGAAAGCTTCGCCAAGCGCCGCGACACCATCAACGACAAGCTCGGCAAGCTGGCCGAGGAACTGGAGAAGGTCGCTTCGCTCGAAAAGCAGATCGCCGATGCGCTCTCCGTCGTCACCAAGGACGAAGAGGAGCTGAAGGCGTCGTACGAGTCCGAGAGCTCGGTGCTGCGCGAGCAGCTTTCCACGCTCGAGGCCCAGCATGACGAGCGTGCTGCCGGCATCCCCGCCGACCTGATGAAGCTGTACGAAAAGGCCGCCAAGCGCGCGGGCGGCGTCGCCATCGGTGTGCTCGATGACAACCGCTGCGGCGTCTGCCGTACGCCCATCGACGGCGGCCGCCTCATCGAGCTGCGCTCCCAGGCGCCGCTCGGCGAGTGCCCGTCGTGCCGTCGCCTTCTGGTGATCGACTAACCGCACGTCCGCGCTTTGCCGGTTGAACGAGACGAGCGCCCGCAGGTCGTATCCTGCGGGCGCTCGTTTTGTATGGGGGTGGGGCCGTTCTACCGGGAAGGAGCGTCCCCAACGCAAGAAAGCCCGCTCAATGAGCGGGCTTTTCATCAACGTGCTTCGTCGGAAGGGTGCTTACTTCATGTAAGCGCGCTCGACCTTGCCGGCCTTCATGCAACGCGTGCAGACGTTGGCCTTGCGCACCTTGCCGTTCTTGTCCTTGATGGTGATGCGCTGGATGTTCGGACGGAACATACGGTTGCTGACATGGTGGGAATGGCTGACCTTACGACCCGCAACCGGCTTCTTACCGCAGACTTCGCAAACCTTCGACATAGCAATCAACTCCATAAAGCGCTTGTAAACGATGTCAATCGTTGATGACAAACTAGCCCGTAAACTATAGCACACGCCCCAAACGCGTCACAAGTTGGGATTTTCTCTGTGACGACCTCTCCACATTCGTGTCTTTACCTGTGCATTCGCGCCACATTCGCCTGCCGCCTGAATGCGAGGGGGTATAATTTCCGCACGCAGTGAACAGTACGCACGCAATGTCATCCGTGCTTGAAAGGAAATT
Source organism: uncultured Eggerthellaceae bacterium (assembly GCA_903789375.1). GTDB lineage: Bacteria > Actinomycetota > Coriobacteriia > Coriobacteriales > Eggerthellaceae > CAIFEB01. Next base: position 93,196 of record CAIFEB010000003.1, on the reverse strand, counting down.
GGTATGAGCGAGAAGATTCCTGGAAGACTGCACGTTGCAAACGATGTGCTCGCCGACATGGTGGGCCACGCTGCTCTCGAGTGCTATGGCGTCGTGGGCGTCGTCGCCCCGTCGGCGGCCGACGGCATCGCCAAGATCCTGCCGGCGTCGCGCCTGCGCCGCGGTGTGACCATCACGTCCACAGAGGCGGGCGTCCACGTCGACCTCTACGTCGTCATGGAGTACGGCACCAACATGAACACGGTGTCCCAGAACCTCAAAGACCAGGTGACGTTCGTTCTCAAGGAATACGCGCAGGTGCCCATCGACGGCGTCGATGTGCATATCCAAGACGTCAAGGTGCGCATGTAGCGCGTATGCGGCGACCACGGGCACGTCTTCGGACGGCCGCCCGCGACGAACCATCACCAAGGAGTGATTGCATTAACTATGACTGAGTATTCGACAAACGACATCCTGAACGCCATCGCAGCTGCGAGCAAGACGCTCACGGATCGCAAGGACGAGATCAACCGCCTGAACGTGTTCCCCGTCCCCGATGGCGACACTGGCACCAACATGTCGCTTACCATCGAATCGGTCGTCTCCAACTTGGCCCAGCTCCCCATCGGCGCTGATCGCGCTGCCATCAGCCGCGCCATCTCCACGGGCGCCCTCATGGGTGCGCGCGGCAACTCCGGCGTCATCACGTCGCAGATCCTGCGCGGTCTGTGCGAAGGGGCGGCCGACGCCGAGACGTTCGACACGGCGGCGCTCGACCGGGCGTTCCAGACGGCCGTCGTTGTCGCGTTCCAGGCTGTGCGCAAGCCGGTCGAGGGCACGATCCTCACGGTGCTCAAGGATTCGGCCGCCGCGGCCAAGCGCGCGCACAAGAAGAAGCTCGACCTCGACGCCGCGCTCGACGAGGTCGTCAAGGAGGCGTACGCGTCGGTTCAGCGCACCCCCGAGCTTCTGCCGGTCCTCAAGGAGAACAACGTCGTCGACTCCGGCGGCTTCGGCCTGGCCATCCTCTTCGACGGCTTCGTCGCGGCCCTCGAGGGCAAGGAAGGCCCGCTCGGCGACGAGCTGGGACTGGCCCGCACGGCCGAGCCCAAGGTCGAAATCGAGCAGATCAACGACTGGGAGGGCTCGCAGTACCGCTACTGCAACGAGTTCCTCGTCGATTCCGACACGCTCGACAAGAACGACGCACTCGATTTCCTGGGCACGATGGGCGACTGCGAGCTGTGCGTGGGCGACAACCCGCACTTCAAGGTGCACGTGCACTCCGACCATCCCGACCAGGTGCTCAAGTACTTCCTCGATCGCGGACAGATCTCCAAGGTCTTCATCCACAACATGCAGCTGCAGAGCGAGGAGCGCAACGAGAAGCTCGAGCAGGAGCAAGAGGCCGAGGCTGCCGAGCGCAAGCCGTTCGGCATCGTGGCCGTGGCTCCGGGCGAGGGCAACGCGAAGATCCTGAAGAGCCTGGGCGTCGACGTGGTCGTCTCCGGCGGGCAGACCATGAACCCGTCGACGAAGGACTTGCTCGACGCCGCGTCGGCCATCAACGCCGACAACATCATCATCATGCCCGACAACTCCAACATCATCATGGCAGCCCAGAGCGCCTGCTCGCTGTCGGATGTGCCGTGCGCCGTCGTGCCGACCAAGAGCGTGCCGCAGGCGTTCAGCGCCATGTTCGGGTTCAACCCCGACGCTACGCTCGAGGAGAACGTCGAGAGCATGACCGACGCGTTCGCCGACGTGAAGACCGGCGAGGTCACCACGGCCATCAAGGATTCCAAGGACGCGCACGACAACCCCATCAAGGAAGGCGACGTCATCGGCATCGCCGACGGTGCCATCGAGGCGGTCGGCTCGTCGGTGGAGGATGTCGTCATGAGCCTGCTCGAGGTCATGGAGGCCGAAGACGCCGACACACTCACGCTGCTCGCCGGTGCGGATTACTCCGACGACGCGCTCGGTGCGCTCGTCAGCCGCATCGAGGACGCCTACGAGGACTTGGAAATCGACGCGCACCGCGGCGACCAGCCGCTCTATCCGGTCGTTCTGTCGGTCGAATAGCCGTGGCGCCTGCGCGCGGAACAAAACCTGCTTCTGCTGCCGATGCGGGCGAGCCGATCGACCGGCTCGCCCGCACGATGTCGCTCGACGAAAGCGTCAGCACGATTCGTCTTGTCAGCCCCGTGCGTGAACGCGCCTTGGGCAAGCTCGGCATCCGCACGGTGCGCGACCTTCTGAGCCACTACCCGCGCCGCTACATCGACATGTCCCAGGTGCGCACGGTGCGCGACGCGCGCATCGGCGATGAATGCACCATTCGGGGCTCGATCCACGAGATGCGCCTCAAGCGCCCGCGTCCCAACCTTCCGCTCGTCGAGCTGTCCGTCGTGGACGACACCGGCGTGCTCATGATCACCGCGTTTCGCCAGCCGTGGCTCATGGACCAGCTGAAAGCGGGCATGCAGGTCGCGGTTTCGGGGAAGCTCGAGTTCAACTACGGTTTCAAGCGCATGACCAACCCGTTCATCGAGCCGGTCGACGAGAACACGGCCACGGTCGGGCTCATCGTGCCGGTGCATCCGGCGACGGGCGCGCTGTCCACGGCGTGGATCCGCCGGCTTGTGTCCAACGCGCTCGAGCAGACGCGCGGCCTGCTCGACCCGCTGCCCCTCGACCTGAGGCTCAAGCGCCGTCTCATGAGCCGGCAGAGGGCGCTGTCGTGCATCCATTTTCCCCAGAGCGCAGACGAACAGCGCGCGGCGCGCACACGGCTCGCCTACGAGGAGCTTCTGCTTTTGGAGCTCGTGCTCATGCGCGAGAACGAGCAGCGCGCCGAGGAGGGAGCGCCGACCGAGCACGTGGTGGACGGCCCGCGCGTGCAGGCGCTTGCGGCGGCCGTGCCGTTCGAGCTGACCGACGAACAGCGCGCGGCACGCGACCGCATCCTCGGAGAGATGGCCGCTCCGCATCCGATGAACCACCTGCTGCTCGGCGACGTGGGCACGGGCAAGACCATCGTGGCCGCGTTCGCGCTTGCTGCAGCGGCCGACTCGGGTGGCCAGGCCGTGCTCATGGCTCCCACCGAAATCCTCGCGCGGCAGCATGCGCAGTCGCTCGGCTCCCTGTTCGATCAGGCGGGCGTCACGTGGGCGGCGCTCACCGGCTCCACCGACGCCGCGGAGCGCGAGCGTATCGTGGCCGGTGTGGCGGCCGGGACCATCGACGTGCTCATCGGCACGCATGCCGTGCTGCAGGACGACGTCGTCTTCGCGCACTGCACGCTCGCCGTCATCGACGAGCAGCAGCGCTTCGGCGTGGACCAGCGCGCGAAGCTGCTGTCGAAGGGCACATGCATCGACGCGCTGTACCTGACGGCGACGCCCATCCCGCGCTCGCTCGCGCTCGCCGTGTTCGGCAACCTGTCGCTGTCCTACATCAAGCACCGTCCGCACGATTCGGCGTGCCGCACGACGTACGTGCACGACAAGCGCAGCCGCGGCAAGGCGTACGACGCGGCGCTCGCGGCGCTCAAGCGGGGCGAGCGGGTCTACGTCGTGTGCCCGCTCGTGGGCGTCGAACGTCCGACGGGCAAGAAGAAGGGATCCAAGAAGAGCGCGGGTGGCGACGAGGAGGAATACGCGTACGCCTCCATCAGCATCGAGGACGAGAACGACCTCGATGCGGGCGGCTGCACGGTGGCGGCCGCGGAATCGCAGGCGGACTTCCTGCAGAAGAAGGTGTTCGTCGACTACCGCGTCGATTTGGTGCACGGGCGCATGTCCGGCGCGGACAAACGCGCGGTCATGGAGCGGTTCGCATCGGGCGAGTCGCAGGTGCTCGTGGCGACGACCGTCATCGAGGTGGGCGTCGACGTGCCGCAGGCGACCGTCATGATCGTCGAGGACGCGGACCGGTTCGGCCTCGCGCAGCTCCATCAGCTGCGCGGACGCGTGGGGCGCGGCGAGCTGCCGGCCGAGGTGCATCTCATATCTGGCTCGCGCAGCGACACGGCGCTGTCCCGCCTGGAGGCCATGAAGAAGACTGACGACGGCTTCAAGCTGGCAGAATACGACCTGTCGCTGCGTCGCGAGGGCGACATCCTGGGAAACCGCCAGCATGGCGCGTCGGGGCTCAAGCTCGTGAACATCGTCCGCGACGGCGCGCTCATCGAGCAGGCGCACGCCGACGCGCAGGAGCTTCTAGCGCAGGACCCGCAGCTTTCCGAGGCCGACCACCGCGCGCTCGCCCGTGAAGTGCGATTCGTCGAACGGCGGGCGACCGTCGTGGCGGGAGGGTAACGGTTGCGCGATTTGCCTGCGCGCATGCCCCACTCGGGGCCAAATGGGGCATACTGGGGAACGCGAAAATCGAAGACTGCGAAAGGCGGCATCATGCGCATCGTGGCAGGGGAGTGGCGGGGACGTCCCATCGAGGCGCCCGCAGGTGAGAACACCCGACCGACGACGGACCGGGTACGCGAGGCCCTCATGAGCTCGCTGTTCAGCGTGCGCGGCGGGTTCGACGGCGCCGTCGTGCTCGACGCGTTCGCCGGGTCGGGCGCGCTTGGCTTGGAGGCGCTGTCGCGGGGGGCGCAGAGCTGCCGGTTCTACGACCGCGACGCGAAGGCGCAGGCGGCGGTCGCCCGCAACATCGCGGCGCTCAAACTGCCCGCATCGCGGGCGCAGCTCTCGCGCGCTGACGTCATGACGGCGCCGCCCGAACGGCACCGTCCTCCGTTCGACCTCGTGTTCCTCGATCCGCCGTATGCTATGGACGCGCATGAGGCGTGCGGCATGCTCGAGCGGCTGCGTGCGGCGGGAGCGCTCGCCGACGGGGCGCTCGTCGTCTACGAGCACGCGAACAAGGACGCGGCGGCCGTCGCGTCCGCCCTCGAGGATGCGGGCTTCGCCGTGCTGCGCGCCAAGAAGTACGGCAAGACCGGCACCGTCATCGCGCGGGCGGACGAGCGCGCCGCAGCCGCAGCGGTCGCCGCACGGCAGGAAGCTGCAGCGGCCCAGGAGCGGGCGCAGGCTGCCGAAGCGCAGGAGCGGGTGCAGGCTGCCGGCGCGCAGGCGCGCGCAGCCGAAGGGCAGGCTGCGCCTGCGACGGGCAAGGAGGCGGGCCGATGAAACGGGCGATCACGCCGGGCACGTTTGATCCCATCACGTACGGGCATCTCGACATCATCACGCGCGCCGCACAGCTCATGGACGAGGTCGTGGTGGCCGTCGCGGCCTCGCCCAAGAAGAATCCCCTGTTCAGCCTTGATGAGCGCGTCGAGCTCGTGCGTTCGAGCACGGCGCACCTGCCGAACGTGACGGTCGAGGGCTTCGACGGGCTGCTCGTCGACTTCGCCAAGGAGACGGGCGCCAACGTCATCATCAAAGGCCTGCGCGCCGTGACGGATTTCGAATACGAGTTCCAGATGGCGGCGCTCAACTACGAGATGTCGCGCGATCTGGAAACCGTGTTCATCATGTCCCCACCGCAGTACATGTACCTGTCGTCGTCGATTGTGCGCGAGCTGGCAAGCCTGCACGGCGACATCGACCGGTTCGTGACGCCCGATGTGGCGCGCGCCCTCAACCGGAAGTTCGCGTGATCCGAGGCGCGAAGGCGGGGCTGAAGCTGCTTGCCGTCGCGGCCTCGTCCGCCTCGATGAGCCGCAGAGCGCGTGCGGCTGCCACGGCTCGACCTTTCCTTGCGGCGTGGTGGAACCGCGAGCGCGCTGGTCGCGCCCGTGTCCGTCGAAGATTGTGCGTGGATTGTGAGTCGGGAAATGCCCCAATTTCAAACCTGCTATCATAATTCGTTGAATGCCATCATCGCGCACGTGTGCGCTGTTGCTTAAATGCAGTACGGAAGGACAACCATGGACGAAACAGGAGTACTCGGGTTGCTCGAGGAGCTTTCGATCCTGCTGGAGGATTCGAAGCCCGTCTTCGGAAAGAACAATCTGCGCCAAGTCGATGTCGCCGCCGCGTTCGAGATCATGGACGAGATCCGCGACACGTTCCCGAGCGAGTTCTCCCAGGCGCGTCAGATCGTGCGCGAGCGCCAGAGCCTGCTCGACGACGCCCAGGCCGAGGCCGACAACATAATCGAGGACGCCCGCTCCCAGGCGATGACCATCGCCTCCGAGCAGGAAATCGTGCGCATCTCCCAGCAGCAGAGCGATCAGATCCTGGCTGAGGCGCGCGAGCTGGAGCGTCAGACGCGCGCGGGGGCCGAGGACTATGCCGACGAGGTGTTCGGCCACGTTGAGCAGAGCCTCGACACGCTGCTCAACAACGTGCGCCGCTGCCGCGATCGTCTCAACGCCACGACGCAGCAAGCGAATCGGTCGTAATGGGCGCCGCTCGCATAGCGGTCCCGGCCGAGCTCTTCGCACCTGCGGAGAGCTCTCGTTTTCAGGGGGAGTTCGCGCTCGGTTCCCTGGAAGCGGGCCCGGACACGTACACGTTCGACCAGCCCGTTGCGTGGGAGGTCGACATCACCAACACCGGCGACGCGCTGCTCGTGCAGGGCACGGCGCGCGGCGATGCCACCACCTCATGCGCCCGCTGCCTCGAGGACGTTTCGTACGCGCTCGAAGGCTCGATCGAGGGCTATTTCCTCATCGAGGGCGAGCGTCCCGAGCGTGAGGATTTCGGCGACGACGGCGCAGATGGGGAAGACGAGGACGACGATCGGCTCGACGACGAGTTCGACGTGCTGCCCGCCGACCACGTCATCGACCTGGAGACGCTCATCCGCGCGGCGTTCCTCGTCGAGGTGCCGGGCGTGCCGCTGTGCCGCGACGACTGCAAGGGGCTCTGCCCGCAATGCGGCGCCAACCTCAACGACGGTCCGTGCGGCTGCGACGGCGGGGCGGCGCAGCGTCGGGAGTTCGAGGAGGCCGCCAACCCGTTCGCGGTGCTCAAGAACCTGTCGTTCGGCGATGCCGACGACGGTGCCGACGACGATGCGAAGGATGCAGGCAAGTAACAGGCGCTGGCGAGCGTTCGCAAGCTGACGATCAAAAGGCGATGCGCGGAGCGATCCGATCGCATCGCCTTTCGTGTTGTTGGGAAGCGGGCGAAGAGCGGATTTCGCCTATCGGGGATACGGGCGCAACCGTGAGAGGCGGGGAGCTCCGGAAACCGTGAGGAGCGATAAGCATCGACAAACTGTGCGGAGCGATGAGCGCTGAAGGGCGTCCGAAACGAAAAAGGCCAGCCGATTAAACGGCTGGCCTGGCATTACGTGGTGGGCGACAGAAGATTTGAACTTCTGACCTCTTCCGTGTCAGGGAAGCGCTCTCCCCCTGAGCTAGCCGCCCACGTTGTTGGGGTCCGATGCGCGCCGCGCACCGGCAAGGAGATATATTACCAAAGTGACGGTTCCTGTCAAACGATTGTCTTGGATGGGGCGGCACGTCACAAATCCCTCACAGTTGCGCGCGGGTGCGTGCGACGCAGACTTCGAACCTGTTGCGGTGGCTGCTGTGCTCGCAAGCGTCGCGTTTTCGGAAAACGCCCGAAAACGGCGTCGGCGCCGGAGGGCCGCAACGGGTTCGGCGAATCCGGGAGCCGTGCTGGGAGGGGGTACACGCCGGGGGCTCGGATGCGCGCCTGGCACGCAGACTGACCGCAACGGTTGCGGTTGGTCCGGCAGATTGCGGTTGATCTGGCGGGTTGCGGCTGGCCTGGCGGGTTGCGGTTGGCGTTGCTCGGTTGCGGATGGCGCAGCGTTGAGCATGGCAAGATTCGGCTTAGGGAGAAGTGCTCATGGAGAAGCAATGTACGGCAGCGGATTTCGAAAAAAGTGCTTGCGTTGTCCGTAGGGTGTGCGTAATATATCTCCTTGCGACGCGGATATGGCTCAGTTGGTAGAGCATCACCTTGCCAAGGTGGGGGTCGCGGGTTCGAATCCCGTTGTCCGCTCCATTGTCTGTGATGAGGCCGGTCATATCGAAATCTTATGGCCGGCCTTTTTCTGGGGCAGAGATGGCGACGTAGCCAAGTGGTAAGGCAGAGGCCTGCAAAGCCTTTATCTCCAGTTCGAATCTGGACGTCGCCTCCAATTCTTCAGACGCGGATTGTCGCATGCGGGCGAAGTGCTCGCGTACATACATATGCGGACATGGCTCAGTTGGTAGAGCATCACCTTGCCAAGGTGGGGGTCGCGGGTTCGAATCCCGTTGTCCGCTCCAGAAACTTTTGAAGGCCGGTTGCCCAAAGCAGCCGGCCTTTTTGCTTGCCGCGACACTTGTGCTATCTTCAAGCGCACGGATGGGAGCGATGTGCCTACGGCTTGCATGCCGACCGGCGGACCGCCGCGATAGCGCGCGGTCGTTGCGTGTTGTCAACGCCAGCGGACGGACGACGTCGCAGCGGCTTATCGCCTGCGCGCACCAGCTGGTGCCCGCAGACGGCCGCCAGGTCGTAGAGCGGCTGACGGGCTGTATGGCGACCGCCAGGTTGTAGAGCGGCCGACGTGCTGCTTAGTGGTCGACGTGCAGCATGGCCGTCGGCCGCTTGAGCGGTTGCCAAGCCGAAGGCTGCATCGAGCCTTCCGTTCCCTGAGTACACGAGAGCGCGCCTGCGCGCTTATGAAAGCGAGCTGAGTTTCATGCCCACCACGAAGTTGACGATACCGGCGTTCTGGCAAGCGGGCAGCATCGAGGACGTGCAGCACGGACGCGAGACGATCGCGCGCAAGCTGTGCGGTTGCTTCAACGAGCTGTGCGGCATCGGATCAGACGGACGGGACGGCTACACGCGGCTCGCATGGACGCGCGAGGATGCCCGTCTGCGGCTCTGGTTCGCGACGATGGCGCTCGATCGCGGCATGACCGTCACGGTGGACGCGGCGGGCAACCAATGGGCGTGGCGCGGCGTTCCCACGCCGGACAACCCGGGTGTGGCGGCGGGGTCGCATCTCGACTCGGTCGTGCATGGCGGCGCGTTCGACGGACCGCTCGGCGTGATCAGCGCGTTTCTGGCGGTCGACGAGCTGGCTGCCCGCCATGGGGCCGACGGCGTCCCCGTGGGCGTCGCCAACTTCTCGAACGAGGAAGGCTCCCGCTTCCATGCGGCCTGCTTCGGATCGCGTGTACTGACGGGCGTCATCAAGCCCGACGACGCGCTCGCGCGCGAAGAGGACGGCTCGACGCTGGCCGAGACCTTCGCCTCCTTCGACGCCATCCTGCGCGAGGAGATGGCCGACCAGCTGCCGTCGCGCAAAGCGGCCCTGTTTGCAGGCGCCCATGCTCCGCGTACCGAGACGTACGGCACCGACGAGGCGCTGCTCAGGTCGATCGCCTCGTTCGTCGAGCTGCATGTGGACCTGGGCGTGCACGTCGACCGCGCGCATGTTCCCGTGGCCGTGCAGGCGGGCATCTGGCCGCACGGGCGCTGGCATGTGGCGATTGACGGACAGTCCAACCACGCGGGCACGACACCGTTCGACTTCCGCCGCGACGCGCTCGTGGCGTTCTCCAAAGTGTGCCTGAAGGTGGAGGAAACGGCGCGCGAGCTGGGCATGCTCGCCACCATCGGGCGCGTCGCCGTCAAGCCCAACGGCATCAACGTCATCGCCTCGCACGTGGACACCTATATCGATGCGCGCGCCGAGACCGACGAGGTGCTCAACGAGTTCGTCAAGCGCATGGGCACCTACGTGCGGCATGCGAGCACGCAGGGGCCGTGCCGGGTGAAGCTCAACCGGATGACGCGCACTCCGGACTCTCATTTCGACGCGCATGTGTGCGGTACGATCTGCGAGGCCGCAAGCGACGAGCTCGACGTGCCCGTGCGGCCGTTCTCGATGGGGGCGGGGCACGACGCGGGCATCCTGTCCGACTGGGGCGTGCCTGCGGGCATGATCATCGTGCGCAACGACACGGGCGTGGCCCATTCGCGGTTCGAGCATGCGACGCTGGCCGACTGCGCCGACGGCGTGCTGGCGCTGGCCGCATCGCTCGACGCGCTGGCCGCCGAGGTGTCCGAGCAGCGCGAATCAGCGTAAGCGACGAGCAGCGAGCGTTCCGGGCGTGCGAGCAGCGCGTTTCGCGCGTACTGACAGCACGGCACGCGCACCCGTGCGTTGGCAGCACGCAGGCGTACCCGTGCGTTGGCAGCACGCAGGCGTACGCACAAGCTGGCAGCGCACGTGCGCTGCGTGAAGAGAATCGAAAGGCACTGCCGCCCGCGCGTCAGCGCGTCAACCCCGCACGCGCAAGGGATGCCGCGCGACCTTATGACACGCGGATGCCCACGTACACGGCGCTGTCGGGCATGCCCGCGATGGAGTACGCGTCCGAGAATGGAATGGTCGAGATCTTCCACGTGCGCGTGGAGTCGCCGATCACGCCGGTGCCGGTCGCGTACGTGTTGCCCGCGTCATCTACGCCGGAATCCTGGATGGACGAGCTGCTGAAGCCCTGGTTGGCGAGCGCCGCCTCGAGCGCCGCCTCGGGCGAGTCGGATTCGAAGTCCACGTAGCGCATGACGTAGGTGCCGGCCGTGGAATCGGTCGACAGGTACCATGCGCCGTTGAGGATCTGCGTGGCCTGCGATGCGGTGAGCGACCCGATGCCGCCGGCGAGCAGGATGGCCGCTTCGGCCGTGGAAGTATCGGCAGGGATGCGGTAGACGGAAAGACCCGTGTCGTCGGACCCGACGTCGACGATCTGGTAACCCTGCTCGTCGAACGAGTCGAGGATGTCCGCATCGCTCAGCCCGACGATGCTCGACATGGCGGGAACGGTGGCGAGAGCGCCTGTGCGCTCGAGGTTCTGCGCGACGTTCTGCTGTTCTTGGACGCGGGCTTGGTACGATGCCCAGATGGTGTTGTAGAGGAACACGATGCCGATGATCGCCCCGACTGCGATGATGGCAGCCGCGATGAGCATCTGGTTGCGCGGCATCTTCTGGGGACGGGTGAGCGACCCCTGGTCGAGGTAGTTGACGTTGCCCTGACGGTTGTTGTAATCGGGCTGCCAGATGTGCAGCAGCCTGTCGAGAGCGGTGAGCGTGTTGTCCGTCATCAGCTGAGACTCCTGGTCGGTTTGTGTGCTTCGCGTATTGTATCATGCGCCAAAATAGCCGCCATGATACCCTATGCGAAACCCATGGGGGAGTAGTTGGCGCGGCCGGACGCAGTCCGACACGGGGCATGTCAACATCGTGGTGCTCACCGCACCTGGCATGTCTGAGATAACCAGACTCATGGCGCAGGGCCGATTCGCCTCGGCTCTGCGCCATGAGTCTTTTTTTGTTGCGGGGCCCCGCAGGCCGCACGGTCTCGGCGCCGCCTGCTCTCGCTGCCGTGGGCGAAAACGGTTCACCCGATACGGATGCCGCCGCGGGCGCGGCGCATCGGCCCAACGAAGGAGGGCTCATGTTCGACCTGTCGATATTCATGCAGGCCAGCACGTGGATCACGCTCATCACGCTGATCTTTCTGGAAATCGTGCTCGGCATCGACAACATCGTGTTCATCTCGATCACCAGCGACCGGCTTCCCCCCGAAAAGCAGCACATCGGCCGCAAGCTGGGCCTTGCCGGCGCGTTCGTGTCGCGCGTCATCTTCCTGTCCGTGGCGTCGTGGCTGACCAGCATGACCGCGCCGTTGTTCACGCTCGATCTGGGGCCGTACGTGCACGGGTTCTCGGTGCGCGACATCATCCTGCTCGTCGGCGGCGGCTACCTGGTGTACAAGGGCATCGACGAGCTGCGCGACGTGCTCGCGCTCACCGAGATCAAAGAGGAGCACCTGGCCAAGAAGGAGGGCAAGCCGCGCAAGCACATCGGGCTCGCGCAGGCCGTCGGCATCATCATGGCCATGGACGTCGTGTTCTCCATCGACTCGGTCATCACGGCGGTGGGCCTGTCCGACCACCTGATCATTATGATTCTTGCCGTCATGATTGCGATCATCCTGATGATGGTGTTCATCGACCCGATTTCGAACTTCATCAACAAGCACACCGAGATGAAGATCCTGGCGCTCGTGTTCATCACCGCCATCGGCGTTCTGCTCGTGCTCGACGCGGTGGGCGTGCACTCCGGCATCGAGGTGCTCGACATGTCCATGGAGAAGATGATGGTGTACTTCGCCATGGTGTTCTCGGTGGTGCTCGAGCTCATCCAGATGCGGTTCAACAGCAACTTCGAGCGTTGGAGCGCCGAGCAGCAGAAGCATGCGCAGCTTGAGCCCGAGGTCGAAGCGGCGGTGCGCGAGAAGCTCGAGGCTTCGAAGGACGATGGTGCTGATTCCGGCGAACCCGCGGAGAAGATGCGCGGGTAGCGCCAAGGAGGCGTCGGGCGCTGCGGACCTTTATGCTTCGTCAGGGTTCGCAGCGCCGTCGCCGAACTGGTCGATGCACGGCTCGGACACGATGAAGCGCGCCGCGCCGTCTAAGACGCGCGCCGTGAAGGGCGTGGTCGCGTCGGGCACTTCGCCGTCGTACTGAATCTGGAACGGCGGGTCGGCTTGGGCTTCTACCGTGCAGCCGTGGTAGATTTCCACGGCTTCGGTGCGGCTCGGGTAGCGGCCGCTGCGGTCGAGCAGGCCTGCGAACAGGGCGGGAATCAGCCCGAAAGCGTTCTCGGTCTTGAGCACGACGATGTCGAGCTGCCCGTCGCGCGGGCGGTTGTCGTGGGTGACCGTGATGTCGAACTGGATTTTGGAGAAGTTGACCAGCACGATGCCCAGGCCCTCGCAGTCGATGGGTTTGCCATCGATGACCAGGCGAATCTTCGACACCTGCGGGGTGGGGTTGGCTACGGCCGCTTGGAAGTAGGCCATCGAGCCGAGGCGCTTCTTCGCCGGCTTGGCGTCGTGCATAATGGTGGCGTCGTAGCCGGCGCCCGCCATGATGCAGAATCCGAAGCGCTCGTCGCCGGAGACGATTTCGCCCAGGTCAAAGTCGAGCGTGCGCTTCTCGTGCAGCATGGTGGCAAGGGCGTAGGGCTCCATCGGCGACAGCAGGTTGTTGGCCAGGAGGTTGGCCGTGCCGGCGGGGAAGGGCAGGATGGGCACGCCCGTGCCGGCCAGGCTGTACGCAACGGCGGCGATCGTCCCGTCGCCGCCCGCGACCACCACCGCGTCGAAGTCCGTGGCGTCCGCGAGCATCGAGCGCACGTCGGTCGTGCCGTCGGTCACGCGGATGTCCAGCTCGTCGCCGTCGTTGGACGCGTAGCGGATGAAGTCGTAGATGGATCCGTCGGCGGGGCCCGAAGACGTATTGTTGATGATAAGCAGCTTCATATTCGCCCCAGACTGTAGGCCCCGATAAACGATGATGTATGATGGTACCACCATCCCGAAAGCACAAGGCAGGATTTCCGATTCATGTACATCGCCGCTCAGGAAGAGCTGGAAAACTTCGTACAGCGGGCGCAGGGCACGGGCGTGCTCGCGCTCGACACCGAGTTCCTTCGCGAGAAAACGTATTACGCGAAGCTGTGTCTGCTTCAGATTCAAACCGATGACGAGACGGCCATCGTCGACCCGCTCGCCGTGGACGACCTCACGCCGCTCGTCCCGCTGTTCGAGGACGAGAACATCGTGAAGATCGTGCATTCCGGCCGTCAGGATCTGGAGATTTTCAAGCATTACCTCGATTGCGTACCGCATCCGCTGTTCGACACGCAGATCGCGGCAGCGCTGCTCGGGCACACTCAGCAGATCGGCTACGGACCGCTCGTGCATTCGATCTGCGGGGTGAAGATCCGCAAGGCCGATTCGTACACCGACTGGTCGCGGCGCCCCCTCACCGAATCGCAGATCACCTACGTGTCCGAAGACGTCATCTACCTGCCCGAGATGTACCGCAAGATGAAGCAGATGCTCGAAGACGCCGGGCGTCTGAACTGGCTCGATTCTGAATTCGAAGACCTGGCCAACCCGGACAACTACGTCGTCGAGCCCCGTGAGCGCTATCGGCGACTCAAGCATTCGTCGTCGCTCAACCGCCGTCAGCTGGCGGCTGCGCGCGAGGTGGCGGCCTGGCGCGAGCTGGAGGCGCAGCGGCGCAACGTGCCGCGCAAGTGGGTGCTGTCCGACGAGCAGATCGTCGAAGCCTGCAAACGCGAGCCGCGCACCATCGACGAGCTGTTCATGGTCCGCGGCGTGCGCGAGCGCATCTGCACGGCCGAAGCGCGCGTCATCGTGGCGGCTATCCGCCGCGCGCACGATAGCGACCCGTCCACCTGGCCGGTTGTCGACCACGGCGGCTCCAGCGAGCGCAACGTGGACGAACAGGTTGACCTGATGATGGCGATCGTGCGCCAGGTGGCGCGCGAGAACAACATCGCCGTGCCGACGCTTGCGAGCCACACCGACCTGGTGAAACTGGCGCGGGGCCACGCGGACGGGCTCGAGCTCATGCGCGGCTGGCGCTACAAGATGGTGGGCGCAGAGCTCCAAGAACTGCTCTGCGGCAAGCTGGCGCTCGCCGTCATCGACGGCGAGGTGCAGATCATCCCGCGTTCGGTCGACGAGGATTAGGGCGCTCCGTCGTCGCGGCAACGGAGAGGTTACGAAGCTCCATCAACTGTAAGGAAATCTGAGAAGCGTACAGACGTACGTCTTTTGGTCAGGTATACTCTCGGCATCGATGATTTCGGAATCGCATGCGCAAACCACCACCCCCTCAAGGAGGGATGACGAACTATGAGTCTGAGTTACCTCGCCCTGATCGTGCTCAGCATGCTCATCGGCATGGGCGCCACGGGATACGTCAACCATGAGCTGCACAAATACAGCCGTGTCGGCATCTCCAACGGATTGACGGGCGCCGAAGCCGCGCGCCAGATGCTCGCGTTCCATCATGTGCAGGGGGTGTCTGTGCACATGGGGTCCGAAGGCCAGGATTTCTTTGATCCGCGCAGCAACTCGATCACGCTCTCGCCGAGCGCCTACAACGGGCGCACCATCACGGCGACGGCCACGGCTTGCCACGAGGTGGGGCACGCATGCCAGTACGCACAGGGCTACATGCCCATGAAAGCGCGCACGGCCATCGTGCCGGTCGTGAACTTCGCCAACAACGCATGGGTGTGGCTTCTGCTCATCGGCATCATGCTCAACCTGGCGCAGCTGTACAACCTGGCCATCATCATGTACGCGCTCGTCGTGCTGTTCGCGATCGTCACGCTGCCGGTGGAGTTCAACGCCTCGCATCGCGCCATGGACTACATGGGCGCCATCGCGCTGCCTCAGTCCGAGCAATCCGGCGCGTTCTCGGTCCTGCGCGCCTGCGCGCTCACCTACGTCGCATCGGCTCTGATCTCGGTCCTGCAGCTTCTGTGGCTGCTCGGCCAGCGCAACGAATAGGGGCGCATCCGATGCCCGCAACCAGAGCGCACCGCGCACCCGAGCCGGACGAGAGCGGCGCGTACTCAGTCTCCGACGCCATGCAGCTTGCCAAGCACGCGCTCGAGTCCGTCACCGTGCGCATCGTGGGCGAGGTGAGCGAGGTCAAGGTCAAGCCGACGTACAAGGCGGCCTACTTCACCGTCAAGGATTCGTCGTCGGCACTGCCGTGCATGATGTGGAACAACCGCTACCGCGAAAGCGGCATCGCGCTCAAAGTGGGGCAGCGCGTCCAGCTGACCGGGCGCTTCACGCTGTACGCGGCCAAGGGGCGCATGAACTTCGACGTGTTCTCCATCGAGCTCGACGGCGAAGGGCAGCTGCGGCTTCAGGTGGCCCAGCTCGCGCGCAAGCTCGAGGCCGAGGGCCTCACAGCGCCCGAGCGCAAACGGCCGCTTCCGCGCTATCCCGAGCGCATCGGCCTTGTCACCTCGCCGCACGGCGCGGCGGTCGAGGACGTGCTGCGCACGCTGCGTCGCCGGTTCAATGTGGCGAAGGTCCTGGTCGCCGGCGTGCCCGTCGAGGGTGCGGCGGCGCCTGCCGCGGTGGTGCGGGGCATCGTCGCCGTGGTCGAGGCGGGTGCCGAGGTGGTGCTCGTCGTGCGCGGCGGCGGCTCGTTCGAGGATCTTATGCCGTTCAACGACGAACGGCTCGCGCGCACCATAGCCCGCTGTCCGGTTCCGGTTGTCACGGGCGTCGGCCACGAGGTGGACACCACCATCGTCGACCTGGTGTCCGACTACCGCGCTTCCACGCCCACGGGCGCAGCCGAAGCCGTCAGCCCCTCCGAGGAGGCGCTCGCCTCCGCCTTCGCGCGCACGCGGCGGCTGCTGTCGGATTCAATCCAGAAACGGCTCGTGTCCGAGGACATGCGGCTCGAGCGCATCGAGAATAAGCCGCTCTTCAGCGACCCCCAGTATCTTATGGCCGATGCGTACCAGGGCGTCGACGAAGCCGCCGACCGTCTGGCCACCGCGCTGCCGCGGCGCATCGAGCGCGATGACGCGCAGCTTGCTGCCTGCTGCGGCCGGTTGCGGGCGGGCATGCCGCGCCTGCTCGTCGGAGCGCAGGCTCACCTGGCCGGTGCGTCTGCGCGCTTCGCAGCCAGCTTGCAGAAGGCGGGCGCGCACGAGCAGCGCGAGCTCGACACGGCGCGCGCAGCCCTTGTGCGCGAGGGGCCGCGCATCGTCGAGGGCAAGGAGCGTGCGGTCGCACGCCAGGCGGCGCAGCTCGACGACCTTTCGCCGAGCCACACGCTCGCACGCGGCTACGCGGTCGCGCGGACGGATGTGGGCACGGTCGTCCGCCATGTGGCGCAGGCGCCCGCCGGCAGCACCGTCAACGTCGCGGTGAGCGACGGCGTGCTGCGCTGCGCGGTGCGCGAAACGGAACTTCGGCCGGCATCCGCGTCGGCTGTCACATCAGGGAAGGATGAATAATGGCGCAACAGGAAGCACCCAGCAGCAAGCCCATCGAGGAGCTGACGTTCCGCGAGGCCATGGACGAGCTCGACGGCATCGTCGCGAAGCTCGAGGGCAACGACTTGGAGCTCGAGCAGAGCCTGGCGTTCTACGAGCGCGGCGTGAAGCTGCTCAAGGCGCTTCAGGGGCGCCTTGGCTCGGCGCAGCAGCAGGTCGAGCAGCTCATGGGAGAGCTCACGAACACCGAAGACGACACGGTGCGCGACACGACGCTGTCGTAAGCCGCACCTTCGCCGGCGATGACAGCAGCGCAGGTGTTGTCGCAGGGGGAGCCGGGCAAAGCCGGAAGCGGTTTGGGTGCGGCGGGCGCTGACCGCGTCCGCTCCGATGACGAAAGGAACACCAATGCAAAAGGACGACTGCATTTTCTGCAAGATCGTGCGGGGCGAGGTTCCCACACGCAAGGTCTACGAGGATGACCACGTGCTCGCGTTCGAGGACGCCGAGCCGCAGATGCCGGTTCATGTGCTCATCGTGCCGAAAGACCATTACGACGGCATGTCCGACGACGTGCCGGCCGAGGTGTTCGCGCAGGTATTCTCGGCCGTGCCGAAAGTCGCTGCTCTGAAGGGCGTCGATAAAACGGGCTATCGCACGCTCGTCAACACCGGCGACGACGCCCAGCAGTTCGTCCATCATCTTCACGTGCACGTGCTCGGTGGTTCTCCGATGAACTCCGGCGACCCTTCCATCCAGTCATAACAGCCGCCCGCGGGGCCGTTGCAACGTATGGCGAATTGCGGCGGTATCGTGTACGAATATGTGAATAGCGAAATGCGGCGTCCGTTGGGTGTAATTTTTCCCTTCGCAACGGTAATTCGTGGCTACCAGATGGCATTGAGGGGGCTTTTGTGAACGTACTCGTGATCAACGCAGGTTCTTCCTCCCTGAAGTACCAGCTCATCAACGTCGAGACCATGAAGCTTTTGGCGAAGGGCATCTGCGACCGCGTAGGGTCCGAGGAATCGTCGCACAAGCACGGCATCGATGAGAACGAAGTGCGCATCAACACGCACATGGCCAACCACGACGAGGCCATGCAGGTCGTCTTGGAAACGCTGACGTCCGGCCCTATGAAGGCCATCGACTCGCTCGATGAAATCGACGCTGTGGGGCACCGCATCGTACAGGGCGGCAAGTACTTCGATCATTCGGTCATCATCGATGACGACGTCATCGCCAAGATCGACGAGCTGTCGGAGCTCGCGCCGCTGCACAACCAGGCGGCCCTGTCGGGCATCCGCGCCTGCCAGAAGCACATGCCCAACGTTCCCATGGTCGCCGTGTTCGACACGTCGTTCTATCAGACGCTGCCGCCGAAGGCGTACATGTACGCGCTGCCCTACGAGCTGTACGAGAAGTACGACATCCGCAAGTACGGCGCGCATGGCACGTCGCACCGCTACATCGCCGAACGTGCGGCGCTGTTTTTAGACGAGCAGATGGACGACCTGAAGATGATCACGTGCCATCTGGGCAATGGTTGCTCGGTCACCGCCATCGACCACGGCCAGGCAGTCGACACCTCCATGGGCATGACCCCGCTCGACGGTCTGATGATGGGCACGCGCTGCGGCTCCATCGACCCGGCCATCGTCACGTTCCTCATGGAGCACGAGCATCTGACGCCGGCCGAGATGGACAACCTCATGAACAAGAAGTCCGGCCTTCTGGGCATCTCGGGCATCAGCAACGACCTGCGCAGCGTGCGCGACGCATCCGAGCACGGAAACCCCCGCGCTCAGCTGGCGTACGAGATGTACTCGAACTCCGTGAAGAAGTACATCGGCCAGTACATCGCCGTCATGGGCGGCGTGGACGTCATCGTGCTCACAGCGGGCGTAGGCGAGAACTGCAAGAAGATGCGCCGCATGATCTTCCAGGGCCTGCAGCCGCTCGGCATCAAGATCGACGAGCAGCGCAACGCGATGACGAAGGGCGAGCGCGAGATTTCGAGCGACGATTCGGCCGTGCGCGTGCTCATCATCCCGACGGACGAGGAGTTCATGATCGCGCGCGACACCTACGAGCTCGTGCACGAACGCGTCGACAGCGCGGGCATCGACTTCAACGAGGACGTGTTCTCCATCGCCGGCACCAATTAGATGTAAAAGCCCGCGTGAATCCAGCGCTTTCAACGAGGCTCCTCGCAGGAATTCCTGCGAGGAGCCTTTTCTTTGGCGCTGGCAGATGACGAAAGGTGGCGTGATGCGCGGAGCACCGGTTCGCACGATGCGCCGCGCCTGCGTTTAGTTCTTCGCGTCGTTCTGCGCTTGAACGCAGGTGATGGCGACGACACCGTAGATGTCGTGCGCCGTGCAGCCGCGAGACAGGTCGTTCACGGGCGCGGCGATGCCCTGCGTGATGGGGCCGTACGCCTCGGCGTGCGCGAGGCGCTGCACCAGCTTGTAGCCGATGTTGCCGGCGTCGAGGTCGGGGAAGATGAGCACGTTGGCACGGCCGGCGACCGGAGACCCCGGCGCCTTGCTCGCGCCGACGGACGGGACGATGGCCGCGTCGAGCTGCAGCTCGCCGTCGAGGGCGAGGTCAGGCGCGAGCTCCTTGGCGATCGCGGTCGCGTCGACGACCTTCTGCGCATCGTTGTTCTTCGCCGAGCCGTACGAGGAATGGGACAGCAGCGCGACGCGCGGCTCGGTGTCCAGGAGCGCCTTCCACGACTGCGCCGAGGTGACCGCGATGTTCGCCAGCTTCTCGGCGTCGGGCTGCACCTCCAGCCCGCAGTCGGAAAAGATGAACGTGCCGTTCTCGCCGAATTCGCAGTCGGGGACCGCCATCACGAAGAACGAGCTCACGAGCTTCGAGCCCGGTTTGGTCTTCAAGATCTGCAGGCTCGGGCGCAGCACGTCGCCCGTCGCATGGCAGGCGCCGGACACCATGCCGTCGGCGCGGCCGGTCTTCACCATCATGACGCCGAAGTACAGGACGTCGTCGAGCAGCTTGTCGGCCTCCTCGCGCGTCAGCCCCTTGTGCTTGCGCGTTTCGTACAGCACTTCCGCGAGCTCGGGACGCTCAGGGTACGTTTTCGGGTCGATGATCTGCGCGCCTTCGATGTCGTAGGGGCTCTTCTCGATGACGTTCGAGTCGCCGATGATGATGAGGTTCGCGACGTTGTCCTGAAGAATCTGGGAAGCCGCCTCGAGCGTGCGCGGGTCGTTGCCCTCGGGTAGGACGATCGTCTTGCGGTCGGCGCGGGCGCGTTCGACCATCGAATCCAGAAAACCGCTCATCGTGTTCCTTCCATCGTTTGGGCTGCACCGCGGCCTCTCGTGGCGGGGCGCCGTGCGGCTGTGCTTCGGATAAATTATCGCGTTTATATGGTAATGCTGAGGTGACCAGGGCCGGCCGGTAAAATGTCGTACCGGCATAAATAGCAGGTCGGGCACCAGGTGCAGGCGCGTGCCGTGCGAGCCCGCGTTGCAGGGTCGGACCGCCGAAGCGCGTCGACGGCGTGCTCGACACGAGGCTCAGATCGACACGAGGCTCAGATCGCAAGGGGCCGTCGTTCGGACCGTCTGCGCACGTTCGGTTCACGCAGCGGATCGCAACCTGAGCATCAGGCCATCCGCGCCGACGGCAATCCCGCTGCCTGATCGAATGCAGGAAGGATTCGGGGGCTTACAGCTTTGAAGACCATCACGTTCGCCATTCCGTGCTACAACTCCGCCGCGTACATGGACAAGTGCATCGAGTCCATCCTGGCATGCGACGACGGTCGCGGCGATTTCGAAATCGTCATCGTCGATGACGGCTCGACCAAGGACGACACGCCGGCGAAGGCGGACGACTGGGCGCGCCGCTACCCGGACGTGATCTGCGCGGTGCACCAGGAAAACGGCGGGCACGGCGCGGCCGTGAACACCGGTCTGGCCAACGCGCGCGGCCGCTACTTCAAGGTGGTCGACTCCGACGACTGGCTCGATCACGATTCGCTCGTCACCGTGCTCGCATACCTGCGCGGCCAGGCGGAGCAGCGCGAGGGCACCGACCTCGTCATCGCTAACTACGTGTACGAGAAGGTGCACGAGGGCACGCACACCACCATCGACTACCGCAACGTGTTCCCGGTCGGGCGCGAGTTCACGTGGAACGATACGGGGCATTTCAAGAAGAGCCAGTACCTGCTCATGCACTCGGTCATCTACCGCACCGACCTGCTGCGCGAAATCGGCCTGAAGCTCCCCGAGCACTGCTTCTACGTGGACAACATCTTCGTGTACGAGCCGTTGCCCGCGGTGAAGACGATGTACTACCTGGACGTCGACCTGTATCGCTACTTCATCGGCCGCGAGGACCAGTCGGTGAACGAGAGCGTCATGCTCGGCCGCATCGACCAGCAGCTGCGCGTCACGCGCACGATGATCGACGCCGTGGACCTGGCGACGGTCGAGAACGCCCGCGTGCGCAAGTACATGGAGAACTACCTGTCCATGATGATGTGCATCTGCTCGGTGTTCCTGCGCATGGACACCAACGACAAGACCGAGGCCGAGCGCAACGAGATCTGGAACCATCTGCGCGAACGACAGCCGCAGATCTATCCGCACATCCGCCGGAACGTGATCAACATGTTCACGAACCTGCCGGGCGCGGCCGGTCGCAAGGTGGGCCTGGGCGGCTATCATCTGGCGCAGAAGATCTTCAAGTTCAACTAGCGTTCGTGCGCCGGGGGCGCCAGGCGCCACGACCCGCGCGGCACGCGACACAGCTGGTACACTGGCGCCATGGATACTTTCAACGACAGCGACGCAGCGAATGCGGCGGGATTCCCGTTCGAATGGACGGGTCCCGCCATTCTGCTCGTGGACCTGGACGCTTTCTTCGCGTCGGTCGAACAGCTCGACCACCCCGGTTGGCGCGGCAAGCCCGTCATCGTCGGCGGCAGTCCCGACAAGCGCGGTGTCGTGTCGACGGCGTCCTACGAGGCGCGCGCGTACGGCGTCCACAGCGCCATGCCCTCGTCCCAGGCGCGCCGGCTCTGTCCCGACGCCATCTGGTCGCCCGGCCACTTCGACCGGTACCGCGCCATGTCCAACCAGGTCATGGCCATCATTCACGACGAAACGCCCCACGTGCAGCAGGTCAGCATCGACGAGGCGTTCTGCGACGTCACGCCCACGCGCGTGAATCGCGAGAACCCCGTCGACGTGGCGCGGCGCATCCAGCGGCGCGTCGAGGAGCTGGGCGTCACGTGCTCCATCGGCGTGGCCACGGCGAAATCCATCGCGAAGATCGCGTCGGACATGGACAAGCCGCGCGGGCTGACGGTCGTGCCGCCGGGATCGGAGCGGGCGTTCCTCGACCCGCTGCCGGTGCGAACGCTGTCGGGCGTGGGGGCGGCGGCCGAGGCGAAGCTGCACCGCTTCGGCATCGACACGCTCGGCGACCTGGCGCACGCCGACGACCAGACCCTGCGCAACCTGCTGGGCAAATGGGGCGGGGTGCTCAAGGCCCGTGCGCGTGGCGAGGAGCCGGCGGAAGTCGAAGAGGACGACACGGTGAAATCGGTGTCCAACGAGATGTCGTTCGCCGACGATCTGACCGAGCGCTGCGACATCGAAGCCGCCATCGCGACGATGGCCGCGAGGGTGGGTCGCCGCCTGCGCCGCAAGGGGCTCAAGGGGTCGACCGTCACGCTCAAGCTGCGGTTCGGCGACCGTTCCGTCCACTCCGCGCAGCGCAGCCTGGCCGCTCCGACCGACGACGAGCTGGCGTTCGCGCCCGTGCTCGTGGAGCTGCTCGACGGTATCTGGGCGCCGGGCACGCCGATCAGACTCGTGGGGGCGGCCGTGTCGCGCTTCGATGGCGACCGTGGCGTCCAGCAGACGCTGTTCGATGCGGACGAGGAAGGGCTCGCGCCCGAAACGGGAAAGCCGCGCCTTTTGAGCGAGGACAAGCGCCGTGAGCTTCTGCGCGCGACCGACCTGGTGCGCGACCGCTTCGGCGAGGGCGCCGTGAGCTTCGGGCGCGAGATCCGCACGAAGGGGCTGACGACGGGCTCGTCGGCGAAGAACCCGGCCGACTACAAGTAAGCGACCATTGCGGGGATGCGGCCGCCCCCTTGCGCCTATTCTGTCGGAATCGATTCTTGAGCTTAGCCGCGTGCGCCTTCTCCGTCCTCGCATGCGCATCGTAGCGGCGTGTGCGGCATGCCGCGTTGCATGCAGCGCCCGACGTGCCGGTGCCATACCGCGCTGAATGTAGCGTCCGATGCGCCGATGCTTCCGTCTGCGGCGCTGGCCGTCTTGCGCGTTCGCTGTCGTTCCTCTGTTGAGTTTGCGCAGCTCTGGGGGCTGTTCGGGCATTATGGAGAGGAAAACGTATAGTTATGCGTATCCGAGCGCGCGGGAGACGTCCCGCGCGGCTTCCAGCGGACGAAAGGACTCTCACGTCATGGATGATCTGAAGCGATGCGGCATCGTCGACCCGAAGGGCGCCTGCTACGTTGACGAATCGCCGGCGTTTCTGGTGGAACAGGCGCTTGAGCGCG
Source organism: uncultured Eggerthellaceae bacterium (assembly GCA_903789375.1). GTDB lineage: Bacteria > Actinomycetota > Coriobacteriia > Coriobacteriales > Eggerthellaceae > CAIFEB01. Next base: position 69,835 of record CAIFEB010000003.1, on the reverse strand, counting down.
GCGAAGGACGCCTGCTCTCGAACGGCGCGCTTGCCGTGTTCACCGGCGAGCGCACGGGACGCTCGGCGCGCGACCGGTTCGTCGTCGACACCCCCGATGTGCACGACACCATCGCATGGGGTTCGGTCAACCGCCCGATATCAGAGCAGACATGGGAGAGCGTGAAGCAGGAAGTGTGCTCCTACCTGGGCGAACGCGATCTGTTCATCGTGCATGCCCGCGCGGGCGCCCATCCGCGCCATACGCGCAAGTTCCTCGTGGTGGCCGAGCGCGCAAGCCAGGCGCTGTTCGCGCATCAGATGCTCATCCGCCCCGACGCCGACGAGCTCGCGCAGTTCGGCGACCCCGACTTCACCGTGCTCGCCGCGCCGCTGCTCACGCTCGACCCCGCCAAGCACGAGGGGCTTCGCTCCCACACCGCCGTGCTCATCAACTTCTCCGCGCGCATGGTGCTCATCTGCGGCACGCTGTATTCCGGCGAGATCAAGAAGTCGATCTTCTCGGTGATGAACTACCTGATGCCGGTCGAGGACGGCGTACTTCCCATGCATTCGAGCTGCAACAAGGATGCCGAATCCGGCGAGACGGCCGTGTTCTTCGGGCTGTCGGGCACGGGCAAGACCACGCTGTCGGCTGACCCGGCGCGGTCGCTCGTGGGCGACGACGAGCACGCCTGGGCCGATGACGGCGTGTTCAACTTCGAGGGCGGCTGCTACGCCAAGACCATCCGCATCAAGCATGAGACGGAGCCGCAGATCTTCGACGCCATCCGCTTCGGCGCCGTCACTGAGAACGTGCGCTACGACGAGCGCACGCGCATTCCCGATTTCGATGACGACGCGCTGACCGAGAACACGCGCGCGGCGTACCCCATCGAGCACATCGCCAACGCGGCGGCCAACGGCCGCGGCGGCGTTCCGAACGTCATCATCATGCTGACGGCGGACGCGTTCGGCGTGCTGCCACCGATTTCGCGCCTGGACGAGAACGCGGCGATGTACCAGTTCCTGTCGGGCTTCACGTCGAAGGTCGCGGGCACCGAGGAGGGCATCGTCGAGCCCACGCCCACGTTTTCGGCGCTGTTCGGCGAGCCGTTCATGCCGCTCGATCCGCTCGTGTACGCCGAGATGCTCGGCGAGCGCCTGCGCACGTACGGTACGCGCGTGTACCTGGTGAACACCGGCTGGACCGGCGGCGCGTACGGGACGGGCGCGCGCATCAACCTGGCGTACACGCGGCGCATGGTGACGGCGGCGCTGTCCGGCGAGCTGGCGACGGCGCGCTACGTGCATGACGAGCGCTTCGGCGTGGACGTGCCGCAAGAGGTTGAGGGCGTGCCCTCCGAGCTGCTCAACCCGCGTGAGACGTGGGCGGACAAGGACGCGTACGACGCGCAGGCCGAAAAGCTCGCGCGGATGTTCCAGGAGAACGCCGCGAAGAAGTACCCGAACATGCCCGACGCCATTCGCGCGGCCGGCCCGCGCGCGTAGAGGCTGCCCGGCAGCAGCGGTTTCGGCAACGGTGTGCCCGGCACCAGAGGCTCCGGCGAACGACGTACGCCATACGAAAGCCCATCCGCCCCTTTGGGGAGCGGATGGGCTTTTTCGTTACGCGCGCCGTGCGAAACGGACGGGGTGTGGCGCGCCGCCGATGCAACGCGCGCCGTATGACGGCAGCGTATATCGCAGCGCGCGGCGGAGATGCGCAGAAGCAAGCCTATCCTCGCACACCGCACGCATGCAAGCGGCGGCTGCTGCTTATGCGATCGGACGCAGGCTGGGCACGATGTCGCAGGTGCCGGCGATGGCATCGTCGGCGCAGTCGAGCGGCGTGAGCGTGGCGAGCTGAAGGCCCTGCGCGTTCGAAAGCAGCGCCAGGCCCGCGATGCCGGTCGTCGACCGGTAGGCGCGCGAGAAGCCGCCGTCGATGATGAGCGCGCGGCCGCCCGCATGGACGGGGTCCTCGCCGCTCTTCACCTTCACCGGAACGTGGCCGCACACGATGCGGGCGCGGGCCGGGTCCATGCCGAAATCCTCAAAGATGCGGCGCAGCGTCGCCTCGTCATCGAGCAGCCGGTAGAACGCATTCTTCTGCTCCTTGCGCGCGGCCTTGTCGGCGATGAAGTAGATTTCGAACGTCGCCATCTTGCTCTTGGCGAACAACGGCGACCCCTGGCCGAGCCAGACGTACCACAGGAAGTCGCGTCCCCGTTCGCGTTCGCGCTCATCGGTCGCCGAGAACGCGTCGCGTACGAGCTGCTCGGTCGCGTCGAACAGGGCTTTTCCGCGCACGGTGCGCCCGAACACGTCGACGTCCTTGAGCGTGCCGTCGTCGTTGAGCGGCACGCACGCGTGCAGAAGCAGCGTGTCGTCCACGATGCGGTAGAGTCTGCCGCGCTCGAGCAGCCAGTCCATGTGGGCGCGCAGGCGGGCGCATCCCGTAAACGATGCGACGAGGCGGTCGAGCACCGACTGCTCGTCGGCGGTCAGCTCGTAGGGGCGGGCGCGGTCGACCGTAGGCAGGTTGAGGTCGCGCATCTCGTAGGTCACGCCGTCGACTGAGATGGTGCCGGCTTCGTAGTCGATGCGGCCGAGCAGCTTGCGGTCGCCCAGCCCGAACGACGGATACCGGTCGATGAGCTGGCCTTCCACCTTCAGCTGGATGATGGTCATCGCCTTCTGGATGCGCACGCACAAATCGTATTCCCACGGCGCCAGACCGGGGTAGGCGGCGCGCCCGCCCTTCAGCTCGAACGCCTCGCACGGATCGTCGCCGTAGGTGTCGCGCGCGAACATGGCCAAGGGGAGGATGTCGATGCCGTAGGCTTCCGTCAGGATGTCGAGGTTGGCGTAGCGCGCGCAGTTGCGCACGACGTGGGCGATGCAGCCCGGCTGTCCGAGGGCTGCGCCCATCCACACGATGTCGTGGTTGCCCCAGACGAGGTCGACGTCGGAGCGGCTTTCGAGCAGGTCCATGATGCGGTCGGGCGCGGGCCCGCGGTCGTAGACGTCGCCGAGCAGGTGCAGGTGCGCGACCGCGAGGTGCTGGATGGTTGCGGCTACGGCTGCGCACAGGTCGTCGGCGCAGCCTTCGGCGATGACGGCGTCTGCGATGCGTGCGAGCCGCAAGCTGGCGCGGGCGCCGTTCTCGGCGGGTGTGGCGCCCGGTTCGCCGTCCGTGGCGCCGTCGGCGGCAGTGGCAGCGGCGTCCGCCTGCGCGGCGACGAGCACCTCGCGGATGGCGTCCGCGTACCCGTCGGGGGCGGCTGCGTCGATGTCCGCCTCGGTGCGTCCGCTGGCGAAGGCGCGGGCGATCTGTCCCATGCGCACGAGCAGCGTGCGCGTCGCGGCGTCGTCGGCCGTGCCGTGCAGGCGGTCGTACGCGCGCCGCTCGCGCGGGTAGTAGATGGCGGCGGCGAGGGCGTTCTTGTCGTCTGCTGAGAGCCCGTCTCCGAACACGGCGTCGATCGTCGTGCGGATGGTGCCGCAGCCGTTGCGGAGGATGTGGTCGAACGCGACGAACTCGCCATGGACGTCCGACATGAAGAGCTCGGGGGCGCGCGGTGCAGCGTCTCGGGCGGCGGATTGCACGACGCTCACGCATGCGCTGCTCGCGGCTGCAGACGCGCGGCGCGCGCAGCTATCGTTCGGGCGAAACTCAGCTTCCATGGGATACCTCCGGATTGCGAATCGTGACATGCGGGAAGCGGCGTGGTGCGCACGCGGGCGGGGTGCGCCGTCTAGCGGTGCGGACGCGCTGCCGTAGCCTGCGGCCGGTACCGTCGCACGCGGTGGAGCGTGCTGCAGCGCGGGACCGCGCGACGTGCTCGGTTTCGCGCAACGCAACGGCGCACCGCGACTCCAGCGCTACCGTGCAGTGTAGCGCAGCTGCCGTTCGCGGGAACGGTGAGAGCCGCAAGCGACGCGCATTGTCGGTGCGCTACGATGAAGACGCTGCTGCACTCGATCGGCAGGCTCGCGGGTGCTCTCGACGATGCGCATGCGCGACGCAGTGCATCCGACATGCGCGCGGCGCAAACCCACGTCGGCGCTTCGACCGCATGCGCCCGTTCCGTCGCACCCAAGCCGGCGCGTTGCCCATGGCGGGCACGTTCTGAAACGAGGACGGGCTTCGCCACACACGTGCCATCAGCATCGCCCAACCGGCCCGTGAATAATCCGCGCCTCTCGCTGAATCAGCGCTTCGCATGCGCCGATGCGGCGCCAGAACGGTTCCGAACATGCGCCGCGCGCGGCTCGAAACGCCGGCTTTCATCATCGAAAAGTTACGTATATACGAAAGAGAATTCGCAAAAATCCAGTTCGTATTGTCGAAACGTATCACGTACGTACGACATCAAACCGACTGCAATTCCTGAATTCCGACTCGATTCCGGCGATTTTCCCACCCGGCATCTCCCATTCGCTCTGACGTCAGACGAAAAATACCCTCTTTGGGGGAATCCGACTTCGGATAATCAGATTGACCTTGATTTGTCGACTTTCCACTATGAGAAACAGCTGATGAAACGAGGCTCATAGAGGAGGTGGGATTCATTGGCTAACAAATTTATCGTCCCCGATCCAGGCGTGTGCATCGGCTGCAAGACGTGCATGGCGGCTTGTCTGGCGAAGCACGATCGCGGGGGAGAGATGGCGATTCCTCGCCTGAGCGTCACCTACACGCTTACGGTGTCCGCGCCCGTCGCGTGCCATCACTGCATGGACGCGCCGTGCGTGAACGCATGCCCGGTTGGCGCGCTCTACGAGGACCCGGCGAACCACCGCGTGGCCATCCGCCAGGAGCGGTGCATCGGATGCCGCAGCTGCGTGATGGCGTGCCCGTTCGGCGCCGTCGACATCGTGACGCGGACCGAGCCGCTGGTTGCGGGCTGCGAGGTGTTCGGCACACACGAGAAGGCCTACGTCATCAAGTGCGACCTGTGTGTCGACCGTCCGGAGGGCCCGGCGTGCGTCCAGGCGTGCCTGACGAAGAGCCTGCGCCTCATGGACGAGGACGAGCTTGCGCGCATGCAGGCGCAGAAACGCACCGACGCGGTCGCGGGAGCGGGGGAGCTCTCGAGCATCGCGGGCGCCCGGATCGCCTAGGACGCGCATCGAGAAAAGACAGGAGGGCTTAAAGTTCATGGAGAAGCATTACGCCGTTTGCCCGTACTGCGGCGCAGGTTGCAAGCTCAACCTGTGCGTCGAGGACGGCAAAGTGGTCAAGGCCGAAGCGCTCGACGGCATCACCAACCAAGGTGAGCTGTGCCTGAAGGGGCTCGAGGGCTTCGACTTCATCAACGATACGAAGATTTTGACGCCGCGCATCACGCACCCGATGATGCGCCGCACGAAGGACGCGCCGCTCGAGCGCGTCACCTGGGACGAGGCGCTAGATTTCGTGGCGACGAAGCTGAGCGAGATCAAGGCAAAGTACGGCCCCGATTCCATCATGCTCACAGGCTCGTCGCGCGGCCCGGGCAACGAGGCCAACTACGTCATGCAGAAGTTCACGCGCGCCTGCATCGGCACGAACAACATCGACAACTGCGCCCGCACTTGACACGGCCCCTCGGTCATCGGTCTTGGTGACACGGTTGGCACGGGTGCCATGAGCGTTTCCATCCCGGGCTTGGAAGATGCCGGCTGCATCATGCTGTTCGGCTACAACCCGGCGGCTTCCCACCCGATCGTCGCGCGGCGCATCGTGCGCGCGAAGCAGAAGGGCGCGAAGATCATCGTCATCGACCCGCGCTATATCGAGACGGCGCGTATCGCGGACATCTACATCCGCATCAACAACGGGTCGAACATCGCCTTCCTCAACGCGTTCGCAAACGCGTGCGTCGAGGGCGGCTACATCGACAAAGAGTTCATCGAAGAGCACACCACCGGTTTCGACGCGTGGTACGAAACCATCAAGAAGTACACGCCGGAGAACACGCAGAAGATCACCGGCGTCGATCCCGCCACGTTGCGCGCTGCTGCGAAGATGTACGCGACGTCGGAGACGGGCAGCGTTCTGGGCTACGGCATGGGCGTATGCCAGCAGCTGCAGAACGTCGAGACCGTCCACACCATCGCATCCCTCGCATGCGTGACGCACAACATAGGCCGCCCGAACTCGGGCGTCGCCCCCGTACGCGGCCAGAACAACGTCCAAGGCTCGTGCGATATGGGCATGCTGCCCAACATGTATCCCGGTTACCAGAAGGTCACCGACCCCAAGGTGCGCGAGAAGTTCGCGAAGGCCTGGGGCGTTCCGGTGGAGAAGCTGTCCGACCATATCGGCTATCGGCTCACGGACGTGGGCGAGAACGCCGCGGCGGGCAAGGTGCACGCCTTCTACAACTTCGGCGAGGACCCGCTGCAGACCGAGCCCGACGCCGACGAGCTGAAGAAGCAGCTGCAGGGCCTCGACCTTCTGATCTGCCAGGACATCTTCATGACGCAGACCTGCGAGATCGCCGACGTCATCCTGCCCGGCACCTCCTGGGGCGAGCACGACGGCGTGTTCAGCGCGAGCGACCGCACGTTCCAGCGCTTCACGGCCGCGGTGCCTCCGAAGGGCGAGTGCCGCCACGATTGGCAGATCTTCAGCGAGATCTCGACGCGCATGGGCTATCCGATGCACTACGAGAACACCAAGGAAATCTGGGACGAGATGCGCAGCCTCTGCCCCAACTTCTACGGTGCGACGTACGAGAAGATGGAGGGCCTCGGGTACGCGCAGTGGCCGATCACGAGCACGGATCCCGACGACCACGGCACGCCGACGCTGTTCTTGGGCGGCACGTTCACGACGCCCGACCACAAGGCGCACCTCATGGCGCACGATTGGGAGCACCCGACCGAGCTGCCCGACGAGGACTACCCGCTCATCCTGTGCACGGTCCGCGAGGTGGGGCACTACAGCTGCCGTTCGATGACCGGCAACTGCAAGGCGCTGTCGGTTCTGGCCGACGAGCCCGGCTTCATCCAGATCCATCCCGAGGACGCCGCTGCGCGCGGCATCGAGGACGGGCAGATCGTGCGCGCCTGGTCGCGTCGCGGCGAGACGTACACGCGCGCGCACCTGAACCCGCGCATCAACAAGGGCACGGTGTACATGACCTACCAATGGTGGGTGGGCAAGTGCAATCGTCTGACGCTCCATCACACGGACAACCGCTCGCACACGCCCGAGGACAAGTTCAGCGCCTGCAACGTTGAGGCGATCGCCGACCAGACATGGGCGGAGAAGCACGTCGCCAAGGAGTATGCGGAGCTGAAGGGACGCCTCGCCGACGAGGCCGCTGCTCAGGAGGTTGCTCCCAAGGGCGAGCCGGTTTTGGCGTAGCGCAACGTCCGGCTGAGGCGCGCGTCGGGTAATGCGCACCTGCGCCGTTCAAGGCGAACGCCGTTGGGGAAGGGCCCCGGTTCGGAAGAGCCGGGGCCCTTCTGCGTTCGGGGACGATTGGCCGCTCAGCCGGTCCGCGCTCACGAAGGCGCGCTGCAGGAGCCGGTCGGAATGCTGCGAGCGCATGATTGCGCCCGCACACGGCACTCATGCGGTTGTGCCACGAGGAGCCCGCAGGGAGTAGCCGTACGTCTTCCGCAGGCCGATGAGGAACGCGAAGCTCACGATGACGGCTGCGCATTCCGCGACGTCGATGGCCAGCCAGATGCCGTCCTGGCCGAGCACGAGCGGCAGCAGCAGGACCGAGCCGGCCTCGAACACGAACGTCCGCAGAAACGAGATGAGGGCGGACACCTTGCCGTTGCCAAGCGCCGTGAAGAAGCTCGACGCGTAGATGCCAAGCCCCATGATCAGGAACGCCACCGAGTACAGGCGGAAGCCGTGCTCGGTGAACGCGGCCAGTTCGGGGTCGTAGCCGACGAATATCTGCGCGATGACTGGAGCGCTCATCTGGGCGAACGCGAGCATCACGAGGCCGGCTGTCGCGTTGAGCCCCAGGCTCTTGCGCAGGATGCTGCCCACTTCCTCGGGGTGGCGGGCGCCGCGCTGGAAGCTCACGAGCGGCGCGCATGCCATCGCGTAGCCCAGATAGCATGCCGAGAAGATCATGAACACATACATGATGACGCCGTACGCGGCGACGCCGTTCTCGCCGGCGTAGGCGAGCAGCTGCAGGTTGTACAGCATCGAGACGACCGACTGGGCGAGCCCCGACACCATCTCCGACGAGCCGTTGCCGCAGGCCTTGCCGAACAGGCGCGGGATCGACGTCTGCCGCGAGGAGCCGTCGAGCGCGCGGCGCACGGCGCGCGGGCTGAGCAGACGCAGGTGGCTTTCGTTCTTCCGGGCGAAGTAGAACACCGGCAGCAGGCCGCCCACGAACTCGGACGTGACCGTGGCCCAGGCGGCGCCGGCGACGCCCCAGCGGAACACGCCTACGAACAATGCGTCGAGCACGATGTTGGTGCAGCCGGCTGCGAGCATCACGATGAACCCGAGCTTGGGCTTGCCCGCCGTCACGAACAGCGTCTGGAACGCGTACTGCAGGATGAACAGCGGCAACGACACCATCGAGATGGTGCCGTAGAGCACGCTCTGGTCCTGGAACGGCCCCGGGTTGGCGCCGAGCAGGGCGCTCGCCGGGCGCATGACGGCCGCTCCTACGAGCGCGAGCACGACGCCGAGGATGGCCGCCGCCATGACGAAAAGCGTGAACTGGGCATTCGCGCGCTCATCGTTGCCTTCGCCGCGCGTGGCGCCCACGATGGCGCTGCCGCCCGTGCCGATCATCGTGCCCGTCGTGGCGAGGATCATGATGAACGGCATGATGAGGTTGACGGCGGCGAAGGCCGTGGTGCCGGCGAAGTTCGACACGAACAGGCCGTCGATGATGCCGTAGATGGAGACGAACACGGCCGTGCAGATGGAGGGCAGGGCGTAGCGCGCCAGATCCCGCGTGCGGAAGTGGCGGGTCATGTCGGTTGCCATGCTCTATGCTTCCTTGCCTTCGCTGCCGATGGCGTCCATGCCCCGGCGCAGCTGGTCGGCGATGCGGTCGAGGTACCCCAGAAGCTCGTCGAACTCACGGGGGCTGAGCACGTCGTAGGCACGCTGCTCCACCTCGACGACGGGGCGGGCGATGCGAGCGGCCTCGGCGCGTCCGGTTTCGGTGAGGAACAGCTTGACCGCACGTCCGTGTCCGCGTTCGGTGCGGATGAGGCCGTCGCGTTCGAGTCGCATGACAGCCGAGTGGATCGTCTGCTTGGAGACGTAGCTGATGTCGCAGATCTCCTTCTGCGTGGCGCCGTCGTGCAGGTACAGCGTGTACAGTGTGTCGAACACGCTGTCCGGAACGCCGAGGCGTGCCGCGACACCTTCGTAGAGGCTTCCATATTCGCGCAGCATGCGGTTCATGGTGGCTATGCGCTCGTTCGCCAGGGGAGCGTCGTCGGTGGAGACGGGCATCCGGCCAGGACGTTCTCCTGTTGCGGCAACGCCTGCAATCGGTGCGGCGACGGTTGGTTCGGTCATCGTTCATCCTCTTGTTTCGAGTCCGAATTCGTACTTATCATCTTTAAAGTACGAAATCGGACTCGATGCGGCAAGGGGACGGATGCGCGTTCACGAAACGCGCAAAACGAAAGCGGCCCCTCCGCAATCGCGTACCGCATGAAGCGGAAGCGATGCGGACGGGCCGCGTGCAGCCCCGCGCCAGGGTGCCGCGGTGGCGTGGTGGAATTAGGCTGATGAGCGG
>CAIFEB010000003.1:0-60110 GCA_903789375.1 uncultured Eggerthellaceae bacterium | reverse complement strand
GTTCCTAGCACCCTCAAAAACCTACCCCGCCCGCGCCCTACGGCTGACCTGCTTTCGGGTTAAGTGCTGCGCCGGGGCCGCGTGCAGCCCAGCGCCTGGGTGCCGAGGTGGATTGGTGGAATTCGGCTCATGAGCGGCGCGGGTCAAGACGCCGCGCCTTCTGGTGGAAAGGCGCGGCGGAGTGGGCGGGGAGGCGTCAGGCTCCCAGAGCGTGAGCGCTTACGCCTCGTAGTCGACGTCCTTGCTCTCCTTGATGAACAGCAGGGCAACGAAGGCGATGACGGCCATGGCGCCGAGGTACCAACCGAGCGCCTGGATGCCGAACGCGGTCACGACGGCCGTGGCGATCGTCGGGGCGAACGCGCCACCGGTCACGGCAGCCAGGTTGTACGCGAGGCCCGATCCGGAGTAGCGCACCTTCGCGGGGAAGAGCTCGGGAAGGTAGGCGCCGCACGGTCCGAACAGCATGCCCATGACGGAGAACCCAACGCACAGGAACACCATTACGCCGGCGACGTTCTGGGTGCCGGTCAGAAGCTGCGGGCACACCGCGCTGAACACGAGCATGGCGGCGGTGCCGACAAACAGCGTGCGCTTGCGGCCGAAGCGGTCGGCGGCCACGCATCCCACGACGATGAAGGCGGCGAAGAAGAACACGGCCACGAGCTCCATCATCAGGTACTGCGACTGCGTGAACCCGAGGGTCTTCACGCCGTAGGCGAGCGACCAGGTGCCGAGCGAGTAGAACAGCGTGTAGGTGACCGAGATGGCGCACATGCCGAGCACGACCTGCTTCCAATAGTGGCGAAGGTCGCGCAGCGGGGTCTTGGTGACGCGGTCCTCGCGGACGGCCTTCTGGAAGACCGGCGTCTCGCTCATGCGCAGGCGCACGACCAGGCCGACGATGACGAGGAAGGCGGAAAGGAGGAACGGGATGCGCCAGCCCCAGGCGACCATCGCGTCAGAGGAGAGCGTGCTGTCGAGGAGCAGGTTCACGCCGTACGCGAGGAAAAATCCGATCGGAGCGCCCATGTTGGGGAAGGCGCCGAAGATCGCGCGCTTGCCCGCAGGCGCGTTCTCGGTCGCCACGAGAGCGGCGCCGGACCATTCACCGGCAAGGCCGACGCCCTGGCAGGCGCGGCAGACGCACAGAAGCACGACGGCCATGGTACCGAGCTGCTCGTAACCGGGCAGAAGTCCGACGGTGAAGGTGGCGATGCCCATCATCATGAGGGCCACGACCAGGGTCTTCTTGCGGCCGAGCTTGTCGCCGAAGTGGCCGAACAGAACCGACCCGAACGGGCGGGCGATGAACGACACAGCGAAGGTGACGAACGACATGATCGTGGCCAGGAACGGGTCGGCCTTGGCGACGTCGGTGAAGAATATCATGCCGAAGTAGCTGGCGGCTGCGATGGAATAGCAGTAGTTGTCGTAGAACTCGATGGCGGTGCCCACCATCGATGCCGCCATGACCTCGGCGACCGAATCTCGCTTCTTCGTGGTGGGGGCGCTCACGGCCATGGTGGGCGCTGCTGCTGTGGAACTTGACACTGCGATCTCCTTTCCGCTGAACCTCGAAGCCCGAGTCTCCGGCGGAGCGCAGTGCTTGAAACGAAAAAAGCCAGCGGCTGCACAAGGTTGCAGTCGCTGGCTTTCCTGGTCATCGACCGCCCGTCGGAGAAGCGCGGGCGGCAAAACCGGCTACCCGCGCTAGCTAATCACGTTGCTAATCGAAATCAGGGTAACCAGCAGGTTCATTGTTTCGTCCTTTCCGTTTGCTGAGCTCTGTCGCTCAACGGCCCCTAGACTAGTTCAAGTCCGCGGCGTGTCAACGCGAAATCGCGGAATGTGGCGAAATGTGGAGATGCGGGAAGATGGTAAAGCGCGGCGCCGCAGGCGCGAAATTCCTTGGAAAACGCAGTTCAGGGAGCTTAAAGATGCAACGTTCCGACCGGATATCGCTCGAGTTGTCGGATGAAGGAGGTTAACTTTTCCGCGACAGAACCTCCACATATCGGCACCAACTGGGGCGTGATGAAGCATAGTCAATGCATTCTGAAGTACAGGGTATTCTGGGTTATGGGGCGGCGTTCGGATAAACCGGACATGAGCGGAGGTTGATCGCGGAAGGGCTCTGGGCGAACCAGGTCCATGCCAAGCCGGCTGACAAAGCGCAGGTGCGATCAGGCAGGGACAAAAGAGCCCCGCAGCGCATGAGACGGTGCGGGGCATCGATGCTATGCGAAATCTCTTCGGAGAGCGGGGCGCATCAGGGGGCTCGCTGCGAACGCAGCTGGAGCCTGCTCCGATGGTGGCTCGAATCTGCTTACAGCGTGGGAATCTCGATGAGCAGGAACACGATGAGCGTGATGATGGCCAGCCCGCCTTGCTTCAGGATGATGTTGGGCTTCACCGTCATGCTGCCGTAGGCGGCGACGACGATGATCATCGTGAGCGCGCCGACGATGAGCGAGGCGCTGTCGGTGACGAGGCCCACGGCGATGAGGCCCGCGATGCACAGGTTGTACACGCCCTGGTTCTTCAGCGACACGTTGAGGCGCGGGGAGCTGAGTTCCTCGACGGGGATGTCGAACGTCTTCGACGTTTTCTCCGACGCGGTCATGAACGTTTCGAGTACGAAGATGTAGAGGAACTCGAGGATGATGAGCACCGAGAGGATAATCGTGATGGTATGCATAGAAGCTCCTAGCGTCGTTCGATGCGTGTGCGGCGTGTGGACCGCGTTCCGCGCGAGGGCTGCGCGGGCGTTTGCGATGGTACGTGCGCGCACCGCGTTCCCAACCGGTGAAACACGCAAAGAAGCATCATGGCGCAACGAATACGCCGCGTCAAGACGCGAGAGGGAAGGCTCGGGGGCATACGCTGCTCGATAGCGCTCTGAACTGCATTGATGCGGCGACAATGGTGAATCGGAGGAATCGTGGAATCGAAGGCGGACATGCGGCGGGCACCTGAGGTGCCTGTGCGGGTTGAAATGCGCCCCGGCACGGAGGCGGTGGGCGTCACTGCGCTCGGCGAGCTGCTCGTCGACTTCACCGATGCGGGGGAAAGCGCCGACGGCCGGCGGCTGTTCGAGCGCAACCCGGGCGGCGCGCCGGCGAACGTCGCCGTGGGAGCGGCACGGCTCGGCGTTTCCGCGGCGTTCATCGGCAAGGTGGGCGACGACGTGAACGGACGCTACTTGCGCGACGTGCTCGTGCGCGAGGGCGTGGACTGCACGGGGCTCGTCGTGGACCCGGCGTGCGCGACGACGCTCACGTTCGTCGAGCTGTCGCTCGATGGCGAGCGCAGCTTCTCGTTCGCGCGCAAGCCGGGGGCCGACACGCAGCTTACGGCGGCCGAGGTCGCATCTCCGGCCGTGGCGGGCCTCATCGCGCGCAGTCGCGTGCTCCATGTGGGAACGCTTTCGCTCACCGGTGAGCCCGCGCGCACGGCGACGTACGCGGCTCTCGCATGTGCGCGAGACGCGGGCTGCTTCGTGTCGTTCGACCCCAACTACCGCGTCGACCTGTGGGAAAGCGAGCAGGCGGCGCGCGAGGCGGTCGCATCCGTCCTGCCGTGCGCGCAGCTCGTGAAGCTCTCCGATGCGGAATGCGCGCTTGCATGCGGCGTCTCCGACCCCGAGCGCGCCGCAGCCGCGCTCGTCGCGTCCGGTGTGCCGCTCGTCGCGGTGACGCTCGGCGCCAGAGGTGCGTACGTGTGCTGCGCCGAGGGCGGCTGCTTCGTCGACGCCGTGCCGGATGCGGACGTCGTCGACACGACGGGCGCGGGCGACGCGTTCTGGGCGGGCTTTCTGGCGGCGTTCATCGCGAGCGGGCGCGAGCTCGCGGACGTGGGGATCGAAGACGCCCACTGCTTCGCACGTGCCGGCAACGAGAACGCCGCGCGCTGCATCGCGCACCGCGGAGGCATGTGAGCGACCGGATTAGAAGAGCCGTTCTTGCATCGTCTTCCACGAGCGCTGCGGAACGTCGTGCACGACATCGCCCGCTTCGAGGGCGCCGATGAGAAGCGGCGACGTCGGGTCGTGCCGGGCAAGGTTTTCCTCCACCGCCTGGCGGTTCGCGTTTGCGTAGCAGTAGCGGCAGCCGTGCGGGCACGTGTCGTACGCGCCGATGTCGCACGCCAGGTAGCATGCGCACGATGCGCGGTTGCGGCGGTACGCGGGCGCTGCGAGCCGGCAGCCGATCGCGCGCTCGAACTGGGCGATGGTCTGGCATCCCGTGCAGTCGGCGCCGAACGGGGCCAGCTCGTCGCCTTCGGCGCACGGGCGCACCGTCATGCCGTGCGCGCCGGCGATGTCGATGAGCGCGCGCCCGAGCTCGATGCGGTTGCGCGGCGACACCTCGCGCACCTCGGGGAAGTTCCTGCGCACCGTGCGGTAGCGGTCGACGAAGCTGATGACGACCGTGTTGGTGGCGCCCTCGAGCGCGGCGGCCATCGTTTCGAAGGCGCGCAGATGGTAGGCGACCGAGTACGTGGGCGTGATGAGGATGGGGTCGTACCGCCAGCCGACGGCATGTGCGCCCACGGCGTCGGACAGCGCGCGGAACACCTCGAGCAGATGATGCTTGTCGGGCACGTGCGGCTCGATGTCGCGCCCGTACGGCGTGATGGTCACGTACCACAGCTGCCCGAAATCGCGCAGCAGGTCCAGGTGGCCAAGCATCGGCTCGGGGTTCTTCGTGCAGAATCCGATGGCGTCGACGACGGCGGGATCCAACTTGTAGCGGCTGACCTGGCGGGAGTTGAAGGGGTTGCGCACGCACACCGATCCTGCGCGCAGCCGGTTGCACAGCCACGTCGAGAAGAACGCGGGGATGTCGGTCCGCTGTCCGGTGTTGAGGATCACGTGACTGCCCGATCTACCGCGTGCCCGCAAGCGCGTCGACTACGGCCGCGCAGTCGGCGTCGAGCACGATGGCGCGGCCGGCTATCTGGGCGGGCGCGTACGCCTCGCCGAGGTTCACGCACGCATACGTGGCCGCGGGGTTGCGCGCCGCGCGCTGCCAGAACGGATACTTGATGATGCCCGGGGTGTTGCCGCCCACACCCAGCTCAAGGTACAGGACGCGACCGGTTTCGTGGGAATCGAGCCAGGCATGGTAGCGCGCAGACGCCGCATGCCAGCCCTCGTCCTCGACGAACGTGTCATCGATGCGCAGGTTGGTGGTCAGCGGCCGTCCGCAATGCGGGCAGCGCGGCACGAGCTCGGCGGGAACCGACAGGTCGAGCAGCCGCGCCGGCACGCCCGCCGCCTTCTGGCGCGCGATCTTCTCGTCGAGGGCGCTCGCCATGGCGCGCACCTGCTCCTCGTTGTCGTACGTCACGGGCCGGCACGGCTTCGAGCATTGGAACAGGCTGTAATCGCCCTGCGTGTAGAAGAGGCGCGCGTGGTCCGCACCCGAAAGCTGGAACTGATGGTCGACGTTGGTGGTCAGCACGAACGCGTCTCGGTCCGCGACGAGGTCGACGAGCGTGCGGTAGACTGCGCCCACACCGCATTCGTAGCGGTTCGCAAGGATGCTTTTGCACCAATAACCCCAGAAATCCTGCAGCGTGGGGTAGGGATAGAAACCGCCTGAGTACATGTCGGTGAACCCGTAACGCTCGCGCCAGGGCGAAAACGTGCGCTCGAAGCGCGGGCCGCTGTACGTGAACCCGGCGGCGGTGGAAAGGCCCGCGCCGGCGCCTATCAGGATGGCGTCGGCTTCGTCGAAGGCGGACCGCAGGCGCGCAAGCTCGTCGGCGGCCGTGCGGTCGTGGGCGGTGATGATGGATGCGTAGGACATGGTCGTTCTCCTTTGTGTCGCAGCCATCATCGCAGTCTTGCCGCGCGATGGGAAGTACGCACATGGCGGTGCGCAGGGCACGTGGGAGAAACCATGGGAATGAGCTGCGGTGCCGCGTCCCGCGGGAGCCGTGGAGTTCGATGCGCGAGTGCAGGGCGCGTGCGCTGCGAAACGAATGAGCCCCGCGAGCCACGAAGCGACGCGAAGGCAGCGTCCGCTTCGCTATCGCGGGATCGCGGAGCGGACGCTGCCTTCGCGCCATGCGCAGTGAGCGCCTCGGAAGCGTCGCGCCCTACAGCGGGCGCACGACGACGGGGTCGAGGGCGTCCGCCTCGGCGCGCGTGGGGATGGACTGCTGGGCGCCCACGCGGGTGATGGCCAGGGCCGACGCGCGCGTGGCCAGGTCCATCGCCTCCTCGTTCGTTGCTCCGTCCGCCCGCGCCGTCACGAATGCGCCCAGGTAGGTGTCGCCCGCGCACGTGGTGTCGAGCGCCTCCACCTGAAGCGGCTCGGCTGCAAGCACCGTATCGGAGTCGGCTGTGCCGAGCACCGACCCACGCTCTCCCAGCGTGATGACGGCGCACCGGGCGCCGCGCTCGCGGAAGACGTCGAGCGCCCGTTCGATGGACGGCTTCGCGTCGGGGTACACGCCGGTGAGCATCTCGCATTCCGTCTCGTTGACGGCGATCACGTCCAGGCACGGGTACAGCGAAAGCGGCAGCTCGCGGGCGGGAGCGGGGTTGAGCACGGTGCACAGTCCCTTTTCGTGCGCGCACGCAAGCGCGGCGACCGTCGTGTCGAAGTCGCATTCGAGCTGTGCGAGGAACACGTCGCCGGGGCGCGCGATGTCGCACAGGCGGCTTTCGACGTACGCCGTGTCGGGGCGAAGGTTCGCGCCGGAGTCGACGATGATGCAGTTGTCCCCGCCGATACGTTCGATGACGGCGACGCCGGTGGGCGCGTCGTCTGCAACCGCGATGCGCTTGCAGCGCACGCCGGCCTCGGCGAGCGAGGCGACCATCTGGTCGCCGAAGGGGTCCGATCCCACCGCGCCCAGCATGTGGACGCATCCGCCCAGCTTGGCGGCGGCAACGGCTTGGTTTGCGCCCTTGCCGCCGGGGTTGGTGATGAAGTTGCGCCCCAGAAGCGTTTCGCCGATAAGCGGCGCCCGGTCGCATTCGATCGACAGGTCCATGTTGAGGCTTCCGAAGACGATGACCTGGTGCTGTGGCATGATGACGTTCCTTTGGACGGATGGGGATCGGGTGTGCGAAAGCGCTGCGACGCTAGCTGTTGTCGGCTTCGCTTTCGCGTGGAATCAGGAAGGAGCTGGCGAGCGCCGCGACCAGGAGCACGGTGGCGGCGATCATGGCCGCAGCGTAGCCGGCGGCAGCGCCGCCCGACGTCGCGACCGAACCCATGACCGCGTACAGCACGGCGTAGGACAGGCCCGCGCCCAGGTTGAAGGCGCCGGCGTTCATGCCGGGCAGGTAGCCCGGGTTGTCCTCAGGCGACAGCACGATGCCCAGTCCGTTGAGCATGATGTTGGCGGTGCCGGCGTAGGAGATGCCGAGCACGACCGAGATGACGACGAGGGTGACGATGCTCGGGTTGTTGGCCACGACCAGGCCGAACAGCGTGCCCACGATGGAGACGACCAGGCCCAGGCGCAGAATCTTGTGGTAGCCGAACTTGCTCGCCATGATGCCGGCGACCGGCCCGAACACGAGGCCGAGCAGCGCGTACGGCGTGAGCGTCGCGAACGACACCACGTCGGCGCCGAGCCCCGCCCACAGCGTCTTGTCCTGCGCGATGGCCGGCACGACGCCGTTCATGATGGCGAACACGCCGGTCATGGTGAGCAGCGTCGTCAGGAGCAGGCCCCAGGTGCGGCGCTGGCTCAGGTAGTGCGTGGTGACCATCGGCGCGGGGTCCTTCTTCTCGTGGTTCCAGAACAGCACGAAGAACACGGCCGCCACGACGACGAGGATGGCGACGAGCAGCCAGTTGGCCTTCGCGAGCTTCTCGATCTCGCTGATGGCCAGGTACGCCGAAAGGAACGCAATGCCGAGCGTCACGACGCCGGCCCAGTCCATGCGCGGCGTGTCGGACGCGGTGCTCTCGGTGGCGAAGGCGCGCACCAGGATGACGGCGAGAAACGCGATGACGGCCATGGTGATGAACACCGAGCGGAACCCGAACGTGCCGGCAAGCCAGCCGCCCAGAATCGCGTCAACGCCGGCGATGCCGCCGTTGACCGAGGTCAGAATGGACATGAGGCGCGTGTAGCGCTTCTCTTCGGTCACCTGCTGGTGCAGGATGATCAGGCACATCGGCACGACCGGCCCGGCGACGCCCTGCAGCACGCGGCCGATCATGAGGACGGTGACGTTGGGCGCGCAGGCCGAGATGACGCAGCCTGCGCCCGTGAGCGCGAGCATCCACGAGAGCACCTTGCGGCGGCCCTTGAGGTCGGCCAGGCGAGGCAGGAACAGCGAGAACAGCGCGGCGGCCGTGAAGAACACGGTCTGCGTGAGGCCGATGGCGTCGGCGGTGGTGTTGAGCTCGTTCTGCATGGTGACGAGCGCCGGCGACAGCATGGAGGCGTTCAGCTGGAAGGCGAAGATAGCGACGAGCAGTGCCGTCATGAGCGCCACGATGTTCTGGGCGCCCTTGTCTTTGGTTACTGCGGTTGACATGAAAAGCTAGCCGATCCTTTCGATAGCGTCGGTGACGAGGTCCCAGAAACGGTCGAAGTCGAGCTTGACGGCAACCTGGGTGTGGCAGTCCTCGGGCGCGGGCTCGGGCCCGCGCAGGTCGGCGACGGTCATGCCGACGGTGAGCGTTCCGTTGAGCTCGATGTCGACCGGGCAGCGGCGCGTCGTCACGACCGCGGGGTCGATGAGGTAGGCCACGGTGCACGGGTCGTGTACGGGCGGATCGACGAAGTCCTGGTTGTCCTGGTAGGTCTTGCGGAAGAAGTCCATGAGGCCGCTCACGAACCATGCGAGGTCGGTCCCCACGCCCTCGATGCGGCGCTGGACGGCGGGCGTGCACAGCGCCTGGTGCGTCAGGTCGAGGCCGACCATGGTCACCGGCCACGGCTCGTTGAACACGATGTGGGCGGCTTCGGGGTCGACCTTGATGTTGAACTCCGACACGGCGCTCCAGTTGCCCACGTGGTAGCCGCCGCCCATGAGGACGACCTCCTGCACGCGGTCGACGATGCGCGGCTCGAGCCGGCAAGCCAGCGCGATGTTGGTGAGCGGGCCGGTGGGCACGAGCGTCACGGTCTTGGGCTCGTTCTCCATGATGGTCTTGATGATGAACTCGGCGGCGTGCATGTCGCCGAGCGGGCGCGTCGGCTCGGGCAGCTCGACGCCGTCGAGGCCGGTCTCGCCGTGGATGGAGGCCGCGACCTCCTGCGGGCGCACGAGCGGGCGGTCGCAGCCGGCGTAGACGGTGATGTCGGTGGCGTGGGCCTTCTCGAGGACGGCGCGCGCGTTGTACGTCACCTTGTCAAGGCTCTGGTTGCCGCCGACGGTGGTCACGCCGAGCAGGTCAATCGAGGGGTTCCCGACGGCGAGCAGGATGGCGACGGCGTCATCGTGCCCCGGGTCGCTGTCAAGGATGATCTTCCTTGCCATGGGTTTCCTTTCACGCAGATGGAACGGGCGCCTGCATCGCAACGCATGCGGAGCAGCGGATGCGGGCCGCGTGCCGCGCAGGCATCGGATTCGGCGCGGCTGCGCCGTGGGATGCGCGCAACCTTCAAGAGTGTAGCCCATCCGGGCAGGGGAAACGCGTGAGCTGGCCGTTGCTCCATGGATGAAGCGGCTCGGGGCCAAAGGGACGTAAAGCAGGGCGTGCGGTCATATGCCATGCCTCACGTGTATGGCACGCGTGCTAAACCGGCATTGCACACAGCACTCGACGGCGGCAAGCCGCTCATCTGGGATCACTGCAACGTCGAGCTCATCGGGTCGTGGCTTGCGTCCGTCAAAGAGGCGATGGGAAAGTAGTCCCTGCACCGCGTGCGCAGGCGTTACGCGCGTGCGGCCTCTTCCTCGCGCAGATGGTCGGCCCATGCGAGCGCGTCCTGCACGATCTGCGGCGCGTCCGCCAGGGCTACCAGGAAGAACGTCGCATGCGCGTCGGCGTCGGAGATGGGCACCGCGACGCGTCCGGGGATGTCGTCGCTGTTCTCGGGCGCGTTGGTGGTGAAGCAGCTCATGTCGCTGCTATTGGCGAGCTGCATGAACACCTGACGGTCGCTTTGCGGCACGAGGCGCGAGCTGGGCATGCGCTCGCGCACGACGTCCATCCAGAAGCCGATGTTCTCGTAGATGAGGAACGGCTGGCCGTCGAGGTCGGCAAACGACACGCTCTTTTTGGCGGCGAGGGGGCTGGTTTCGGGGACGTAGGCGTACAGGTCCTCGGTCATGAGCGGTGTCGACTTGATGGTGGGAAGCCCGATGGGCCGTCGCGTGATCGCGAAGTCGGTCGTACGGTTGGCCAGCTGCGATTCGACCTCGCGCTCGCTTGCGATCGAAGACTCCAGGATGGAGCCGGGGAACCGCTCGACGATGAGTGCGGTCAGATGCCACACGGGCGCGGGCGCCACGGACACCACTTTGAGCGAGCGCTCCTTGCGGGTCAGCTCGTCGAAATCGTTGCGCATGAGGCGCACGTCGGCGAGGATGCGCTCGGCGTGGCGCACTGCGAGGCGGCCCGCCTCGTTGAACGAGACGCTGTTCTTGCTCCGGTCGAGCAGCTCCTGACCCAGATCGCGTTCAAGGCGCTTGATGGAGCGGGACAGCGCGGGCTGCGAGATATGGAGCGCTTCGGCTGCGGCAGAGATCGTTCCCTGTTCTTTGACCGCCACAAGCTGGCGGAGTTGCTCAAATTCCATAACGCGCCTTCCAATCATGCACACTGCACATGCTGAACGTCGACAAACGCATTGTACAACGTCTGAGGCTATGTCCTGCGGTGATGGCGAAGGATGCCGCCACTATGCCAGTGCGTGGTTCGATCGGAAGGGTTTCAAGGTAGCACGAAAGACGTGGCGGCCTCGCCCGAGGCGGCGGTGCGGTCCGATGGGCCTGCGGCAGCGCAGGACGTGGCGACCTCGCCCGCGATGGCGGTGCGGCCCGAGGGTCAGCGGCAGCGCACGGGACGGCGCAGACCAACCAGCCGCGACGCTCTGCGGAGAGCGTCCAGGCAGTGGGAACATGCGGCAGCTGTGGGCGCAGCGAGTCGCGTGCGAGCGCGCTCCGGAAGGGGCCTTCGTCTCATGTCGTACAGCACGTCGAACATGCTACCATGTCGAACAAACTGAGGTAAGAATAATATAAAAAGCCAGGTCAAGCGTCTCATGCTGACAGCATGAGACGCTTTCTTCTGCAAAAAGCACGGCGTGTGGGGGCGAATTTCCCTCGTGCCGTCGGTTGGCCGGACGGGCGTGCGCTGGCAGGGTCGAGACAGCTCGAGCGGAGGGGTTCGATACGGGGTCCGCGGTTATCCGGAGACCGCGCAGCATGCGAAAGCGATCGCGATGGCATCCCGTACGTGTTCCGCTCAGGCGAGGGGGAAGCCTATATATGAGAGGAGCTCTTATGAGCAACTGGCATTGGCAAGAGGGAGAGTACGAAGTAGTTCGCACGTGCACGTGGTCTCCTCCGGGAGAACACCCCGTAGGATGGAGCCTCCTGCTGTACATCAAGGACGGCAAGCTCCACCACGTTGAGGGCGATCCGAAGAACCCGCTGACGCAGGGGCGCGTCTCGGCGAAGTTCTTGGAGCTGCCTGAATACAACAACAGCCCCGAGCGCATCATCTACCCGATGAAGCGCGATCCGAAGTACCGCGGCGACGGCTCCAAGTGGGAGCGCATCACCTGGGACGAGGCGTACGACATCATCTGCAAGAAGACGCGCCAGGTGCAGAAGGACTACGGTCCCGAATCGATCATGACCTTCATCGGCACCGGCCGCGACCTGTGGCACACCGTTCCGAAGATCACCTTCTCGGCGTTCGAGTCGCCGAACTTCAACTACCCGCACAACGGCTGGTCGTGCTACGGCCCCCGTTCGTCGATCTGCGTGTACGTTCTGGGCGCCGGCTATCCCGAGCTCGACTACGCGACCGCGTTTCCTGAGAAGCGCTACGACGACCCGAACTACACGCTGTCGAAGGTCGCGCTGATCGTGGGCAAGAACCCGCTCGTCTCCAACCCTGACGGCCTGTTCGGACACGCGATCGTCGACATGCTCAAGCGCGGCACCGAGCTCATCGTGGTCGATCCGCGCGTGACGTGGCTCGCCTCGCGCGCCAAGTTCTTCCTGCAGCTGCGCCCCGGCACCGACGCCGCCCTGTTCCTGTCGATGTGCAACGTCATCATCGACGAGGACCTGTACGACCACGAGTTCTGTGAGAACTGGGTCTACGGCTTCAACGAGTTCGCCGAGCGCTGCCGCGAGTATCCGCCTTCGCTCGCCGCGAAGATCACCGGCGTTGACGAAGAGCTCATCAAGGCGACCGCGCGCTACTGGGCGATCG
Organism: uncultured Eggerthellaceae bacterium; assembly: GCA_903789375.1. Lineage (GTDB taxonomy): Bacteria > Actinomycetota > Coriobacteriia > Coriobacteriales > Eggerthellaceae > CAIFEB01. The sequence goes on along the minus strand of CAIFEB010000003.1, from coordinate 47,733 downwards.
AGAAGCCCGGCAGCATGACCTGGGGCCTTGCCATCGACCAGAAGTGCAACGGCATCCAGACGGCGCATGTGGTGCTTCTGTTCTGCGCCATCGTCGGCAACCTGGACGTTCCGGGCGGCGTGCTCCTCGGCGGTTCCGACCGCGAGGCGCCGACCTCCTGGTGGGGCTGGGACGAGCTGGACGACTCCATCAAGGCCAAGCGCATCGGCGCGGCCGAGTACCCGGCGGTTTCCACCGCGTGCTCGACGACGCAGCCCGACATGGCCATGGACGCCATCGCCACCGACAAGCCGTACCCGATCAAGATGACGTTCACCATGTCGTCCAACCCGATCGCGTGCCCGGCTGCGCAGCCTGAATGGGTGTCCAAGGTGATGCAGCGGCCCGACCTGAACGTGTTCGCCGACCTGGTCATGACGCCTTCGTGCGCGAGCTACGGCGACCTGTTCTTGCCGGTTGCCTCCTCGGGCGAGAAGGACGGCCTGGTGGCCACCCACTACGGTGCGCTCACGCTGTTCGTGGCCGCGCTGGTCAAGGGCGTGCAGACCGGCGAGTGCAAGTCCGACGACGAGATCATGCTCGACCTGGGCTGGCGGCTCAATCCCTCCAAGTTCCCGTGGAAGAGCCTGCACGAGTTCCTCACCTGGGAGCTCAACGGCTACGGCGTCGAGGGCACGTGGGAGGACCTGCGCGATTCCGAGACCGGATTCGTCACGCCCGCCTACGAGTACGAAAAGTACGCGTACGGCCTGCAGACCTGGAACGGCGAGCCGGGCTTCGGCACCCCGTCCGGCATGGTCGAGGCGTACTGCCAGCGCTTCAAGGACTGGGGCGACGACCCGATGCCGTACTACGAGGAGCCGCCGTACAGCCCGGTTTCAACGCCCGACCTGTTCGAGAAGTACCCGTTCGTCATGACCACCGGCGCCCGCAGCTGGTCGTACTTCCACTCCGAGCAGCGTCACATCAGCGACCTGCGCGACATGGATCCGTGGCCGAAGGTGCAGATGAACCCCGAGGATGCGGAGCGGCTCGGCCTGCACGACAAGCAGTGGGTCTGGGTCGAGAATATGCTCGGCAAGTGCCGCGAGATGCTCGACGTTACGCCCATCGTGAAGCCCGGCGTCATCATGGCGAAGCACGGCTGGTGGTACCCGGAGAAGGGCCCCGACGACACGGGCCATGGTCCGTTCGGCGTGTTCGATGCCAACATCAACAACCTGATGCCGCATGACAAGTTCGGCAAGCTCGGCTTCGGTACCCCATTCAAGTGCATGATCGCCAACGTCTACGCAGCCGAAGGCGGCCCCGACTTCGAGGCGGGCTGGCCGAAGGAGAACAACTATCTGGACTTCCAGAAGGCCGAGAAATAGGGAAGGGAGTGACTGAAGATGGCCGAGAAACCGAACATGGCAGAGGGAATGCTGATCGACTACAGCTACTGCACCGGGTGCCATTCGTGCGAGATCAGCTGCAAGCAAAGGTTCGATCTGCCGAGCGAGCGCCAGGGTATCAAGATCCACAAGCACGGTCCGATTCAGAACCCGGACGGCAGCTGGGAGCTCAACTACATCCCCATCCCGACCGAGGTCTGCAACCTGTGCGCCGATCGCAGGGCCGAGGGCAAGAAGGCCCGCTGCGAGCAGCATTGCCAGTCTTTCGTGATCAAGGTGGGTCCGCTCGACGAGCTGGTCAAGCTCATGAGCGACCACAAGAAGCAGGTTCTGTACAACGTGACGAGCGACAAGACGCTGTACGAGCCCCAGTTCTAAGCGCGAAAGCGCCGTTCGGGCCGCAGAGGGCTCGGATGAGCGTGTGACCTTGAAGGCGGGCGGCACCCGCGCGGCTACGCAGCGCCGCCCGCCGCGGAAGACGACGGAGGGGAAATCATGAGCCAGATCGTATTGAAGCTCGAGCGCAAGCGCTACCGCTTCTACGTGATCGACGATGCGGGAAAGACCCTGTTCAAGGGTGCTATGTGCATGAAGAAGGACGACGCCGTCCGCCGTGCCAACGTGATGTTGCAGGCCGGCGACGAGCTTGCCGACCACCTGCAGATCGTCGACGGCGGCGTGCAGCACAGCTCCGAGTTCGCCGTGCGCGGCGAGGACCATCGCTCGCGCGAAGGCGAGAAGGGCCGCATCGGCGACGCCGTGCCGCTGGGATTCAGCGACATGTTCAAGAGCCGCGAGGAGGCCGAGGCGGCGAAGGCCGCCATCATCGAGGCCGTCCATGGGGCCCAGGGGCTGGTCGACGAGACCGAATAGCGGCGTGAAAACGCCGACGAAGCGCAGTCGATAGGGCCGGGGTTCGCGATACGAGCTGCCCCGGCTCTGCTGTTCCAAATGATTGTTCAAGGGAAAGGACCGATTATGTGCTACAGACCGCCAGCTGCGGAAATCGCTGCAGAGGAAGCGCGCGGACCGCGCAAGAAGACCTGCCCGAAGTGCGGAAACGAGGATCTGGCCACCGCAAAGGTGTGCACGAAGTGCGGCGCCAAGTACCCGCCGATGAAGCTCAACCACGCGCACGGTCCGGCAGGCCCCAAGGGTCCCTCCGCTCCCAAGGGCCCCGCGGCGCCGAAGGCCCCGGGCGCGTCCGCGGCTCCCTCCGCTCCCAAGCCGCCGGCCAACCCGTCCGCGTAATCGGGCGTTTCCCATGTGCTTTCGCAGAGTCCAAACGTCGGGAAAGGAGAAGACAATGTCCGATGCGCTCTACCGGATCGACCGCTACGGCGACAACCACCGCTATCGGGTGACGCTCGAGACCGAGGAGGGGGCGGTGCTGCTCAGAAGCGAGTACCGCGAGGTGAAGCCCATGTGCCTGAACGAGATTCGCTGGATGCGGGTCTGCGGCGGCAAGGACGCCTTCTACTTCCTGGAAGAGGCCGATGACGGCCAGAAGGCGTTTCGGCTCGTCGCGAACGATGGGCACGTGCTCGGGCTTGGCGGGCGTTACCAGACCGAGGAGGCGCGCCAGGACGCTATTCGCGCCATCAAGGACGTGTGCGCCGACGCGCGCGTGGTCGACATGGTGCCCGAGGACACCATCAACACCGAGCACTACCACCGGATCCTGCACGAGTACGCGCTCGAGAAGGAAGCCGAGAAGGAGCAGCGCGAACGTGCGGGCGCGCTCGGTTGAGACGGCATGCGCGATGTGAGGAAGTTCCGATGTGCCTGACCTGCAATCCGTACTGCGGACGGTGCCATCCGCCCCGGAAGCACCGGCCGATGCGCTGTCCGCACTGCGGGAAGATGAACGACTACGACGCGGGCGAAGGCGTCGACGGCACCTGCGCGGCGTGCGGGGGCACGCTGCCGAAACGGCGCACGCAGCCGACGGTCCGCTGCAAATGGACTGGGCAGTTCTGCTCGGCGCCGTGCGGGCGCGCGCGTGAGCTGCCACCGGACGGCGTGGTGCGGGAATGCGCCGACCGCGTGCCGCCCGTCGATGCGAGGGAGTTCGTGAAGACGTTGCGCCACGGTCCGAACGACGTGTGAGCAGGACGCGCTGCGACGGCGCCGCGGGGCGGCGATGCGCAGACGGGCGAGGCCCCGGAGGCTTTGCTCGCCTCGTCCAGCGCGCACCCGAGAAGCTACGGGGAGCTTTTCGGGAACGGAGCGTTCGATCCGCGCGGAACCTCACGCCGGCGCGGATGGCTGGATGGCAGGCGCTGCCGCTTCGCCACCGCGCGTCGTCGCAGAGCGTCAGAGGAGTGGGATACCTATGGGGGATTATTCGGCAGACGAGACGAAGCTTTCGTCCTACGAGCCGGTCATGCTCGATTTTTCCGAGGAGGCCGTCGGCGACGACGCGATCGACCGTCAGATCGACCAGCTCGCGTCCGCGCTGCCCGACTACCACGAAAGCGACGGGGCCGCAGCGCGTGGCGACAAGGTGGCGGTCACGCTTTCCGTCTGGGAGGGCGGAGAGATTCTGAATGGCCTTGAGGACTGCGATTTGACGATGACGCTTGGCGATGGGTTCTGGTTCGAGGGCCTGGTCTGCGGCATCGTCGGCATGAAGGCGGGCGAGACGAAGGAGTTCGACTTCGACCTGAACGCGCGCGTCGCGCCCGGCGAATCGTACGACAAGGACAACCCGGTGAAGTCCGATGCGCACGCGAAGGTGACGGTGCGCGCCATCAAAAGCCCGCACCGCAAGTCGATCGACGACGCGTGGGTCGCGCGCAACGTTGCCGGCTGCGACACGCTCGCGGCGTTTCGCGCCCGGTTGCGCGGCCAGTTTGAGCAGCGCGCTCGCAGCGACTACGAGCAGCGCGCCCGCGCCGCATGCCAGCAGGAGCTCGCACGCCGGCTGCGCGGACCCGTACCCGACGAGGCGGTCCGCCGCGCCAACGACGGACTGCTGTCGCAGCTCGATGCGCAGCTTGAGGCGCAGGGCACGACGCGCGCCGACTACGCGCGCGAGCAGGGCGTGTCCGAGGACGTCGTGCGCGCCTCGATCGCCTCGCAGGCGGTGGAGACCGCGCGCTGCGGCATCGCGCTCGAGCATCTTGCCCGCAGGTTCGGCATCGTCGTCTCCGACGCCAACCTCGTGCGCGCGTTTCCCGGCGAATCAAGCAAGGATGCCCGTCTCAAGGTGAAGGCGTACTTCAGCCAGGGCGGCAGTCGCGCCGATCTGGAGCGCATCGCCGCATGCGAGATGGCGCTCGATCGCGTGGTGGCCGAGGCCGAGTCCGCGCGCGACGCGCGCCGCGAGGAGGCGATCGCATGAACGTCGGAGTGGTGAAGCGCCTGTTCGGGTCGTTCGTCATCGGCGGCATCATCGGGTGTGCGAGCGAATGCTTCTACGCGTTCTGGCGGTTTTTGCTCGGCGCGCAGTCGCCGTGGCTCATGTCGCTCACGCTCGTCACGCTCGGCGTCGTCGCCGGCATCCTGTACGTGTTCGGCGTCTACCGGAAGCTCGAGAAGGTGGGCGCCATGGGCGCGGTGCTGCCGTTCAGCGGCTTGGTCTCGGCGGTCGCGGGGTCGTACTTGGCGGCGTCGGAGAAGGGCGGCACGCGCGCGGGCATCAAGGCGGGCGTGCTCTTCTTCCTGTACGTGCTCGGCGTCGGTCCTTTGGTCGCGGCCCTGTTCACCATCGTCTACGCGTGCCTGTAGGAGGCGATCGCATGGAGTTCGTCGGTGCGTTTCTGGTGTGCGCGTTCCTGTGCGTGGCAGTTCAGCTGTTCTGCGAGCTCGTTCCCCGGGCGGAAGGCCCCACGGTGTTTCTGTTCGTGGCCATGCTCGGCGCCATCTTGGCGCCGCTTCCCATCGCGGCCGCGCTCAACGGATTGGGCAACGCCGGCCTCGTCATCACGTTCCTCAACGTGGGCATCGGCGTGTTCGGCGGCGTGAGCACGGCGCTTGCCGGCAATCCCGTGCCGCTGCTCATGCTGCTCGGCGTGTTCTGCGCCGTCGCCGTCGTGGGTCTTATCACGGGCGCGGTGTGCGACCACCGGCGCAAACGGTAGAGGGGGCGCAAGCGCTCCGCCCGGCAAGGGACGTGTGCGGGGCGCTTGTAGCCATGCTGCCGCACGCTTGGAGCTGACCTGCGGCTGCGCTGCGCGTGTGGAGATTCGCGCGAATGGCGGCGCGGCGGCGTAGGATGCGCCGCTTCAGGCGGGCGTGCGCTTCGCGCCCGCAACGCGTGGCGTCGCAGACGGACGCTTTGCAGCAGTTTGAAAGATTCATGAGATAATCCATAGTCGTTAGAGCGACGAGGGGGACGCGATGACGACAGAGACCGAAACGACCGTAAGGGCGGCGCGGGGGCGCCGTGCGGTTCGCAGCAGGGAAGCGGGCAAGCCGAAGACGGCTTCCGCGAAGGAATCGGAAAAGGGACCGGAAAGAGGACAGGAAACGAGCAGGGACGCCGTTCAGACCGAGGAGGCAGTTCAGGCGGAGAAAACATCGGACGGGGAATACAAATGGCTGCCATCGGCCCAGGGCTTGGCGAGCGCCGTCGCGCAAGGGCTTCTCATAGCCATCATCATGCTCGGACTGGTTTGCGGCATCGCGGCGCCTGACGCATCGGGCGTGATGCGCATCGTGCCCGACCGGCTGTGCGGCATCGTCGCCTGCGCGCTCGCGCTCGTCGTGGGCTGGATATGGTCGGACGCGTTCGAGCGCTGTCGCAGGGTCGGTTCGATCGTCACGGCGTTTTCCGGGGCGGTGGCGTTCTGGATAGAGCAGGCGCTCGTGAGCTTCGGCCTGGCGACGCCTGTCGTCGAGGGCGTGCTGTTCACCGTCGCAGGCGCGTCGGTGGGCCTGTTCATGACGCTGCTCGGATCTGAGCTCTGCCGCAGCGAGCGGCACGAGATCCTGCAGGTGTGTGCGGCGGTTTTCTTCGGCGCCGGCGTGTTCTTCGCGTTCGGAAACGTTGCCGATCTTCAGATGCGGTATGGCATCTGCTGCGCGTATCTGCTGATGAGCCTCGTGTTCGGCGCATCGGCGACGCGCGGCCGTGCAACCGAGCCGTTCATCGCGCGCGACGTGTCGGCGCAAGCGCTGCGCCTGGATTGGCGCTCGTCGCTGTCCTACGCAATCACGGGCATGGCCTTCGGCGTGGTGGCCGTCGGCGCGATGCTGCAGATGCCGGGACCCGACGCGGCGAAGTCGATCGCTCTCGGCTATGCGGTGGCAGCCGTGCTGTCATGGTTCATCTCGCGCGTGAAGGGGGCGAGCTGGGTGCTGCTCGGGCCGGTCGAGCGCTGGACGTTTCCGGTCATCATCGCTTGTCTGCTCGGCATCATGTTCACCGGCAAGGGTTCGTTCGGATTCGAGACGGCGATCGCCATCCTGTGCGTGGTGCTGTCGTTACGCGATATCGCGCGTGCGGTCAACCGGTCGCTTTTGGCGTCGGAGTACACGGTGCAGCGCGCCTACCTGTACGCGCGCGCAACGATGCCGATGGTATGCGGGCTGGCGGCGGGCACCATCGTCGGCTCGCTCGTCGGCGGCGTCGGCGGGCAGCAATCCGACGTGCTTGCCGCCGCGTGCATGGTCGTTCTGTTCTCAATCGCCATATCGCTCGTGCCGTACGGGGCCGACCCGCTCGTCATGCCGCTCGCCTCGCCGGAGAAATCCGACGAGGGCGCAAAAGATGACGGGGAGAAGGCGCAGGGACCGGGCTACTGGCGCCGCGCTTGCGACGGCATCAGCGCCGAATGCGGCCTGACGCCGCGCGAGGACGAGGTGTTCCGCCTGCTCGCGCGCGGGCGCACGGCGAAATTCATCGCACGCGACCTTAACATATCGGTGTACACGGCGAAGTCGCATATGTACAACATCTACCACAAGCTCGGCTGCGACTCGCAGCAGGAGCTCATCGACATCGTCGTGGCGCGCGATGCGGACGTGAGCCGCCGCGCCCATGAGCCGCGCGAGCGTCTGAGTGCGTGAGGGGGCATTTGCGCGCAAGCGCTTATCAGACCGACGTAAATCAACGAAAGTCCATCTTGCAGCGATTGGATAAGGTGGACTCTCGCGGTTGTCGTATATCAGGATGATGGTGCAGCGGGCGCTCGATAGCGCGCTTTGCGCGTGAAAGTTCGCCCTAAACGTGATCGTGCGCCCTACGCGTGACGGCATGCATCACGCGTGGCGGCGCCGCCATTCGCTCGGGCTCTCGCCGCACCACGACGTGAACGCGCGCAGGAAGCTGTTCAGCTCCAGGTATCCCAGCAGGTACGCGATTTCGTCCGTTCCCATCGACGTGTTCTGCAGGTAATGCTTGGCCAGAAGCTCGCGCGTGTGGTTGAGCTGCTTTTGGAACGTCGTGCTCTCGGCGCCGAGCTTGCGCTGCAGCGTGCGGCGGCTGACGCCGAGCCTGCGTGCCGCGTCGTCGGCCGTGCATTAGCCGGTGGGCTGAACTGCTCGATGCCGTTGGCGCTCGCCATCTTGAGCGCGACGTCCTCGTCGGGCGACATGTCGCCGATCGCCTGCATGAAGGCGAAGTAGTGGGCCGCGGTCATGGTGGGCGTCTCGCGGGCGAACGTGTCCTCGGGCGCGCCGGCGCGGTGCAGGGCCGCGGCGACGTCGACGCCGAAATGCGCGAGCACGCGGGGACAATTTTTGTCGAGCAGATAGCGCTTCATGAAAATCTCTCAGGGGCGTCGAGCGAATGAGAAGCGCGTTCAGCGATGCTCTCCCGATTGATGTGCACTTTTGCTGAACATCAGGACGCGCCAGGTTGCTATCAAATCGCGCCATCTCATCAGATGACGCCGCCAGGGCGTGTCCTGGCGCGGATTGGCGGGCGGCACTTTGTCGCGCATGAAATCGCCATGCGCGCGGGCGCTGGTCTTTTCGACGATGCGGTCGATTTCGGATTCCGTCGTGGTTTCGAAGGCTGCGATTTTCTCCGGTGTGAAAAGGTCGAAGGTGGGTGACTTGCGTGGTTGATTCCGACGTCGGAGCGCTTATTTGAGACGGCATGCGAATGCAAGCCGGGCTGCAGCGGGGCTCTGCGGGGGAAGGCTATTCTCCGCAGAGCCTTTTCAGCTCGTCGAGGAACGCATGGGCGGGCTTGGTGGGCATAACCTTGCGCCACAGCACCTTGTGGCGGGCGACAACCGCAGGGGAAAGTGGACGGAACTGCAGGTTGGCGGCGGTGTTCAGCTCGTCGACGAGCCCGCCGTACGTCACCATCACGCCGACGCCCTCGCTCACGAGGTAGGCCGAGTTCAACGGAAGCCCGTAGGTGGCCACGATGTTGAGCGAATTGGCGCCGGCTCCCGCCCAACTGCGCAGCGAGCGGTTCATGCCCTGGCGCGACACAACGAGCGGGTATGCGCTCAGCGCATCAGGCGTGACGGATTCAAGCTTCGCGAGCGGATGGTCGTCGCGCACGACGACGCCCCATTCGTCGTGGATGGGCAGCGTGATCTGATTGTAATCGAGGTTGTCGCCCGCCTCGCAGTCGAGCAGCACGTCGAAGAACCCGCGTGCGAAGCTGCTCTTCAAGTCGGCTGACGTCCCGTCGACGATGTCGAAGGTGACGGCGGGGTAGTGTTGGCGGACGCGGGCGCAGGCTTGCGCGATAAGGGAGAAGGCGCGCGTCTCACCGGCGCCGATGTGGACGACGCCCGAAACCGCGTGCTTCGGAAGCGCTACCTCTTCCTCGGCTTTGTCCGCGAGGTCGATGATTTCTGCGGCGTAGCGGTTGAGGAGCGACCCTCGTTCCGTCAGCTCGATGCCGTGGCGCCCGCGCGTGAACAGCGGGGCGCCGATTTCCTTTTCGAGCTGGGCGATTTGACGCGACAGCGTGGGCTGGGTCACGTGGATCGCCTTTGCGGCGTTGGTGATGGAGCCTTCTTCGACGACGGCACGGAAATATCTCAGAACCCTCAGCTCCATACAGCACTCCTTCAGTATGCAAAATATGAATAGTGATTGCTCCCTGCGACAGGCTTGAATATACCACGGTTGCAGCCGTTCTGTCCGAAAGGGGCGGCAGCTCGAACGGTTACAGCCGCGGACGCTCGAGCAGCGCCCCGAAACCCTCGAGGCGGTCGCCGACGCCGCACATGCGCAGGCAGTTCCACATGTTGGCCTGTGCTGCGTGCCCACGACGGGGATGCCGCATTCCCGCTCGATCTCGGCGATGACGCCGACGGTGCGGAAGCAACCGCCACAGCAGAACACGCCATCGGCTTCGGGGTGCTCGCGCGCAAGCGTGACGATGTCGCGCACGATCTCGTACGGGGACACGCGGTTGATGCTGGCGGGGTCTTCGAAGCGCAGGTTCTTGCGGCCGACGACCTCAAGGCCCGCGTCGGCGAAGTACCGGTCGCTCATCTTCTGCAGCGGTTCGGCGTAGGGCGTGTAGCTCAGGATCTTCGTGGCGCCCAGGAACTTCAGCGAGTCTGCGGTTTCCCGCATTGCCCGCCGCCGTCTTCGTGGGCACGTGGCACTGGGATTTGGCCCGCTGGTGACTGCGTTGCGGCGCGTTTCCGCTTGCATGCACGGCCAGGCGCTCATCTATTCTAGGTTCGTCGGAGGGCGTCCTCCGGAATTATCCACAGTTCAGGATGGGTGAATGGCGGCATACGGGAACCCGCGAGTGGCTCAGTCATTGTGCATTGTATGAAAAACGAACAAATGTGCGTAACTTAGACAATGTCTCTGCGGTTTTCGATAAACTGAGTGCGAACGACGCAAGCGGGGGAGCGAGGGGCCATGGATGCTAAACGGATGACGCCGGGTAAACGGGCACTGCAGGGCAAACGGACACCGCGGGGCGAACGCGCGCAGCAGGGCGCACGGGGGTCGCGGGGCGCGCAGGCTCCGCAGTCGATTGAAGTGTGTGGCGCGCGCGTGCACAACCTCAAGAACATCAACGTGTCGGTGCCGCTCAACCAGATCGTCGGCATCGCGGGCGTGTCGGGTTCGGGCAAAAGCTCGCTCGCCTTGGGCGTGCTCTACGCCGAAGGGTCGCGCCGCTACCTTGAAGCGCTGTCGACGTACACGCGCCGCCGCCTCGGCCAGCAGACGCGTGCCGACGTCGACGAGGTCAAACACGTGCCCGCCGCGCTCGCGCTGCATCAGCGGCCCGCGGCTGGCGGCGTGCGCAGCACCTTCGGCACGTCGACGGAGCTTCTGAACGCGCTGCGCCTTCTGTTCTCACGAGTCGGGTCGTACACGTGTCCCAACGGCCACCGCGTTCCGCCCTCGATGAACGTTGCGCTCGAGAAGCCGCTCGTCTGCCCGGAATGCGGAGCGAGCTTCTACGGCCGCGGCGCCGAGGAACTCGCGTTCAACAGCGACGGCGCGTGTCCGACCTGCGGTGGCACGGGCGTCCAGCGCATCGTGGACGAGTCCACCCTCGTTCCCGACGAGGGGAAGAGCATCGACGACGGCGCCGTTGTGGTGTGGGGCACGCTCATGTGGTCGCTTATGAAAGACGTGTGCCGCGCGATGGGCGTGCGCACCGACGTGCCGTTCAACCAGCTCACGCCCGAAGAGCGGGAAATCGTGTTCCACGGTCCCGCCGAGAAGCGCCATATCCTCGTCCACGTCAAGAGCACCGACACGGGAACGGAGCTCGACTTCACGTACTACAGCGCCGTGCGTGCGGTCGAGAACGCGCTGGCCAAGGCCAAGTCGGAGAGCGCCTATAAGCGCATCGCGCGTTTTCTGAAGGAGGGCCCGTGCCCCGATTGCGGCGGAACCCGGCTGTCCGCCGCTGCGCGCGACCCGCAGGTGCGCGGCATCAACCTGGCACAGGCGACGGCGCTCACGCTCGACGAGCTGGCGGCGTGGCTGCCGGGCGTCGAATCGTCGCTGCCGCGCGAGGTGCGGCCAATCGCGCACAATGTCATCGCGACGCTCGACGAGCCCATCGCGCGCCTGCAGCAGTTGGGACTGGGGTACCTGTCGCTCGACCGTCCGAGCGCCACGCTTTCGACGGGCGAGCGCCAGCGCGTGCAGCTCACGCGGGCGGTGCGCAACCGCACGACCGGCGTGCTCTACGTGCTCGACGAGCCGTCGATCGGCCTGCATCCGGCGAACGTCGACGGCCTGCTCGACGTCATGGACGATCTGGTAGCAGACGGCAACACCGTCGTCGTGGTCGACCACGACGTGCGCGTCCTGCGTCATGCCGACCATCTCATCGAAATCGGGCCTGGTTCGGGCGCTGACGGCGGGAGCGTCATTGCGGAAGGTTCGGTTGAACAGGTGAAACGCGAGCCGGCCTCCCGCATCGCGCCGTTTCTGGCGGGACGTGCGGTCGCGCGTGCGAGCGCACCGATCGCTGCTGGTCATATGTTCGACGAAGGTGCTGTGCGGCTTTCGACAGGCCCGCTGCACACGGTCAAGCCGCTCGACGTGGCGTTTCCGCGGGGCCGGCTCACCGTCGTCTCGGGCGTGTCGGGCTCGGGCAAGACGACGCTCGTGCTCGAAAGCCTCGTGCCGGCATTGCGTGCGAGCATCGAAGGGCGTCCTCTGCCCGCGCACGTGAAATCCGTCGACGCGGCGGGCATCAAGCGGGTGAACCTCATCGATTCGACGCCCATCGGCGCGAACGTGCGCTCGACGGTTGCCACGTACTCGGGCGTGCTCGACGGCTTGCGACGCGCGTTCGCTCAGACGCCCGCCGCACGCGAGCGGGGGCTCAAGGCGTGCGATTTCTCGTACAACACCGGCTCGCTGCGCTGTTCGACATGCGACGGCACGGGCACGATCTCGCTTGACGTGCAGTTTCTTCCCGATGTGGAAATCGACTGTCCCGATTGTCGCGGTGCGCGCTACACCTCCGAAGCTTGGCGGATTCGCCGCCCCGACGGAAAGCGCGGCGCCGCGAACGTGCGAGCCGGCGGATCGGGCGCGGGCGCCGGCAACGCGAGCGCGCATGTCGATGCTGGAAGCGAGGATGCCGCAGACGCCGCCGCAAAGACAGTCTCCGACCAGGGCGTATCGCTTCCTGACCTCATGGCGATGACGGTGGACGAGGCGATCGGCCACGTGGGGACGCTGCGTACCGTGCGCGCGAAGCTCAAGGTGCTCTCCGATTTGGGGCTCGGCTACCTCACGCTCGGCGAGGCGACGCCGGCGCTCTCGGGCGGCGAGGCGCAGCGGCTCAAGCTCGCGAGCGAGATCGGGCGCGACCAGCACGATGCGCTCTTCGTGTTCGACGAGCCGACCATCGGATTGCATCCGCTCGACGTCGAAGTGCTGCTCGGCGTGCTGCAGGGTCTCGTCGACAACGGCGCGACGGTCATCGTCATCGAGCATGACCTGGACCTTCTCCGGTGCGCGGACTGGATCGTCGACCTGGGCCCGGGCGGTGGCGACGCCGGCGGGCGCGTGGTGTGCGCGGGAACGCCCGACCAAGTGCGCGCCTGTCCCGACAGCGTCACCGGGCGCTATATCTGACGTTTCTCGCGTATCTTATTGGCTGGCTCTCTATCGATGCCGGAGAAGCCTCTGCTCAATGATCCAAGGAGGATTGCAATGACTGCAAAGTTCATACACCGTTGCACGCACGTTCTGGACAAAGACGCTACGATCGCATTTTACGAGAGAGCGCTCGGGTTTCATGTGGTGCGCGAGATTGGCCCGGAAGACGGGTCATGGAGCAATACGTTCATGGCAAATGATGATGCTCCATTCGAGCTGGAGCTCACGTGGAATCGAGGCCGCACGGAACCGTACGACAACGGAGGCAAGGATACCCATATCGCTTTCGCAGTCGATGACTATGACGCGTATCATGCATTGCACGAGGATATGGGCTGCATCATCCGTGAGAATCCGGCCATGGGGCTGTACTTTATCGCAGACCCCGAAGGCCAATGGATTGAAATCCTGCCGAGTTAAATCGAGCTTTGGGCTTGCGTGCCCGTGCATGCATGAACTCTGCCTTCAAGGAGACCGATGCAATGCAGCGCGGTTCATCAGGTGCGCCCCTTCAGCGTAACTTAAGCAACGATTCGTAGGATGCAAGCCAATCGATACCTGTGCGTTCGGATCGCGGGCGAAAACGCCTGTCCGCGCCCTGGCGATTGAGGCGGTTGTATCCGTTGCTTTGAGGAGGACCTGATGGGAGCGCAGCAGATGGGCGGGCAAATGGAGCGGGTCGCCGCCCCGGTTTCGCGGCGGACGTTTATGAAGTGCCTGCTCACGGCCGGGGTGTTCGGCTGCGCGGCGAGCGGCGTCGCGCGCATCGCCTATGCGGACGTATGCGACGCGCATCCCGTGTCGGCGCATGCGGACACGCACACGGTCGCAGCGCGCGCGAACGGCATCGGCGTCGCGCAGGCGCGAGCCGCCGAGCCCGCCGCCGTCGAAACGGCCGCCGTCGCGCAGGCGGCGCTCGACGTGCCGTGCTACCTGCAGAATCCCGAGCTGCCCACCGGCTGCGAGTCGGTGGCGCTCACGAACCTGCTGCGGTTCTGGGGTTTCTCGCTGAGCAAGACCGAGCTCGCGGTGAATGGGTTCCACGCAGCGCGAGCGATTTCGTCTACGCGTTTCTGGGCAACCCGTTCTCCGAAGACGGCGGCTGCATCATGGCGCCTGGCCTGACCGACGCCGCCAACGATTTCCTCGAGAACAGCGCGTCCGACCTGCGCGCGTCCGACATCAGCGGGTCGTCGATGGCGGAGCTTCTGCAATACGTTGAGCAGGGCGAGCCGGTCATCGTGTGGACGACCGTGAGGATGCAGGAGCCCGGCATCGTGCTGGGCGAAAGCGACGGCTACGTCATGCGCGACGGCAGCCATGCGGTGGTGCTCTGCGGGTTCGACCGCGACGCGGGCACCGTGACCGTAGCCGATTCGCTCGACGGCGTCGTCGAGCGCGATGCGTGGGCATTCCAGCGCATCTACGAGGTCATGGGAAGCCTCGCGCTCGTCATCGCGTAAGGCTTCGCTTCCTACAGCTCGCGGTCGCGCATCTTCTGCGCGCGGGTGGTGAACGCGAGGTTCTCGACCCATGCGTCGACGGTGCTCAGACTCTCGTCGGGCATGAACCGCGCGCCCGCCACGTAGTCGACGTCGGTGCCGATGAGCGCCCGAATCGTGTCGCGGGCGTCGCCGAGCTGCGTCTCGTCGGACGGTAGCGGCATGTCCGACGTGCAGAACACGGCGTACGACATGTCGTGGAAATCGTTGTCCTCGCAAAACGACAGCACGGGCCATGCGGCGTTCTCCCACCAGATGGGAAAGCCGATGATGACTGCGTCGTACGTGTCGAAATTGTCGGGGACTGAAGCGACGAGCGGCACGTCACGCAGGTCCTCGTCGGCGTACTCGATGCGCACGCGGCTTTGCGGATCGCTGTAGTCCAGGTCGTCGGCCGTGTAGGGAACGATGGGCTCCAGAGGGAAGAGGTCGGCGCCGGTGCGCGCGGCCATCTCGGTCGCGACGCGCGCGGTGTGGCCCGTCCCCGAGAAGTACGCGATCAGCACCTTCGGCTTCTCGTCGGTTGCGGACGTGTTCGCAACGCCTGCCGCCGCGGGCGAGCCCTCAGCCGCATTCGCGGCCGCCGCTTCCTTGGCTGTTCCTTCGGTGACGTCGGCTGCATCCGAGACGCCTGACGAGCGACCGCATCCCGCAAGCGCTGCGCTCCCCGCGAGCGCGCAGGCGCCGAGCGCTCCGAGAAAGCCACGGCGCGTGAGATTTCGTTCCTGACGCATGGGCGCTCCTATCCGTATTCGCCGGTGGGCGGGTTCAGGTTGCGAGGCAAGCTGCTTGATGGTGCTGTCGCGACGATGGGGCGCGCCTCTTTGCGACGATGACGGGGCATCGTTTCGCGGGGATGGCTCCGCAGCGCGCCAGATGGTGCCGACATGCCGCGGTTCCGGGCGATGGCGATGCGGCATCGCAACGGAAAGCATTGTAGGGCCCGAACATTTCCGGAGTAATACCCACCTCGATAAACACAGGATGCGGGGCGTTCACGTTCTCCGCGCGGCAACGCTTGCGTCCGGAGCGAACGATGAAGGTCGGTGTCCAAAGCGCGCTTCGGGCGCGTGCCCGGAGCGAACAGGCGCACTCGTCCGACGCAGCCACTTGTGCGGCGCCTCCCAAGAGAGCATCGAGCCCCCATTTGTGAAGGGTAACGGGGATATCGTTTGCAAACTGACACCTACGCCGCATCGCAGCTGGTCATAATGCTACAATTTCTCGGATTTTGTCCCGCAGCGTACGAACAGGATGGAGTGTCACATGGGCAAAACAAGCACAGCCCCGCAAGAACAGGGCGCGGCGGCCACGCCGCAGCAACAGCCTGAGAAGAAGGGGAAGAAGGTCAGCCTGACCACGGTCATCCTGATTTCGTTGGCAGCCGGCATCATCGTCGGCATCATCTGCAGCCTGGCAGTGCCGAGCGGCTCGGCCTTCGACAGCATCGTCATCGAAGGCATCTTCTACGTCTTCGGCCAGTGGTTCATCCGCTTGATGCAGATGCTCGTCGTGCCGCTCGTGTTCTGCTCGATCGTGTGCGGCGCAGCGTCGATGAGCGACCCGAAGCTGCTCGGCAAAGTGGGTGTGGGTACCATCGTCATGTACCTGCTCACCACGGCGCTCGCCGTGATCATCTCGATCTGGCTCGCGCAGATGACCAATCCGGGCATCGGGCTGGACATGAACGCGATCACGCGCGTCGAGCCGAAGACCACGTCGACCGACCAGTCGGTCACCGACATGCTCATCAACATCGTGCCGACCAACATCATCGCGGCTATGAACAGCGGCAACATGCTGCAGATCATCTTCTTCGCGCTCGTGCTTGGGTTCATTCTGGGACGTCTGGGCAAGAAGGTGGCCACGGTGAACCGCTTCTTCACGCAGTTCAACGCCGTCATGATGAAGATGATCGGCCTCGTGCTGAAGGTGGCGCCCGTCGGTATCTTCTGCCTGATCGCGCGCACGTTCGCCAATCTCGGCATCGGCGGCATCCTGCCCATGATCAAGTTCATCGGCACGGTGTATCTGGGCCTCGCGGTTCAGCTGCTCGTCGTGTACATGCTCCTGCTGTTCGCGTTCACGCGCCTGAATCCGTTCCACTTCCTGCGCAAGTTCCTGCCGGTCATGCTGTTCGCGTTCTCGACCAGCTCGTCGAACGCCACCATCCCGCTGAACATGGAGACGCTCGAGAAGAAGGTCGGCGTCGACCCGCAGGTTGCGTCGTTCACGATTCCGCTCGGCGCCACCATCAACATGGACGGCACCGCCATCATGCAGGGCGCAGCCGTTATCTTCATCGCGCAGGCGTTCGGCATCACGCTGACACCGACGGCGCTCGGCACCGTCGTGCTCACGGCCGTGGCCGCGTCGATCGGCACGGCGGGCGTTCCCGGCGTTGGCACGATCATGCTCGCCATGGTGTTCAACTCGGTCGGCCTGCCCGCGGAAGGCGTTGCCATGATCATGGGCATCGACCGCATCCTGGACATGGGCCGCACGGCCATCAACATCACGGGCGACGCGGTGGTCACGACCATCATGGCCAAGCTGTCCGGCCTGCTCGACGTGTCGGTCTTCAAGAACAACGACACCGAAAGCGTCGACATGGCCCAGCTGGAGCATCCGAAAGAGCCCACCGACGTGGACGAGTTCACGGCGCACGGCGAGCCGACCGAGATCGGCGAGGCGGGTTCGCCCGACAAGTTCGAGCACATCGATCCACCCGAGGTACAGTCGAAGTAAGCGCTCCCCAAACGCGATGAGCGCCCCCTGCGAAAATCCAATCCGCAGGGGGCGCTCCTGTTTATAGACAACGATTTATCGTGCGTCTATTTCTTGCCGGAAAGGCGGGCGACGTCGGCTTTCGCGCGCGCCAGATGCACGTCGTGCACGGTGGCGGTGCCGTACTTCGCCCGGTAGATCAGAAACGTCAGAAGCCCGGTGAAGAACAGGAAGAACACGGCGATGAAGAACGATGCCAGGTGCGTGAGGCCGGCGCTCACCTGGCCGGCGGCGAACTGCGCGCCCACGTTGTACATGTTGTAGCCGCCGACGGGAATCATCACCGTGAAGCCCTCGCCGAACGTGTTCGCCAGAAAGCTCGACAGCCCGCATGGCGCGAAGAGGGCGCCGCAGAGCCAGGCCGCGAGCAGCACCCACACGGGCGCGGCCTTCGCCGATACCTTCTTGTACGCAAGCCACACGATCTGGAAGAACGCGGTCAGGATGCCGCCCATCAGAAACGCGGCGGGAAAGATCATGCTCGACGACGTCTTCGGGAAGACCGGCGCCTGCACGCCCGCCTTCGCGCAGATGAAGCCGAACAGGATGCACGATGCGGCGCCGACAGCGTTGAACCAGATGACGAGCCACAGGCCCTTGCCGATGGACTGAGCGGTGGACGCCCCGTTGCAGTGCGGCACGATCATCTTCATGCCCACGGCCATGGCGAATCCCGAAAACGGCAGCAGCGCGCCGAACGTCGCCCATTCCTCGAAATACTGGTAGATGGCCAGGCCGCCGAAGATACAGCCGATGACGCCCATGAGCACGAGCACCGAGCTGCCGGTGAGGAGCTCGAGCGGCGTGCCGGTGAGTGCGGCGGTTGTCAGGACGAGGAACGTCTGCGCGATTAGCGCGAGCAATCCTCCCAAAAAGAAGCTGTAGATGACGGTCTTGTACGGTCTCATGCGGTCCCCTTCTGGGCTGATGTCGCCCGGTCGCCTCCCTCGAACGCGCGCCCGCTCGCGGGAAGGGGCGAATCCGTCGCCGCACGTGCTTCCCGCGCCCCTGTCGGGCGCTTCGGTAGATTATGCAGGCATGCCACAGGTGTTCGTTATTCGATTTCGCAGGGATGGGGATGAATCTTGCAAAGGAGGCTGTATGGCGAGGGGTTCCTGTTTGGGCGCGTTTTCAGCTGGTGGCGCACGCAGGCGCGCGACTGATCGAGAGCTCGTCTGGGTGGGCTGCGACAGTCGCGCCCCAGACGCAGGACTGCGGGTGCCTGGCGGGACGCTTCTCGCGTGTCTCGCAACGCGCTCATGCTGCGACATTCATTGCCTAAAGAACCGCAGTGGTGGGTACGCTGGATTCGCGCCCCGGACGCAGGACTGCTAGACTGCAAGCGTTGTCACGGGAGGGGAGACCATGAATCAAGACGAAACGGCATCGGAGGGTCCGTCGCTCGTACGGCGTTTCCACGGCTCGGTGAATTTGGCGAAGCTGCATCTGTGGCGCGTCGGCAAGACGACCGATTTGGACGCCTGCTTCCAAACGGCGCGCGACCTGCGCATGCTCTCGGCCGAAAACGAGGCGTTCATCAGGCGCTGTCTCGCGACCGACGCGCGTTACGAGGCAGGGGAGGATGTTTCCGCCGACGTGACGTCCGAGGACGTCCATGAGCTGCAGATGAACGTTCTGCGTCTCAACAGCGCCGATCCGGCGTAAGCCTTGCCCGCAGACTCAATCGAGTCCCAACGTCCGGCAATCTCCGCACCGGGGAAAGCGCGTTTCCCGGTTGCATGGTGTGTAGGGAATCGATGCGCCGACGCCGCTCAGCGACGAGCCGGCTGGAGGAACATACGGCAGCCGCAACGGCTAATCGTTCAGCATCTGCTCGACCTGGTTCTTGATCTTCGCCTGTTCGGCCAGGTCACCTCGGTTGGCGTCGGCTTCAAGCTGCTCGGGCGTCTCATGCCAGCACACAGTCTTAGGAAGCCCCGGGATGGAGCTGGCCAGAAACACCGGGTTCTTGCCCGCGGCTTTCTGACTCTCGTAATCGTGCAGCGCTTTGATGGCCCAGCCGCCTAGCGCGAACAGCGCAATCAGGTTTACGAACGCTTGGAATCCCATGAAGATGTCCGCGCAGTTCCACACCAGGTCGAATCCGGCTTGCGCGCCCCAGAACACCACGACCACGCAGAACACGCGGAACACGATGATGACGGGACGGCTGTCTCTGATGAAGCGGATGTTGCTCTCGGCATAGTAGTAGTTGCCGAGCAGGCTTGAAAATGCGAACAGGAAGATGGAGAACGTGATGAAGTTCACGCCGAAATCGCCGAGCGAGTAGCGCAGCGCCTCCTGCACGAGCGGCATGCCCGTGAGCACGCCGCCGGTTGCGGGGTTCACGAAAGACGTGATGTGGGTCACCGGGTCTGTGATGGTCTCAAGGCCGCTGCCCGCGTAGAACACGAGCACCATCATGCCGGTGCATGTGCAGATGATCATCGTGTCGATGAACACAGAGAACGTCTGCACGAGACCCTGCTTGACCGGGTGCGACACCGAAGCGGCGGCTGCGGCGTTGGGGGCGGATCCCATGCCGGCCTCGTTGGAGTACAGGCCGCGCTTGATGCCCCACGACACCACCGACCCGGCGAAGCCGCCGGCGAACGAACGCATGTCGAATGCGGATGAGAAGATGAGCCCGAACACCGACGGCAGGTCGGCCGCGTGCGAGAACGTGACGAACAGCGCGATGGCCAGGTAGGCGATGGCCATGATGGGCACGAGAATCGACGTGAAGAAGCTGATACGCGCGCCGCCGCCGAAGATACAGATGGCCATCATTGCCGCCAGGAACAGCGCGATGCCCACCACGAGCGGGCTGGAGAAATAGCCGGGCATGTACACCTCGAGCGTCGAGGACGCGTTGTACGCCTGCAGCGCGTTGAAGCCGAACGCGAAGCATGCGATGAGCGTGATGGAGAACACGACGCCGAGCCAGCGTTTGCCCAGGCCCTGGGCGATATAGTACGCGGGGCCGCCGCGGAAGCTGCCGTTTTCATCACGCACCTTCCAGATCTGGGCGAGCGTGGACTCGACGAACGCCGACGCCGCGCCGACCGTGGCCATGACCCACATCCAGAACAGCGCGCCCGGGCCGCCCGCGGCGATGGCCGTGGAAACGCCGGCGATGTTGCCCGTGCCCACGCGGCTGGCGGTGGAGATCATAAGCGCCTGGAACGACGACGCCGTCGATTCGCCCTCGTTGTACTTCTGCTCGGTGATGGATCTGAGCATGTCCTTGAACAGGCGAATCTGCACTCCGTGCGTGCGGATGGTGAACAGCACGCCCGACACCACCAGCATGATGATGAGGATGTAGGTGTACATGAAGGTGTCGATGTCGCCCGTGATCTTGACGATCTGATCCATAAGAAGTCCCCTCGGTTTTGCGTGTGAGTCCTCCACTGTAGCAGAGAATCGCCTGATAATCCACACTTCGGTGACAGAATATGAATGCTGGGGGAGAGATGTGGCTGTCAGCTCGTGCCTAGGAGCGGTCTCGCGCTCGGTGTGTTCAAGATGCACACTCGCAAGCTCGTATGTTTGGACATGCTGCACTGAGTGCAGGGCATCGTAGAATGCAATACTTTTAGCATGAGCAATTCGCAGCAAGCGGGGACCCGGGACGGTTCGCGCGCATGCGTGGCGCAGGTTTGAAGCAGCGTTCGCTGAGTCTCATCGCCATTCGAGGGGGACGGATGAGAACTGAATATCTGAGGGAATTCATAGTATGGGCCGAGAGCAGAACCGTGCAGGAGGCAGCGCAGAAGGTTCATATGTCGCAGTCGACCATGAGCAAACACCTTATCGCGTTGGAGAAGGAAATCGGCGTTCACCTTGTCGAGCATGGCGAAAAGAACCAGCTGACGCCAGCGGGCATTTGTCTGTACAACGGCTCCATCGACGTGTTGAACCGTTTGGGCGATACGATTGAGCGTTGTCGCAGCATCAATGACGGAACCGGAAACGAAATCGTCGTCTGGGATGCTTTCGTGTACTCAGGAGCGATGTCGGCTTTGGAACGCTATATGAGGGCATTCAAGAAGACGTACAGCGGCACGTTTCGCTATGTACTCAGAAACGTGCATTACAAGACGCCACGTCAGGCGTTCGCGGACGGTGATGTCAATGTGACTATCGAATACTGCCCCGTAAATCGCGCTATAGATCCGGGCCCCGTAGCGGACGCGTATCCTCTGATAGAGGAGCCGTTGGTGGTATGGTGCAGCAAAAACCACCCGCTTGCGGATAAAGGCGCTTTGAATCCGCAGGATCTCAAGCGTGTCCCAATCATGAGCAGCATTGAGATGTCTTATCCTCTGCAGGAGTCGGTGACGGAACTTTGCGTCGAGCGCGGTTTCGAGCCGACGTTCCATCGATTCAACCCGACGTCCCAGACGGGCTTTTTCTTCGATGTGCCGGCGGACTGCGTCTATCTCATCACACCTGATTTGCTGGATGACAAGCGCATATGCTCGCGCAATGACATGACCGCCTTGCGGTTTGCCGATTCGAACTTCGCCGTGAAGTCGTACGTCATCGTGCGGAAAGCGGACGAAGGGAGCACGCTTTCGCATTTCTCACGGTACGTGCGCGATCATCAATGCAGCGGCGCGGGCGCATGACTTTTCGGAATAATTTGATTCGAAAGCGGAACCATATGCGTTTGCAAGAATAGAGGAAGGTGGCGAGACGCGTCTCTCTTTTCACCAGCCTATGCGAATTCATCCTTTAGCTCATGACGGCTTAGCACCCTACAATCAGACTCGTCGACGCGTGGTGCAGCACGGAAGTCATGTCCCAACGCGGTGCGTGCTCGCCATATTTCACAGGCCGGTCTTATGTAAAACGCTCGAGCCAACACGTACGATCCGGATTATCAGGGGAAGGATGATGCATGGAGTCGAGTAGCAGGCGCTATGTGCGCCTTGTCGCAGCGGCGCTGATCATGATCTGCATGGGTATCATTTACATGTGGAGTGTGTTCAGCGGGTACATTATTGCGGGCTATGGATGGTCGCCGGCTGATTCGGGATTGACCGCGTCGGTTATGATCGCATGCTTTTCGATTGGCAGCCTGATCGGTGGTCGTATCCAAGACAGGATCGGCCCCCGTTGGGTGACGCTTCTCGGTATCGTCATGTTCGCTGCCGGCGTGTTCCTGTCGTCGTACACGGCGCCTATCGGACCGGTGCCTCTGTATCTTACATTCGGGGTGATCGGCGGTTTCGGCGTCGGTTTTGCCTACAGCTCGGTGCTGGCATCGACCAACAAGTGGTTTCCTGACAAGCTCAACATGGCTTCGTCAGTGACGGTTACGTGCTTTGGTTTGGCGACGGTCGTGTTCAGCCCCATCGTTTCGAAGGTCATCGGGTCGCTGGGCGTGGTCTCAGGTTTCCGCGTTGTTGCGGTGATTTTCTTCGTGATTTGCCTTATCGGCTGGACGCAGATTAAGAACCCGCCCGAGGGATGGACGCCCGATGGCTATGAGAAAAAGCAGGTTGATTTTACGAAGCAACGGCAGATGGCGCTCTCGGAAACGATTAAAACGCCGCAGATGTGGATTATGTTTCTATCGATATGGTTCATCACGGTGACCTTTTTCGGAATCAACCCTATTTTGAAGCAGCTTGCCGCGGGTCATGGACTCGATCCGGCTCTTTCGACGGGCGTTGTCATGGTGACAGGTCTCGGCATGGCGTTCGGGCGTCTGTTCTTTCCTGTCATCGTCGGAAAGATCGGGCGTCGCAACACGGCGGTTCTCCTCGGCGTCATCGTGCTCGTATGCTCGATCGCGATGATCTTCGCCCAAGGGCTGTTCTTCTTGGTGCTCGCGTTCCTCATGGCTGCTGGAGCTGGCGCTCCGGGCGCGGTTTGGCCCACGTGGTCAGCTGAGAACTTCGGTCTGAAGAACAACGGTGCGAACTTCGGATTCATTCTGCTGGGCATCGGCATCTCGTCGCTTGTGTCCATGCGTTTCGCCACGATGGTTTCGAAGAGTTTCTTCGGCGGGGCGGATATCGCCTACTTCCTGATGGGCGCGATTATGGCGCTTATCGCAATAATCCTGCTTGTCCTGTTCAAACCCGTAAAGCAGGACGATATGGACTGAGATACGAGCATCGGCGCGAAGGCTGGCGTGTGTCAAAGGGGGCGCCAGCCTTCCGCTGAGGCTCGTACCCACGCGTGCGATGCGAGCGCGAGCTTAGTGGGGCGATGCACCGGAAAGCGAAGGTGCATCGCCCCATCTTGCGGCACCGGCTCAAGCCCTAACCTGATACGAGCATGTTCTCTTGCGCGGATATTCATCAGACGTGAACCGGGAAACGGAGGGGGGCGGCGTGCGGAAGGCGAAGGACACGGCGAGTCGGGTGCGACTCGCGAACGCGATCGCCGCTGCGGTGCTCGCCGTCGCGTTTCTCGGGCACGCGCTCCTTGGCTCGCTCGCTCATCTGGAGCCGTTGCCTGCGCCCCCGATGGCGCTGCTCTGGGCGCTCGTCGGCGTGGCGTGCGCGCATGCGGCGCTGTCGGTTGCGACTACCGTGTTCATGTGGCGTGATACCGAGCGTCCGTCGAGCGCGCGCAAGAAGCGGCACCAGCTGCTCAAGTGGGTATCGGGCGCGGTTCTTGCCGCGGCGATCGCGTTGCATGTGGCGCAGGTGCCTCTGTTCGGGCTGTCGCAGGGGGCAACGGCGCTTGTGCTGCTCGCCGCGTTCGCGTGGCACGGATGGGCGGGCATGAAGAGCCTGTCGCGCGACCTGGGCGCGAGCCCGGCGCTCAAAAATCCCCTCCGCGCGGTTCTCTACGCAGGGGTGGGGGCGTGCGTTGCGATGATGGCGGCCGCGGTGCTTTAGCCCAGCGGAACCTCGTCGTCGACGCAGTCCGCATCGGCGATGGACCCGGTGCGTTCTCCTTCGGGAGCGTCATGCAAACGATGCTTGCGCGTACGTCGACGTTCGCGCATCCACGAGCTCCACTGCCGCGTCGGCTTTGCACATGCCAAGCGTTTACGTCGGTGGCGAGCACCTGCCGCAAGCCTCCGTGGCGCTGATGATCCCCGCGAGCGGGGCTTTTGACGCCTCTTCATAGCGTGCGCCCGAGCACGCTGCGGTTCCCGTGAGAGGTCCGGTCCTGAAGAACGTCTCGTTCTCGGGCGACAGCGGGTCGATATAAGGGTTCTCCTCATTGCGTCGTCTGCGGCGTAGGGGGTTTTCCCTCATAGGGGTTTTCCCTATATCTGGCTCTCACGTGCTCAAATGCAGCCGACGAGTCTTTTTCTTGGAGCTTTCTTCCATATACTGTGCACATCCCGTGAAGCGCGGGATCAAGCAGGCGTCCAGGGGAGGGCGCAGGGGGAACAGATTCCAAGGAAGAGGGGTGCGATCGTGGGAGAAGAGAAGAACGTCACAGCGAACGTCGGTGCAAGCGAGCGGACCGACGCAGGCACGACGGGCTCTGAAGCGCCACATCCCAAAAAGCGCATGTCGAAGAAGGCGAAGATCGTCACGGGCGTGATCGCCGTGGTCGTGGTGCTCGGCATCGGGTTCGCGCAGTGGCACAACACGCCGGGATTCTGCGTGGAGATCTGCCATACGCCGATGTCGGACGAGTATCTGGAGACGCTCCAGGCCAATCCCAAGGAACCCGCCGTCGACAAGTGGGGCAACGAGGTCGCGGTGGCTTCGGGCATGCTCGCGAGTGTCCACGGCAACGTGGGCAAAAGCTGCATGGACTGCCATGTGCCCTCCATCGAAGAGCAGGTCACCGAGGGGATCGAATGGGTGACCGGTAACTACTACAACCCGCTGTCCGAACGCGACCTGTCCCGCCTGGTGTATTACCGCGGCGTCGGCGAGACCGAGTTCTGCATGAACAGCACCTGCCACAACTACGAGAAGAGCGACCTGACCAAGAAGACGGCTCTCTACGACCGCAATCCTCATTCGTGGCACCACACCGAGTACACCTGCAGCGACTGCCACAAGGCTCATCGCGCGTCGGTGATGGTCTGCACGCAGTGCCACGACGACTCCCAAGTGCCCGAGGGTTGGATCTCGTTCCAAGACTCGCAGAACCTGGAGCACCAGTACATGTCGTACGAGGACGAGCAGTTCCTCGCCGGCGCGAACTAGCAGGTCATCATGGCTGCCGGCAAGGTGATGGCGGGTATCGCGGCGGCGCTCGTCGCGGCCGAGGGCGTGTTCTCGGCACGCGCCAAATCGCAGGCGCGGCTCCTGCGCCCGCCCGGGGCGAAGAGCGAGGCGGACTTCATCGCGCGCTGCATCAAATGCGGCAAGTGCATCGAGGCGTGCCCGTACGCGGCGCTGCACGTGGCGGGAGCCGCGGCGGGTGCCGCGAGCGGAACGCCGTGCATCGAGCCGCGCGAGCAGGCGTGCCGCATGTGCGACGACTTCCCGTGCGTCGCGGCATGCCCGACCGACGCGCTCCGCGACGTGGAAGAACGACACGACATGCACGTCGGCTACGCGCTTATCGACGAGAACGTGTGCATCGCGTACCTGGGGTACCGCTGCGAGGTGTGCTACCGGGTGTGCCCGCTCATCGACGAGGCGATCACGCTGTCGTTCGAAGGGGTCGAGGGCGACAGCATCCACACGAAGTTCGAGCCGGTCGTCAACCGGAAGGTGTGCACGGGGTGCGGCCTGTGCGTCGAGCGCTGCGCGGTGAGCGAGCCGCACGTGCCCATCAGGATCGTCACGTTGGCTGAGCAGGAATCGAAAACGCGGAGATAACGGTGCCGCCGACAGCGCGGTGGCGTGCGCGGCGGATGCGCGGGCCGCAGCCGGAGAAAGGCTGCGCGCCCGGCTTTCGGGGCAGTATTAGGGGGACGACTATGACCATGGATGTTTCAAGGCGGACGTTCGTGAAGGCGGCCGCCATCGCGATGGCGACGGCGGCGGCGACGGGCTCGATGGCGGGCTGCGCGCCCAAGGTCAACGAGCCGCTGAACGGCTCAGCGACGACTAAGACGCTGTCGGTCTGCCGCTTCTGCGGCTGCGGCTGCGGCGTTATCTGCGAAGCGCGCAACGGCAAGCTCATCAGCGTGTACGGCGACCCGGACAACGATTCGAACCGGGGTCTGAACTGCGTGAAGGGCTACTATCTGAGCAAGATCCTGTACGGCGAGGACCGGCTGACCACGCCGCTCATCCGCGAGGACAACTCGCTCAAAGGCACCGACCAGGGATTTCGCGAGGCAACGTGGACCGAGGCGCTCGACCTGGTGGCGGACAAGCTGCGAACGGCGTGGAAGAACGACAAGAGCCGCATCGCGTATTGGGGTTCGGGCCAGCAGCCGATCCTGGAGGGCTACGCCACGGCGAAGTTCTGGAAGGCGGGACTGCGTTCCAACAACATCGACCCCAACGCGCGTCTGTGCATGGCGAGCGCCGTCGTCGGGTTCATGAACATCTTCCAGACCGACGAGCCCGCGGGCTGCTACGCCGACATCGACGACGCCGACGTCATCATCACGTGGGGCGCCAACATGGCCGAGGCGCACCCCATGCTGTACTCGCGCGTGATGTCGCGCAAGATCTCCAACGAGAACGTCAAGCACTACGACGTGACGACGCTGCGCACGCGCACGTCGGCGACGGCCGACAAGGTGATGATCTTCAAGCCGAACGGAGACCTTGCCATCACCAACTGCATTGCGCGCTACCTCATCGAGAACGAGACGTACGACAAGCAGTTCGTGGCCGACCACCTGCAGTTCAAGCAGGGTACCGAGGACATCGGCAACGCCACGTACGACGGTTACGACAAGTCCGACATCGGGCAGACAGTCGACAAGGTGCAGTCCATCACGTTCGAAGAGTACGCGGCGCGGCTCGACCCCTACACCTGGGAGTACACCTCTGAGCTGTCCGGTGTGTCGGTGGAGGACCTGCAGGAGCTCTACAGCCTGTTCGCCAACCCCGACCTGCGCATCCTGTCGTTTTGGACCATGGGCGTCAACCAGCACAACCGCGGCACGTGGGTCAACCACAACCTGCACAACATCCACCTGCTCGCTGCCAAGTACGGCCGTCCCGGCTGCACGGCGTTCAGCCTGACCGGACAGCCGTCGGCATGCGGTACGGCGCGCGAGGTGGGCACGTTCAGCCACCGTCTGCCTGCCGACTTGGTGGTGAACAACGCGCAGCACCGCCGCTACACCGAGGCCGTGTGGAACCTGCCCGAGAACTACCTTGACGACATAGCGACGCCGGGCTTCCACACCACCAAGATTTTCCGCGAGCTGTCCAACGGCAACATCGACTTCCTCTGGTCGGCCAACAACAACTGGGCGCAGTCGATGACCAACCTCACGCGGTTCCTCGGGCGCGGCGCGGAGGACAAGCGCGGCATCTTCGACGCGTTCATCGTGGTCAGCGAGGTGTACCCGACCATGTCGACGAAGTACGCCAACGTGGTGCTGCCGAGCGCGATGTGGGTCGAGCGCGAAGGACAGTTCGGAAACGGCGAGCGTCGCACGGCCGTGTTCGAGAAGGCGGTGGAACCTCCGGGAGACGCGCGCTGGGACCAGTGGCAGCTCATGGAGATCGCCAAGCGCGTGCTCGTGGATGAGACGATCGAGGGCGAAGACGCGTTCGACCGGCTGTTCGGCCAGTGGTACGACAAGGACCGCGCCGACTTCCGGTTCGATACCGAGCGCGAGCTGTGCCGTTCGATGTGGGAGGAGTATCGGACGTTCTCCAACCCGAGCATGAACGCGCGAGCGGCGGCTATCAACAGCGACGCCGACGGCACGTTCGGCGCCACGCTCAAGATGGAGGCCAAGCAGCTGGCGCCGTACGACGAGTACATCTACAACCACGGCATGACCTGGCCCGTTCGCGAGGTGGACGGCAAATGGCTGCCAACGAAGTGGCGCTTTACCGACGGTCCGCAGGAAGAGGGCTATGACGAGTACGGCATCGCGCAGTACGGCGACGCGGGCCTGGCGGGCGGCATGAGCTTCTACAAGTCGGCCAACCACAAGCCGTCGGTGGTATTCCGCCCGTACGAGCCGCCGGCCGAGATACCAGATGCCGACTACCCGTTCTACCTGTGCACGGGCCGTCTGCTCGAGCACTGGCACACGGGCACGATGACGCGGCGCGTGGAGGCGCTCAACAACGCGCTGCCCGAGGCGTTGCTCGACATGAACCCCGCCGACGTCAGCCGTCTGGGCTTGAAGAACGGCGACCGCGTGAAGGTGACGAGCCGTTTCGGCGAGGTGGAGATCACGGTGTCGACGGCCGGGCGCACCGTGCCGCCCGAAGGGTACCTGTTCGCACCGTTCTTCGCCGAGGAGACGCTCATCAACCTGGTGCAGCAGGAGGCGTATTGCCCGCTGTCGAAGGAGCCGGACTTCAAGAAGACGTGCGTCAGCGTGACGAAAGTCGAAGGGTAGTGGTCAACCGTGGTGATATCGAGCCTGGTCGTCGAGTGCGTTCCTGAGAAGACCGAAGCCGTCGCGCGCGAGCTGCCCGCGTTTTCGGGCGTGGAGGTCCACAGCATCGAGCAGGGCTACAAGATCGTGATCACGGTCGAGTCCGAGACGGTGGACGACTCCTACGCGGAGACGAGCAAGATGATCGGCATCGACGGGGTGACCGGCGTGAACCTCATCTACGTGAACTTCGAGGACGACCCCACCATCAACCCGGTGGGAGGCGACGACGCTGGGCGCGCCTGAGACGGGAAGACGGTATCGTATGGACAACGCAAACGAAGCGGCCGCGTCCCCGGCGCGTTCGCAGACAGAGCGAAAGGCCTCGCAGACGCGCAGGTTCACGCGCGTGAGGCGTGTGGTGCAGATCGCGGCGCTCGCCGTGTTCGCCATCGCGCCGCTGTACGCGGGCTGGGGTCTGTTCGGGCGGGTCACCGGCGGCGAAGAGCGCTTCGCCGCCACGCCCTCCGACGCGTTTCTGTTCGGGTCGTTCTCGTCGTCGAGCCTGTTCGGCGTCTCGCTGGCCGATCCGTTCGCGGCGCTCGAGGTGATGGTGGCGGCGAGGGCGTTCTCGCTCGAGCTGCTGATCGGCGTGCTTCCCGTGCTCGTCGTGTACGGGCTTGTGCGCGGGCGCGCGTTCTGCGGCTGGGTGTGCCCGGCCAACACCGTGCTCGAGCTCGTCGACTGGCTGCGGCGGAAGCTCCATCTGAACGTGGAGGAACGCGTCGTGCCGCGGCATGCGAAGGTCTACGTGGCGGTGGGCGTGCTCGTGATTTCGGCGGTGCTCGGGTTTCCGCTGTTCGAGTCGCTGTCGCCGGTCGGGTTCATCCCGAAGCTCATCGCGTTCGGCGCGACGGCCGGCGGCGTCACACTTGTCGCCATCATCCTTGCCGAGCTTTTCTGGGGACACCGCGTGTGGTGCCGCGCCCTGTGCCCGCTCGGCGGACTGTACGAGGTCGTCGGCAAAGTCGGCCTGGTTAACGTGGCAATCGACCACGACAAGTGCATCGGCTGCAACGCCTGCAAGCACGCGTGCCTGTGCGACCCGGAGATTCTGGACGGCGCGATCGCGGGGACCGAGAACCGCGTGAGCGCCGGCGACTGCATGATTTGCGGGAAGTGCATCGAGGCGTGCCCGACCGACGCGCTCGCTATGAAGATCGGGCGGCCGTAGGCACGGCTCATCCGGATTGGGCGCTCACAGCGCCAAGAGCTTCTGGCGGATGGCGAACGAGACCAGATCGGCGCGGGATTTGAACCCCAGCTTGGCGTAGATGTGAGCGCGATGCGCCTCGACGGTCTTCACGGACAGGAACGCCTGCTCGGCGATTTCCTTGTTCGTGTAGCCCTTCGCCAGAAGCAGCAGCACCTCCAGCTCGCGCGCCGTCAGGCGGTGGACGTCCGCGTCGAAGGCGGCGGGCTCGCTTTCGCCGGTTTCGGAAAGCGAGGCGCTGATCGAGTCCTGGACGTAGATGTTTCCCTGTGCGACCTGGTGGATGGCCTCGAGCAGCTCGGACTGCGACGCCGTCTTCAACAGGAATCCCGACGCGCCGTCGGCAAGCGAGAAGCGCAGGTACGCGGGCTCGTTGAACATCGTCAGCATGATCACCTTGGTTTGCGGGAAGTCGCGCACAATGTCCTTGCAGGCCACAAGCCCGTTTTCGCCCGCGCCCATCGAGATGTCGAGCAGGATGATGTCGGGATGGGCGCTTTTGACGAGGGACACCGCCTGCATGCCGTCGGACGCTTCGCCGACGACCTCGATCGAACCGTCGGTTTCGAGCATCATGCGGACGCCCTGGCGCACCATGGCGTGGTCGTCTGCCAACGCGACGCGGATCATAGGCCCTGTTCCTTTCTGCCGAGGGGCACGGTGAGCGCGACCGTCGTGCCGCGCGGCGACGAGTCGATGGAAAGCGCGCCGCCGATGATGCCGGCGCGCTCGCGCATGCCGCCCAGCCCGCAGCCGGTGCCCTTGATTTGCGGGTGGTCGACGTCGAATCCGGCCCCCGTGTCGACGACGGAGGCGTACAGCGTGTCGGCATCGCGGTCGAGATGCACCGTGACCTCGTCCGACCCCGAGTACTTGCAGGCGTTGAGCAGCGCTTCGCTCAAGATGCGGTAGACCTGGGTCTCGAGCGCGCGGTCGAGGCGCTTGTCGCCGAACGTCCCGACGAACGCTATGTCGGTTCCGTACGACGCGCGGTACACCTGCGCCTGCGAACGCAGCGCCGCCTGCAGGCCGAAGTGGTCGAGCGCCGCCGGCCTCAGCTCGACGGAGAGGTTGCGGACCTGCATGATCACCGTGTCGAGCGACGTGCGCATCTGGCCGAGCGCCTCGAGCGTTTCGGGGTCGCTGCTTGCGCTCTCGACGCGCGCGAGCGAGAACGAGATGACGAGCAGCTCCTGGGCGAGCGTGTCGTGGAGCTCGCGCGACAGGCGGCGGCGCTCCTCCTCCTGGGCGTCGAGCGCGCGGGCGAGGGCGGACATGCCGGTTGATTCGTTGCGGGCAAGGGCGCCGTGCGGCGCCGTTTCGGACGATATGTTCATGAAGTCGTCGTCGACGAGGGAGAACTCGCAGAACGAGCCATCGAGCCACGCGAGGGCGTCGGTGAACGCGGTGCCGTCGGGGCCGTCCGGTCCGAGGGGTTCGCGGTATGCGAGGAGCAGCGCCCCTGCCGCCACGCCGCAGTGCATCACGGGAACCGCGCAGAAGCTGTGGATGTCCTCGGCAAACACGATGGGGTAGGTGGAGTACTCGCGCGGGTCAATTTCGGCGTCGACATCGCGCACGATCATGGCACGCGCTGTCTTGAGGACGATGCCGCCGATGCCGTGGCCGGGGGCCAGCACGATGCGGCGGTAGCGCGTTCCGTGCGCGCCCGACCCGTACACCCAGCGGAGCGGCGCGCCGGGGCAGGCGGCCAGCCCGAGCGAGGCGAAGTCGAACCCGAAGCGTTCGCGCACGTCGTCGAGCGCCTGCTGGTAGCGTGCGCAGCGGCCTTCGAGCACGTCGTCCGCGAACTGGTACGTTGCCATGGATGCTCCTTGTGGTCGAATTGGGTTCGCCAGGGTGGTGTGCGAACGAGCGGAATCGCGCAGGCGCGCCTGCGGTCTCGCGCTCGATTATAGCCGGGGAAGCGCCCCAGAATCCCGTGCGTCGGAACCGCGCTCATGCGATTCTTCCATCGAAGCTCGCGTTGCATACGGCTTCTGTGGGACAATGTGATCTCACACGTTTTCCGAGACCGATGGGGACATCATGGACATCGCATATCTGCTGGCGCTGCAGAACCTGCGGCAGGCGCTGCCGCACGCCGTGGAGCAGTTCTTCGGGGCGCTCTCGTTCATCGGCGAGGGGCCGCTGCTCGTGGCCGCGGCGCTCATCGTGTACTGGTGCGTCGACAAGCGCACGGGGCTGTTCGCGCTCTTCGCGATGGGCATGGGCAACCTGGTCAACCAGCTGATCAAGAACACGGCCTGCATCTACCGGCCGTGGATTCGCGACGCCGCCATCGTGCCGTCTTCGTACGCGATCGACGGGGCCACCGGCTACTCGTTCCCGAGCGGGCACACGTGTGCGACGACGTCGGTGATGGGGTCGTTCGCGTGGGAGGCGCGCGGTGGCAAGCACCGCGGGTTCGTCGCGTTCTGCATCGTGTTCATCCTGCTCATGGGCTTCTCACGCAACTTCCTGGGCGTACACACGCCCCAGGACGTGCTCGTCGGACTGGCCGTGGGCATCGCGGCCATCGCCGGTTCGCAGGCGTTTT
Source organism: uncultured Eggerthellaceae bacterium (assembly GCA_903789375.1). GTDB lineage: Bacteria > Actinomycetota > Coriobacteriia > Coriobacteriales > Eggerthellaceae > CAIFEB01. The sequence goes on along the minus strand of CAIFEB010000003.1, from coordinate 15,293 downwards.
TCGCGATGATCGACCGCGCGGACGGGACGCGCCCAGGGCATCGGCGCGACGTGGCGGCGGTCGTCATCATCTGGGTCGTGTGCGCAGCTCAGCTGGCGTTCGTGATGCTCAAGCCGTATCCATACGATTTCGTGGACGGCGTGCTGCTCGTCGACCCGCTCGTCATGCAGAAGGGCAGCTTCCAGGCGACGGGCATCCTCTGCGGGCTGTCGCTCGGCTGGCTGCACGAACGGCGCTTCGTCGGGTTTTCGACCGAGGGACTCGCGCTGCGCGAGCGCGTGATGCGCGGTGTCGTGGGCGCGCTCGTCGCTATCGCGTTCCTTGTCGTGGCGCGGCTCGCGCTCGCGCCCGTTCTAGCCGCCGATCCGCTGTCGCTTGCCGAGATGCTCTCGTGCACGTTCGGAAGCGTGTTCGTCGCGCCAGCGGCGTTCGTACGGATCGAGGCGCGGCGCAGCCGGCAGCTGGCGTAGGCATCGGGCGCGACTCAAAATGGAAATTCCAAAATTGCCGCAAGGAATCGGCTCCTTCAATCGTTCTAGAGGTGAAGGTTCGAAAACGAGGGAAGGGGACGGCATGAAGAGAACGGCGAAGATCGCGTCGGCGGTTGCGGCGGCAAGCCTGGTGGCGGCGCTCGGAGCGGGCGTCGCATTTGCGCAGGGCTCGAGCGGAGCGGATAGCATAGCGCGCATCTGCAACGGAAGCGCTGCGTGCGCGACGAGCCAAACCTGCGTTGGCGGAAACGGCGCGTGCGCGGGCAGCTCGTGCGGATACACGGACGAAGACGGTGACGGCGTCTGCGACAATTACGGGTCGCGGACTGCGTATGCGATATCTGATGGAACGGCTGCGTCGCAGGGCGCTGTCGGCGCGGACGGAACGAACGGCTTCGGTTGCGGCCGTGGAGCGGGCGCTGCCGGCGCGTATGCGGACGAAGACGGCAACGGCGTCTGCGACAACTACGAGGCTTGCCCGGCTGCAAACGGTGCGGGCTCCGGCAACGCGGGTGGCGCGTGCTACGGCTACGGGAACGGCGACGGATGCGGACAGGGCGCCGGAAACGGTGCCTGCAACGGCTCCGCCGCGCGCGCGGGATGGGGTTACTCCAGGTAAGGTGCGATGACGAACGTCGAGAGAACGGAACGGGCGATGGGCAGATACTCAGACGATGTCTGGCGTGTCTGCCTGCTTCGCTGTACCCAGCGATCGGACGCCGAGGATGCGTTTCAGGACACGTTCCTCAAGCATCTCAATCGGGAAGAACCGTTCGAAGACGATGAGCACGAGCGCGCGTGGCTGCTGCGAGTTGCCATCAACGTGTGCAACGACCAGCATAAACGGGCGTATCGCGCAGACGGGGAGCTGCCGCAGATCGCAGCTTCTCCAGCGGTGGAGGGTCCTGGCAGCCGCACGGCGGACGTGATGGACGCCATGCGCACGCTGCCATGCGACCAGCGGACGGCTTTGTACCTGACCGCGGTGATGGGCTATTCGGCCGAAGAGGTCGCGCGGATGCTCGGCTCTACGACAGGAACCGTGTACTCGTGGGTGTCCCGTGCGCGGGCGAAGCTTAAGGAGGCGCTGGCATGAGCACGATGAACGACAGACAGCTCGACGCGCTGCTCCGCGACGCATTCGCCGATGTCCATGCGCCTCGCGCGACGGTCGACCGAACGCGCGACGCGGTTCGGAGCCAGGCGGTTGCAAGCTCGACGCATGTCGGATCCCAGATGCTCGCTTCGCCTCGACAGGGGCAACCGTCTGAACCCGTACGACGGGAGACGGCCCTTGAAATGCCGGCATCTGAAACGACGGTTTCTGGAACGACGGCTGCCGAAACGATGACATCCGCGGAAGCGGCCGCCGAAACGACGGCCGCGTCGCCGCGGACGTTCTCCGCCCGCGTGGCGAAGCGCCGTTGGGCGTATGCGGCAGCGATCGCTGCGTGTCTGCTCGCGATCGTCTTCGTCCCGCTCGGCATCCATGTGTTCCGGGACGTGACGGCGGTCGTGAGCATCGACGTCAATCCGTCGGTGGAGCTTTCGCTCAACCGCTTCGACCACGTGGTTTCGGCGCGCGGTATGAACGATGATGGCGAAGCTCTGCTGAGGACGGTTTCGGTAGCGGGTATGACCTGCGACGACGCTGTTCAGGTACTCCTCGCGAGCGATGCGGTGCAACGGGCGGCCAGCGAATCGAATCCCGTCGAGGTGGTGGTGTCGTCGCTCGACGGGTCCGACACGTCCAAGTTGGAAGAGCAGCTGAATCGGGCCTGCGCGTCCACGGGGTGCGCCGTCCAGTGCTCATCGGCTCAGGCTGACGAGCATGCTGCTGCGTCGGAGCTGGGACTCACCGTAGGGAAATACCGCATGTACGAGACGCTGCATGCGCATGGGTGCGACGTCGGCGCCGACGAAGTAGCGTCGATGACCATGCGCGAGCTGCGCGATCTGGCAGCCCAGTACGGTTGCGATGATCTCGAAGGAGACGGTTCCGGTGCGGGCCCCCATGCTGGCGCTGGATGCGGAAACAGCTACGGCATGGGCGGTGCGAATGCGCGGCTCGATCAAGACGAAGGCGCGGACGCGGCCGCGTCCGGCGGCAATGCGAAGGGCGCGCGTCAACGCGCGGGGGACTGTGGCTAGGCCTTTCGCCCCCGATGGAGCAGGCCGTCCCGGCTTACGTGAATTTCCGATAGAGACGCTTACGAAGGCATCCTCGCTTGTGCTTCAATGACCAACCGTTAACGAAAGCGCAGTGAGACGCTGTATCGAGCATACAGAGGTGGTCGCAACGAGCAGTTGCGGCCACCTCTTTTTGTTTGCGCAGGAGGGCGCGAAGCCGGCTTTCGTCCAGAGAGAAAGAGAAGCGAGGGAAGGATTGGAAACTTTGGCGAATGAGAAGACAATGACGAATGCGGGCGCGCGATTTAGCGTGCCCCATCCCTTTCTGGCCATGATGGGACTGTATCTTGGCGGGTTCGTGGGTATGTACAGCGAGACTGCACTCAACATAGCCTTGCCGCAGCTTTCGGCGGCGTTCGGCGTGGATATCGCGTTCACTCAATGGCTCGTCGTGGGATACATGCTGGTCATCGGCATCGCGATGCCGTTTTCAAGCTTGCTAACGCGATGGTTTCCCGCGCGTTCGATCACGATATTCGCGTTGGGCGCCTTTCTCGTGGGGTCGCTTGTAAGCGGTTTCGCCGCCAACTTCTGGATGGCGCTCATTGGTCGCGCTGTTCAGGGGCTTGGCACGGGGCTGGTTCTTCCAGTCATGTTCGCAATGGCGCTTGAGATCATGGAACCGCAGAAAATCGGTATGGCCATGGGCGTGAACGCGCTGGTCATCATGTCGGCGGCGGCTGTTGGCCCGACGCTCGCAGGAGTGCTTGTCGGCGCGTTTTCGTGGCGGGCGATATTCTTCAGCTTCGCCGCGATTCTCGTCGTCGCCCTGGTGTTCGCAATCGGGTGGTGCCCGTCGCCGTACGCGATGAGCAAGCCGCATGTGGACGGCGCGTCGGTTGTGACTTCGATTCTCGGATTCGGCGGCATCGTGCTCGGCTTTGGCATGTCGAGCCTGGTCGGATGGGGAAGCGTTCCCGTTGTGGCATCGCTTGCCGTCGGCGCGGTGGCGCTGATCGCGTATTGCTATCGTCAGCTGCACGTGGAAAAACCGGTCATCAACCTGCGTGTTTTCGGCATACGGGGATTCAGGTACGGAACGCTGTGCATCATGCTCGACTTCGGTATGACGCTTGTGGTGATGTACCTTCTGCCGCAGTTCTACCAGAGCGCACTTTTGATTTCCGTAGCGTTTGCGGGTGTCGTCATGCTGCCAGGCGGCATCGTCAACGCCTTTGTGAGCGTCGTGGCCGGCCGCATCTACGACAGAATCGGCGCGCGTGTACCGGCACTGGTCGGTTTCAGCCTGTCGATCATCGGTTGCATTCTGCTGCTTCAGACCTCGTCTGCCACGCCGATCGCTTATGTCATCGGCTGCCACGTGCTGATGATGGTCGGCATTCCCCTTGCGATGTCGCCGTGCCAAACGCATGCGCTCTCGTCGCTTCCGCCTGAACTGTCAACCGATGGCTCGGCTATTCTCAATGCGATTCAGCAGGTATTCGCCGCAATCTGCACGGCGCTCGCAACGTATTTCCTGTCTGTGGGACAGGCTTCGTACTACGCAGGCGGGGGCGCGCAGGCGCCCGAGGCGTTCGTCGCCGGATCTCATATCGGGTTCGTGTTCGCGCTTGTGCTCGCCGTTTTCGCGCTCGTGTTTGCGACGAGGATTGCGAAGGCATCTCACTCGAAGGCGCCGTCGCAAGCACCCGCGCAGGCGCCGCAGCGGAATACGGCATTGAACGGAGAAGGGGAATAGATAATCGAGGTTCGTCTCGCATGAAGGAGCTGTGCCTGCCATCGCTATGACGACAGCTTGACGATGACATCAATTTGCACCATCGTTGCAGTACATGCGCTAGATACAGGAATCAAGCCATGTGATCGATGTTGGCGAACGGGCGAAGTAGGAGCGGTCAAGACGCCTGTCGCGTCGCGGCGGTCATTCGGCCGTGCGCTTGTTGAGCGCGTCGAGCCGCTCGGTCAGAAACGCTTCAACGCATTCTTCGAAGTTTGCGCCCGTGCGCTCTGCGAGCACGGCGAGCCACCACACGCATTCGCCGATTTTCGATGGGAGCATGTCCTCGTCGCCGCTCGGCCAACGACCCTCGTGCGCCATCGAAAGCCGACCGACGAGCCCAGCGTCGATCAAAAAGGCGAGCGCGTCTTCCTCGACCGACCACTCGGAGCCGTGCAATTTCAGCTCCAGCTCGTGATAGCGCTAGCGAATCTCGTTTGACTTCTGGCTGACCTCGCTCAAGTCCATGTGCAGACTCCTTAGTCGTGGTTGCTGCTCGAATAGAAGGTGACAGCATGTTACAATGTAACACATAGATGTTCGGAATGGAGGCGAACGATGGCTAGTACAACGATGACGATCCGTCTTGATGAAGACGAAAAGAATCTGATTACAGATTATGCGAAAACCTTTGGCACATCAGCTTCGGACTTTTTGCGACGCAGCGCTCTCGAGAAGATAGAAGACGAGCTTGATCTCGAAGATTGGAAGAAGGCAAAGGCTGAATTCGATTTGAATCCGGAAACGTTGAGCGCCTCCGATATTGCGCGAAAGTATCTCTAAATGTGGCGGCTCGTATTTTCAAAAACCGCCGATCAGCAGCTTGCGAAGATGGATGCGGGAGTTCGGCGCATCATCCTTGCGTGGTTGTTGAAAAATGTCGATGGATGCGTAAACCCCCGAGTACATGGCAAAGGCTTAATAGGAAACCTTTCGGGTGCATGGCGATATCGCATTGGCGACTACCGAGTCCTCTGCGAACTGCATGACGAGGAGCTGGTCGTTCTCGCGTTTAACGTCGGACACAAGCGAGATATATACAAGCGATGAAGCTGAACCGTTTCCTGTGCGTTTCTGCCGGCACGCTACAATGAGCGTGTGCGTTATCCCACGAGAAGGAGGTTTGCATGGAGAAGGAAGTTTTCGATTACGTCGCCGAACGCGCGAAGATTCTGTCCGCGTCGGGTGCGAGCACGCAGGTGACGAAGGATGCCGCGCAGGCGTGGCTCGATGCCGTCGCCGCCGACGAGAACGCCGCCGATGAGGCGACCACGAAGTTGCTCGACGTCCTCGAAGGCCGTCCAACCACGATTGACGAGTCGATCGCGTTCGCCGAGGGCCCGGCTGCCCAGATGTTCGGCGAGGAAACAGCGAAGCAGATGCTCGACTCCGCCAAGGAGCGCAAAGCACAGGGCAAGAAGTTCTGCGGATGCGAGGCCTGCACGGCGGCATCGGAGATTCTGGCGAAGTTCGGCCGCGTCGAGCTGTAGAACCGCAAAACGCAGGGTACACACCATCGGCCTGAGTGCCGGTGTGGGAGCCGCTCTGCAACAGCTTGTGCAATCTTTACGGGCGCGTTGCCGCAAGTCGGCAGCGCGCCCGTTTTGCGTTCGATGCGGATTTCCGTCTGTTGAGCGTATGCGATTCGAGACTTACTCAGCTTCTGCCCTCTTAGAACCCGCCCTGGCTTGCGCGTGGCGGCACGAGCGTCGTGCGCTTGCCCTTGGCCCAGTCCCACGAGCGGAACTCCTTGGAGCTCTCGCCGATGCCGTGGAACTTGTAGTTCTCCGACCACATCAGGCAGAAGTCGCGCAGCTCGATGAGCAGGTCCTCGAGCGTGCCGTCGTACTCGTCCTCGACGTAGGTCTTGAACACGCTGTACGTTTCGCCCTTGTCGTGGATATGCGCTTTGACGAAGCGGATGGTGAGCCAAGTGCGGATGCCGGCGTTGAGCTTCTCCGATTCGGGGTCGTCGCCGAACATGGTCTCGATAGGCTGCCAGTACTCCCGGTACAGCCGCTCCTGCTCCTCGGGCGATTCCGACATCAGCAAGTAGTTGCGCACCAAGTCGCCGGTGGTGAGCGGCGTGCCGCGCGAGTTGAGCGACTCGAACACGAGTTGCGGATGGTCCTCGCGCGTGAGGTCGGCGGAGATGAGGAGCAGCTGCTGGATGCCCGCCCATAAAAGCTCGGGGTCGAAGTCGTCGGCGGCCATCAGCTTCTCGAAGACCCGGTAGTTCTCGACCACGCGCGACGATTCGCGTTCGGGTAGGTCGTTTCCGTCGATGATGGAGAAGAGCGTGGGCCGGTCCGTGCGCGACAGCACCAGCTTGTGCTCGTCGCCCACGTGGATGAACGTGCGGTCGATGAAGTCGGCATCGACCGCGCCGATGCTTGTGTCCGTCTGCCGCAGATACTTCTCGAACGCCACCAGGATCAGGCTCACCGTTACGGTGCGCTGCTGGCCGTCGATGATGCCCCACCGGACAATGCCGGGCGTACGCACAGGTTCGTTGGAATAGAGCAGGGTGCCGATGAAGTGCGCGGTCTTGGTCCGTCCGGCGCGTTGGATGTCCTGCCAGAGCTGACGGCACTGCTGGGGGTTCCACGAGTACACGCGCTGGTACACGGGGACGATGAACTGGGTCGAGGGACGCCCGAGTACGTCGACGAGCATCTCCTGGTTTGTCTGCATAGGTAAAGCACCTTCGTTTCTGTCGGTCTGTTGCGGCCTGTTGGATTCGCTTGGGCGCATGCTTCGGATCGCGACGCGGGTGCTTCCCAGACAGCGCTCGCGCAGGAGCCTCGACGGAGCGGGCATGCGTTGGCTTCGTCCATGATAGAAGCGATGGCGCGCAGATGTAACAGGCAAAGCCGATTGTGGGCGGGGGATGAATTTCTGCGTGGGCGCATGCGTTTCGCAGGACGAAGGGGCGATGAGAATTCCGCTCCGGCTACGAACCAGAGTCGCCGTCGGACTCAGTATCCGATAGCAGCTCCGAGCGCGTCGAGCGTGTGCATCGCAAGCTCGATTGATTCGTTCCGCGGCGCCGATGCGCTCGCGGCAAGCGCGCTCGCGGGTCGCGAGAACGGCGTCATCCTGCTTGCACAGTCCAACCCTGACTTTTATCCTCCGGAGAGCACCGATATGGCTCTCAAGTTCTTGACCGACCACAAGGGCGACATTCAAACCGCTCACGTGCTTGGCGGCGAGACGGCCAACACGCTCGAGTTCTTCGACCAAATCGATAACATGATCGATCCTGAGTAGGGCAGCATTGAGGACCGGAAAATCGTTCTGATACTGAACGCGCAAAGAACCAGGCGAAAACGCGGGGTCTGGTACAAGCTCGGCCCCGTGGGAGTACTGCTCTATCGACTTCGTGCCACGCAAAATGCGGTGTATTCAAATTCTGATGAGATGGTCGTATCACGGTGAGCATATGAAGGTTTACTCTTCGGCGGCATAAGAAGATGGATCGATTTGATGCGCGGCTCATCTTGTCATGGATCGAGAAGAATCTCGAGGGGTGCGAGGACCCTTCTTCCAAAGTGAAGGGTCTCACAGGCGATTGGCCAGGAGAATGGTGATACCGCGTCGGCGAATACCGCATCTTATGCACGATTGAGCGGGACGTGCTCGTCATCGAGGTGTTTTCGATCGGCCATCGGGGAGATGTCTGCAAGAAAAACAGCCTGCCCGCCGTTTCCGGCGACGGTGAGAAACGCGATCAGCAGCGGAACCATCAGGTGGATTCCCAGCATGTAGCGGAAGTCGTCGGATGGAGCGGCAAGAAGGAAGCAGCCCCACAGCGCCAACGCGGGTACAAGCGCCAGAACCATTCGCTTGTCCTTGGTGCAGAGCGCGACGAGAAGCGCGTACAGCAGAAACCACGCAAGAAAGCCGCTGTTGAAAAGCGGGCCGAGCGCCTGGACAGCCTGCAGCGTCACCGCGCGGAAATCCGCGATGGACACGATGCCCGCTAGGTGGTTGTTGGATATGTTGACGATGACGTCGTCATCGGTGAGATAGGGGTCAAGCGAGTAGCCGGGAGCGGACAGGTACCAGGTGGTTTCGTCAACGCACCAGAAGGTCGCAGTCTGCGCGATCCATGCGCGCAGATACGTGCCGGGGTTGGCGAGGCCCGTCCTCAGCCACGCGTCGAAGAACTCGCCCTTATGGGATTCGAGGTAGGCGTCGTTGAAGTCCGGCGCGAACTTGACTGCGTTCGGTGTCGTCTCGTCGTAGCATTCTTTGACCTGCTCAAGGGGCAGGATTGCGTTCAACAGCTCTGTATCGGCCTCGCTTATCGTTCCATCGTCGGCAACGACGCGCGCCATCTGCTGCAGGGGAATCGAAACGGCTTCTGCGAAATGGGCTTTCTGTATGCCGAGGGCCGAACAGAGCGGGCCAGTTATCAGAAGAGCAGGGAGAACGGTCGCGAGCACGAGGTACATGAGGTAGCGGCGAAGAACTTTTTCGACAGCGGAAGGCGTGCAGTTGGGCGCAACGCCGACCTGCTGCGCTTGCGAAACGCCGCAATCGAGAGGCTTGCGAAGAAGAAAACGATGATGCTGGTCGGTACGGCGCAGAGGGCACAGAAAGCGACGCTGCGATCGCCGAGAGCCAAAGGCAGGAACCAGGAGAAGGCGAACGCATACGACTATAATGCTATGATGAGAATAGTAATATATCCTAATGACGAAATATAATGGAACGGGTCGAAACGTTGCAAGGAATTCGTCATGACCGATATAGTAGGTCATGGAATATACGATTGCAAAGAATTCATCAAATCGTATGGAATCGCTGATGGGACGCGTACGGTATCTTCGTAGTCCGTTCGAGCAGTCAATGCTGTGCGGTTAAAATTGTCTTCTCCGCGGTAATCGCTTGCGCGTTAACGTTGGACCAGCGAAAGGTGTAAAGCCCCATGAAACTACAGAGGCTGCAGCAAGATCTGACCGTGTGCAAAGTCGAATCGCTCGAAGACGTCGATCTGTCCGCTGACCTATTCTTCATTGGAAAGACCGACGAGGAGCTGTCTCTGGTGTGCGAGACGAAAGACGCGCCAGCTTCAACCGTAGAGCGCGAGGACGGATGGCGGGGCTTTCGAATCGCTGGCACGCTTGATTTCTCGCTCATCGGAATCCTGTCGAGAATTTCCACCGTACTCGCCGAAAACGGGATCGGAATCTTTGCTGTGTCGACATTCAACACCGATTACATCCTCGTCAAAGAGGAGGACTTCGAGAAGGCAGCCCGAGCGCTCGAAGGATCAGGATACGTCGTCGATTAGCGTGCAGTTAGGGAATCCGCGCGTGCGGCAGGTCGTCTCGCAGGGATTCTTGCTAAAGCGGAAGCGATAAGCTAGGAGACGACGAGGGCGCTGAGGTGCGGAACTCGACGTACGGTCGTCACGCGCTGCTGGTTCTCGCTGACCGAACAGGTGACGCTTTATTCACCCAAAAGCTTCAGGCATCGAGACATCGCACCGTAGAACCGTGCTGGATCATCCGACTGTGCGAGCCCGGAAACCTGTCCGTCCCCGGCTTCGATGATGGTCCAGCTGCCGTTCTCGAGCTCGGCGAAGTCGATCGTGTAAAAGGGGCAAGCGATGCCGTTGCACGTCGTGAGATATTCATCAGGAGGCTCTGGACATGATGCCGGCTGATCCGAGTTTCTCGCGAGCGCAAGCCTTGTTCCCTTTACGAAGGAGAAAAGGCGCTACTCGTTGGTCCTCTCTTCGTATCGTTTAAGGTCAACGTACTCTTTGAGGACAATCCCTCCCGTGAAGAGCGCCCCCCTGAGGCGGATGAATTCGGCGATGAGCTTATCGAGCTCCTTTTGCGTAATGGGTGTGTCGATGCATGTTGGGAAGGATGTCCCCTTCATCGATTTGACGTAATCTTTGACCATGAACCGGTCGAATGTTCTGTTTACAAGATCGGCATCAACTGTGACGCGCCTCCCGTTAGCGGGGAATGCCAGCATGCGCGGCGTCTGGCCTTCAAGCATCTCGTAGGCCGCGGGAAAACAATGCATCCTTTCGTAGCACGCAGGGCTCGTCAATGGACGAAATCCTTTGTCGACAAGGTCGTCGTGGAACCGACCGTACTGAGAGGGCGTCATCATCCATCCGCGATAAATTACCAGCTCAGGCAGGGGAGCGTCGGCAAAAATCCTGAGAGGTGAGCCGCCGATGTAGTCTTCGAAGTTGAAGACAACCGGATGGATTCCGTTTGTCGCCGCTGCGGCTGCGAACTCTGCTTGGTAATTTTCAGCTGGGGCTTCCGGCGAGAAATAGTCACCTGGGAATATAACGGTCGCTTCCATGACGCTCTCCTCAGCGTAGGCGGGGCTTGTTTTGACATTTTACGGTAGGTTCAAATAGACAGGCGTCGATGATGTCTTTGCCTCGCAGGACCTCTACCCACTTCTTTGGTATAGCATGGTAACCGTACCGTGCTCCCGCAAGCGCGCCCGCAACGCTCGCGGTGGTATCTGCGTCGCCTCCGAGATTCACTGCCGTCAGGACGCATTCGGCATAGCTCTCTGTTTTAAGATTGCACCAAAGCGATGCCTCAAGCGTGTCTAGAACAAACCCCGATGTCCGTATTTCGTCAGTTGTTTTCATTTCGACGCTGCTAAGGAACGAGAAGCGTTCATTGTCCGGGATATTACGCTCGATAGCGATAGGAAGGTTCAAACCCCGCATTACGTCTCTCAAGATTCCGACGTACGTGACGCATGCCTGCATGGAAACGGGGTGCGCATGAGTGATGGCGGAAACTGCGGCAATCATGGAGTCATCCGCTTCTGTAAGGGCGAGCGGGGCGATCCTCATGAGAGATCCGTTGTCATTGGACATTTCGTCATCACAGCCGTAACCTCTCTCTATTGCGACGGCGCAGGTGCGACCGATTCCGAAGGCGCTGTTGTCGGGGGTGTAAGCTCCCTCGTAAAGCCAGTCGTGGAAGCGCGCAGCCATGTCCTTGAGTTGTACTGATCCGCCATATGCTCTGATGCTGTCGCATGTAGCGAGCATGAGGGAAGTGTCATCGGAGAAGGTGCCTGCAGGCGTGCCGTAGCGGTGTCCGGAGACCATATGGGTGCATGCGAGCGTACCACGCGGCATGCCTTCGAAAGGAACGCCAAGGGCATCCCCGACAGCCGCGCCGTATACGATGGGCTTAAGACGCGAGTCCTCGAAGGGCAGAGGTAAGTCGATTGTCCCGAACTCGGCTCCACAGTCGTTACAGTGGTACTTAGCGCTCTTCGGCGTGATGCAGCATCCGCCCAAGACTATCTTTCCGCTTCTGAGGTCCCGTTCGAGTTCCTTTGTAAAGGCGTGCCTTCCCCAGAGTATCCGAGCAACATCTATTGAGCCGCAACGGGGGCAGATTTCCTCTTCGCAATGATGCATGGTCCCTCCTAACGAGTTGCATGTCTGTCCTATCGCACATGGTACCCAGGGCGCTGCGTCTGCGACGGGCGGTGGCGCTTCGTACGCTTTGCAAGAAACAGCCATTGCTTGACCAGGGGAACTCAGACGAGCATTGCGCAGCGCATCGAGACTATCGAGTAATGGACGGTCGATAAAAGCAGGTCATCGTTTATCGATCTATGCTAGGCTCTTCGCATTCGCAAGGGGAGCAATTAGCGCGTATGACGCTACCTCGAATTCCCGAATGGCTTCCTCCTGAACTACATGGTATTGCTGAGTATAACCTTGCTACTCGATGTCAACGAAGGGTTTGGTGCTGACGCCGTGATGGGCGTTGATGAGACGGGCGATCCAATCAGCGACGCAAGGAAGCTCACCGAGGAAAATTGCGGTGTTGCCGACTTGGCGGGCGGCACTAGGTGAAGCGTCAAAAAGTGACCAGCTCTAGGACGAAAACCCTGTTGTGTAAGATGTGATTGGGGTCGTGATGGTCTTCATTGCGTCCGTACCAGGACTCACTGTCTACGGATTGCGGAATGTGCCGCAAACGGGGCTTCGGGCCCATGATCGGCCCCCGATAGAATCTAATTGAACGTGAGAGGAAGGAACCGCATATGGGACCGCAAGAGACGATTGCCAGCACCATCGCGTGCAAGGCGCACGAAGGGCAGACCGACAAAGCCGGCGCTCCCTACATCGGCCATCCGGCGCACGTGGCGTCGCAGGTGGAAGGGGACAAGGCAAAGGCGGTGGCGTGGCTGCATGACGTCGTGGAGGACACACCGCTCACCTCCGACGACCTGCGCGCAGCTGGCATCGACGACGACGTGATCGATGCCCTCAAACTGCTCACGCACGACGAATCCGTGCCTTACATGGACTATGTGGCGAACCTGAAGCGCAACGAGCTTGCACGCACCGTGAAACTCGCCGACCTCGCCCATAACAGCGATTTGAGCCGCTTGCCCAAGGTGGCGGACGCCGACCGCGAGCGTGTGGAAAAGTACCGCCGAGCCATCGCCCTGCTGCGCGCATAGCTGAATAGTATTTCAGAAAACATTTATTCCTAGTGCAGGACAGAGCGTCAATATGGGCCAATCCTAAAAACCTGAGGCATGCTCGAAGCCTCCATCGGCAGCAAACTCGAGGATGAGGTTCGAGGTGGAACGAACCAGATTCTTGAAGTAGCTCAGGTCCTCTTCGGAAAAACCTACATTGTCTTCCCATGTATAATCGGGAAGCCAGCAAGTCACATGATGGAAGCCGTCCTTGGCATCTGGCCGTTCGATGTACACCTTAACGCGGCCGGACTCATCGATGTCGGAATGCACTATCTCAGTGTCGTCGTTAAGCGTCATGAACGGATACATCATATCGATCGCGCTCCTCCTAATCGAATTGCTCCCGCTCGATGCGAGCTTCGCTGCACGGCATTGCGTTAGATAACCTCATGTAATGCTTCGTCAACTGCTGCCATCTTGATGGATAACAAGTCTGTGCTCAAATTGTACTCGTGATTTGTAATGCCGCCAGCCGCTCAGTATAGTTCCGTTGGCACGCACGTGGGCAAAGTCGCGAATGGCATGGGGCGCAATGGCGCCCGTCGCATTCGCATCCCGGCGTCCTCAAGTTGGAGAGGATATCGGCCGCAACCCCGGGAGCGTAAGTTGCCGACGCTCCGCATGAGCACGAACATCGACGAGAACCTTGGTGTCGCCCAAGCTGGAAACCCGGGTGTAAAAGGATTTTGACGCTTTCCTTGGGCGATGTAAAAGGCACGAGGTGGATATCGTTTCGTTCGCAGCGTAGCTTTGAGGCAGGTCGAAAGGATGACGCGATGGATGTAGGCAGTCGAATTCGAAGCGCCCGAGAGAGCAGCGACCTTGCGCAGGGGCGGGCGGTGGTGCCGCTGTTGCGGCTCTTGCGTAAATGGGCCGCTTGCTGCGCCGCATTGTGAAAAACGAGGAAGGTGGCACCGACGAGGTGTCGAGCTTCGGCGCCTGCGCACGGCGCTGTTGGCAACCATCGGCGCCGCCAACGTCGTCGGCGGGTGCGTTTCAATCGAGGAGGATTCGAACGTTAGAAGCATGCCAGCCGTGGTGTGCTTGCGGGTGGTTCCGCACCAGCTTGAACGCCCGGCAAAAGAGCCATTACTCGGCTACTTGCTTGATCCCGGTTGCTCCGGCATTGGCGGACGCGGTTTGCTCGTGATGCTCTGCAATGATCTGCCCGATGGCTTCGATCTCCGGCTCCGGGTCGACAAACTTGGCTACGTCGTCTTCCTCAACGGTGGGGATGTGGAAGATCATCAGCCAAGCCAGGAACAACGCCACGGTAGCGAGGATGCCCCAGACAATCGGCTTCTGCACGAGAAGCGCGCTCACGCCCAACATCAGGTACGATATTCCAATGATATGGAACTTCTTGCGCCGCGCGATGCCGCCGGAGTCTTTGAACGGTTGGCCGTATGATTTCCAAACGCGCGTCGATTTGATCCACGCGTCCATGCGTTCGGAGCTGCGCGAAAAGAGGAACGCGGCAAGCAGCAAAAACGGCGTGGTGGGAAGAACAGGGATGAACACGCCGATCATTCCCAGGCCAAAGCAGATAAATCCGAGCGCCATCAGTACGTATCGTTTCATGGGTGCCTCCTGTCAAAGGCGATGGGGCGGGCAGGGGGTTGTTATCCAAAAAGTGTAGCACAGTAAACTTTGCTGAGATTCCGGAAAGCCCTATGAGAGCCCCAAATGCCATATCGACTAGCAGCGTGACAACGGTTAGAACGCCGAGGTACTGTACGATGCCGCTCACGTGGCCATCCTCGCAAAGTCGTCGGGATACTTGTTGGCAAAATCCACTGCAGCTCTCAGCGCCGCCTCGTCGACTGGGTTCTCGGCCGGGCCCGCCGAGATTTCGAAGGGTATGCGGCGCTCGCGGGCAACCTGTCTGGTGAAGACGTTCACGGCGGTGGTGAAGCTCATCCCCATCTCGCCGAAGACCTCGTCCGCCTGAGATTTCAAATCGCTATCCATGAGGATGGTAACGTTCGAAGTAGCCATGGAAAATCCTTCCATTTTGTCGAAGAGTCCTGCACGCCGCATGAAATTCATGCGGAGCAGTCGCGCTACGACGGGTTCTTCGCTCAGAGAACGGTGGGGAGTCGCCTCTGCGGCTCAACGAAGAGGAAAGCCGCGTGGGGCGCCATCGTTGATTCCGATGACACGAAGCATGTCATCGGTGATGGGGAACCCCGCCAACTGCAACAGCCTGATGAGATCGTGCAGCTCTTTAGGGCCCGCGTTGCGCCCATGACACTCAAACGCGCTGTCGCCCTTTTCGACTTTCGAAGACCGCGTACGTCGCGGCGGGAACGACGCGCTCTTCCATGCCCTCCGGGCAGGGCGCGCCCGTGGCGGCGCCCACGCTC
>CAIFEB010000002.1 GCA_903789375.1 uncultured Eggerthellaceae bacterium | reverse complement strand
GGGCCCGTAGCTCAGTTGGTTAGAGCGCACGCCTGATAAGCGTGAGGTCGCTGGTTCAAATCCATTCGGGCCCACCATTACTTTGCGATAAACGCTCCACCGTGAGCCGAGTTTGCCGGTGGAGCGTTTATTACTGTATACGGACTGATAAGTGCGCACGGGGCTTTAGCTCAGCTGGGAGAGCGCGGGCTTTGCAAGCCTGAGGTCAGGGGTTCGATCCCCCTAAGCTCCACCATCAACTGCAATCGGTCGCCATCAGGCGGCCGATTTTTTTATTGCGCGGGCGGTAACGGTTGCTTTCCCTTATGAAATCGGTGGCATCGCCCCGAAGAGCAGCAGATACAGGCATCCGAGCACGGCGATGTGGCCGGGGTAGTACACGTAGAAGAAATATTTGAGCGGCCGTCCGCGCCGCCCGTCGTAGCGGGCGATCATCTCGAACGCGATGAAGCTGCCGACGATGCCGAACAGCGCGAACGGCAGCTGGCCGAGCGTTGCGGACGCGACCATGTCGCCCACGGCGGGAAGAGCCGTGCACAGCCCGCTGAACAGGCATGCGGCGCACGCGGTGGCGCGGCGAGCACTCCCCTGCTCCGGGAATTTCTTGAACATGTAGATGAGCGCGACGCCGATGACCGCCCAGTCGCAGAAGATGGAAAGCAGGCATCCCGCAGCAAGGCAGCCGAGCGCCGCCGCGCGGTTTTGGACCCGGTCGTCGAGGTAGAGCACCACCAAGCCGATAAGCAGGGTGAACAGTATGTTGAGGTTGGCTGAGAGGAACAGCCCGTAGGGAATCTGCGCGACGAGTGCGAACGCGCCCAGGCGCAGGCAGTAACGCTTGAGGTTGGACGTGTGGTGGTAGCCTTCGACCAGCTGAAACGCCATAAGGGGAAACGTCGCTCCCCCGACTGCCATCATCAGGCACACCACCCAGAACGGAAAAACGTCGATGAAAACGAACGCGGCGTGGTCGAACGTCATGCACGCGATGGCGACAATCTTCAGGTCGAACGACGTGAAACCGCGCTCCGATTGGGTCCGCGTGGACGCAACGGACGCGGGCGCCGGGGTTCCGTGAGCCACGAGGTCCTCCTTCGTGTGATAGGCGTGAGCGAACTGGCTGCGCATTCGGCGCCGCGACAGGTTAGCGGCGCAAGGTGATGCGGATGCGGGGGCTGCGTGAGTCGAGACTGCGGCATCTTCTGCGCCGCGCGCCTCTCGAGGCAGCTGCGCCGGGTGGAGCCTCGCCTGCCCAGTGCGGTGCGGTATTGCCGACGTTTTCGCGCAGGCTGTGCGATTGATCGCTTGCACGGTTGGCCGACGTCCCTGACCGGTTTCCGCCCCATTCTAACAAGCACCGCCCGACCGCGGCAGCGCGCCGCCTGGCTTCCGCGCGGTCGCCATGCCTATACTGCCAGGTATGAATCGGAAAACGAACAAACAGCCCGCCTCGCCCACCCGCCGATCTGGTCGCCTGCCGGCGATTGTCGCCCTTGCGGCGTTCTTCGTGCTGCTCTGCGCATACGGTGCAGCCGCAGGGGTTGAGGCGGATGGTCCCGCGGCAACGTTTGCGATGACGGCAGCATTCGCTGTCGCGGCCGTGATCGTCGAAGTGCTGCTGGCGCGTGCGGGGTTCGTCTCAGTTCCGCGGCTCGGCGAAGGATGGCGCCGCCCGCCCCGCGCGGCCGCGGTGATCTGCCTCTGCTGCGCTGCGGCGGGCGCCGTCGTCGGATGCCTGCTGACAGGGATGCCGGCGTCCGCAGCAGCGGAAGGGGCTGTGCCGGTCGTTCCGACGGAATGGCTTTCGGGCACCCTTCCCTGCCGGCTTCTCTATGTGGTTGCATCGGCGCTGGTCACAGCTGTGTTCGAAGAGGTTCAGTTCCGCGGTCTGCTGTTTCCGGCGCTCGTGTCGGGGGTCGGCGGCCCCGGTGGCGCGGCGTCGGGCGCAGGCGGCGACAGGGCGTCGTCATCCGTACGCTCCGCCGTCGAGCAAGCGTCGCTTAGCGCCCCCGAAACGCCGCGTGCGTCGGGCGAAGAGCCGACCCCGGCCATTCGCGCCCCACGCCCCCTCCCGCATGCGGTCGCTGTCGCCGCATGGGCGTCGGGCGCGGTGTTCGGGCTTGCCCATGTGTCGCTGGCGGGTGCGGGGGGCGATGCCGTATCCGCGTCTATCCTGGTGGGTGCTCTGCTCAAGTTCGCGTCGGCGACGCTGTTCGGCTACGCGATGGCCGTGATTGCCGCTCGCGCCGGCACGCTTCGCCCCGCCATCTCAGTCCATGCGGTCTACGACATGGCGCTCGCCGCTCCCCTCGCCGTTACGGGATGCACGGTCGCATCGTGGACGCCGATCGGCCCGTTAGCTTTGGCCGCCTTCGCGATCGAGCTCGCGTTTTGTGCGGCGCTTGCCTTCGCCGTGAGCCGCACGGTGCGCGTTCCCCGCTTCTAACATGGGTTTTTCTCGCTCCATGTTCTCAACTCGATGGCATTTTCATGCCGCGTGCTACCATTTTCGGGATTGGTGGCAACGCGGTATCGAGGAGAGCGATGAACCGGACGGAAGCGCTGCGCATGCTCGGGCTCGACGAGGGGGCCACGGACGAGGACATCAAGACGGCCTATCGCGAGATGGCGCAGATCCTTCATCCCGACCGCTTCGCGTCGAACAAGAAGCTCCAGGACCGTGCGACCGAGCAGTTCAAGAACCTGCAGCAGGCGTACGACTACCTGACGAAGCATGGCCGC
This sequence comes from uncultured Eggerthellaceae bacterium, assembly GCA_903789375.1. Taxonomy (GTDB): domain Bacteria; phylum Actinomycetota; class Coriobacteriia; order Coriobacteriales; family Eggerthellaceae; genus CAIFEB01. The sequence goes on along the minus strand of CAIFEB010000002.1, from coordinate 188,712 downwards.
GCCGATGGTTCGTCCCGGTCGGGGGCGCGTCCGCACGCCTCGTCCGTCGAGGCGAAGCTCGCCGGCATCCAAGCTGCCCGTACCGAGCTCACGCGCCAGAAGGACCTCGTCTTGGACGAGCGTCGCAACGGCGTGGTCATGCTCGTGGCCGGCGGACTCATCGCGTTCGTTCTGCGGCGGCTCATCCCTGTGGCGTCCATCGCGTCGGCGGTGGCCGTGTGGGGCGTCGTCCAGGTCATCTCATCGCAGCGAACGGTTGACACCATCGACGAGCATCTGGCCCGTCTGAAAAAGGAGCAGTCGGAGCTCGAGTCTCAGCTCGGCTAGCCGGTCCGCCGGCGCGCGAGCACGGGTTCGGGCCCGCTCACATACATCCGCGAGGGAAAGAAGCGAAAACTTGAAACAGGAGAATCTCCGCAACGTCGCGATCATCGCGCACGTCGACCACGGCAAAACGACGCTGGTCGACCGCCTGCTGTTTACCGCGGGCGTGTTCCGCGCGAACCAGGACGTGCCCGACCGCGTGCTTGACAGCAATGACCAGGAGCGCGAGCGCGGCATCACCATTCTGTCGAAGAACATCTCCATCACCTACAAGGGCGTGAAGATCAACGTCATCGACACCCCGGGCCACGCCGACTTCGGCGGCGAGGTGGAGCGCGTGCTCAATATGGCCGACGGCGCGCTGCTGATAGTCGACGCGTTCGAGGGCCCCATGCCCCAGACGCGCTTCGTCCTGCGCCATGCTCTTGACCAGGGCCTGCGCATCGTCGTGGTCATCAACAAGATCGACCGCCCGGGTGCGCGCCCCGACGAGGTCCTCGACGAGATCTTCGACCTGTTCGTCGAGCTCAACGCCTCCGACGCGCAGCTGGACTTCCCCGTCGTGTACGCGTCTGCCGTGAACGGCTACGCCCGCTACGAACCGGACGATGGCAACATGAACATGGTTCCTCTGCTCGACACCATCCTCAAAGAGATACCGGCGCCCGACGTCGACCCGAACGGCCCGGTGGCGCTGCAGGTCTGCACCGTCGACCACTCGAGCTTCGTCGGCCGCATCGGCGTCGGCCGTCTGCACTCCGGCACCATGCACAAGGGCGAGCCGGTGCTCGTCATCAAGAACGACGGCACGCGGTACAACACCACCATCAAGCAGGTGTTCACCTTCGATGAGCTGGACAAGAAGGAAGAGGACGAAGCCGTCGCCGGCGACATCATCGCCGTTGTGGGCGTCGAGGACGCCGACATCGGCGACATGATCACCTCGCGCGACCATCCCGTGCAGCTCGATCCGATCAAGGTGGAGCAGCCCACGATGGCCGTCGTGTTCGAGGCGTCCACGAGCCCGCTCGTTGGCCGCGAAGGCGAGATCGTCGGCGCGCGCCAGCTGAAGGAGCGTCTGATGCGCGAGAAGGAGAGCAACATCTCCATGCGCATCACCGACCTGCCCGACAGCACCGGCGTCGAGGTTGCCGGCCGCGGCGTTCTGCATCTGTCCGTGCTGATGGAGACCATGCGCCGCGAGGGCTTCGAATTTCAGGTGGGCCGCCCGCGCGTCATCATCAAGACCGACGAGAACGGCAACAAGCTCGAGCCAATCGAGGAGGCCACCGTCGACGTGCCGAGCGAGTACGCGGGCAAGGCCATCGAGGTGTTCGGCCTGGCCGGCGGCGAGATGACCGACATGTACTCCAAGGGCGACGACACGCACCTGGTGTTCAAGATCCCGACGCGCGGCACGATGGGCCTGCGCACGCGCCTGCTCAACGCGACGCGCGGCGAAGCGACCATGTTCCATCACTTCTCGGAATACGGTCCGTACCGCGGCGAGTTCGGCCATCGCAAGAACGGCCTGATGATCGCCAAGACGACCGAGAAATCCGTCGCCTACGCGCTCGACACGCTGCAGGAGCGCGGCACGCTGTTCATCGGCCCGGGCGAGGAATGCTACGAGGGTATGATCGTTGGCGAGTCCGCCAAGGAAGGCGACATGGTGGTCAACGTCGCGCGCACCAAGAACCTGGGCAACCAGCGTTCTTCGACCGCTGACAAGGCCATTCAGCTGACGCCGCCGGTTCGCTTCACGCTGGAGGAGGCGCTCGAGTACATCGAGGACGACGAACTGGTCGAAATCACGCCGAAGTCCATCCGCCTGCGCAAGCGCCTGCTTTCCGCGACCGACCGTCGCAAGGCGAGCAAGGCGTAGGGTTTAGATTCGTCGGCGCCGATTCCGCTGGTGAACGCGTTATGCGTGGAGCGAACGTGTCCTTATTGTGCTTGCGCGAGTACAATCTGCGGGCTGTGGGAAAATCGAACCGGATGGATAACGTGGGAACCTAGGGCCTATCCCGGGTTCAGAATCGTTGAAAGGGTTATGCATGAAGCAGAAGAAGTTCCTCTCTGCTCTCGCTGCGGCGGGCTTGGCCGTGATGTGCGCATTCGGCGTCACCGCCTGCTCCTCAAGCCAGAGCAGCTCGACCGGAGGAGTTGCCGCCACTGTCAACGGCGTTGAAATCCCTGAGGACGAGGTCACCAACATGATCGAGAGCATCCGCTCTCAGGCTGGCCTGACCGATGCCGACAAGTGGGGCCAGTGGCTCGCCAACAACAACATGACCCCCGAGTCGGTGCGCAGCGAGATGATCGATTCCTTCGTCGAGGAAGAGCTGATCAAGGAGGGTGCGGCCGACCGCGGTCTGTCCGTTGACAGCGCCACCGTCGATTCGTACGTCGATTCGATCAAGTCGAACTATGGCTCGGACGGGGATTGGCAGAACGCCCTTTCGCAGGCCGGCTTCACCGAGGACCGCTACCGCGACACCATCGAGACGTCGCTGCTTCAGCAGCAGATGCTCGCCAGCTTCGCCGACGAGGTCTCGGTCGACGACGACACGATGAACCAGTACGCGTCCACGTTCGCCTCGTACTACAACGGCGCCAAGCGCTCGTCGCACATCCTGTTCTCGGCCGATGATACCGACACCGCCCAGTCCGTGCTCGACCAGCTGAACGCCGGCACGCTCGATTGGGATACGGCTGTGCAGCAGTACTCCACCGACACCGCGTCGGCCGCCAACAACGGCGATGTGGGCTGGGACAAGCTCAACAGCTTCGTGACCGAGTACACCAACGCGCTCGCCAACCTTGACAAGGGCCAGACGAGCGGTTTGGTGACCAGCCAGTACGGCATTCACATTATCCGCTGCACCGACGTGTTCGACGGTTCCGACGTGACGACGTACGACCAGCTGCCGCAGGAGTTCCAGGATTCGCTGCGCACGATGCTCACCAGCTCGGCTGAGCAGACCGCGTTCAGCAACTGGCTGCAGCAGGCCGAGCAGAGCGCCGACATCGTGAAGAACGACATGCCGAGCGGCCTGCCCTATTCGGTCGATATGTCGAAGTACTCCGCTTCCAGCAGCTCCGCCGCCACCGCTGCGACGACCACGTCCAGCTCGAGCGCCAGCTCCAGTGCGAGCAGCGACGCGAGCGCCTCGTCGAGTTCTTCCTCGGCGAGCACCAACTAAGGTTTGCATACGGTGATCGGCGTATGCGTCGGTTGCCGTTGCACATGCCATACAACCTTTCGTCTGATGAGGTCCCTTGCATGAGCGAGTCACCGAAGCCAGGCACGGAGACGGGCGTCTCGACAGAGACGCTCGTTCCGTTTCTGAAGCTCACCGATGCGTCGGTTCGCCGAGCCGGCCGCGTCATCCTCCACGTCGACCATCTCGAAATCGCCGAGGGCGAAAACATCGCCATCCTCGGTCCCAACGGGTCGGGTAAGTCGACGTTCGTCAAACTGATAACCCGCGAGGTCATGCCTCTGTACCGCGACGTGCCGCCGGTGCTGTTCCGCGGCAATCCGCGCGCGACGCTCGTCGACGTCCGCCGCGCGCTCGGCATCGTGTCGTCCACCATGCAGTCCGAGATCACGGTGCACCTGCCGGCGGTCGACATTGTCGCCGGCGGCCTGACCGGCACGGTGGGCCTGCCTTTGCGCATCTCCGCTGATGCGGCGGAAAACGCACGCTGCCGCGCCCGTGCCGCGCTCGAGCAGGTAGGTATCGCAAACCTGGCCGATCAGGACGTCATGACCATGTCCACCGGCCAGGCGCGCCGCATCCTCATCGCGCGCTCGCTCGTCCACGGCCCCGATGCGCTCATGTTCGACGAGCCGTGCACCGGGCTTGACCCCCAGGGCATGTACTACGTGCGCAAGACGCTGCGCGCGCTGACGCAGGCGGGCAAGTCGATCGTCATGGTGACGCACTACCCCGAGGACATCATCCCCGAGATCACGCGCATCATTCTGATCAAGGACGGCGAGGTGTTCGCCGACGGGCCGAAGGAAGAGCTGCTGAGATCGGAGACGATCAGCCGGCTCTTCGACGTGCCTGTGAAGATAAATTGCGAGCAGGGATATTATTCGCTTGTCAGCCCTTACTGATGCTGTATACTATCTCCCTGCGCTGACTGCGCCCGAAAAGCAGTCATTTGCGCGTTCGGTAAACGGAGAGATGTCCGAGCTGGCCGAAGGAGCACGATTGGAAATCGTGTATACGCCACAAGCGTATCCGGGGTTCAAATCCCCGTCTCTCCGCCAGAATTTTCCACCCCACCGGGTGTTTTGAGAACAGCATATTCGAGGCGGGCACCGCAAGGCGTCCGTTGCCACCTGGGAAACCGGGGTGGCACCACCTCTGCGGAGGGGTGGCAGAGTGGTTGAATGCGGCGGTCTCGAAAACCGTTTTACCGGTATCCCCGGTAACGAGGGTTCGAATCCCTCCTCCTCCGCCAGTTTGAAATGCGAAAGGGCTCCCGCAAGGGAGCCCTTTTTGTTTGCCTGCCGGACTGTTGCGGCGGCGCTGCGCGCATCTGCGATAATGGGCGCAAAGCGAAGATGGTGCGGCTGATTCAATCGAAAACGTTTGATAGTCGATACGATGGGAAGGTAGAAGATGGCTGACAGAATCGTGGAGGGCAAGTTCGACCATGCGCCCGAGCTGCCCGATGTGCTCGAGCGCGTGCTCGTGTTCTGCCTGGACGAGGCGAAGGGCAAGTTCGAGGAAGCCGGCGGGTTCAACCCGTTCACGGCGACGGCGGTCAAAGACAAGCTGTTCATCGAGGAAATACCCGGTGAGGAGCCTGAAGAATGCTATGCGCGCGCCCGGCACACGGTGCAGGACGAGCGCGGCGCCGAGGCGTACGGCTTCTGCTACGACGGCTACGTCGACCTGGACGACGGCTCGGTGGATGCGGTGATCGCCGAAGGAGGCGTTCCGGGCGACCTGAACGGCTATGCCATCGGCATCGTCTATCACGTGGCTGACGACGGCACGCACACGTTCGAAGCCGAGCCGACCTACATCGGCAAAGCCCCCAACTTCATGGCGCTCACGAACACCAAGACGTTCGCAGAGGAGCAGGCCGAGGCGCAGGCGGAGGCCGCAGCGGCTGAGCAGGCGGACAAGGGTGCCGAAGGCGACGACCAGGCGGAGGCCGAAGGCGGTGCCGAAGAGCCGGGTGCGGACGTCGCAGAAACTGGCGCCGATGGTGCGGCCGGTACCAATGGCGTTGGCGGCGAAGATACTGCAGCTGAGAAGTAGTAAACGAACCGCTGGTATCGATAGCGAAGACCCTGCGGCAGAAAAATAGCAAGAGCGATGCCACCGCCGGCGCTGTCGGCAGTGAAAATCTCGCGATCGAAATGAGGAGATGCGACGCCGGTGCGGTCCGTGAGTCCACGTCGTAAGGTTTCGCATAGTCGATCTGGTCATTGACATATTGCGTTCGCGTTCGACGCCTCTTGGATTTGCTTTTGCGAATCCAAGAGGCGTCGTTTTATATGAGCGTCCGCCAGCTTCGTGCACACGGCGACGTATCGGCGGGCAGGAATATTTCGAACGCTGATGCGCCGATCGGGCACTTTGATTGCCGTAAGGTGCCGGTGCGGTCGCGGCGGTGTTTGGGTGCGGCGTGCGCGGGCGCGCTCTCTGGCGGTACGCGGCAGCAGAGCGGGCGCGTCGGCGGATTTCCCGTGACGCTCCAACGGTTCCGGTGATAGATTGCCCCGCTATCCTTGCTGGCAAGCGAACGGTGAAGGTGGTTGCGTGCTCCAGCCGGCGTGCTCAGGCGTCCCTTGCGGGCGTCTGAGGGCGCCCAAGCGCACTGTGCGCCCGCAGGGCCGATTGCCCGTGCTTGCGCCCTCGCTCCCCGGGCGAAGCTGGCGGCGCGGTTTCTGGGCAACGGCGTGGTGAAACCGTGTTCTTGCGCGGTCACCGGCGAGGCGTGCGAAGCGACTTGCTAATATCTAAAGGCTGTTTTCCTGCCTCGGACAACCGCCACCGGACCGAGGCCGTCATGACCAGAGGAGGTGAGCTGATGAAGGCTTACGAATTGCTGTACTTCGTGGCTCCGAGCGCCGACGATGCGTCGCGCGCGGCTGCTGCCAAGCGTATCGAAACCACCATCACTGAGGGCAAGGGTACCCTCGACAAAGTGGAGGAGTGGGGTCGTCGCAAACTCGCTTACGAGATCAACAATTTGACCGAGGGTGATTACATCCTGGTCGACTTCCATGCCGATCCCGCCGAAGTTGCCGAACTGGACCGTGTCCTGCGCATCAATGACGTCGTGGTTCGCCACATGATCGTCAAGCGCACCGATCGCGAGTAATCGTCTGAGGGTTCGAACGCGTTCGCTCTTTGAACCCGGCAACACAGGAAGAGGATAGACATGAGCATCAATCGAGTCGTCATAACCGGTAACCTTACCCGCGATGCCGAGCTGCGCTCCACGGCGAGTGGCACGTCGGTTCTGGGCATCGGCGTTGCGGTCAACGACCGTCGCCGCAATCCTCAGGGCGAGTGGGAGGACTACCCGAACTTCATCGACTGCACGATGTTCGGCACGCGCGCCGAAAAGCTTCAGCCGTACCTGACGAAGGGCACCAAGGTGGCCATCGAGGGCAAGCTGCGTTGGAGCCAGTGGGAGCGCGATGGTCAGAAGCGCAGCAAGATCGAAGTGATCATCGACGACCTCGAGTTCATGTCTTCGCGGAATTCCTCCAACCAAGGCGGGGGCTCGAACTACGGCGGCAACTACGCGCGCAACAACGGCGGCAACAACGCCGGTTACGCGGGTAACAACGGTGGGTACGCCGGCGGCAACGCCAACTACGCGGCCCAGCGCACGTCCGCTCCGCAGATCGACTCCACGTCCTCAGTGTACGACGAGGACATTCCGTTCTAGTCAAATTGTTGAAAGCAGGTACTTCACATGGCTGAATATTCCAAGCAGCCTCGGCGTAAGTACTGCCAGTTCTGCAGGGACAAGGCAGAGTACGTCGACTACAAAGATACGCAGATGCTGCGTAAGTACGTTACCGACCGTGGGAAGATCAAGCCCCGCCGCGTCACCGGCTGCTGCGTGCAGCACCAGCGCGACGTCGCGCAGGCCATCAAGCGTGCGCGCGAAATGGCTCTTCTGCCCTACGCGGTGCCCGCTGTGAGCGGCCGCGGCGACCGTCGCAACCGCTAAGAGGAGGGGCATACCATGAAGGTCATTCTTCTTGAAGAGCTGCGCGGGAAGGGCGGCGAAGGCGACGTCATCGACGTGGCGCGCGGTTTCGCGAACAACTACCTCCTTCCGCAGCACATCGCCATCCTGGCGACCAAGGGCAACCTCAAGCAGCTCGAACAGCGTCGCAAGAACATCGCCAAGCGCGAGGAAGTGCGCATCGGCAATGCCAACGACCTAAAGAGCAAGCTCGACGGCCAGGTCATCACCATCGCCGCGAAGGTGGGCGACGAAGGCCAGCTGTTCGGCTCCGTCACCGCTCAGATGATCGCCGATGCGATCAAGGAGCAGAAGGAAGTCGAGGTTGACCGCCGTCGTATCGAGATCCGCAAGGCCGTGAAGACCACGGGCGAGCACGAGATCGACATCGACCTGTACCGCGACATCAAGGCGACCGTCAAGCTGAACGTCGTGGACGTCGAGGCTCCGGCCGAGGCTCCCGAAGTCGCCGTCGCCGAGGAGATCGAGGCCGAGCAGGCCGCGGAGTCCGAAGCCGAGCAGACCGCCGACGCCGAATAACAGCGCGCAACAGATCTGCTCAATCAGCCCTCTTCGCCCGCACTCGGGCGGGGAGGGCTTTTGCGTACGGCGATAAACCGCACGCACATGGAAACCATCGAGCATGAAGCCGCAGGGAGGACGATCTATGGCGGGAAACGATCGCTTCAACGACAATCGGGGACGGTCCGAGGCGCCGGTGCCGGCGAACAAGCAGATTCCCCAGAACATCGAAGCGGAGCAATCGGTTCTGGCGGCGTGCATGCTCTCCCCCGACGCGCTCGAGGAGATCCTGATCAAGCTGAAGCCGGAGAACTTCTACCGGCCGGCCCACCGCATCATCTTCGAGGCCATCTGCGATCTGAACGCGCGGCGCATCCCCGTCGACCAGATTTCGCTCGCCGACACGCTGCGCGCCAACGGCCAGCTTGACGCCGTCGGCGGGCAATCCTACATCATCGAGCTGGCGGAGAATACGTTTGCCCTGACCAACTGGCAAAACCACGCCGACATCGTCAAGCGCTGCGCTATTTTGCGCGACCTCATCTACGCGTCCGCGCAGATTTCCGCGCTGGCCTACAACGCGCCCGACAACCTGGACGAAGTGGTGGACGAAGCCGAGCACACGCTGTTCCAGGTTACCGAGCAGCGCGTGTCGTCGTCGTTCAAGAAGATGGACACGCTGCTCACCGAGGCGTTCGAGGAGATCACGGCGCTGGCCGAACAGCAGTCTCACATGGCCGGCGTGCCGTCGGGATTCAAGGACGTCGACGACCTGTTCCACGGATTCCGCGGCGGCGACCTGATCATCCTGGCCGCGCGCCCTGGCGTCGGCAAGACGTCGTTTGCGCTGAACCTGGCGACGAATGCCGCCAAGGCGGGCGCGTCCGTCGCCTTCTTCTCGCTGGAAATGAGCGCGGGCCAGCTCGTGCAGCGCATCCTGTGTTCCGAGGCGCGCGTGAGCCTGCAGAAGATCCGCGGCGGCTTCATCACCGACGCCGACTGGCTCGAAATCGCCGACGCGTCCAACCGCCTGTCGAAGATCGACCTGTGCATCGACGACTCGCCGGGACTGTCGATTCTGGAAGCGCGCGCGAAGGCGCGTCGCGAGCTGCGCGCCGCCACCGGCAAGGGCATGATCATCGTCGACTACCTGCAGCTGATGCAACCGCCGCAGACCCGCCGCGATGGCAACCGCGCCGTCGAGGTCGGCGAGATCTCGCGCGGCCTGAAGATTCTCGCCAAGGAGATGGACATGCCGGTCATCGCGCTGTCCCAGCTGTCGCGTCAGATCGAGATGCGCGGCAAGAAGCGCCCGATGCTCTCCGACCTGCGCGAATCCGGCTCCATCGAGCAGGACGCCGACATCGTCATGTTCATCGACCGCAGCATGGACGAGATCGAGGCCGAGCAGGACGACCGTCCCGACATGGGAACCGCCCAGCTCATCGTGGCCAAGCACCGCAACGGCCCGACCCGCGACATCACGCTTGCGTTCAACCCCGAGTACACGAAGTTCATGGACTACGCGGACGAGTCGCGCGTGGGCGGCGGCTACGCGGGGTAATACCTGCCGTCGCGCTCGCGTGATTGCGCGGGGTAATGCCAGCCGTGGCGCTCACGCGGCTGTGTGGGGCAATGCCCGCTGACACGCTCGCGCGGCAGACCCGGCAGTGATGCCCATGGCGAAACGGGAGACTCCATGCGCGCGCGTCCGCACGCCGGGGGGCGCTGTGCAACTGTAATATAATCGGTCTCCCAGGCCTCGTCAGGACGGCGGGGCGCCAAGGGACAGGCACGGCGGGTCTGCGCCCGCCCTTTTCGCCGAGCGTTGCTCGGGGTCGGAAGGATGCGAATCTATGATCAACACGGTTCTGGTCGGCGCCCAGTGGGGCGACGAGGGCAAGGGCAAGATCACCGATCTGATCGCGCATGACTACGATTACGTCGTGCGGTTCCAGGGTGGCAACAACGCAGGACACACGGTTGTCCATGGCGACACGAAACTCGCCTTGCACCTGATGCCGTCGGGCGTCATGTACGACGATGTCGTCCCTGTCATCGGCAACGGCGTCGTAGTGGACCCGGGCGTGCTCATCAAGGAGATGGCGATGCTCTCGGCCGAGGGCATCGACTGCAGCAACCTGAAGATTTCCGCCGACGCGCACATCATCATGCCGTACCACAAGGACCTCGACGGCGCTGATGAGAAGAGCCTCGGCGCCAACAAAATCGGCACGACCAAGCGTGGCATCGGCCCGTGCTACCAGGACAAGATCGCCCGCAAAGGCATCCGCATGCAGGACCTGCTGGACGAGAAGATCTTCCGCCTGAAGGTGAAGACGGCGCTGTCCCAGAAGAATCCCATCCTGCAGAAGATCTACGGGCTGCACACCTACACCGTGGAGGAAATCTGCGAGGAGTACCTGCCGTACGCGCGCATCCTGCGCCCCTACATCGACGAGACGACGGAGCTGCTCAACGCGGCCGTGCGCGAAGGCAAGTCCATCCTGTTCGAGGGCGCGCAGGGCACGCTGCTCGACATCGACCACGGCACCTATCCGTACGTCACGTCCTCGTCGTGCTGCGCCGGCGGCGCCATCACCGGCACGGGCATCGGTCCCAAGCGCATCGACCGCGTGCTCGGCATCGAGAAGGCCTACGCCACCCGCGTCGGCGGCGGCCCCTTCCCGACCGAGCAGCATTTCGCCGAGGACGGCGGCGTGGGCGAAGAGGCCGAGGTCGGCGAGACGCTGTGCTCGGTTGGCCACGAATACGGCGTGACGACCGGCCGCAAGCGCCGCTGCGGATGGTTCGACGCCGTCGTCGGACGCTACGCCGTCGAAGTGAACGGCCTCACCGACATCGCGCTCACGAAGCTCGACGTGCTGAGCGTGTTCGACACCATCAAGGTGTGCGTCGCCTACGAGTGCGACGGCGAACGCTACGAGTACTTCCCGCAGCAGCAGAGCGTGCTGTTCCACGCGAAGCCGGTGTACGAGGAGCTGCCCGGTTGGAAGGGCGTCGACATCAGCGGATGCCGCACGTTTGAGGAGCTGCCGGAGAACGCGCAGCGCTACGTGAAGCGCCTTGAGGAGCTGACCGGCGGCCGCATCAGCATCGTCGCCGTCGGCGCCGACCGCGACCAGACGATCTTCCGCGACTGGTACCGCGACGAGAATTAACAGAACGAAGCGAACGCGGGGCAGGGGAATCCTTCGCCCCGCGTTTTCGTAAGGAAGCGGAGCGCGCTGGCCCGAGCGGGTTATCGGCGCGCGAGTCGCACCCATGCAAGCTGCGCGCGCCGGCGCCAGTGCGCGGCGGCACCGGTGCTCTCGACCGGGTGCGCCATCGTCGGTCGAACGCGATTCAGTAGTCAAGCGGAGCGCAGGACGCTCCGAGTTCGGGGGAAAGGAACGACCGTGAACATTCTGGTGTTGGGCAGCGGCGGACGCGAGCACGCGCTCGCCTGGGCATTGGCCAAATCGCCGCGCACGGACAAGCTGTACGTCGCGCCGGGAAACGGCGGCACGGCGGCCATCGCGCAGAACGTGTCTGACCTTGACGCCCTCGACGGCGACGCTATCGCCGCGTTCTGCAAGGAGCATGCGGTCGAACTTGTCGTCATCGGCCCCGAGGCCCCGCTTGTCGCCGGCGTGGCGGACATACTGCGCGCGGCCGGCATCGCGGTGTTCGGCCCGGATGCGCAGGGCGCGCAGCTCGAGGGCAGCAAGACCTTCTGCAAGGAGTTCATGCGCCGCCACGGCATCCCCACGGCGGACTACCTGAGCACGTCCGACGAAGCAGAGGCTCACGCGTACATCGACCGCATGGGCGCGCCGATCGTCGTGAAGGCCGACGGCTTGGCTGCCGGCAAGGGCGTCGTCGTGGCCGACACGGTGGAGGCGGCGCACGAGGCGGTGACCTCGTGCTTTGACGGGGCATTCGGCAAAGCGGGCGCGACGGTCGTCATCGAGGAGTGCCTGACCGGCCCCGAGTGCTCGCTGCTCGCATTCGTGTCGGCGGGGCGTGCGCTCTGCATGGCCACGGCCCAGGATCACAAGCGCGCCTACGACGGCGACAAAGGTCCCAACACCGGTGGCATGGGAGCGTACTCGCCGGTCCCCATCGTCACCGCCGACGAGCTGGCCAGCATGCAAAAGGTCATGAAGACCGCCGCCGCGGCCACCGCGGAGGAGTTCGACCATGATTATCGCGGGGTGCTGTACGGAGGTTTCATGCTTACGCCGGCAGGCCCCAAGGTTCTGGAGTACAATGCCCGCTTCGGAGACCCGGAAACGCAGGTCGTGCTGGCGCGGCTTGAGTCGGATCTGGTGGACGTCATGATGGCGATAGCCGAAGGACGTCCAGACGACATCGAGCTGGCTTGGTCCGACAAATGGGCGGTGACCGTCGTGCTCGCAAGCGGTGGCTATCCGCGCGCGTACGAAAAGGGAAAGGTCATCACCGGCGTGGATGAGGCGAACGCCCTTCCCGATGTCGTCGTGTTCCATGCGGGAACGGCGATCGATGCGGAAGGCCGTTTGGTGACGGCAGGCGGGCGTGTGCTCGACGTCACGGCTCTGGGCGACACGTTCGAGCAGGCACGTGAGCGCGCGTACCAGGCATGCGACCTCATCGACTTCGAAGGAAAGCAATTCCGTACCGATATCGGCGCCCGGGCGCAACACCCTCGCGCCTAGGTTTCAAAGGAGCGGTGGACAGAGCCCATGCTGACAGAACGGCTGCTGAGCGCGGTGGTGCGCGAGGCTACGAAAGATTATCTGAAGATCAATCCGACCACAGACACGCATGTGCCCGCGGCTGAACCGGGCAAACGCTACATGCTGTACGCCCACGTGCCGTTCTGCGAAAGGCTCTGTCCCTACTGCAGCTTCAACCGCTTCCCGTTCCGCGAAGACCGCACCCGCGCGTATTTCGACAGCCTGCGCAAGGAAATGCGCATGCTCAAGGACCTGGGCTACGACTTCGACAGCCTGTACGTGGGAGGCGGAACGCCGACCATCATGATCGACGAGCTGTGCGAGACCATCGACCTCGCCCGCGACCTGTTCTCCATCAAAGAAGTGTCGAGCGAGACCAATCCCAACCACTTGATTCCGGAGTATCTGGACAAGCTGAAGGGGCGCGTGCAGCGCCTGTCGGTCGGTGTGCAGAGCTTCGACGACGGCCTGCTCAAGCAGATGGACCGCTACGACAAGTACGGCAGCGGCGACGAGATCGTCGCGCGCGTGCAGGAGGCGGTGCCGTACTTCATCTCGATGAACGTGGACATGATCTTCAACTTCCCGGCGCAGACCGAGGACATGCTGATCCGCGACATCGAGCGCATCGTGGAGACGGGTGCCACGCAGACGACGTTCTACCCGCTCATGGCGTCGCCGGCGGTGGAGAAGTCGATGGCGCGCACGGTGGGCCGCGTGAGCTACGACCGCGAGCAGCGCTACTACCAGATCGTGGACGAGATCCTGGCCGGCGGCGACGACCCGCTGTTCAGCCGCAGCAGCGCATGGACGTACAACCGCATCACGCCGGCGGCGGGCGAGGAGCCCGCGCGCGCACCGCAGGGCAAGCACGCGGCGCCAATCGAGAACCTGCAGGTCAAAGATAACGAAACCGGCATGATCGACGAGTACGTCGTTCAGTACGAGGAGTACCCGGCCATCGGCAGCGGCGGCATCACCTACCTGGGCAACAGCCTGTACGTGAACACGTTCTCGCTCAGCCAGTACCACGACGCCATCGAGTCCGGCCACATGTCGATTATGGGCAAGACCGAGTTCAACCTGCACGACCGCATGCGCTACCGGTTCCTCATGCAGACGTTCGGTCTGCGTCTGGACAAGAAGCGCTTCAAGCAGGATTTCGGCATGAGCGTGGAGGACGGCCTGCCCGTCGAGATGGCGTTCATGAAGCTCGCCGGGGCGTTCGACGTGGACAACGACGAGGAGATTACGCTGACGCCGCGCGGGCGCTATCTGGCCGTCGTGATGATGCGTCAGTTCTTCATCGGCGTGAACAACCTGCGCGATCAGGCGCGTTCGGTGCTGCCCAAGGACGAGCGCGAGCTGCTGTTCGGCGCTGGCTGCGCGATGGCCGACCCCGATGCTGGTCTTGAGGCGAGCATGCGCAAGGCGGCGGCCGTTCGCGCCGAGTCGTAAGGCGGCGGAGCGCTGTGCAGATGCCTTTCCGGTTTGAGAAGAAACCATGGATAGCGGTTGACCGCAGCCGGCCGTCCAAGTAGAATGTCTACTCGCGTCAAGCGCTTGTTGGTCAGGTAGCTCAGTTGGTAGAGCAGTGGACTGAAAATCCGCGTGCCGAGGGTTCAAGTCCCCCCCTGACCACCATGAATCTGCAAAGCCCGCCGTCAGGCGGGCTTTTTTGTTGTTCGATAGCGTGCCAACGGCGCGCACGGACGTCGCGCAGCCCCCTGCTCGCCTATAATCGGTGCGTACCTTTTGACGACGCAAGCGGCCAACTTGCGTCGCTCATGCTATCGACAGGAGGCATACGCATGGCAGAGCAAACACCGCTGGTCGGCGTGATTCTTGGTTCGAAATCTGATTTGCCCACGATGGAGGCGTGCACCAAGCAGCTCGAGGAATTCGGCATCCCGTACGAGCTGAAGATCGCGAGCGCCCATCGCAAGCCGCTCGAGGTGCAGAAGTGGGCCACCACGGCGCACGAGCGCGGCATCAAGGTGATCATCGCGGCGGCGGGCAAGGCGGCCCACCTCGGCGGCGTTGTGGCAGCGTACACGCCCGACCCGGTCATCTGCGTGCCGATGAAGACGTCTGACCTGGGTGGGCTGGATTCGCTGCTCTCCATGGTGCAGATGCCCTCCGGCGTGCCGGTGGCGACGGTGGCCATCAACGGCGCGAAGAACGCAGCCATCCTGGCCGTGCAGATGCTCGGCACGGGCGATGACGCGCAGCGTCAGAAGATCATCGACTTCAAGAAAGCCATGGCGGAAGCGTAAGGAAGAGCCTTCGGGCCCGGGCGCGGACGCGTTCGGGCCCGTTGCATCTTTGCAGCGCCATGGTGGGGGCAAGCGGTAGAGACGGGAACTTGCATGACGAAAAAACTGCTGATGGGGAACGAGGCCATCGCACACGCTGCGCTTGAAGCCGGCGTCCGCGTGGTCGCGGGCTACCCGGGAACGCCATCGTCCGAGATCGTTGAGATGGTGGCCAAGGAGCGCGCGGCGGGTCGCGCCGAGGGCGTGCACGTGGAGTGGTCGACCAACGAGAAGGCGGCGCTCGAGCTGCTCGGCGGCGCATCGTACGCTGGTGCGCGCTGTCTGTACACGTGCAAGCAGATGGGACTCAATGTGGCGAGCGATCCGCTCATGTGCCTGAACTACGTCGGCGTGAAGGGCGGTCTCGTCCTCATCGTAGCCGACGACCCCGGTCCCATTTCGTCGCAGACTGAGCAGGACACGCGCCGGTTCGGTTCGTTCTCCAAAGTGCCGGTGCTCGACCCTTCGACGCCCGACCAGGCGTTCGCCATGGTCAAAGCGGCGTTCGAGCTGTCCGAGCGCTACCGCACGCCGGTCATCGTGCGCCCGACGACGCGCGTCGACCATGCCTCGGCGTTCTTCGACATCGCCGACCGCACCCGAGCGCGTGACCTCATCGACGGCGGGTTCGTGCGCGACCCGAGCCACTGGGTCATCTTCCCGCGCCGCGCCTACGAGGCTCACGGGGAAATCAACGAGCGTCTGCCGCAGATAGCGCGTGATTACGCGAGCGACACGGTCTTCGCCGCGTTCAACCCGCTCTACGGCCCCGGGCTCGCCCCGCTCTCCGCTCCCGACGCGGTCGCGGCGCAGCTGGGCATCGTCGCTGGCGGCATCTCGGCGGCGTACACGCTTGAGGCGCTGCGCCTGGTCGAGGCGCGCGCCGCAGCCTGCGGCGCGAAGGTGCCGGCGTACCGGTTCTGGCAGGTGGGCACGCCGTACCCGTTCCCCGAGGACGAGGCGGCGCGGTTCGCGCAGGGGCTCGAGCGCGTCATCGTGTTCGAGGAGCTCGACTCCGTGCTCGAGGATGCGCTGACGCTGGCGGCGGGCCGCCGCCATCTGGCGTACGACGTGCTGGGAAAGGAGTCCGGCGACACGCGCGACCGCGGCGAGAACGACGTCGACGACATCGCGGCGCGCCTCGTGCGCTTCTTCGGATTGGAGGAGGCGCTTGCCGCGGACGACGGAGTCGCGCCTGTTGCGCTGCCGCAGGATGCGCAGCTGCCGGCCCGGCCCCCCGTGCTGTGCCCGGGCTGCCCGCATCGCGGGAGCTTCTACGCGATCAAACGCGCACTCGGCAAGACGCCGGCGGTTCTCTGCGGCGACATCGGCTGCTACACGCTGGGCAACGCGCAGCCGCTCGACGCGGTGGACACGTGCCTGTGCATGGGCGCGGGCATCACGCAGGCGCAGGGATTCTCGGTCGTCGAGCCCGGCCGCAAGGTCATCGCGTATGTGGGCGACTCGACGTTCTTCGCGAGCGGCATGACCGGCATCGCCAACGCGGCGTACAACGGCCATGACATCACCGTCGTGGTGCTCGACAACGCGACGACCGCGATGACCGGCGCGCAGCCCCATCCGGGCACGGGCGTGACGCTGATGGGCCCGAAGAACGAGCCGATCTCCATCGAGGCGGTGCTCGCCGCCTGCAACTTCAAGAAGATCGTGCACGCCGACCCGCTCGATTTGGATGCCGCCATCGCCGCTGCTCACGAGGCTATTTTCTACGAAGGGCCGTCTGCGGTGCTGTTCGAGTCGCCCTGCATCCAGCTCGTCCGCCCGCAGGCGCCGGTCGAAATCGACCACGAGCTCTGCACCGGCTGCAAGCGCTGCATCACCGAAATCGGCTGCCCGGGCATCGGGTTCGACCCCGCGGCGCCGGGCCCGAAGAGCGGCAAGCGCGGCACGGCGTTCGTCGACGCCAGCCTGTGCAACGGCTGCGGGCTGTGCGTGGACGTGTGCCCGTTCTCGGTGATCGTGCCGGCCGCCGAGGCTGCGGGTGCGAAGTCGGACGCGGCGAAGGAAGGAGGCGCTCATGCTTAACATCCTGATTACCGGCGTGGGCGGCCAGGGCACGGTGCTGGCCGCGAAGGTGCTGGCCCAGGCGGCGCAGGAGCGCGGCTGGCAGGTGCGCACCGCAGAGACCATCGGCATGGCCCAGCGCGGCGGCAGCGTCGTGTCCCACGTGCGCATGGGAAACGACGGCGAAGAGGTCTACGCGCCGCTGCTCGCGCACGCGTCGGCCGACCTGATCATCGCGTTCGAACCGGCCGAGGCCGCGCGCGTGCTGCCGTACCTGGCGCCGGCGGGCTCGCTCGTCACGGCGCGCACGGCGATCCAGCCGGTCACGGCGGCGCTTTCGACCGATCCGTACGAAGGCGCGCGCATGGTGGCGCAGCTCGCCGAGGCATTCGCCGACCGACCCGACCAGCTGACCATCATCGACGACGAGCGCCTGCTTGCCGCGGTGGGCAACCGCAAGGCGCTCAACATCGTGCTTCTGGCGAGCGCCGTCGCGCGCGGCTACCTGCCGCTTTCCGTCGATGACCTGCGCCGAGCGGTCGCGGCGTGCGTGAAGCCCCGCTTCGTTGAGCTCAACGACCACGCGATCGACGTGGCGCTGGCGGCGGAGCGTTCCGCGTAATTCTTGCGCACGTTCGCCCGCAGGTGGGCGATACTGGGCACAGGGCAGAGAAGCGCGGCGGCGTGCACGGCACCGCGGCCGTGTCGCAACCCGGCTCTGACTGGCTCCGTGCTCGTCCGAGCATGGATACGAGCGCAGCGCGTTATTGGAAAGGATATCCACGGCATGCAACTGAACGAAGACCAGTTCGCGAAGCTCAAGACCAAGTTCGCGACGCTGAAAGAGGACTCGCCGTTCTACGCGAAGAAGTTCGACGGCATCGACCTGACCGACGTGACCACCCAGGCGGATTTCGAGGCGCTGCCCTTCACGGAGAAAGCCGACCTGCGCGCGGCGTATCCGCTGGGGCTTGCGGCGGTTCCCGACGAGAAGATCGTGCGCATCCACTCGTCCTCGGGCACGACGGGCACCCCGGTCATCATCCCCTACACCCAGAAGGACGTCGACGACTGGGCCATCCAGTTCGCGCGCTGCTTCGAGATGGCGGGCGTCACGCCCCAGGACCGCGTGCAGATCACCCCGGGCTACGGTCTGTGGACGGCGGGCATCGGCTTCCAAGCCGGCGTCGAGCGGCTGGGCGCCATGGCCATTCCCATGGGTCCGGGCAACACCGAAAAGCAGCTCAAGTTCATGCAGGACATGCAGTCGACCGTGCTGTGCGCCACGTCGTCATATGCGCTGCTGCTCGCCGAGGAAATCGAGAAGCGCGGCATCCGCGACAAGATCAACCTGAAGAAGGGCGTCATCGGCTCTGAGCGCTGGGGCGACAAGATGCGCAATCGCATCAAGAACGAGCTGGGCATCCAGATCTACGACATCTACGGCCTGACCGAGATCTACGGCCCGGGCATCGGCATCAGCTGCGATTACGACTGCGGCATGCACTACTGGGACGACTACATCTATCTGGAGATCCTCGACCCGGTCACCGGCGAGGTGCTGCCCGACGGCGAGACCGGAGAAATCTGCATCACCACGCTCGTGAAGGAGGGCGCTCCGCTCATCCGCTTCCGCACGCACGACATCGCCCGCATCATCCCCGGCGAATGCGCCTGCGGCAGCAAGTTCCCGCGCCTGGGCACCATCCAAGGCCGCAGCGACGACATGATGAAGATCAAGGGCGTCAACGTGTTCCCGAAGCAGATCGAAGAGGTGCTGCAGGAGTTCCCCGAGCTGTCGAGCGAATACCAGATTCACATCTCGCACCTCGAGGGCCGCGACACCATGCGCATCTACGTGGAGACGAACGGCACCGTCGACTTCCTGGAGATGGCCGACACCGTCGCGCGCGAGGTCAAGAGCAAGATCGGATTCACGCCGCTCGTGAAGGTGGTCGAGCTGGGCGTGCTGCCACGCAGCGAGAAGAAGACCAAGCGCGTGTTCGACGAGCGCTACGAATAGATGGGGCGGGGCAGCGCCCCGTGCGCTGCTTCCGTTGCGAAATTCTCTCGCGTGAACGAAGAAGCGGATGCCGGGCAGAAACCTGGCATCCGCTTCGTGCGTTTCGGGAGGGCGGAACGCTTGCATGCGGTGCTTTTGCAAGCAATGCGCCCGTCCGACCTTGAGACGCTCGGCGCATGTTCTGGGCAGCTTGCAGGCAATGCGCTTGCAGGCGATGCGCCCATCAGGCGGAAAAACCTGCGGGGCGGCTGCGGGACACGTTTCCCGGAGCCGCCCCGCTTTGAGTCAGCGTTATTCCGCTTCGCCGAGGGCCTCGGCCACGGCGACGGCGCAGGCGACGGTCGCGCCCACCATCGGGTTATTACCCATGCCGATGTAGCCCATCATCTCAACATGCGCGGGAACGCTCGACGAGCCCGCGAACTGCGCGTCGGAGTGCATGCGGCCCATGGTGTCGGTCATGCCGTAGCTGGCGGGGCCGGCGGCCATGTTGTCGGGATGCAGCGTGCGGCCCGTGCCGCCGCCCGACGCCACGCTGAAGTACTTCTTGCCGCGCTCGAAGCACTCCTTCTTGTACGTGCCCGCCACCGGGTGCTGGAAGCGGGTGGGGTTCGTCGAGTTGCCGGTGATCGACACGTCGACGTTCTCCTTCCACATGATGGCGACGCCTTCGCGCACGTCGTCGGCGCCGTAGCAGCGCACCTCGCTGCGCTCGCCGTTGGAGTACGCGCGCTCCTGCACGATTTCCAGCTCGCCGGTATCGTAGTGGAAGCGCGTCTGCACGTACGTGAACCCGTTGAAACGCGAGATGATCTGCGCGGCGTCCTTGCCCAGGCCGTTGAGGATCACGCGCAGCGGTTCGCGGCGCGCCTTGTTGGCGTTGCGCACGATGCCGATGGCGCCTTCGGCC
Organism: uncultured Eggerthellaceae bacterium; assembly: GCA_903789375.1. Classification (GTDB taxonomy): domain Bacteria; phylum Actinomycetota; class Coriobacteriia; order Coriobacteriales; family Eggerthellaceae; genus CAIFEB01. The sequence goes on along the minus strand of CAIFEB010000002.1, from coordinate 168,633 downwards.
GCGGCGAAGCTCTCATGCCCGGCCAGAAACGCGAAGCACTTCGTCTCCTCGCGCAGCAGCATGGCGCCCAGGTTGCCGTGGCCTAGGCCCACCTTGCGGTCGTCGGCGACGCTGCCCGGCGTGCAGAACGCCTGAAGGCCGATGCCGATCTTCTCGGCTGCCTCGGCCGCGTTGGCGACGTTGCTCTTCAAGGCGATGGCGCAGCCGACGCAGTACGCCCAGGCGGCGTCCTCGAAGCAGATCGACTGCACGCCCTTGACGATTTCGTAGGGGTCGAACCCGTGCTCTTTGCACAGGTCGCGGCACGCCTCCACCGAATCCAGACCGTATTCCGCAATGACGCTGGTGATGTGGTCGACGCGGCGCTCGTAGTTTTCGAACAATGCCATTTTCAGCTGCTCCTTACTCTTCGCGCGGGTCGACGTAGGTGGCGGCATCGGCGTAGCGTCCCGCCGTGCCGGTTGCGGCCGCCAGCGCCTCGTTGGCGTCGGTGCCCTGCTTGATCGCGTCCATCATCTTGCCGAAGTTGACGTACTCGTAGCCGATGATCTCGCTGTTCTCGTCAAGCGCGAGCTTGGTGACGTAGCCTTCGGTCAGCTCAAGATAGCGCGGGCCTTTGGCCTTGGTGCCGTACATGGTGCCCACCATGGAACGCAGCCCCTTGCCCAGGTCTTCCAGGCCCGAGCCGACGGGCAGGCCGTTTTCGGAGAAGGCGGTCTGCGAACGGCCGTAGACGATCTGCAGGAACAGCTCGCGCATGGCGGTGTTGATGGCGTCGCAGACAAGGTCGGTGTTGAGCGCTTCGAGAATCGTCTTGCCCGGCAGAATCTCCGAAGCCATGGCGGCCGACTGGGTCATGCCCGAGCATCCGACGGTTTCGATCAGACATTCCTCGATGATGCCGTCCTTCACGTTGAGGGTGAGCTTGCAGCATCCTTGCTGCGGGGCGCACCAGCCAACGCCGTGCGTGAGGCCGCTGATGTCTTTGACCTCGCGGGCTTTCACCCACCGACCCTCTTCGGGAATGGGAGCGGGCCCGTGGTTCGCGCCTTGCGCGATCGGGCACATGTGCTCCACTTCCGCCGTGTAGACCATTGAAGTTGCTCCTCTCTTGAAGCGCGGCCGCAGCGGACGCGGTCGCGCACCCACCGGGGTGACGCGTTGCGCTGGGGCGTTCCCGCGCGGCTTCCTGGCACGGGCATTGTCTGAAAGGCATCCGCACCAGCATGATGCCTGATGGGGAATGCGTCCAAACGCACTCTACTATCGTAAAGCATGTATTTGGACAGTCGGTGCAAGAACGAGAAGCGCGCATGAGGTCGGCTGCGCCGAAGCTGCAAGTGGCGGTTGCGCAGCATCGCATCGATGTGCACCTATTTCGACAACATAGATGGCACTGGAAGAGTCGTTCGAGCAATTGCGGCACCGATTCCAGATGTGCTGCGTGAATGGCCGCGGCGCTTATTGCGGCAATGCATCCTTCACTGAGTACGCGGATGCGAAAAGCTATGGCACAGGGTTTTGGAAGCGGTCTAGACGTGCGTCGAAAGGGGCAACGTCTCCGACGATATACGCCATCGTAATCGAATCTGTTTCGTACGCTCCAATGCGCTTGGTTGTATGGTTCGTTGATCAACGCGGTAAACGTCGACCAAAGTTCATTTGAATAAGCGCTGGTAAATGCGTTGATATGGCGTGGAGTTGAAGAATTGACACAGCACGTGAACTTGCTGTGTCATGATAGGAGCAATGTACTTTCGTACCGTCATCTCGAGAATTGGGGAACGAAATGAAGCTCAAAGCCTCGGCAGAGTATGGCATTCGGACGGTTGTGTATCTTGCCGTGTCCAACCGAGTATGTTCCTCGCGCGAGATATCGGAAAACGTGTCAATACCGCGTGACTATCTGATTCAGCTGGCGTTGCGCCTGCGCAAGGCGGACCTGATAAAAGCGCATCCGGGCAAGAACGGCGGCTACTCGCTTGCCAAGCCGGCGAGCGAGATCACGGTCGGCCAGATTCTTGACGCGTTCGAGCAGGGACTCAAGCGCACGCAGCGTAACGAGGTTGACGCCCCCGAGGACGCGACGGATGAAACGATCGAGGTTCTGAAGATTTGCGGGGTGATCGACGAGCTGTTCGATGCCTGCTTGGACAGCATCGTCATCCAAGACCTCGTCGACGCCTACGAGGCCGGCGTCCCGGGCGGGCAGCTTATCTCGACGCTGCTCAAGCGCGGGTCGGAGCGCACCGCGCAGTAGCGGCTGCGCAGGCGGGCGGCGCATCGGGCGGTTGTTTATGTGCTGGTGCATGCCGTGCCTGGGGGTTTCGGCGTGGGCGAATGGCAATCGGGCGATCGCCCGGTGCCGACGTTTCGGGTAGCTCCACGTCAGTGTCCCGAGAGGCTCAGGCGTTGCGCCGACGCGAGCAAAAACGCGCGCGGGTAGTGGCGCGTATCAAAACAATTCAACTGATCGCAAGAGGCGCCCCGGCGCCTTTTCTGTTGCCTGGCGAAGGATTGGGTTATAGGCCAGAACGTGTACCCTGCAAACTCTTGACGCCGCAGGTCAGACGGCTTACATCCCGTCCGATTTGATGGGAGGCCGTCGGAGGGTGGCGGGAGCATCGTGCTCGGTCTGCGGCGGGATAAGCGGTGCAGAGAAAAGAAAAAGCCGCACACCCGAAGGCGTACGGCTTGCGGTTTCAGTGGTGCGCCGTGGGGGATTCGAACCCTCGGCATACTGATTCGTAGTCAGTCCCTCTATCCAGCTGAGGTAACGGCGCATTTCAAAACAGCTCGATTATTAAAACATGGGACGCCGATGCTGTCAAACCCCAGTAACGTTCATCATGGAACGTTCAAACTCGGGCGATTAGCCGAGCGCGCGGATTGCGCCGGATGCCATCTCCGCGGCGCTCGGTACTCGCTCTGGAACTCGCGTTGCGCAGGCCGCGCTCCGCACAGCGAATATGCCACAGGGAGGCGCGCACCAGGTCAACTTTGCGCTGTCTCGCTCGGGCGCTCGACGCGCAGCACAGGGTCGGGGTCGACGGCGCCCGGAACGCAAGCGCAGCGGTCTCCGTCGGAATCGAAGCCTCGCGTTCCTGCAAGTTTGGCGTTAAGCCCAGCAGCAGGTTTTGTAACAACTCTCGCAACACTGGGCGCCCGGGTTCGCCAGCCGCGGGTTTCGTAGGATAATAGGCGGCACCATGCGCGCGATTTCCAGACCCGTCGCGCGCGTTTGCGAAGGAGCAGCCCCATGGCGATGAACATCAATTACAAACCGACCGAGCATATGCGCAAGAAGTATGCCCAGGCGGAAAACGAGTTCGCGCTGTACGACCAATTCAACAAAGTGAACTCGATAGACCCGTCGTACTACCAGCGTTTCGACGTGAAGCGCGGCCTGCGCAACGCGGACGGCAGCGGCGTGGTCGCCGGCGTGACCAACATCTCCAACGTGCACGGCTACGTGCTGTCCGACGGCGTGAAGGTGGCCGACGAGGGCTCGCTCACGTACCGCGGCTACGACCTGTACGATCTGCTGTCGGCAGCGTCCGACCCCGACCGGCGCTTCCTGTACGAGGAAATCTCGTATCTGCTGCTCATGGGCGAGCTGCCCACGCGCGAGCAGCTCGAGGCGTACATCGAGCTGATGAGCGCCTGGCGCGAGCTGCCCGACGGCTTCACCGCTTCCATGATCATGCGCGAGACGCCGCCGCACATCATGAACGTGCTGGCGCGCTCGGTGCTGCTGCTGTATGCCTACGATTCCGATGCCGAAAGCCGCGACATGTTCCACGAGATTTCGACGGCCGTGTCGCTCATCTCGCGGCTGCCGCGCATCTCGGTGCTCACGTACTACGCCAAACGGTCGCGCTACGACAACGACTCGATGATTATGCACCGCTACGTGCCGGGGCAGTCCACGGCCGAGACCATCCTGTCGATGCTGCGCCCCGACCGCCAGTTCACGCCCGACGAGGCGCGCATGCTCGACATCATGCTGTGCTTGCATGCCGAGCACGGCGGCGGCAACAACTCGACGTTCACGATGCGCGTGCTGTCCTCGTCCGACACCGACCCGTACTCCGCGTACGCGGCGGCCATCGGCTCGCTCAAGGGCCGTCGTCACGGCGGTGCGAATCACCAGGTCCTCGGCATGCAGCGCGAAATCAAGCGCAATGTGAATAACTGGGAAGACGAGGACGAGGTGGCCGATTATCTGGCCAAGATCGTCAACAAGCAGGCGTACGATAAGAGCGGCCTCATCTACGGCATGGGGCACGCGGTGTACACGAAGTCGGACCCGCGCGCCGTGCTGTGCAAGCGTTACGCACGCCAGCTGGCCGAAGGCACCGAGTACGAGGCGGAGTTCAAGCTGCTCGAGACAATCGAGCGTCTGTCGCCCGAGGTCATCCTGCGCGAGAAGGGCACGAAGAAGGACATCTGCGCGAACATCGACATGTACTCGGGTTTCGTGTACTCGATGATCGGCATCCCCGAGGAGCTGTTCACGCCGCTGTTCGCGTGCGCGCGCATGTCGGGATGGGCGGCGCATCGGTTCGAGGAAATCATCTCGGGCAAGCGCATCATCCGTCCGGCGTACAAGACGACGTTCACGCACAAGCGCCAGTACCAGCCGCTTGACCAGCGCAAAGCCGCGTCCGACGACGAAGGCGAGGAGTAGGGGCAGCGCCCGCGGGAAGCGGCGATGCTGCGGTGCCGCGCGGTGCGGATTGTGGCGGTGCGGAAGTTGCGGCGTAGATTGCTGTGGCGCAGCGATTGATGCGCGGTCGGCGTGATTGCCCCCATGTGGCGCAGGCTTGCGGTTTTGAGGAGCTTGACGCACGAGCGCTCTGACGGCGCGCAGCGCTACCGAACGTCGCGCCGTGCAGAATCATATCTATATGAAAAGACGGCCCGGAGAGATTCCGGGCCGTCGTCATTTCGTGGCGGAGGAAGTAGGATTCGAACCCACGGTACCTTGCGGCACAACAGTTTTCAAGACTGCCGCCTTCAACCACTCGGCCATTCCTCCGCAAGCGCATGGCACGCATCCGCCGTGCGGGCGAACGCAGCGCCATGCCCCGCGCAGCGGTAAGGATAGCATATCCGCATGCAGTTCGGATGGGGTTGTCAGCCTAATCGTGGGCTGTGCTAGCCGCTGCGCTCCTTTTGCGGCGGCGGGTTTGGGCGATGGCAGCGCCGGCGGCGATCGCAATCGAGACGACGCTCACCGTTGCGCCGCGCACGAACGCGCGCGGGTGGTACGACAGCTCCAGGTGGTGCGACCCAGCCGACACGGCAACGCCGGTCATGTCGCCGTTGATCGTGAACGTCTGCGCCGTTTGGCCGTCGATGGTACAGGTCCAACCCTCGTCGTAGGGAATCGACAGCGCCATCACGCCGTTGTCGGGTGCATACACATCGCCTGAGACGCTGTTCGCACCCACGTTCAGGTCCTCCACATTCACACGGTTGGCCTCGGCGTACCATGCATCGAGCTTGTCGTATGAGCTAAACTGCAGCTTCACGTCGGACAGATCGTACGTGCCGGCGGTCAGCGTTACCGTGATGGTCGTGGGGTTGTTGGGAACGCAGGCCGAGTACGTCGTCTGCGGGTACGACCACTGGCTGCTCGATCCGTACGACTGGTAAGCGTTTCCGTTGACGTCGATGATGAAGCCGCCGTTCGACTCTTCCACGAGCGTGGCGGTCAGCAGGTACTCGCCCGGCGTCCGTGTGCTTTCGGGGTCCACGGCGATGCTGATGGTCGCCTCGTCGGGCACGGTCAGCACGCCGTCTTCGTATGTGGCCCCCTGCAGGGTGACGTTGCCGGGCGTGAGGGGGGCGTCGGTGACGGTCGACATGTCGGGTTCCGCCGTCGCCAGCCCCAGCTTGCTCGCAACGTCGTCCGAAACGGCGCCCGTCTGCAGAAGCGCGGCGTCTCGTTCGGCGTACGTGAGCTGCGACCAGGAGCTTTGCGGCGTAACGGCGTCGTACCACAGGTCGATGCCGCTCGCATAGCGCAGTGGGTACGCCTGGGCGTCGGCGCTCGCCTCGTTGACGGCACGCAGACCGTCCGGAGATGTCGGCGCGCCTTCGAGGCCGTACAGGTTGGTCGCCTCGTCGATGTTCAGCTTGTATCCGACGCCCCAGGCGATTTCCTGGAACAGGCGCCGGTCGAACCCGCGGTACTGCGAAGCGGAAATCGATGTGGACGTGACGTCGTAGTCGAACTTGAGCGCGCGGTTGAGCGACTTGGTCAAAAGCGAATTGTAGAGGCTCGTCGGGTAGCCGCCCAGGCTCCAGCTGCGGTTCTCGTAGCTGAACCCGTGGGTTCCGCGCTTGACCAGCGCGTCCGTCTCCTCGTCGTCGATGCGGTAGAACTCGCCGCTCGAAGGCTGGAGCTGCGCGTAAGTCTGCGCGATGGCGTCGCTGCCGGCCATGAGGTCGTTGGCGTCTGGATAGGCGGTCGTTTGCTCGAAGCCGTTGCTGTCGCGGAAGCCGGTAGCCAGGGCGTACGGGCCGAACGGCGCAGCGACCAGCTCACAGGCGAGGAAGACGGTAAACGCGCTGACCGAGAGCGCGCGGATGGTGCGCCTGGGATGTGGCGCGCGTGGAGCGACGCCGGCGCTCGCGGCGTCGGGTGCGAACGCATCCGCCGTGCCGCTTTCGGTTGCATGCACCTGCGCCGTAGAAAGCTTGCCGGCAGCTTCTCCGTCGTTTGCCAACGTCGGCCGCGAAGAAAGCGCGGCTTCGTTGCCCCCGTGCGCGTTCACCGCGCCGCCTTTCGCGCGCTCCTGCGCCCGCGCGAGCAGCGCCCACAGCACGACGAACAACAGCCCGCCTATGACGAGTGCGATGTCGGATCCTCCAAGCCCCGTGAACACGTAGCCCGAATCGGCGCCGATCCCCTCGGTGCGCAGGTCGCGCGTCGCCAGGCACACGGCGGCCACAATGCCGACGCCCGCAACGGTCGCCTTCGTGATGCGGCGCTGTTCGGCGAGCGCTTCCATCCACGACGGAAACGCCCACGCTACGGCGAAGCACACCAGGTAACACCAGCGATTCGATGGGTAGGACAGGCCGTTCATCAGGCTCGATGCAACGGGAACGAGCCATGCCACGAGCGCCAGGGCAGCCAGGAGCGATTTGCGTCGCGTTGCCGAGTCGACTTTGCGGTAGTCGATGCAGCAGGCGAACGCGATGGCGAGGGGAAACGCGAAGGTCTGCACCTCGTTCGCGAAATACGACCCGCCCTTCGCGAACAGCGCCTCGGGGACGATCGACAGAAACGACTCCGACGGCATGAGCGCGAACGTCGTGGCGACCTGCGCGCGGTCGGCGCCGAGCAGTGCGAGCACGCCGGGAACAAAGCCGATAGAGGACACGCCGAGTGCGCCCACATATATGAGTGCGAGCGTGCCGAACCGCCGCGCCGAGGTCCTCAGCCGCGTGCCGAACGTTTTGCGCGCGTGCCCGGCCGGGGCGCCTTCCCATGAGAACACGAGTCCGAACACGATGAGGAACACCGTGTTGATGAACCCGAAGTAGAAGCTGTTGCACAGACACAGCGCGCAGCTGACCAGGAGCGGGACCCAGGAGCCGCGCTCACGGTAGCGCTCGTAGGCAAGCGCGATGAGCGGCGGCCACACAGCGGCGTCGGTCATGAAGTCGAACGCGAACGAGTTGTCCAGAAACCACGGCGACAGCCCGTAGACGACGGCGCCGCATAGCGCCAGAAGCGTCCCGTGCTTCTCGTGCTTGAGCAGGGCATACATGAGCCCCATGCACAGCGTGAGCTTGATGATGCTGAACGCCAGGCGCCACTGCTCGGCGGTGGCGAAGTCGGCACCGGCGGCGCCGCACAACCGCTTGAGCGCATAGAGGACATAGAACAGCGGCGAGGTGGTGTAGTAGTAGCTGAACTGGGAATACAAGTCACCGCCCAGCCCGTAGCCCCACGACCAGAACAGGTTGCCGTCGTTGAGCGCGTTTTCGAGCAGCGTCATGGCGGGAATCAGCTGCGTTGTGCTGTCGCCCACGACGTAGGTGAAGTAGTCGTACGGCAAGCCGGTCAGACGCGGCAGCACAAATACGCTGTGCGCGAGCACGGCGATGACGGCGAGCAGCGCGTACGGCCTGATGGCGCGCAAAATTCGTCGCAAGCGAGCCGTCGAATGTGAACGGGTGTGTGGTGTTGTTGATTTCATTCAGGTCAGGGGTCGTGAGGGGCAGTCGGCTTTCGCCGTAACCATATACTGAACGTATTACAGCACGGCCAGCGCGATTATGCGCGTGAAAGGCGCAAGAAGCGGTAAAACATCCTTCGCGCCGCGCGTCGCCGTCTGCGAATCCGATGGCTCGCACAGAGTGGCGCCCACCGGCCGACGAGGCGCACCGTGCGAACGATTGCCTGCAACCGATTTGCGCGCGCACACGTATCGGCATCTGAAAGGACCGTCTCGCAACCACATCCCGCCGCACAACGTTATCGGGCACGCAGTGCGCCCATTGGATAGGTGCGGAGTATCGAAGGGAGCACAACATGCATATCGCTACCCGAACCCGTATGAAGCGCGCGACCGCCACGCTGTGCGCGGTCGCCCTTGCCAGCTCGGTGTCCTTCCCGACGTTTGCCCTGGCAGGCGAGGAGCCGGCGGGGGAGCTTGCTGCGGAGGAAGCGGCAGCGTCCGCAACCAGCGGAGACGGTGCCGTGGGTGTTTCGGACGCCGCCGCATCCACCACGGACGCCGCCACGCCCGATGCTATGCCCGGCGTCGTCGTCGCTTCGATGACCGACCCGGACGAGATGGCCGAAAGCGTGGCTGCCATCGGTGACACCGACGAGAATCTTGCCGCGTCGAGCGATACCGCCGCGTCCGCTTCGGCGAATGCGCTCATGTCTTTGTTCTCGACCGCGGACACCGTCACGGGAACCGATGTGGCGATTGCCGGCGAATCCCAGTACGACACGGCTGCCGAAGAAGCGCTCTACGCGTTCAGCAGCGCCGACACCGCAATCATCGCGAACGGCATCTCGGCGGTCGACGCGCTTTCGGCCACGTCGCTCGCCGGCGCGTACGACTGCCCGATTCTTCTGGCCGATACCGACGATCTTCCGCAGGCTACCATCGACACGCTGCAGAAGCTCGGCGTGACGCGCGTGTTTATCGTCGGCGGCACGTCCGCCATCAGCGATGATGTGGCGTCGCAACTGCAGGATGTCGTCGGCAGCGAGCCCATCCGCCTGGGCGGTGAGGACATCATCGGCACGCAGCTGGCCATCTACGACTACGGCGTGGCCAACGGACTGTGGTCGAACCAGGTTATCGTCGCGCAGGGTGTGTTCAGCATCGCCGACCCCACGTCGGTGTCGTCGCTCGCGTTCAGCCAGAAGATTCCGGTGTTTCTGGCCAATGCCGACGGCCAGCTGGAGGGTCGCTCGCTTGAGCGCCTGAGCGCTGCGTCCGACGTCACGCGTGTGATCGTGGTAGGCGGCACGTCAGCCGTTACCGACGAGGCGCAGGCGCAGGCGGTCAGTGTGGTGTCTGTCGCGTCGGGCGCCGATTGCGAAACGGTGCGCCTGGGTGGGCCGCTCCTGTACGACACGTCCGCGGAGGTTGCGAAGTGGGCGGTGAGTGAAGGTTATCTGAACTGGGATAATGCTGCGTTTACGACGGGCATCCACCCGACCGATGCGCTGGCGGGCTCGGCTGTGCAGGCGCATGATTCATCGGTCATGCTGCTCGTCGACGACGACTACTACCAGACCATCGAAGCGGCGCGCGAGTCGGGCACCACGTTCTCGCGGATAAAGTTCCTGGGCGGCACGATGGCCGTGAGCGATGACACGCGCGCCCGCGCCCGCACGCTCCTCGGCTACACATACGGTTCCGACGACGTTTCCGAAACGTCGTACTACAGCGTGGGCATGACGATCAGCGATTTCGCGGCGTACGAGGCGAGCGCAACGGGGCAGAGTGCCTCGAACATCACTGAGTCCGCAAACCCCGCGAACTACGAGGCGGGTACCTCGAGCTACCTGCAGTTCGCGGATTTGTCGCAGGGCTATTCGGGCAAGGTGACGGCGGAGGAGCTGGACGACTACATCGCGCGGATATGCGTGTACTCGGAGCAGAACTACGGCGTGACGAGCAACATGCGCGGCTTGGGCGCGACGATCATCGAGGCTGCTCAGAAGTACAATGTCAACGAGGTGTACCTGATGGCGCACGCTGCCATCGAGAGCGCGTGGGGCTGCTCGAAGCTGTCCCAGGGCGCCTACATCAACTTCTTCGGCATCGCCGCATACGACGACGCGCCCGAGATGGGCGCCGAAGAGGCCGCGAACAATGGCTGGAGCACGCCCGAGCGCGCGATGCTCGGCGGTGCGGAGTGGATTTCCAACAACTTCATCAATTCGGGAAGCAGCCATTCCGGCAACCAGAACACGCTGTGGAAGATGCGCTGGGACACGCAGGCGGCGTCCGCGTCCAGCTGGCTGCACCAGTACGCCACGGACCTGAACTGGGCGACTAACATCGCGCGCACGATGGGATCGTTCTACAACGTCGAGGGCATCGCGCTCGATGATGCGGGCCTTGACTACGAGATTCCGCAGTTCGACTAAGCCGTTCAAGCAGAGCAGATTGCACTGGCGTTCGTCGAAACCGCTCCCTTGAATCCGCGGGCAAACGATGACCTCCGTGTCATAATAGGCATGGTTGTTCACACGCGCGTGCGCGGCGCCGCCCCTTCCGCATGCCTGCTCGGATAAGGAAACGGATATCGATGAAGAAGATCGCAACGGCGGTCGGCGCCTCTCTTGTCGCCTCGGCTCTGTGGCTGGGGCCGGCGTACGCCGACGAACCAAGCCAGGCTACCGCTGATGCGCCCAACCAAGATATGCCTTCTGACCAGGAGGTAGTCGCTGCCGCACCCGTGCACGCGCTCCATGCGCGGCAGGATGCGACGGAGGGAGGCGCCTCGGATGGGGCCGTTGCCGCCGGCGCGGACGCCGCTGGCGGCGCGGCTGCCGGTGCGGATAAGCAGGATTACCAAGCGGCTGCGGCTGACGAAGCGGGCCGATCAGCAGATGCGCCTTCAGACGCTTCTGCGGCCGGCGCTGATTCGTCGGCAGATCAGGCTTCTGGCAAGGGCACGGCTTCCGCGGCCGAACCGCCCGTCGACGCGGCCGGGGGTGCATCTGCCGCTTCCGACGCGATGACGCCCGGCGTCGCCGAATCCACGCCCCAGCCCGCTGATCCCGCGTCCGATTCCGCTGCTACTTCGGCGCCTGCGCCCGCGTCGACCCCGGCGCCAGCAACCTCCGGTTCCGCCGCCGCATCGCAGCCGGTTTCCGCCCTTGCCGCACCGGTCGCCGCGGCTCAGGTCGAAGAGACAGGCGTGTACCAGATCGCATCCGCTGACGGATCCGTCGTGGGGCTGGAGTCCGCGAGCAGCTCGTCCGCTCCTGCGCTCGAAGGCGCCAACCACGCCGCCGACCAGCGCTGGAACCTCTCCCAAATCGGCACGGCCAGCACTGGCGATGCGCTCTACGCGCTTATCAACGTGCAGACGGGCGCCGCGCTCGCGGCCAACGCGTCCGCTCCGCTCCAACAGTCGTTTTCGGCCTCGTCCGCGCAGCAGTGGCGCATCATCGCCGCGCCCGACGGCCGCTCGTATCTGGTCAACGCCTCAACAGGCAGCTATCTTTCGTTCGACGGCAATCGCAACCTCATCATGGCCAGCGCAAACGCGCGGACATGGCTGCTTGCGCGCATGCAGGCTTCCGTGCAGGAGGGTCTGTACGAGATTCACTCCGCCGGCGATTCGTCGATGGTCGTCGACATCAACGCCGGCTCGCACGACGACGAGGCGACAGCGCAGGTGTACGAGGCCAACGGCACGCTCGCGCAGCAGTTCGCATTCGACTACGACGACGCGACGGGCTACTACACCATCATCAACCGCGGGTCGGGCAAGGTCCTGGACGTGTACTGGGGCGGAACCGGACCGTGGACCGATGTGCAACAGTACACCTCGAACGACACGTTCGCCCAGCTCTGGGACGTGGCGCGCAACGCCGACGGCTCATGGACGCTCTATTCGGCGAAGTCGGGCCTGGCGCTCGACGTGCGCAACGGCGACCTTTCCAACTACAGCCCGCTGCAGATCTACACGCCCAACGGCACAGCGGCGCAGCGCTTCACGCTGAAGATGATCGGCGGTGCCGACCAGGTATCCGACCTGCTGAGAAGCGGTGGCGTGCTGCCCGCGTTCGCATCCGACGAGACGCTGAGCACGGTCGCGCTCGACGGCGGGCTGTACCTGCTCACGGCTTCCGAAGGCCCGGGCTCCGTGGCGGCTGGAAACGTCGCCGCACTGGGCGCCGGCGAGAGCACGTCGCTCGACGGGCGGGAGCTCAAGGCGTACGGCTCGGCGCAGCAGTACACGCAGCGCTGGCGGCTCGTGCGTGCGGGCGTAGCGCCGACGGGCGAATGGGAGTATACGTTGGTCAACGTCGCGTCGGGCATGGCTCTCACGGCAAACGGAGACGGCTTGCGCCAGCTGGACCTGCGCGGCTCGGCCAACCAGCGCTGGGTCTTCCGCGCTCTGGCGGGCAAAGACGGCGTCTACCGCCTGATCAACGCGTACACGGGCGCGTACCTGAACGTGGCGCAGCGGTCCGACATGATGCAGCAATCGCGTTCGGCCACGCTGTCGGTCGCCATCCGTCCGGTCGCCGTGAAGCCGAGCATCGCCGACGGGTCCTACACCATCCGCATCGGCAAAACCGGCGACGTGCTCGACGTTGCGGGCGCGTCGTCCGACGATGGCGCCGCGGTGCAGGCGTACGAGTCCAACGGGACGTTCGCCCAGATGTTCGGCGTGACCTACGACTGGTCGACGGGCTACTACACCATCACTTCGTACGCGTCAGGCAAGGTCGTGGACGTGACGAGCGGCTCGGTCGACCCGGGTGCGCTCATCCAGCAGTACACGCCCAACGGAACGCTCGCCCAGAAGTGGGCCATCGTCGATGCGGGCGACGGCACGTACCGGCTGTACGCGGCGCGGTCGGGCCTGGCGTTGGCCGTGACTGCCGACAACGGGCACCAGGCAAAGCTCGAGCGCAACGCCTCGTCGCGCGTGCGCACGTTCTCGTTTTCGGCGGTCGACCCGGCCGTCGTCGCGGGAACCTACGTGCTGCGTGCGGGTTCGGATGCATCGCTTGCCATGGACGTGCGCAGCGCTTCGACCGACGCGGGCGCCGTCGTGCAGGCGTACGTTCCCAACGGCACGCTTGCGCAGACATTCGGGCTGATAAAGCTCGACAACGGCGAATATGCGCTGGTCAACGCCCGTTCCGGCATGCGCGTGGCCGCGTCGGGCTCGGGCGTGGTTCAGCAAGCCCGTTCCGATGCCGCAAGCCAGCGCTGGACGGTCGTGGCCGACGGCGCGGGCCATTTCCTGCTCAAGAATACGGCGAGCGGCCTCTTCATTGCACGCACATCGGGCGAATCCGGCGCGGCGCTCATCACGACGAACGCGCGCGGGAACGCGGGCTGGACGTTCCTCGAGGCGAGCCTGCATCTCGGCGGCGCGTATATCATCACCACCGCCGACGACCAATCGAAGGCGCTCGACGTGTACTACGGATCGGCCGATGCGGGCGCGAAGATCGACGTGTGGAACGCCGACGCGGGCAAGCAGGTGGCGTTCTGGTTCGAGGAGCAGGATGACGGTTCGTACGAGATCTACAACGTGTGGTCGCTGAAGAACATCGACGTGCCGAGCGCAGATGCCCAGGTGGGGAAGGGAATCTGGCAGTACGACGACAACTCGACGGCGGCGCAGCACTGGTACGTCACGGTGGCAGACGGCGGACTTGCGATCCAAAGCTCGCTCGGCGACTACGTCATCGCGCACGATGGCGCAAGCGTGCAGCTGCAGAAGCCGGTCGCGTACGACCTGCGCCAGCGCTTCGTGCTGCACGATACCGAGCTCGGTGAGCTCAGCTTGGGCGATCTGATGTCCGTTCTGGACGAGGCGACGGGCGACGGCATCACCGTTGCCCACACGCGCCACAGCGGTCTGACGGCGGGCACGTACTATCAGCTGCTCGATGCGATCAACGCGTACTACGACGCCGACACGTCCGTCGGGTTCGCCATGGTCGACCTGACGACGGGCGCCACCGTCACGTACAACGCCGATGACTGGTACTTCAGCGCCTCGTCGGTGAAGGGTCCCTACGTCATCGCGCTAAACAAGTGGGATCCGTGGGACGCGAGCGACTGGTCCGACACCATCTACAACATCGTCACGTACTCGAACAACTACTCGTATGCGTCGCTGTTCGGCAATTTCGGCTCGTGGCCGCTTGAGAACCTGCTGGGAGAAACCGGAGCCGGCCAGTTCTCGTGGACCGGCGCCTACGCCTACTATCCGCCGCGCACGCTCGCGAAGCTGTGGGTGGACATGGCGCAGTACCTGATGAGCGACGATGAGAACGCCGATTGGTGCCGCTACCTGTTCAGCAACAACAGCTGGATCACGTCGCGTGGCGTGCTGGGCGGGCGCACCGTGTACGCGAAGTCGGGCTGGATGGTGGCCGACGAGGGCGATTGGTGCACGGTGCACAACGAAGGCTACTGCGTGATGGACGGCGACCATCCGTACGTCGTGGCCATCATGAGCACGCAGAACCACTACAACACCTGGTACATGGAGAATCTGGTCGAAGCCATCGATGCTGCCCACGCCGAGCTGGTGAGCTAGCGGGACTCTTCGTTCCCGCCTTTGACGGATTCGCGTCTGACCAGGTAGATGGGGCGATGCTTGCCTTCGATGTAGGTGCGCGCCAGGTATTCGCCCATGATTCCCTGCATGAGCAGGATGATGCCGCCGAGCAGCAGCACCAGGCACACGATGGTCGCGTAGCCCGGCACGTCGATGCCGAACGCCAGGCGCTGCACGATGACCACGATCGCGTATACGAACGCCGCGAGCGATGCGATGCCGCCGATCCACATGGCGACCTTCATCGGCGCCGTCGAGAACGACAGCAGCCCGTTGGCCGCGTACTTGAGCAGCCCGCGCGCGCTCCATTTGGTCGTACCCGCGTGGCGTTCGGCTGGGGTATACGGGAAGGGCAGCGTTTTGAACCCGACCCACGCGAACAGGCCTTTCGTGAACCGGTAGTACTCAGACATCGACAGCAGCGCGTCGGCGACCGGGCGGCGGAACGCGCGAAAATCCGACGCGTCGGCGAGCACGTCCAGGTTGGACGATGCGCCGAGCAGGCGGTAGAACTGGTGCGACAGCTTGCTGCGCAGACCCCGTTCGCGCTGCTCCTGGTAGGCGGCCACGCAGTCGGCGTCCGGATTGTCGATGAGCACCTGCACCATCTGGCGCGCGATGTGCGGCGGCTGCTGCAGGTCGGAGTCGATGAACACGACGATGTCGCCGTGCGCGCGCTGGAGCCCGGCGTAAAGCGCGGCCTCCTTCCCGAAATTGCGCGAGAAACTGACGGTTGCCAGGCGGTGGGGTGCGGGCGGGGTGGGCAGGCTCTGCATGGCGGCGAAGGTGCCGTCGGAGCTGCCGTCGTCCACGATGATCAGCTCGCAGGACAGGTCGGCCTCGTGGAAGAACGCACGGTCAACCGCGTCGTACAGGGCGCGGATGTTGCCTTCTTCGTTGTACGCGGGGGCGATGAGCGCGACGAGCATGTAGGGAACTCCTGACGGCTGCACTGACGTGGCCGAATGCGCCGCCGAAGCGGGTATCATGCGATGCGGCCACGCTCGAAATCATCTTGAACAGGTCATCTATATGTAAAACATTCGAAAAGTGACTATTCTAAGCGCAGTTATCATAGAGCCTGAATGGCTGTGCGGCTATTCCGATTCGGCAAACCTTACAGAGAGAAAACAACCCCGACGGTGAAACATCTGCATCTCGCATCCGAAGATATCAAGCGTATCGCGCGCTACCTGGCCGTGGGCGGCGGCACGGCGCTGCTCGAATTGGTGCTGTTCCAAGTGCTGTATTATCTGGCCGGATGGGACGTGGCCGTGGCCAACGTGTGCGCGGTCATCACGGCGACGCTGTGCAACTTCCTGCTCAACCGCGGGTTTACGTTCAAATCGACGGCCAACCCGGTGCGCAGCGCGGTGCTGTACGTCATTCTGTTCGCCTTCAACACCTGCTTCAGCACGACGGTGATCGCGCTTTTGGTGGCGCATGCATTCAACGCGACGCTCGCGAAGTTGATCACGATGGCGTGCATCGTGTGCTGGAACTACGTGCTGTACCACAAGGTGATTTTCAAGTAGAGATGCGCGCGGCGGACGCGCGGTCGGCGTGGGCGTGCTGGCGAGCAGCGCGATTCTGCGTGCGGTTATAATACGAGCCATGAACACTGCAGCCAACACGCCGGGTGAAGAACCGGCCGCGCCCCTTTCCGACGAAGCGTACATGCGCCTCGCTATCGAGCAGGCGCGCCGTGCCGCCGAGCTGGACGAAGTGCCCATCGGTGCGGTGGTAGTCTACCGGCCCATCGATCGCGCAACGCGCCGTCCGTTGGCGGATGCCCAGGTCATCGCACGAGCGTACAACCGGCGCGAACTCGATCGCGACCCGTCAGCGCATGCGGAATTTTCCGCGATGCTCGCCGCTGCGCGCTGGCTCGATGCGTGGCGGCTCACCGACTGCACGGTGTACGTGACGCTCGAGCCTTGCGTGATGTGCGCGGGGCTCATGCACCAAGCGCGCATCGCGCGGTGCGTGTACGGTGCGCCGGATCCCAAAGCGGGGGCGCTCGGGTCGCTGTATCGCATCAACGAGGACACGCGGCTCAACCACACGTTTCCGGTGACGCCAGGAGTGCTGCAGGACGAATGCGCAACGATGCTGCGCGAGTTTTTCGCGCGGAAAAGGAAGAGATCATGACGGACGATAGCGTCAAAAATATGGAAGCTACCAGCGCGGATGCTGCTACCAACATGACCCAGGCGGCCATCGACGAGCAGAAGATCGACGAGTTCGACGAGATGGGCTGGGTCAAGGTGCTGGCTCCGGCGAAAGTTAACCTGCATCTGGCTATCGGCGCGCGCCGTGCCGACGGCTATCACGAGGCGGTAAGCATCATGCACGCGCTTGCGCTGCACGATGTGGTCTGCCTGCGTCGCGACGACCTCGCACAGGGCGAGGGACTCCAGGTGCGGGCGGACATGGTGGGTCGCGGCGGCGTTCAGGTGCCGCAGCTCGACGGCGAGGACAACATCGCGGTGAAGGCGGTGCGCCGGTTGGGCCAGCTGACCGGCCATGAGAGCGGCGGCATCCAGATTCGCATCGAGAAGAACATCCCGTTTCAAGCTGGTCTTGGCGGCGGATCGTCCGATGCGGCGGCGGCGCTTGTGGGCGCAGCTGATCTGTGGGGAATCGATCCTCATGACGAGATTCTTGAAAGGGCGGCATGCGAGCTCGGCAGCGACGTGGCATTTTTTTTGCAGGGCGGATGCGGACGCTATACGGGAACGGGCTCGACGTTCGCGGGCGGTTTGGCTCCTCGGCGCGCGATGGTCGTGCTGGTCAAGCCCGATGCGGGCGTGTCCACCGCGGAGGCGTACCGCGCGTTCGACGCTGAGCCGAAAGTGGTATCGTCCCAGGTGGAAGAGGCGGCGCGGGCTGCGGCGAGCGCTTCTGACATTGAGCTGTTCAACAATCTGGCGCCGGCGGCAGAGAGCATTCTGCCCGAGCTCGCCGACATTCGCAGCTGGCTTCTGACCTGCGAGGGAGTATCCGATGCGCTGCTGTGCGGCAGTGGATCGACGACGTTCGCGGTGGTCGATACGCTCGAGCACGGCTTGGCGGCCGTAACCGAAGCGCGCCGGCGCGGTTGGTGGGCGCGCACGAGCTCGTTTTCGCCGCTGGGTGCCGTCGTCGTCCCCAGCAAGTAGGCGGTTTTCGTGGTACCCGCTCCCTGGTTTTCTTTCGCAGCGAGCGTTGTCGTTCCCAACAAATAGGCGGTTTTCATGGTTGCATGGTTCGTGAGAATACTTCCGCTACTGGTTGTTTTAGCTGTGCTGGCTGGTGTTGTATACCTGGTCATGTCATGGCGATACTCGTCGAACCGGGCAAAGGAAACGCTCATCCACCTGTTCACTTGGTTGAATCTGGTGCTGACCGTGCTGTTTGCGCTCGGTGCTGCCTACGCATGGGGAGAAGGCAACCGTTTCGTCATCGAGCTGTTCGTGGGATTTGCGGTGACGACGCTCGTTGCGCTTGCGATCACGCGAATCTGCCGGCGCGTGTTCGTTGCGCATCATCCGAACTATCGCTTCCAGCCGGAGCGCGCCGAGACGATCCAGCACCATTGGTGGGACGCGTTCTGGCCGCCGAAACGGTAAAGGCGCACCTCGGGCGTCGAACCCCCGAACCCCCGAACCAGCATCATCGTGCGCTGGCGCCGCTGAGGCGAGCGCGGGCGTTTGAACTCGTGGCCATTCGGTTCTATGTTCGCGCATCTTTCGTTTGAGCCGTGGAACGGTGCGCATCTGCATCTGGACTCGTGGCCATTCGGTGGTTTTGCGTTCTCGATTGACACATTCGCAGGCCGTCGGTTACCATTCAAACGTTGCCTTTGGAGAAGTGACCGAGAGGCCGAAGGTGCTCGCCTGCTAAGTGAGTAATCGCCACAAGCGATTCCAGGGTTCGAATCCCTGCTTCTCCGCCAGCATACGCAAGGCTCCCCGCTTCGGCGGGGAGCCTTTTTGCTTTTCTGGGAATGGCGCCGGCTGCGAACGGCCGCGCCATCGCCCCGTATTACAGCGAACCGACGGTTTACGTGTGCTGCGGCATCGTCTTGGCGATGATCGTGGTGGTTGTGCTGGTGTACGTTCTGCCCGAAGACCGCATTCGCGAAATCGTCGTGCTTTCGGGCGATGACGTTGTGGCCGACTTGCCTCCGGTCGGCGCCGTTGCCGGGGCGGCGGGAAGCGTCGCCGGCTCCGCGGGCGCGGCGGCCGCAACCTCGGAGGCGGCTGGAGGCGAAGGCGCGGGAGCGAGCGCGTTGGGCGATGCCAATGGCGCGGGAGCAGCCCCGTCGGACAGCGCCGATGGCGCGGGCGTGGACGAGGCTGCTACATCCAAAGCCAGCTATCCTCCCGAATACGGCCCTGCGGCCGATCCGCGATACGGCCTGTCGGCACGCGAGCTGCAGATCATGGCGTTGTTCGCGCAGGGACGTTCGGCCAACTGGATTGCCGAGCACCTGGTCATTTCCAAGAACACGGTGCGTACGCACCTGCGATCGGTCTACACCAAGCTGGGCGTCCATTCGCGTCAGGAGCTGCTGAACTTCATCGATGGCAACGGTGCGGATTCGCAAGGGCAGGAGCGCTAGAGGCTCTCGCGCGAGCCGGTGCGCGCTTGTGGCGATTTGGAGCTGTGTGGGGCTGCGGAGCGTCGGTGGGAGCTGGGGAGATTTGATTGCATGGTCGGCGCTGGCGCGCTGTTCATGCGTGCTTGCCGTACAATGAACGCAATCTAGCCACGAGCGCGAGGAGTGCACTGATGAGCGATTCGAACAGCAACGTCATTCTGATCGGCATGCCCGGTGCGGGCAAATCGACGCTGGGCATCGTGCTCGCGAAGATCATCAACAAGAAGTTTGAGGACGCCGATCTGGTCATCCAGAACCAGACCGACAAGACGCTGCAGAAGATCATCGACGCGATGGGTCCGGAGGGCTTCATCCACGTTGAGAACGCCGTCCTGTGCGACATGAAGCTGGACGACACGGTGCTCGCAACCGGTGGCAGCGCGGTGTACTCCGACGAGGCCATGCAGCACCTGAGCAGCATCGGAACGGTTGTCTACCTGGAGGTTTCATACGAATCCATGATGTCGCGCCTCACCGACCTGCAGGAGCGCGGCGTGGTGCTCAAGGGCGGCATCAGCATGAGCATGCATGACCTGTACGAGGAGCGCCGGCCGCTGTACGAAAAGTACGCCGATCTGACGGTGAACGTGGACGACCTGTCCATCACCGCCGCGGCCCGCAAGGTTGCCTCGGCTCTGGAGCATTACCAGAAGTAGCGCGGGTATTACCGGCGGATTCAACCCGTCGGCGTTCGTATTATTCGGTCATCAGGCATTTTGCGTGGGTTTCGTTCGGGAAAACGCATGGGCGACACTGCGCAAAATGCTGGCCGCTGCTTTTATCGCCGCTTTTAGCGAAACAGCCGAAACGTTACTCCGGTAAACCTCTCCCGTCGACTTCGGTGTAGTAGGCGTATTCCGGCTCAAAGCTCGGGTCGTCGTAGGCGTGCTCGATTTCAGCGATACTCATGACGGCAACATCAGAAGCCGTGTATTGACCGTTGCCCGCAAGCATCCATGCTTTCTGCCACCACGTTGGTCGGCTTTCCCAAACATTCAGCCAGTCGTTTTCTGAGACGTATTCGCCAGAGTCGTTCAGACGGAAAACGCCCTCGTGAGGTTCGAAGCGGTCGCGTACGCAAGCTTCAAGCTCGCTGGTCACATCAAGTATCCGATTCATTACCAGTTTGCCGATTGCGTCCACAGATCCAGCCCTCTTTTTCCTCGCTCGTTTTCTGACAGAAAACCTTATACGCCCAATCGTTCACGCTGCCGCGGCTGGCATTGAGGAGCCGTTTGCTCTGCCGCCCAGGCGATGCGGCGCGCAATGCGCTCGGAGTAACGTACAATTCTTGCGCACTTTGACAGCGGAATAGCGTCCAGATAGAGAGGAGGGCACGGCCCGCCCCGGTATGATTCGAGCTGCCTGGATTCGATCAGACTGGAGGAAGACCATGTCCGAGCCCATCGTAACATTCAACGAGGAGACCCTGAAGTCCGACCTTCGCGAGCTGGATTGGCCACACTATCCCGGACAGTTTCATGAGGTACGGGGGGTACCCGAGAAAGGCGGGACGAGATGGCCGATCCGAAGCATCCCAGGCGCTTCACCGAGGAGCTCAAGCGGCAGACAGTCGAGCTTTGCAGCGGCGGCAAGCCGCCCCATGAGATCATGGCCGAGCACGGTCTCGGCCGGTCGACCCTCCGGCGCTGGGTCAACTCCATCAACGCAACGGTCGTCCCTCTCGGGGAAGGGCCGCCCGTACGACAACGCGGTCGACGAGTCGACGAACAGGATGCTGAAGGCCGGGTTCACCTGCAGGGAGAGCCTCCCGACGCTGCACGAGCTGCAGGTCGAGCTGAACGACTACGTCCACTGGCGCAACCATTTCAGGCTGCACTCGAAGCTAGGCTGCGAGAGTCCGGTCGAGTTCGGAAATGCGGGTCTCAGTCTCTGAAAAAACTGTCCAAATAGGGGTTGCCAATCCAGGTTGCCACATGTCTTGGATCGAGCTTGAATGTCGGGCTCTCCGCGACCGCCGTGGCGCCAGCCCTTTCCGTTGCGTTGAGCGTTTCTGCCATGGTGCCCTCCCTCTCGTGATTTCTGGGAATCAATACAGTGTTGAATCTAGGGGGGCAACGTTGCTGAGCCGTTTTGCCTGCATGTCCGGGTAATTAACAGTTTGCGACCATCGTGTTTCATAAATATGACCAGGTGAAAGGGTGGATATTGCGGAGAGGCCAATGAGCTTCGGTGGGCCGCATTGTTGCAATTTTCCGATTGAAGGGCATATGCAAAATACCGAACGAAACCCGCGCAAAATCCCGAACGAAAAGTTGGTAAAATACCGAATGAAAAGTGTGCAAAATACCGAATGACCAGATAGCGAGGCAGATATGTCCAGCTCAGCAAAACTCACTCCGAAGGGGTACAAGCCTCGGCTTATCGAAAGTCGTCTCGATTTTCTCATGGATGCGTTCGGTTGCGTCGAGGTCACTGGTCCCAAGTGGTGCGGCAAGACGTGGACGGCGCTTTCGCGGTCGACGAGCGTGGCCAGGCTTGATGAGCCGGCGGTGCGCGAAGCAGCAGAGGTCGACCCCAAACTTGCGCTCATGGGCGACACCCCGCATCTCGTGGACGAGTGGCAGGAGGTTCCCGAAGTATGGGACGCTGCACGCAGATACGTCGACGATTCCGGCAACAAGCGGGGCCAGCTCCTGCTCACCGGCTCAACTTCCTTGAAGCAGGATATGCGCGAACGAGTTCATCATTCTGGTGCGGGCAGGATCGCCCGGCTGCGCATGCGGCCGATGGCGCTCGTTGAAACGGGGGACTCCGCGGGGAGCGTTTCGATGGCAGCGCTGCTCGATGGGCAAGAGCTTGCCCCCGCACGATGCGAGACGCAGATATCCGATGTAGCGCGGTGGTGCTGCCGGGGGGGCTGGCCCGCCAACCTTGGTCTTTCCGACGAAGCCGCCGCCGAAACAGCGCGTCAGTATGTGCAGTCGGTACTCGACGTCAATGTTGCTGACGAGCGCCGTTCGCCAGACACGGCGCGCAGGCTGCTGCGGGCGCTTGCGCTGAACGAAAGCCAGGCGGCTACTTACAAGACTCTGGCGAAGGACATGGGTTATGCGGATCATGTTCCCGATGCCGATACAATTGCTTCGTATCTCGAATTGTTTACGCGCCTCATGCTTATCGAGGATTTGCGCGGATGGGAGCCGGCATTGCGCTCGAAGTCGCGGGTCCGGGTCAAACCCAAGCACTACTTCTGCGACCCTTCCATTGCAGCGGCGCTCATCGGTGCGACTCCTTCGCGGCTTCTTCGAGACACGCAGACGCTCGGCATGCTCTTCGAAAACCTTGTGATCAGAGACTTGCGCGTGTTCCTCTCAACCTATGCCGGGTTGGGCAACGAGCTGTGGTACTACCGCGACGACCGCGGCCTTGAGGTCGATGCCATCGTGGAGTGCGGCGACCGGTGGGCGGGAATCGAGGTGAAGCTCAGTGACACGAAAGCCGACGAAGGGGCAGAAAGCCTGCTGAAGCTGCGCGACCGTGTCACTTCGAACCTTGCCGCGAAGAACGCCGCACCTGCGTTTCTTGCCGTCGTTGTGGGTCGCGGGAGCCTGGCCTACACGCGCAAAGACGGCGTGCTGGTGATTCCCGCGGCGCTCTTGGGGGCGTGATTGCCGGTGAGGATAAAGGATCGTTAATGACCCGAGACATACGACTTGAAAGCGCGGCAAACACGACGCCTATCTGGGCCGGCCGATAAGACCCTGGTTCAACCTACGGCGGGGACCTTCTCTGCCATTTTTTGCATCTGGTGCATGAAGAGGTAACAGCCGTCGTAATGAGCAGTCTTGCATCGATTCGGGCCATCCGTTGGTGGGTTTTGCCCGGGTGTGATCTGGGCTGCGACCAGGGGTCCTGCAAGTTGGACCGTTTTGAGTATGCAAGTTGGACTGTTTCAAACCCGCAAGTTGGACGGTTTTCAACCAGCAAGTTGGACTGAATCTGTTCCGCATGTTGGAAGATTCTGAACCTGCAAGTTGGACGGCTGCCATCACATGCCTTGGGTGCGCGACTTCGCAAGTTGGACGGCTGAGCCCGCCCGTGTCGTCCGTGCAACCTCGTGCGCGGGGCATTCGCAACTTCCCAATCGCAATCGTTCCGAACTTATACGCTGGGCTGCTCCACGCCTGAACGTCGAACCGGGCCATTTTCACGCTCGAAAATCCGCGTGAATTGCCCGACGATTCACCACGTCACAAGGTAAGCTAGTGCTCATATGTATGCATGCGCAGTCGCGCATGTTCCCCCGCCGGCATTTCACCCCCGCCATGTTCCAGTGAAAACTTTAACTCAACAAAAACTGACTCAGCTATAATTGAGTCAATCGAAACTGAGTAAAGGAGACGCCATGACGTTTCACGGTCGCGAGCACGAGCTCAGCCTCATGCAGAGAACCTTCGAGGTTCGCGGGCAGAACGTAACGCTCATCTACGGCCGCAGACGTGTGGGGAAAAGCGAGCTCATCAAGCAGGCGCTGGCGCAATCGGATGCTCGTGCCATCTATTACGAGTGCAAGGAGACCTCGGAGGAGAACAACGTCGAGAGCCTTGCCGCCCTCGTCTCGGAGGCGTATGGACTTCCCCCACTGGCCTTTCCGAGCATGGAAAAGCTGCTCGAATTTCTCTTCACGCAATCGAGCGAATCGAAGCTCATCCTCGTTCTGGACGAGTACCCGTACCTGCGAAGTGCGATCAAGGGGTTCGACAGCGTCGTTCAAACGCTGATCGACCGCTTTGCGGTTGCATCGCAGCTTTCGCTCGTGCTGTGCGGCTCGTACGTCGAGGTGATGAAGACCCTGCTCGAACGAGACAGCCCTCTGTACGGCAGGGTCGACCAAACCATTGCGCTTGAACCCATGGACTACTACGACTCCGCGCTCTTCTATCCGAGCTTCTCTGCTGAGGACAAGGTGCGTCTGTACAGCGTTTTCGGCGGAATTCCGTATTACAACAAGTTCGTCGATCCCTCGCTGAGCGTGAACGAGAACATCATGTGCCTTCTCGCAGAGCCGGGGTCGCGGCTGGAAAACGAGGTGCCGCTCTACCTTTCCTCTAAGATATCGAAGATCGCAAATGCGAACGAGGTCTTTGGAGCGCTGGCGCAAGGCTTCTCCCGGTACAAGGACATTCTCGACCAATCGCATGTCTCGAGCGGCCCCGCCATGGTCAACGTCCTCGACAAGCTCATCGGCATGGAGCTCGTTCGGAAGCAGACCCCGATCAACGATCCCAACAACAAGCGGAAGTCAAGCTATCACATTACCGACGGCTTGTCGCTGTTCTACTATCGGTACCTTTTCCGCTATTCATCGCAGCGCATGGTGATGAGCCCCGATGCATTTTTCGAGCGCTACGTGCACGAGGATTTCGAGGCCAGCTTCGTGCCGCATCGTTTCGAAGAGGTGTGCCGCCAGTACCTGATTAGGCAAAATCGCGCAGGGAATATGCCCGAAGCATTCTCGGAAATCGGCAAGTACTGGTACGACGACCCGGCGACGCACGCGAACGGGGAGTTCGACATCGTGACGCGCGACCCAAAGGGCTATATCTTCTACGAAGCGAAATTCCGCTCTACACCTGTTACGACGAAGATGATGGAAGAAGAGATTGCCCAGGTCAAATCCTCGGGGCTTAGCAGCTACGCGTACGGTTTCTTCTCGCGGTCGGGCTTCAAAGGTGCGGCGCCGGACGCCGCACGGCTCATATCGATAGAGGAGTTGTACTGATGCGAGGCCTTGCAGGCACCTGCGATTTGCCAAGCAATCGAAGGCCAGGCGAAGGCGCGCAAGGCTGTTCAGGAGAAGCACCGTCGCATCCGTACAGGCGAAGAGTGAAATGGGCGCAGAAATGCGCGCAGGACGCTTTCGACCGTGCTGCCCGTCGGTTCCGCTTGTGGGTTGAGCATCCTGCCGGCCGATATAGACGACGATGAGGATGGACTTTGTGACCATCGTGTCGACTAGCGGGCGAGCGCTGCTCGTTCCGCCTTACCTGAACAGCTCATCGTGAGTTCCCGTGCGAAGGAAGACCGCCAAGCCGTTCTCCGTCTTCCAGATAACCAACCAGTCACCGGTATTAGCGACATGGCACTCGCTGCTCCCAGACCACGCGCCTTTCAAAACATGCATATTGTGACGTTGGCGCAAGATGGCTCGTGAGTCATCCGTGTCTTCGGAGACAAGCTCGACGACTTCTTTGAGTAGCCCTATGTCGTAGTGCTTTCGCACAAGCATCTTTACATCGCGTTCGAACCGCGAGGTGTAGCTGACTTTGAACACGCCTACACCCCCATGGCGTCGAACATTTCCTCTGCAGACTTGTAGCTGGGTTCTCCCTTTGCGATTATCTCGTTGGCCTCGCGAATCGACTCAAGGGAATCCCGATTAGGCTCCTCATACGAAAGGTTCAGGGGGATGCGGTTCTCTCGTACGATTTGGCGGTAGAAGGCTCGAGTGACAGAAGACAGGTCGAACCCGAAATCCTCGACGATTCTCGAGGCCTCTTCTTTGGTCTTCTCGTCGACCCTGACGGTCACAGATGCCATAATGTCCTCCCAACGTAAGACAATCGTATTCTGATGTCTTGCATTCTACAGCAGAATCAATGAGGTTTATGCTCAACGAGTAGAATTCAAATCGCTGAAAAGTTAACGGCTGGTTGAAGAGTTAACTGCGATGCTGGACAGCTGAGTGATGCCGACGACGCGGGCCTCTACGCCTTGCCGCGACAATTGCGCTGTATCCCGCTTCGAAACAAAAGCAGGCCAGAGGGAACTTGCCCTCTGGCCTGCGATTATTCGTGGCGCCCCCGGCGGATTCGAAGGCGCCACCTGCTTTAGGAGTGTGACGGGGGTGACCCCCGCCGGCATTTCGCCCCCGCCATTTTCCAGTGAAATCTTTAACTCAGTCAAAACTGACTCAGTTCCGACTGAGTTAAACGAGCGAGCTGTCGGCTCTCCCGAACGCTGCGCCCGGTCCTGCTACGACTGCTGCACGATACAATGCTCGCCAAGTGGGAATGGCAGAAGAACGGATGGTGGAGCCATGTGCGCTTTGAAGCTTGAGAAGCTGACCGAGGAGGAACGGGCGGTTTGGGAGTCCTTGGTTGAGGCGACCTACGAAGAGTCGGGGTACGCGGACTCTATGGATGAAGATGCGTTCGAGGTGATTCAGTGCGTATGCGACGAGGCGCTGGAGGGTGACTACGATTGGATGCTCCGCATCGTGTATGACAATGGGGCCACGGTCGCCCGCAACAAGCATAATGCTGAGTTCCATAGGCTGCTGAAGCGCGCCTACGAGCACGCGGTGGCCAGCGGTAGCGCTGGAGCCTGCTGCAATTTGGGCAACATGTACCACAACACTGACAACAGCGGCAGCGAAGAGGACTACGCTACGGCAATCGAACTGTACGAGCTGGGGGCGGATCGCGGCGACGATCAGTCGAGCGTGAACCTGGGGTACATCTACTACTACGGTCGCGGCGTGGCAAAGGACTACGCGGCGGCTTACGAATGTTATGCCCGCGCTGCTTTGGCCAGCGGGAATCCCGAGGCGTTTTGGAAGCTGGGCGACTTGTACGCGGGTGGACGGGGCGTGCGCCAGAGCGACCGGATGGCGTGGGCCATGTACTCGAAGGCGTACGAGAACGGCAAAGGCTCTGGATTCGAGTGCCGTGCCGCGCACCACATGGCTGATTATCTGATGAACGGCATCGAGGGTGTGCTCGAGCCTGATCCGGATCGAGCGCTCGAGCTGTATGTGCGAGCGGAAATCAGCTACTACAAAGCGATCGACGCAGGACTCACGTACTACTCAAGGTGTCTTGACCAAGCAATCGAAGGCCAGGCGAAGGCGCGCAAGGCTGTTCAGGAGGAGCACCGTCGCATCCGTGCAGGCGAAGAGTGAGATGGTACGCAGCGAGCTCGGACCGATGGGCAAGGCGCTATACGATGAGCACGTCGCGCACAAAGGCAACCGGGAGCGTTCGCAATGAAGTTAAATACCGGGGCCAGACATCCTTCCTCGAGTTGATCCACGGGAAGGTGTACGACGTGGTTTCCATAGAGAAGGGTTGGTACTGTATCGTCGACGACAGCGGCGAAGACTGCCTCTATCCGCCCGACGAGTTCGCCGTGATCGAGGGCGATGACGGCACGGTGCACGTTAGTGACTGAGTCCACAGACGGCGACACTGTTCTTTGCGTATTGCAGCGGTAATAGTGCTTTATTTCGCTCCAAAACGCAAAGCAGGCCAGAGGGAACATGTTCTCTGGCCTGCATATTTACCTGGTGCCCCCGGGTGGATTCGAACCGCCGCCACCCGCTTTAGGAGTGGGTCGGAGGGTCGCGGCGGCGCTCTCGAAAATCGGAAAATGCCTGTTCAGAGCATTAATCGTCAATCGGGAACGGTAGGAATTTTCGGCACATCTTCGGCACATCGGCGACTGTTGGACACAAATTTGGCACATGGGGCGGGCCGGGGATGCCCCGCCCTGCAGCTCTCTCAATGACGATAATGTCGATGCCTGGGATATAGGGGGAACCATCGTCATTACCGTCATCGAATCATATAGCGAGAGCGCAGCTCTCCTATTTACCGAAACAGGTCCTTGGACGCAAATTGTTCAATAGACACAGGCAGCGCAATCGACTGGCGGGTGACTGAAGGCCCATGCAGGCGAGCTCTCGTCCAGCGCCTACCTGTCCAAACTCTCGGGATCAAGCAGGAAGTCGAAGAGGCCCATGGTGAGAATGCCGAAGTCGTCCATATGGGGTTTTACGACATCCTTTACCACCACGATTTTCTTGAAGCTGTCATCTATGGCGAGGAGCGGCCTTTTCTCCTGCTCCGTCTTCTCGGGCGTGCCGAGGTGCAAGGCGGATTGCACATAGTACCTGCGATAACCGAGGTTGGCCACGAAGTCCACTTCAAATCGCTGGCGCTCGTCATGGCCGCCGATTTTGGCTCTCTTTTCAACCTCTCCAACATCCACCGAAAACCCGCGCGCACGCAGCTCGTTGTAGATGATGTTCTCCATGAGGTGGGTTTCCTCAACTTGCCGGAAGCCCAGACAGGCGTTGCGAAGCCCTATGTCCTCGAAATAGTACTTCTTGGGCGTGCCGATGTACTTACGCCCCTTGACGTCGTAGCGGACGGCTTCATTCACAAGGAAGGCCTCTTCGAGGTGACCGATGTAGCGCTTAATGGTGTCGGCATCCAGCTTGGAACGAAGGACGCTCTTGAACGTCGCCTCGATCTTCGAGGGATTCGTGAGCGACCCTACGGAGGATGCGAGAACATCCACGAGGTCGTCGAGCTCCTGCGACTTGGTGAGATGGTTGCGCTCCACTACATCGCTGAGATAGACCTCGGAGAGCAGCCTGCCAAGATAGGACGCCTTCTGCTCGTCGGTGCGCATCGATAGCGTAAGAGGCAGGCCACCGTACATGACATACTCCGCCCACCCCTCGTAACGGTCGCCGTCGTAGGCCTGCATAAACTCCGAGAACGTGAGCGGGTGTATGCGCACCTCGTCGCCACGTCCGCGGAATTCGGTCATCACGTCGGTCGAGAGAAGCTTGGAGTTGCTGCCCGTCACGTACACATCGACGTTGCTCCTGTGCATGAGGCCGTTGAGAACGTCGTAGAGTGCCGGGGGCGCATCCCCGTCCCTCAGCTCCCGAGCGCTGATCGCATATTGGACCTCGTCGAGGAGTACGTAATAAGGGGCGGCGTCGTCGCCAATTCGGTCCAGCAGGTACTCATAAAGTGCATGCGGGTCGCGATACGCCTTGTTCTTCTCGTCGTCGAGGGCAAGGCGGACGATATGGCTCTCGTCCACGCCCTGCTCGCGAAGGTGCTGGACGAACAACTCGAAAAGAAGGTAGGTCTTTCCGCACCGGCGGATGCCCGTCACGATTTTAGCCATGCCGTTTCCCTGTCGAACGATAAGGTCGTTCAGGTATTTATCGCGCTTAATTTGCATGCTTGGCCTCCCTGTTTGATAGAAATAGCATACGGCAAACATGGCACTTGCGTCAGATATTCCGAAAATATTTATCAGGCTCCAAGAATTGCAGTGCTGAATCACAGGTCTAGGATCCAAGAACGGGACAGGCGTGCAAATTCCTCGAGCGAACAACCATCCGCAACGTGGAGGTGTTCGCAGGAAAAGGCGCGAAGAATAAACTTAGCCCCGAAGCAGCACACGGCGTTAGTTCTCAGATTGGCAGCCGCCCACGAGACTGGAAGCATGCCAAGGGTAAGGCGGCCGGCGCGGGGGGTCCATTAGTTTGAAGCGGCTGGTCAGCCCAAAGTGAAGCTCAAAGTAAAGAGGTGGCTGTAATGACGATTCAGTACCTGGGCGAGACGTCGTTTTTGGAGCTGACCAACGGAAAAGTGCATGACGTGATTTCCGTAGAAAAGGGCTGGTATCGCATCGTCGACGACGGCGGTGAAGACCACCTCTACCCGCCAGAAGAGTTCGCGGTGGTGGTAAGCGACGACGGTACGGTTCCCGTCAACGGCTAAATGAAGGCGTCGATTCCATGACCAGTGCCAAATTCTGGCCATAGAGCCGAAAACGTCCCCCGAAAATGAAAGCAGGTCAGAGGAAATATACCCTCTGACCTGCGGTTTCATCTGGTGCCCCCGGGCGGATTCGAACCGCCGCCACCCGCTTTAGGAGAGCGGTGCTCTGTCCCCTGAGCTACGGAGGCGCATCGACCGCTATTCTAGCAAATCTGTCTGTATGACGCGGGTCGCTGCGTCATTATCTGGAACAAACGCGTGGGTCGGGCGCGATAGCGCTTGGCTGAAACACCAGCCCCGCTAATGCACGGTTCTCGTGCTCAGGCTGAACGTTGAGTTGGCCGTGCTGTTCCCGCTACCGCCTGTGCTGCTGTTGCCGTTGCTGGAGCCGCCGTTTGAGCTGTTTCCACTGTTGCCGGAATCGCCGTTATTGCTGCTGTTTCCGCTGTTCGACCCAGTGCTGTTGTTGGAGCTGCTGCTTTGCGTGGGCGTGAACAGCACGGTGAGCGACAGATCGCTCGTCACGTTGGACACGGTCACCGAGTTGCCGCTCGGTGAGTACGTGTGGCCCGCCGTATCGCGAATCGTGGACACCTGGTAGCCGGAGCTGGGCGAGATGGTGAACGTCACGCTGCCGCCCGACTCGACCGTGGCCGAACCGGGGTAGACGTTGCCGCCGTCGCCCGCGTTGACCGACACGGTGTAGGACTTCGCGCCCTGGCTGACCTGCAGCGTAACCGTGGCGCCCTTGGCGGCGCGGCTGCTGCCCGAAGGCGACTGGCTGATGACGTTGCCCTTGGACACCGAGCTGCTGTTCTGGTATTCGACCTGCACGCTGAACCCGGCGTTCTGCAGGGTGGAGCGCGCCGTTGCCTCGCTCATGCCCACAACGCTCGGCACGGTGGTTCCTTCCTTGCCAGCAGACAGGTTGTACGTGACCGTGGTGCCCTTGGCCACCTTGGTGCCCGCCGCAGGATCCTGCTGCGCCACCTGGTTTTCTGCCACGCTGTCCGAGTACACGGCGTCGCCTGCTTGGTACTGCAGCCCCAGCTTCGTCAGCGCTTGCCGCGCCTCCGATGCTGTCATGCCTGATAGATCGGGTACGGTGACCTGCTCGGTGCCCTGCGACACCGACAGGTTGATCTTGCTGCCGAGCGTCCGGCTGGTGCCGGCCTTCGGGTCCTGGCTGACGACGTTGTTCTCGTCAACGGACTCGCTGTACACGTATTCGACGTTGCCCACCTGGAAGCCCGCGCTTGTGATGGCATTCTGGGCGTCGGTCAGGCTCATGTTCGTCACGTCGGGCACGCTGGCCTGCTTGCCGCTGTTGGCCGAGGCGAACGCGATGCCTGCGATGATGGCGATGGCCGCGATGAGGCACAGCGCGATGATGACGTTGCGCTTGGTGTTCTTCTTGGGCGCCGTGTTTGCGCTGCTGAAGTTGCGCGGCGTGTTAGGCGACATCTTCGTCGCGGTCTGCGTCGGGTCGATGGCGGGCATGACCGACGTCGACCCGGGCGTGAACGCCTGCGTGGGGGCGTTGCTCATGGGCGGCACGACGGCCGTCTCCGCCGACGTGAAGCCGGCTCCGCCGAGGCTCACCGGGCGGCCGGCCAGGTAGTCGTTGAGCGAGCGGCGCATCTCGAGCGCCGTGGAGAAACGCTCCGCCGGGTTCTTGGCCATGGCCTTCATGATGATGGCTTCGAGCGACGGGTCGATTTGCGGGTTGATCTGGCGCGGCGGGACGGGCTGCTCCTGCACCTGCTTCATGGCAACGCTCACGGCGTCGGGTCCGTCGAACGGCAGCTGGCCGGTGGCGGACTCGTACAGCACCACGCCGAGCGAGTAGATGTCGCTCGCGGGCGTGAGCTCTTTGCCCTGTGCCTGCTCGGGCGAGATGTAGTGCGCCGTGCCGAGCACCGACGACGTCTTGGCCATGAGCGAGTTCTTGGCGCGTGCGATGCCGAAGTCCATCACCTTCACGTTGCCGTCAGGCTGGATCATGATGTTCTGCGGCTTGATGTCGCGATGGATGATGTCCAGGTTGTGGGCCACGGACAGCGCCTGACACACCTGCGAGCCGATTTCGGCGACCTTGCGCTGGTTGATGGCGCCGCGCTGCTGGATGGCGGTCTTCAGATCGCTGCCGCGGACGTACTCCATGACGATGTAGTACGTTTCGCCATCATGGCCCCAGTCGTACACGTTGACGATGTAGGGGCTCTGAAGGTTGGCGGCTGCTGCTGCCTCGTGCTTGAACCGCGTGGTGAACGTTTGGTCCTCCGCGTACTGCGGAAGCATCACCTTGACCGCGACGACGCGACCCAGAACCGTGTCCTGGGCTTGGTAAACCTCGGCCATGCCGCCCACGCCGATACGTTCGGTTACCTGGTACCGATTGTTGAGCAGACGGCCCGTCATGTTTCCTGCCACGTTTATGCTCCTTTAGGCCACTTGCTGAACATGCTGGGTATCGCGAAAACTCCGCGATGATG
The DNA here is from genome assembly GCA_903789375.1 of uncultured Eggerthellaceae bacterium. GTDB lineage: Bacteria > Actinomycetota > Coriobacteriia > Coriobacteriales > Eggerthellaceae > CAIFEB01. Next base: position 136,126 of record CAIFEB010000002.1, on the reverse strand, counting down.
TCGAATTACTAGGATACAACATAACTACAGCAGCCCTTCTTCTTGCAACGCTGTCTCCAAAACATTTTGCGCCCGGGCAGCGCCGCTTTCCTCGGTCGCCGCTTGCTCCAGAACGATGGCCACCACGACCTGAGGATCGTTCGCAGGCGCCATGCCCACGAACCAGCTGTCGTCCTCGGGTTTGCCGGTTTCGGCGGTGCCGGTCTTGCCGGCCACCTGCACGCCGCGCACCTTGGCGGCGGCGCCCGTGCCGTTGTTCACAGCGTCGGTCAGAACGCTGCGCACGCGCTGGGCGGTTTCGGCGCTGATGGCTTGCTGGAAGGTGCTCGGCGAAGCCGTGTAGCTGCGCTCGCCGATGGAGTTGTAGATGCCGTCCACGATGTAGGGGTTCATGAGCGTGCCGTCGTTGGCGATGGCACATCCCACCATGGCCATCTGCAGGACCGTTGCCTGCGGGCCGGCGTTCGCTTCGTCGCCGACAGGCTGGCCGGCAGCCGCCCAGGCCGTCTCCCACGTGTCCATGTCGTCGGGGTTGGACATGACCGACGTCGCCGTGGGCAGCTCGAAGTTCAGGCTGTTGTCGAAGCCGAACTTCTCGGCCTGCTGCACGAGCAGGTTGGCACCGAGCTGGACGCCCACCTGGCCGAACACGGTGTTCGACGACACCTGCGTCGCGCGCGACAGCGTGATGGAACCGTAGTTGGTGGAGTTGTAGTTGGTTACCTTGCCGCCGCCGATGTCGAGCGTGCCCGGCGCCTCGTAGACCGTCGACTCCGACGCGATGTTGTTCTCGAGAGCTGCGGACAGCGTGACCATCTTGAACGTGGAGCCCGGTGCGTACAGCGACTGCGTGGCGCGGTTGAGCAGGGCGCTGTTGTCCGATGTGGTTTCGCCGTCGGCCGCTTCCTGCAGCTGCGTTTCGAAGTCGGAGGCGTCGTAGGTGGGCGACGAGGCCATGGCCAGCACGGCGCCGGTGTTCGGGTCGATGACGATGCAGGCGCCGGTGAACCCGGACAGCGCGTCCTGCGCTGCCTGCTGGATGGTGCTGTTGATGGTGAGCACCACGTCGTTGCCCGACTGGTTGATGCCGGCCTGCTGGTTGAGCACGTCGACCCACGATGCGTAGTTGGTCGAGCCGGTGAGCGCGTCGTTCTCGGCGCCTTCGACGCCGCTCGTGCCGTACCGCGACGAGTAGTAGCCGACCACCTGACTGGCCAGGTCGCCCGCGGGGTATTCGCGGTCGTAGGTGCCGTCGGAGTTCTCCTCGCTTTCGGCGAGCACGGTGCCGTCGTAGGTGGAGATGGTGCCGCGCTTGACGGTGGCTTCCTTTGCGATGGTGTGGTTGTTGCCCGGCATGGACTGGTAGTCCTTAGCCTGCACGACCATGATCATCGTCAGGTTGGCGACGAGCAGGGCGAACAGCGCGCAGAAGATGAACAGGCACATGGTCAGGCGCTTGCCCAGGGCCACGCGGCCCAGCACGCCGTTGGCCGTGACGGACAGCTTGCCGCCGTTGGTCATCTCGGTGTCGACGCCGGTTCCCTCGTCGCCGCAGCGGAGCAAGAAGCCCACCGACAAAAAGCTGGCCAGCAGCGATGAGCCGCCTTGGCTGATGAAGGGCAAGGTCAGGCCGGTCAGCGGGATGAGGCGCGTGACGCCGCCGACGATGATGAACGCCTGCAGGACGATGACGGTGGTCAGGCCCACTGCCACGAACGAGCTGAGGTCGGACTTGGCGCGCGCGGCGGTGACGAAGCCGCGCACGGCCAGCGACAGGAACAGAAGCAGCACGCCCGCGGCGCCGAGCAGGCCGCATTCCTCGGCGATGGCGGCGAAGATGAAGTCGCTTTCGACGACCGGGATCTGCGAGGCCAGGCCGCGTCCGATGCCCACGCCGAACAGGTCGCCGTCGGCGATGGAGTACAGCGACTGGACCAGCTGGTAGCCGGTGCCCTGCGCGTCGGAGAACGGGTCGAGCCAGTTCTGCACGCGCACCTGCACGTGCGAGAAGAACAGGTAGGCGAACACGCACCCGACGAGCATGAGCAGGATGCCCACGATTAGGTAGAACTTCTTGCCGGTGGCGCAATACAGCATGGCCAGGAACACGAAGAAGAACACGACGGCGCTGCCGAGGTCCTTCTCGAACACGACCACGACCAAGGCCATGAGCCACATGAGCAGCACCGGCATGATCGTGCGCAGGTCGGGCAGGTGGAACGGGCCCACGCGCCACGTGAACACCGACAGCATCTCGCGGTTCTCGGCCAGATAGCCGGCCAGGAACAGCACGATGACGATCTTCGCGATTTCGCCCGGCTGGAACGAGAACGGCCCGAGCGACAGCCAGATGCGGCTGCCGTAGATTTCCTGGCCGAGGCCCGGGATCATCGGCGACAGCAGCAGCAGGAAGCCGAACAGCATGAGCGTGTACTTGTAGTTGCCCACGCGGTCGAGGTTGTGCGAAAACGCCAGCACCAAGATCATGCCCACAACGCCCGCGAACAGCCATACCACCTGGTTGATGGCCAGATCGGGCGCAAGTCGGGTGACGAAAGCGATGCCGATGCCCGACAGCGCGAACACGATGGGCAGGATGGCCGGATCGGCGTTGGGTGCGAAGCGGCGCACGGCGATGTGGGCCACCACGAAGGAGAAGAAGATGCCGATGGGCACGGCAAGGACCTTCAGCCCCAGCGTTTCGCCTTCGTTGAGCGCCAGCATGGCGAACATCAGGATGACGAGCGGTGCCGCTATGCACAGCAGCAGAAGCTCCAGATTGCGTCGGGTCATCGGTTACCGCCCCCCGGTGGAGGTGCCGGTCTGGCCCCCCGTGGTCGATGTCGTGGTGCCCGTGCCCGTGTTTCCGGTCGAGGTGGTGCCGGTAGTCGTGGTCGTCGTACGGTTGGTGGTCGTTGCGGTCGAGCTCGAGGATTTCGACGCGCTCGAGCTGGACGAGCTGGACGAAGCCGAGCTGCGCGCCTCGGCGGTGCGCGCGTCGAGCTCCGCCTGGGCGTCGGCCTTGGCCTGGGCATCGTCGCGATAGGACTGGACCAGCTGCTTGGCCTTGTCCACGCTGTCGACGCGCATGTTGCCGTTGATACTGTCGGCCGCGCTGGGCGACAGGCTGTCCACGGCCACGTCGGTCTGTTCGACCAGCTCGGAATACGAGATGCCGAACACGTCGCCGGGGACGCCGCGATAGATGGTCACGTACCCGTCGTTGTTGGCAAGGTACGCGGTGTTGTGCAGATATCGGTAGGAGCCGTAGCCCGTGCCCGCGATGATCGCCACCAAAAGCAGCAGAACGAGCGCGATGCGCCCCCGCGATCGCCGGACGAGCTTCTTCATGTGCTTTTCCTCATCGCCCTGGACGTCCACGACGATGACGGTGATGTTGTCGAAGCCGCCGGCGGCGATGGATTCGTTGACCAGCTGGGCGGCGCAGCGCTGCGGGTCCGGGATCCGGTTGAGGATGGACTCGATTTCGCTGTCGAGCAGCATGCTGGTCAGGCCGTCGGAGCACAGGAGCAGCCGATCGCCGCTCTTGACGTCCACCTCGTAGAGGTCGGGGCGCGTGGCGGGGTCGTTGCCGAGCGCGCGCGTGATGACCGAGCGCTTGGGATGGACGCGTGCCTCCTCGGGCGTGATCTGGCCCGCTTCGATCATGCTTTCCATCAGGCTGTGGTCGCGCGTGAGCTGCTGGAGCTTGCCGTCCTGCAGAAGGTACGCGCGCGAGTCGCCCACCTGGGCCAACACGAGGTGCGTACCCTCGAGCATGGCGGCGGTGCAGGTGGTGCCCATGCCCGCGCGGCCCTTGCCCGAAAGCGCTGCGTCGATGATGGCGCGGTTGGCCTCTTCGACGGCGCGGCCCAGCTCCTCGGCGTCGGGGAAGTCGGGCGCGCACTGGCCGATGACGTTGACGGCGATTTCGGACGCGACCTCGCCCGCGGCGTGGCCGCCCATGCCGTCGGCCACCACGAACAGAGGCGGGCGGACGATGAGCGAGTCCTCGTTGTGGTCGCGCACGCAGCCGACGTCGGTGCGGCTGCCGAAGGAGGTGATCGCCCCCTTGCGCGTATGCTTCGTGGAGCGGTAAGCGCCCCGTTTACGCCGCGCCATCTAGTTGCGCCTCACGCGAATCGACACGTCGCCCACCGACACGACGTCGTTGCTGCGCAGGGCCGTGGGGCCGTTGATGCGCTGGTTGTTGACGTAGGTGCCGTTGGTCGAGTTGAGGTCTTCGACGAACAGGTTCTGGCCCATCAGACTGAAACGCGCATGACGTGCGGAAACGTAGCCCGCGCCGATGACGATGTCGGCGCTGGGGCTGCGGCCGACGATGATGGGCCCGCGCACGACGATGGAGACGCCGCGCAGCTCCTTGGGCCCGCGTTCGACCGAGAGGTTCCAGGTTTTCTCCTTCTTGCGCTGGCCGCGCACCAGACCGATGCCGGTTTTCATAATGGCGAAGAGGAACAGGTACAGCAGTGCCACGAACAGCAGTCGCCCGATGAGCAGAACGACGTCTATCACGAAAGCCTCCCTTGTATGCCGTCGGTTTCGTTCATAGCGTTCTTAACGCGGTCGGTCAACGAGCGACTCGTGCGCTTAGCGGAGCGTGAACTCGAAGTCGGTTTTGCCGATGGTGACGATGTCACCGGGACGCAACGGCTGGGACGTGACAGGCGTGCCGTTCACGACGGTGCCGTTGGTGGAGTGCAGGTCGGTGATGGTCCACAGGCCCTGGGGCGTCAGGCGCAGCTCAGCATGCTTGCGGCTGGCGTTGATGTCCTGAACCACGATGTCGTTGCCCGACTCGCGCCCGATGGTGACCAGCGTGCCGGCCAAATCGTACACGCGCTGGTAGGCGGTGTCCACGAGACGCGCCTGGACGTGTCCGCTCTGCGGCGGCTGGTTCTGGGCTGCGGCGCCGGGCGTGTAGGCGATGGTGGCGCCGGGCACGGCCTGCTGAGCGGGCTGGACCTGCGGGGCCGCCTGCGCGGCGGGCGCGGGGATGTCGGGAATCTGAGCAGGCACGGAACGGCCGACCTGCTGGGAGTTGCGGTGCTGTTGCTGCTGCATGCGCTGGGCGCGCAGCTCGCGGGCCTGCAGCTCGGCTTCGGACGGCTGGTCGCGGTAGTCTTCGAAGTCGGAGCTGTCGAAAGTGTACTGGCCGTAGTCGACCGAGTAGTCGATTTCGTTTTCGGGGACGTAGGGCAGAGGCGGCTTTTCCTGCGGCTGGGCCGGCTGCTGCTGGGGCTGCGGCTGCTGCTGGCGGTAGCCGTCGTAGCCGTAGCTTTGCGGCTGGTTTGCGCCGTACGGATCGGCGTAGGCGTAGGCATCGGCCTGCTGGGCCTGCGGATACGGCTGCGGGAAGGGCTGCTGCTGCGGCTGCGGCTGCGCATACGCCTGCTGCGGCTGCTGCGCGTAGGGCTGCGGGTAGGGCTGGCCGAACTGCTGCGGCTGTTGCTGCGGGTAGGGCTGCTGCGCCGGCGGGAACTGCTGTGCGGGCGCCGCCTCGAACTGCGGAGCCGGCGTGGTCTCGATCTGGCGGGCGGCCTCGACCATCTGCTGCTGGCCGATGCCGTAGCGCGTCATCTCCTCGGCGCGGAGCTGCTGGATGATGCTGGCCGAGACGGCCTCGGCGATGATGTCGAACTTGCCGTGGTGCAGCGTGTCGTCCACGACGAAGCGGACGAGCGGCTGGCCGTCCATGACCAGGCCCTCTTCCTGGGCTTTGGCGCTCAGGTAGGTTTCGGTCTCACCGGCCAGGGTGGGGTAGTAGCCGAACAGGCGCTTGTCGTCTTCGGGGTTGACGAGGACGGTGTACAGCGTGGGAGCGTACTCCTTGCCGGCGCCGACCATCTTTTCGCGGCGCATCTGCTTTTCGGCCTTCTTGGCTATCTGAACGGGGTTGATGGGGGCGTTGGACATCTTGTCCGCGGCGCCTTCCACCGTGTCCTCCATCTTGTTTTCGAAGCGGGAGAATAAACCCATTGCTACTCCTTATGCACCGTTACATATTTCGTTGATGCTGCTTCAACAGCGCGGGCGCGAGGGTTCTCTCTTCTGTTCTGGCGAGGTTTTCCCCGCGCGCACAATCACCGTCCGATGATGGCACAAACGGCGTAGCGGTTTGTGGGCGGGTTGTAAATATCATCGAAACTATGGGGCTTGTGCGGTGAGAACGTGGCAGTTGGGCGGCGGATTTGCCCTGCTGGGGTGTTCGGCTGATGCACAGGCCGCAATCGTATTGGAACAGCTGCGGGCGAAGCGGGGTGGCCGACGACGGCAGCAAAGGGGAGCCGGTGTTCGGGGGACGCTTGGAGCGCATGCGCTGCGGGGCGCGTCCCACGGGTCGCGACCGGAGCATGCGCTTCCGACTGAGATTTCCTCAGGGCGCCGGAAGCGTTCGACAGGGGAACGTCCGCGAATTGCGAGCGCACCATGCGCTTCTGCCCCGGTGGTGGCGCTCGGCGTGCAGTTGCGGCGGTGTCGCGATTGCACTGCGCGCGGGGCGCTATACTACAGCGCCATAAATGGGCAGGGGAGCCCGAACATGCACGTTCGCAAGCGCGTATGATGTGTGAAAATCAAAAGGGCGTGCCTGCAGCGCAACGCGCTGGTAGGCGGGGGGATTGGAGCGCCCGGTGACGGCGCATGCACGCGCATACCTGCGGCAAGCGGCCGCACAGGCAGGAGACAGCTATGGAGACGATCGACCGTTCCCAGGAGATTGCGGGAACCGAGGACTACGGCGCGCAGGTGTACCGCGCCGACGGCACGACGGAGTTCGCGAACTTCCCCGTGCAGGCCGAGCACACGCTCGACGTGTACATCGACGGCAAGCTGAGCATGCGCATCGTGTGCTCGCCGGACCACCTGATCGAGCTGGTCATCGGGCGGTTGTTCACCGAGGGCATCATCGATTCGGCGGACGATGTCGACCTCGTGCACCTGTGCGAGTACTCGACGAAGGCGCGCGTACTGCTGAAGGAGCATCGCCAGCAGATAAAGGAGGTCACGGCGCCGGTCGTGCCGTCGTGCTGCACGGGCAACAAGGTGTTCGCGTCGGTGGAACGCGACGCGGCGGACCTGGTTCCGGTCAAGCCCATCGAGTGGGACCCCGCGTGGATTTTCAACCTGGCGCAGACGTTTGCCCAGGACACGCCCATGCACCGGTCGACGTTCGGCGCGCACAGCTGCTTTCTGGCGTCGGGCGACAAGATTCTGTACTGCTGCGAGGACCTGGGGCGGCACAACGCGTTCGACAAGGTCATCGGCTGCGCGCTGCGCGACCACGTGGATTTGCGCTCGTCGATCATCTTCAGCAGCGGGCGTTTGCCGGTGGACATGGTGACAAAGGCGATCCGGTCGGGCATTCCGGTGCTGGCGTCCAAGGCGGTGCCGACCGATTTGACCATCGAGCTGGCAAAACGGTTCGACCTGACGCTCATCTGCGCGGCGCACCCGGATTCGATGAAGGTGTACAACGATCCGCGCTGGGGCAGGCTCGCCCAGTCGCGCGGCAGCTGGAAGGTCGAGCGCGTGCTCGATGCGTCGTCGGAGATGGACGACGAGCTGAAGAATCGGTAGCGCGGGTTCGCGGGCGAGACGGCGGGCGGTCGACGGGCTGCTTGCGTGTGCTGCGGGCGCGCAAGCGTCGGGATCGTTCGCGCGCAGACGGTTGGATTGCGCCGCAGGTCGCGAGCGCGCAGTCGGGCGACTGCGCACGGCGTCTGTCCTGAAGACGCTCTCCGCACCGGGCGCGTGCGGAGAGCTGCCCGCCTGCGGCGTTCGCCTGCACACCGGCATCGCGCTGCATACAAAAAGAGGGCTGGCACCGTTGCGGGCCAGCCCTCATGCATTTCGATGGAGCCAACGACCGGATTCGAACCGGTGACCTACGCTTTACGAGAGCGTTGCTCTACCAGCTGAGCCACGTTGGCATCCCTCACTCTTGCGAGTGCTGAAGCAGTATATAACAGTTATGAGGAGCGTGCAAACAACGCCACATCTTCTCCGCGAAGCGCTGCGGCGGGGCGCTGAGCTGGGCGGCTGCGGGCGGGCGTTCACACGTGGCCGTCCGCCGTGGTAAGGCCGTGTGGGCGCCGTGGCGGCGGCGGTTTCTTCACCGGCCGTGCGAACCGGCCGGGTATACTCGTGTGCATCGAAGGCGCTCCGCGGCGCGAACCGAGCGGCCGCAGGACGTTCACCAACCGTAGACGAGACACATAACCGCAGTTCAAACGGTTCAAACGAACAAGACGGAAGGATGCTACCATGGGCTTTCGATACGGATGCGCCCGCGCCGTCGGCGCGGCTTCCGCCTGGGCGCTCAAGAAGGTCGTGCGCCGCAACGGCGACAACTTCCCTGGCAAAATAGGTCTGTACATCGACCCCAATCTGATCGCCGACCTGCGTTCGCGCGTGTCGGAGGGGTCCATCGCGGTCGTCGGCACCAACGGCAAGACGACGGTCACCAACCTGCTGGCCGACGCACTCGAGCAATCGGGCAAGACGGTCATCTGCAATCGCAGCGGCGCCAACCTCGATTCGGGCGTCGCTTCGGCGCTTATGTACGCCGCCCCTGCTCAGTGGGGCGTGTTCGAATGCGACGAGCTGTGGCTCGCCAAGGTGACGCCGGGCCTGCGTCCGACGTACGTGGTGCTGCTCAACCTGTTCCGCGACCAGCTGGACCGCGTCGGTGAAATCGACCACACCCAGCAGAGCATCGAACAGGCGCTGGCGGCGTCGCCCCAGACCGTGCTCGTGTACAACGCGGACGATCCCAACTGCCAGGCCATCGCCGACAAGGTGCCCAACCGCTCGATCGCGTTCGGCATCGACGAGGACTTGCACCTGCCGCAGAACAAAGTGTCCGACACCCACATGTGCCAACGCTGCGAGAACATGCTCACGTACGACTACCTGCAGTACGGCCAGCTGGGACGCTACCATTGCGACCGTTGCGGGTTCGCGCGCGGCGAGCTGGACTGGCGCGCGACGGGCGTGTCGGTGGGCGAAGGGGGCCTGGCGTTCCAACTGTCCGATGGCAAGGCGACGCTGCCGGTCAAGGCTGATTTCACGGGCGTGTACATGGTGTACAACCTGATGGCGGTCACACTGGGCGCGCATCTGGCGGGCGTGCCGCAGGAGGCGACGCAGCGCGCCATCGCGGCGTTCGACCCGCGCAACGGACGGCTGCAGGAATACGTCATCGGCGGGCGGCGTGTGCTGCTGAACCTGGCGAAGAACCCGACCGGCTTCAACCAGAACCTCAACCTGGTCATGCAGGGCACGGGGAGCAAGGCCGTCGCGCTGTACGTCAACGACAAGGAAGCCGACGGACACGATGTGTCGTGGCTGTGGGACATCGATTTCGAAGAGCTCGCCGCGATCGACGGGCTGGTCGCGTACGCCGGCGGGCGCCGTCGCAACGACGTGCAGGTGCGCCTGAAGTATGCGGGCGTGCGCACCGAGCTGGTCGACGGGGCCGATGACGTGCTGCGCCGCGTGGCGAAGGAGAGCCCCGACGCGCGCGTGTACTTCATCTCCAACTACACCGCGCTGCCCGTGGTGAAGGGCCAGCTGGACAAGCTGGAAGCGGAAACGGAGGCAGCGGGCGGAGCATCCGTTTCCGCAGATGGGCAGGTTGGTTCGGCTGGGACGCCGGATGCGTTGGCGGATGCGAGTGCAGGCAAGCAGGCGGGCGTTGCGCAGACGGCGCCTGCGAGCGCGGATGCGCAGGCGGAACCTGCGGACGTGCTGGCTGGCGGCGCTGCCTCGACCGGAGCGAACGTGGGGGCGGGGACAGATTCTGCTGCCGCACCGGACGAGCCCGGCGCGGAGCCTGCTGCTGCGCCTGCTGCTTCCGCGGCGCCCGGCTTCGGCAAGCCGTTCGTCATCGTTCACCTGTTTCCCGAGCTCATGAACCTCTACGGCGACAACGGCAACGTCTGCGTGCTGGAGAGCCGCCTGCGCTGGCGCGGGCTTCCCGTTGAGGTGCGCGTGGTCAACGAGGCCGACAACGCTGCGCTTGACGATGCCGACCTGGTCTTTCTTGGCGGCGGCCCCGACCGCGAGCAGCATCTTGCCAGCGAGGACCTGATGAAGATGCGCGATGCGCTCGCCGCGTACGTCGAAGACGACGGCGTGCTGCTCGCCATCTGCGGCGGCTATCAGATTGCCGGTCGCACGTGGCTTCTGGGAGACGAGGCCGTCCCGGGGCTCGCACTCGCCGATTTCGAGACGAAGCGCAAGGAGGGCGGTTCGCACAACCGGCTCGTCGGCAACATCGTGCTGGACAGCCCGCTCGCGACGCTGCCGGTCGTCGGGTTCGAAAACCACGCCGGCCGCACGTACCTGGGCGCGGGTGTGAAGCCGTTCGGGCGCGTCATCGGGCAGAACGGGCATGGCAACAACGACGAGGACGCCGCCGACGGCATCATCTACCGCAACCTGGTGGGCACGTACCTGCATGGACCGCTGCTCGCCAAGAATCCGCAAGTGGCAGACGAGCTGATTCGCCGCGCGCTCGTGCGCCGCTGCCGCGCGACGGGCGAGGAGCCGGCCGAGCTCGCGCCGCTTGACGATGCGGTCGAAATCGCTGCGAACCGCGCATTGTGCGAGCGCTTCGGCGTTTCGTCGCGTGCCTCTCAGGAGCCGGTTGCCAAGGACCAGCGATAATCATGGCGCGCCATGCATCGCGCCGGGGGACGACTGCTCCCTCGCATCTGAATACCGAGTACAACGGGCCCCAGCTCGTCGGCGGATACGGCCACGGTGGCGACGCGGGCGCGGGAGTGGCGGCTGATCGTGCAGCCCGCGGGGGAGCCGCGCACGCCGAGCACGCCAGAGCTCGCACCCACGCTGCGCACGCGAGCGCTCGCACTGGCGTGGCGCCGGTTGCCGCCTCTTCCGACTACACGGCGACGCTTGCGGGAACGACGCGTTCCGTTCGCGCGGATTTTGCCAGCTCAGGCGCGAGTTCCGATGACGGATCCGGCTTTGCGGGAGCGGGTGCAGCTGCAGCTGCAGGATTCGACGGCGCAGGGGCGGAGCATGCTTCCCACGCCGAACATGCGGCCAAGAGAGGTCGTCGCCATCACGGCCGCACGCGACGTCGCCATGGCGAACATGATGCGTATGACCAGGGGGTATCAGATGCGCAGGCGGACTTGCTCCCCTCCGAGGCCGCGGCGGCGCGTCGTGCCGAACGCGAGCAAACGCGTGGTGGCAAGGGGGCTCGCCCCCGGAAGCGAGCGCGCTCGAAGAGGCGGTGGCCCAAAGTGCTCGCCATCGTGCTGGCGGTGATCGTGCTCGCGGGCGCCGGCGGGGCGTGGGCGTACTCCCAGTACATCAACGGCAACCTGCATGCGGGCATCGACAGCAGCCTGCGCAGCTCGCTCGTGCAGACGGACATGACGAACGAGCCGTTCTACGTGCTGCTGCTGGGGACGGACGAGTCGAGCGACCGCGACGAATCGGGCGACTACGGCGGCAGCTTCCGCAGCGACAGCATCATGCTTCTGCGCATCGACGCGCAGAACAAGAAGGCGACGCTTGTGTCGATCCATCGTGATACGATGGTTGACCTGGGGAAATACGGCAAGCAGAAGCTCAATGCGGCCTACGCGTTCGGCGGTCCGGCGCTCGCCGTTCAGACGGTCTCGTCCATGGCGGGCGTGGGCATCTCGCATTATGCGGGCATCAATTTCGACGGATTCGCCCAGGTCGTCGATGCGGTCGGAGGTGTCCAGGTGGACGTGCCCGTCGAAATCGACGACGAGGACGCGGGCGGACATCTCGATGCCGGGCTGCAGACGCTCAACGGCGAGCAGGCGCTCATCCTGTGCCGTTCGCGCGACACCTACGCCGACACGTCGGCCGACCCCGACTCCATGCGCGCGGCAAACCAACGGCTCGTGCTGTCGGCACTTGCCGAGAAGATTCTGGCATCTGATCCGGCGACGATTGCGAAGACGATCAACGTGCTTTCGCAGTACGTGACAACCGACCTGGACGTCGACGACATCATCGGCATCGCGCAGGCGCTCAAGGGTCTCGACCCCGACACCGACGTCTATACCGGCATGCAGCCGGTGACCAACGAGTACATCGACGGCGGATGGTACAGCTACACCGACGAAAGCGCCTGGAAAACCATGATGAAGCGCGTCGATGCGGGCCTGCCGCCCAACGAGACCGGCACGGTCGACGAGGTGACGGGCACGGTCACGTCGACGTCGGGCGCCGGTGCGGAGGATTCGGGGCAGAAGACGGCGTCGGTCAGCGTGAAGAACGGGACGCAGGTCACGGGCGCGGCGACGCGTGCCGTCGAGCTGCTCAAATCGGCCGGGTTCACCAACGTGGTCGCCGGCAACGCGAATAGCCTCGCGTATCCCAACACGCTCGTCATCTACAACGACGACACGCTGCAGTACGAAGCGAACCAGATTGTGGCGGCGCTCGGGCAGGGCACGGCGGTGAAGAACGACGGCGATTACGTGTTCAGCACGAAGTTCCTCGTCATCATCGGCGACGATTGGACAGGCGGCGGCACGGGCTCGGGTTCGACATCGAGCACGAGCTAGCGTCGCAGGAAGGGTCGGGAGTGGCATGAGGTACAACGGCATGAAGCACACGGGCATCGCAGGGGAGAACGAGACGCCCACGCACGAGACGAGGCGGGAAGCGGCATGAAGTACACGGTCGTCGCGGTAGGCAAGCTGAAGGAGCGCTTCTGGTCGGACGCGTGCGCCGAATATCTGAAGCGTCTGCAGCCGTATGCGAAAACCCAGGTCATTCAAGTGACCGATGTGAATCCTAACAAGGTGGGCGGCGAAAGCGCTGCGGTTGAGCGCGAAGGAGAGGCCATTCTGCGCGCTATTCCCGAGCGGTCGCACGTCGTGCTGCTTGCCATCGACGGCGTCGAGCGTTCGAGTGAGAAACTGTCGAGGCATTTCGACCAGCTGGAGCTTTCGGGCGTGAGCGATTTCACGTTCGTGCTCGGCGGCTCGTGCGGCGTCAGCGGCGCGGTGCGGAACCGCGCCAACGAAGCGGTGTCGTTCGGTCCCATCACGCTGCCGCACAATCTCGCGCGCGTGGTGCTTCTCGAGCAGCTGTACCGCGTGCAGAAAATCTCGCATGGCGAGCCCTATCATAAGTAGGATTCGAACGAGAGAAGAGCTCGCGCACGGAACCCGAACGAAGCAAAAAACTCGCGCACGGGATTTGAACGGGAGAAGTGCTCGCACGAGGTACCCGATCCCGGGTAGGACGGCGGTCGAGAACGGCGGCAGCCGTGCGACGGGATTGAGGGCAAGGCATCCGAAACCGCGCATGACGACCGCAGCGGTACCGCTCGCGGGCCGCCCTGTTGCGCGGATTCGAACGAGAGAACCGAGGAGTTGGCAATGAAATTCGTGTCGTGGAACGTCAACGGTCTGCGCGCCGTTATGAAGAAGGGCTTCGAGGACATCTTCGCCGAGTTTGATGCGGACGTGTTCGCCCTGCAGGAGACCAAGCTGCAGGAAGGACAGATTGACCTGGAGTTTCCGCAGTACCACGACTACTGGAGCTATGCGGAGAAGAAGGGCTATTCAGGGACGGCCGTGTTCTCCAAAGAGGAGCCGCTGCAGGTGCTCCACGGCCTGGGCGACGATTATCTGGACAACGAGGGCCGCATCGTGGCGTTGGAGTTCCCGAAGCTCTGGTTCGTGGACGTGTACACGCCCAACGCCCAGCAGGGGCTTGCGCGCATTGGGCATCGCATGGAGTGGGACGACGCGTTCCGCGAGTTCTGCCAGGGGCTTCATGAGGGAACGCTGCCCGAGGGCGTGGGCGCCAAGGAGGCGGGGACGCACGTCGTGGCGCCGAAGCCGGTGGTCATGTGTGGCGACTTCAACGTGGCACATGAGGAAATCGACTTGAAGAACCCTGGTCCCAACAGGGGAAATGCCGGATTCTCCGATGAGGAGCGCGGGAAGTTCACCGAACTGCTCGATGCTGGGTTCACCGACACGTTCCGGTACCTGCACCCCGATGCGACGGGCATGTACTCGTGGTGGAGCTACCGGTTCAAGGCGCGCCAGACGAACGCGGGATGGCGCATCGACTATTTCCTGGTGTCCGACGACCTGCGCCCGCGCATCGCTGACGCGAGCATCCACAACGAGGTGTTCGGATCGGACCACTGCCCTGTCGCTCTCGATCTTGTAACGGACTGAGAAGCGGGGAGCGGCGTGCGGAATCGCGCGCCTTGGCCCCGTCGCCTTCGACCTTGTGACCGGTTGAGGGACGGAAAGCGACGCCGCAGCGGCGCATACGTTGCCGATATGTCGCCATTTGGCCTCGTGACCGACTGAGGAACGTCGTCGTGAGCGCATCGGCGCTGCACGTTGTCGGAGAATCGCCCCACTGCCTTGCGACTGACCGAGAAGCGTGGAGGGATTACGCGGCTGTGCAATCTGCAGCCATGTCCGAAAACGGCTAAATATCGAACGGCATTTTGCTATAACAAGCAGTGTGAAACGCGGCTGAAGGCACAGACCAGCAGCGCGCGGGTCCGCGTGCGTTTGGGCCGCATGGTTCGGGGGATTTCCACCCGGCGACCTATTTGTGTTTCACGTGAAACATTTGTTCGATAGAAAGGTCGAACATGGCGAATGAACAGGGAATATCCGAGGGTGAACCGGGCGGCTCCGCGCTTGACCTTGCACCTGACGCTGAGCCCGAACCGCTTGACGCGCGCGCCTGCTACGAGGCGTTGAAGACGCACGACCCGCGTTCCGACGGCGTGTTCTTCGTCGGCGTCAGCTCGACGAAGATCTACTGTCGCCCCATCTGTCACGCGCGCCTTCCCAAGTTCGAAAATTGCACGTTCTTTCGCACGGCGGCGGAGGCGGAAAGCGCCGGCTATCGACCCTGTCTGCAATGCCGTCCCGAAGCTGCGCCCGGGCGTTCGACGTCCGATGCGGTCTCGTCCCTTGCCGCGCGGGCGGCGCGGATGATCGAAAGCGAATGCGCGACCATCGGAAACCTTGACGACGTGGCGGCGCGGCTTGGATACACGAGCCGCCACTTGCGCCGCGCGTTCGAAAGCGCCTATCAGGTGACGCCGCACCAGTATTTGCAAACCTGTCGGCTATTACTGGCGAAGAACCTGCTCAGCGAAACGACGGTGCCGGTTTCGGAGGTCGCTCTGGCATGCGGGTTCAAAAGCGTTCGGCGTTTCAACGACGCGTTCAAACAGCAGTACCGGCTGCAGCCGACCGACTTGAGGAAGCGTGCGCACGATTCCTCAGGCGAGGGAAAGACGTCGATTGCCGTCCAGCTGGGGTACCGGCCGCCGTACGCGTGGCGGGAACAGCTTGAGTTTCTGAGCCTGCGCGCCATTCCCGGGGTCGAGTCGGTGCAAGTCCCGCAGCGCGAACGGGACGGAGAGTACGTGCGGGCTGTGCGTGTGCGCAGGCAGGACGGCACATTTGCGGAAGGCGCTATCCGTGTGATCCGTCATCCAAAAAAGGATGCGCTCGTGCTTGAGGCGCAGGATTCGCTCGCGCCGGTTCTGCCGCTTGTCATCGCGCGCGTGAAGGACTTGTTCGACCTGCGGTGCGACGTGGACGCGGTTTTCGATCGGCTTGCGCCAATGAGCAGCATCGACGCGAGTCTTCCCATCAGGGGTTTGCGGGTGCCAGGGTGCTTCGACCCGTTCGAGATGTCCGTGCGCGCCGTGCTGGGGCAGCAGATCACCGTGAAGGCGGCTTCGACGCTGGCAGGACGCATCGCCCATGAGTTGGGGCATCCGGTCTCGTCGTCGTTTCCCGAGGTGACGTGCGTATTTCCAACGGCTGAAGAGGTCGAGGCCCGCGGCGCGCGCTTGGGGGACGAGCTCGGGCGGCTGGGCGTTATCCGCACGCGTCAGCGCACGATCGCGGCGCTTGCACACGCGTTCGCCAGCGGGGACGTGGACTGCGGATACGGTTGCGATCCGCTTCGGCAGATTGAGAACCTGCGGGCGCTTCCGGGCATCGGCGACTGGACGGCGCAGTACATCGCGATGCGCGCGCTGCGCTACGCGGACGCGTTTCCCGCAACCGACCTGGGCGTGAAGAAGGCGCTCGCGCCGCGCAACGAACGCGAGGTTCGCGAGCTCGCGCGTACGTGGAGTCCCTGGCGCGCCTACGCAACGCTCAATCTATGGAATCTTGAAGCGGCGCAAGCCGCGCCCGCGCGCAAGCGAACGCATGGTGGGAAGGCGAACGCTGCCGCGGCGCCGGCAGAAGAGGCGGAAGTGAGGCGGAGTGCTGATGAGCAGGGTGCGCACACTTCCAGAATCGCGCATCGGAAGGAGAACAAGACGATGACGGGAACGACTTCGCAAGCGCAGACCGAGCAGAGGCCGCGCGAACGTCGAACTGACCATGACATGGCGACGGTAAAGGGTGCGTCGCGTATCAAGCGCGAACGATATGCTGTGGAATACGAGTCGCCTTTGGGGAAGCTCACGCTCGCGGCAACGCCGCAAGGCGTCAGCGGTCTGTGGATCGAGGGGCAGAAGTACTTCGGCGGAACGAAGAACGCCCTGCTCGCCGGCGCGATGTTCGTCGACCGCACGGACCTTCCGAAATCGGATGCAAAGGTGGACGATGGCCGTACGGCGGCGCTTTCGGCGTTGTCGCAGGCGATGACCTGGCTCGATCGCTACTTCGCCGGCGAGAAACCGCAGCCGAACGACCTGCCGCTCGCGCCCGAGGGCAGTGCGTTCCGTCAGGCAGTGTGGCGTCAGCTCTGCCTTATCCCGTACGGCGCGACGACGACGTACGGCGCCATCGCGCGAACGCTTGCTGAGGAATCGGGCAAGGAGCACGTGTCGGCCCAAGCGGTCGGCGGCGCCGTAGGACACAACCCTATATCGATCATCATCCCATGTCACCGCGTTGTGGGCGCGTCGGGCAGCCTGACCGGGTACGCGGGCGGCGTCGACCGCAAGCTCGCCCTGCTCAAACATGAGGGCGCGCCTCTCGAAGGCCTGTTCGTTCCGACGAAGGGAACGGCGCTGTAGCCTGCCAACGTTTCCCCACGCTGCTCATCATGTGGGGGCTGCGCGAGCCGTTGTGGCTGGTATGGGGCGCAATGCTATATTGAGTGCCAATCGCGCGCCGCAGACGCGCGTCTGACGCAATCGGCAAAGGCAGGCACATGGATACAGACAAGATCGAGCAGGGCGTTCGCCTGATTCTCGAGGGCATCGGCGAAGATCCCGACCGCGAAGGGCTCAAGAAAACGCCGGCACGCGTCGCTCGGATGTACGAGGAGGTCTTCGCGGGGCTTGAGCAGGACCCCCACGAGCATTTCGAAACGCTGTTCGATGAGCACCATCAGGAGATGGTGCTGGTCAAGGACATCTCGTTCTACTCCATGTGCGAGCATCACCTGGTTCCGTTCTTCGGCGTGGCGCACGTGGGTTACATT
The DNA here is from genome assembly GCA_903789375.1 of uncultured Eggerthellaceae bacterium. Lineage (GTDB taxonomy): Bacteria > Actinomycetota > Coriobacteriia > Coriobacteriales > Eggerthellaceae > CAIFEB01. The sequence continues at coordinate 118,645 of CAIFEB010000002.1, read as the reverse complement.
CCCGCGAAGGACGGCAAGATCTGCGGGCTGTCGAAGCTCGCGCGCCTTGTCGAGGTGTACGCGAAACGTCCGCAGGTTCAGGAGCGTCTGACCTCGCAAATCGCCGACACGCTCATGCACGAGATCAACCCGCAGGGCGTCATCGTCGTGCTGGAGGCGGAGCACATGTGCATGAGCATGCGTGGCGTGAAGAAGCCGGGCGCGCGCACCATGACGAGCGCCGTGCGCGGCATCTTCCAATCCAACCAGGCCACGCGCAACGAGGCGATGCACCTCATCTTCGCCGATCACTCGTAAGGCGGGGAGCAGCGCAGTGCTTGCGGGCTGCTGATTCACGAAGGCAACGAGCCAGCGGCTCTCTTTTTTTCCGCTTGCCCATATGGAGCAATTCTCCAGATTGCGGTGTGTCGGCGGGTTGATTGCCGGCCGAGCCGGGCGATGCACGCGTGCGGGGGTAGAATCTGAGCGAACCCTGGCGCGACGATGCCGCGCCGCGCGCAACGGCTCGAAGGGCATGCGCAACCCTGACGAAAGGACCCTTATGAAGTGCGTTATCTCTGTTCTGGGCAAGGACCGCTCGGGCATCGTCGCCGGCGTCTCGGTCGTGCTGGCCGAGTGCGGCGCGAACATCGACGACATCAGCCAGACCATTCTGGGCGAGATTTTCTCGATGACCATGCTGGTGACGCTCGACCCCGAGGTCGCCGACTTCAACACTGTTCAGGAGCGTCTGAGCAAGAAGGGCGAAGAGCTGGGCGTCCAAATCACGCTGCAGCGTGAGGACGTCTTCCAATTTATGTACAAAATCTAACAAAATTGAAAGAAAACGGCCGTTTCGCATTTAAATGTAAGAAAAATGCTTGGTCGGAATGAATTGGAAGGGCGAGAGCGGTCTGCCATCGTGGCAACGCGCGCGTGAGGCACGTCGCCAGCGAACACGCCGCCGTAGAATGCGGTAGTCGCTTCCCATCGTGGGCGAGAGCGGCACGGGGGCGTTCGACGGTCCATGCGACATCCGCAGCCCATCAGGCATCGCAGCCTTCGACCAACGCAGCCATCCGGTCGATCTTGCTTGCTATGTGGTCGCCCATCGACCATCGCAGCCGCCGACCACCGCAGCCATTCACCAACGCTGCGTCGCATGAAAAAGCGGGCGGAACCAGGGAGAGAATCCCGGGTTCCGCCCGCTTTCGCGTGGGGCTGGCTAAATTTCCCTACGCCTTCGCCTGCGCGGGGCCGCCTTCCTTCGCGGGCGCTGCGAACTCGCCGCTGCAGTGGGCGCACCGCGTCGCGCCGACCTTCACCTCTTCGAGGCAGTACGGGCACGTGGGCGCTACGGGCTTTGCTTCGTCTTCGTGATGCGTCAGGCGCTTGCCGGCCTCCTCGGCCTTGTTGAACGCTTTGACCAGGCAGAACACGATGAGCGCGATAATGAGGAAGTTGATGACGGCGCCGATGAACGACCCGAAGTTCATCGAGACGGTGTCGGTGATCTTCAGGTTGAGCGCGCCCATGTCCGCGCCCTTGCCGCCGCTGATCAGCGTGATGAGCGGGTTGATGATGTCGGTCGTCAGCGAGGTGACGATGGCGGTGAACGCGCCGCCGATGATGACGCCGACGGCCATGTCCATCACGTTGCCCCGCTGAATGAACTGCCTGAACTCCGCGATGAATCCCGAGCCTTTTGCCATGTTTTCGTCCTTTCGTAGATGTTCCGCTTCTGCGCCCACGCCGCCGCAGCGCCTTCCACACGCCGCATCTGCACCACGCTCGCGTCGCCGCCGCACCGCCGCAACGCAGCCGCGATGCCGTCCGCGTACTGCCGCAGCGCCTTCCACGCCCGCACCGTCCGCACGCCGCGTTCGCACCGTCCACGCGCCGCGGCAGCGCCTTCCGCACGTCATTCCAATTCGCCGTACCAACATGCCGCGGCCGCATCCGCGGAAGATGACGCCGACGCGCATCCGCGCGCTCTGCATCTTTCGCCTGCGGTTCGCATATTGTGTGGGCGCAGCCGGTGCCAGGCTTTTCGCCGCGTCGTTGTGAAGACGTCCTGCGATATATGCCCGTTCGGTATCGTCTGCGAGTCGCGCGGAAGTCGTCGGATACAATGTATCATTAAACAATCCGCCCGCAATCAGGCAGAACGACGATGTTTTCACCGTCGAGCAGCACACCAACGCTGATGGAACTGTAGCCCCTGCGCCGCGGGCACGACACATGAGCCGGACCGACACGCCGGCAGAGGAGTGACAAACACATATGCCGATATGGCTGACCTTCGTGTTGATTGCGTTCTTCCTGGGGATGAACGCGTTCTTCGTCATTGGCGAATTCGCGATGGTGCGCGTGCGCCCGTCCCAGATTGAGATGGCCGTGCAAGAGGGCCGCAAGGGCGCGCGCTACGCCAAGCGCGTGACCGACAACGTCAACGCCTACCTTTCCGCTTGCCAGCTGGGCATCACGCTGGCATCGCTGGCGTTGGGCTGGCTCGGCGAGCCGGCGTTCGCCGCGCTCATCCGTCCCATCTTCGCGCCGTTCGGCATGCCCGAGGCCGCCATCGCCACCATTTCCGTTGCGCTCGGCTACTTCATCATGACCACGCTGCACGTCGTGGTGGGCGAGCTCATCCCCAAATCGTTCGCCATCTTCGCCACCGAGCAGTATGCCCTGAACACGGCGCCCGTTCTGTACTGGTTCTACCGCATCACCTACCCGATCATGTGGCTGTTCAACTCCATCACGAACGGCGTGGTGCACCTGGCAGGCCACAAGGACGCCACCGAACACGATGTGTACACCGACGAGGAAATCAAGCTGCTCATCGACGAGTCCACCGAAAGCGGCCTCATCGACCCCGAGCAGAACGAGATCGTCGACAACATCTTCGACCTGGGCGACAAGGATGCCGAGGCCATCATGACGCCGCGCACCGACCTGGTGTGCGTCGACCTGGAGGATTCGATCGACGAGAACCGCGCGCTCGTGCGCAACTACAAGTTCACGCGCTACCCCGTGTGCCGGGGCAGCAAGGACCGCATCGTCGGATTCATCCACGTGAAGGACCTGTACCTGGCAGACGACGATGAACCGGCAAGCGAGATGCGCATTCGCCCGATCGAGGCAGTGCCCGAGAGCATTCCGCTCGCCAAACTGCTGCAGGTCATGCAGAACAAGCATACGAAGATCGTGCTGGTGGTCGACGAGCATGGCGGCACGTCCGGCATCGTCACGATGACCGACATCATGGAGCAGATGGTGGGCGCCGCGCAGGACGAGTACAACCACGGCGACCAGGACGACGTGGTGAAGCTGGGCGAGAACAGTTACCTGATCGACGGGTCGTACCCTATCGACGACGTGGTCGACCTCATCGGGTTCGAGCCCGATGAAGCGGACGAATGCGAAACGGCAGGCGGGCTTCTGCTGTCGCTGTTCGACCGCATCCCGTCGGAGGGCGAGAAGGTGTCCGTCGACGGCCCACGCGGCGCGAAGGCCGCGTTCATGGTGGTTGACATGGACAACCTGAGCATCGACAAGATTCGCGTGAACGTCACGCCTGCCAAGGACGTCGACGAGGACGAATAGCGCCGCCGACGCATGCGGTTGCAGATCAGTCGGTTGACCTGCGACGATGTGCGCTCTGCCGCGTCAGTGCGCCGGGTGGTGGGTTGCCAGCCGAACGGCGGCGTCTGCGTGCGCTCGCCGTTTCGGTACGGCCCGTCAGCGCTCGTCGCTTCGGCGAGGTCGGCCCGTCGTCGGCTATCCGATGGTCACGCCGGTGAAGCACTCGGCGTTGTGCCAGGTGATCTTCTCCCAATCGTCCTCCGAAAGCCCGCACGCGCGCAGCTGCTCAAGCTCGCCGCCCGGGTTCCACATGGGGTAGTCCGATCCGAACATCACGCGGTCGGTGCCCCACATGTCGATGAGCTCGCGCAGGTGGCGCACCCCGGTGAAGTGGACCGTGCTCGACGCGTCGACGAACACGCGGTCGGACGCGTGCGCGATGTCGTGCAGCGTGTCGTACCCGCGGTCGAACTGCGACCATCCGCCCATGTGCGCGGCGTCGACGACCAGGTCGGGGAAGGTTTTCAGGATGTGCAGCAGCCGCTTGGGGCTGGAATAGTCGTAGCGGTAATCGCCCGTGTGCACCACGAGCGGCGCGCGTCCGGCGATGATCTCGTAGAACTCCATGAGACGCGGGTCGTCCATGTTGACGCGCTGCGTGTCGGGATGCAGCTTGAACCCGTGAAGCCCCAGGCCAAGGGCGCGGTCGACTTCGGCTTCCTTGTCGGCGAAATCTTGATGCATGGTGCCGAAGGCGACGAACTGGCTGTGGTCGTGCTGCTCCTGTGCCAGAAAGTCGTTGATACGCGGCACGCTCCGCGCCGTCGTGGCCACCGAGTGCACGAGGAAATGCGTGATGGGCGTATCCGCGGTGCAGCCGATCAGGTGCTCGGCCGTTCCCTTGCCGTACATGGCGCTGTAGTTGTACATGTCGCCGATGCCTTCGACGGCTCGTTCGGCGATTTTCTTCGGATAAATATGAGCGTGGGCGTCGATGATGGGCATGGCTGCTCCTTGGTGCGAAGACGTGTGCGTAGGTTCTTTCTTTCAGATTGTATCGCTGGCGCGGCGGGCGCCAGAGGTGGGCATGATGTGTCCGAAGGATGCGCATATCGCGCGACCTGGTCAAATGCAGCGTTTTGGCCGGATGGGCACCGTACAATGGGCACGGTGCGAATGCGCTCAGAGGGAGGTTTCATGGCTCAATCGTCAAACGTCGATCGCCCGGTTTGGGCCGATCACGGCACGATGCCGTTTCAGCTGGTGCTTGAGGGCGGTGCGATGCGCAGCTTGTTCACATGTGGCGCCGTCGATTTCCTGCTCGATCGGGGCGTGGTCGCCGAGTCGGTGATAGGCACGTCGGCGGGTGCCATCTGCGGCTACAACTACGTGGCCGGAGCGACGGGGCGCATGGCGTACTTCAGCATGGAATACCGAAGCGACTGGCGGTTCATGTCGATGCGTTCCAAGCTTTTGACCGGCAATTACGTGGGGTCGGAATACATCTTCGACACGCTTCCGAACAAGGTGGAGCCGCTCGACCAGAGCTGGTTCACCAAGTCGCCGGCGAAGCTCGTGTCGGTTGCGACGGACATGGAGCGCGGGTGCGCCGACTACCACGATTACGACGACGAGCATGACCTGCAGCGCGGCATGCGCTACATGGTGGGCGGCGCGTCGGTGCCGTTCGCCAACCGGGCGGTGGATGTGGACGGGAAACGCCTGCTCGACGGCGGGGTGGCGGATGTCGTTCCATTCAGGCGCGATCATCGGGAGTACGCTGGGCGCCAGGTGGTCATCCTCACGCGCCCGCGCGGCTTTCGGCAGAAGACCACGTCGGAGTGGGTGATCGACCGGGCGCGCTATGCGCGCTACCCGCGATTCGCCGAGCTTCTGGGCACGCGGTTCGAGCGAAACAACGCGGCGCGGCGTGCGGTGGAACGCCTGCACGACGACGGCGGGGTGTTCGCCATCTGGCCCAAGGAGGAAATCGTCGCGGGCACGGCGGAACGCGACACGGACAAGCTGTTCGCCGCGTACATCGATGGCGTGCGCACCATGGCGGAGCAATGGCCAGCGCTGCGCGAGTACCTGGGGATTGACGGCAAGGATTAGCGGGCGGCGCGAGCGATGCGGGCAGCGCGCATGGACACGCCCGGGGGCGTTTGTGAAGGGAACGTGGCGTTTCTTCCGAAACCGTTGCCAGGTGTGGAAGAGGGCTGTAACATACCTTTTTGCCGCTTAGGAATGCATTCGGCGAGCCGAGCGGAACATATAACGATGCGGGGTGGAGCAGTCTGGTAGCTCGCCGGGCTCATAACCCGGAGGTCGTTGGTTCAAATCCAGCCCCCGCGACCAAAACACCTAGCCTGACCTGTATAAACGGTCAGGCTTTTTTGTTGACCGACATCCGACCGACAATCCAGCCGACATTCTACCGACAAAAAATTTCGGGGTCGAGCGGAAAATCGCGGAAAAACGTCTTCCCATATGCGCTCCAGCGTAACCAAGGGTTCTTAGCTTGCGCCATAGCGCAAAAGCGGTAACGGCACGGGGCAACCGTCTTCGCACCTCAGCGCAACCTTCGACGCGATTGCTTGCGCCATGGAGCAACCGTATTGAATCCCTTCTGAATAAATGAATTCCTGAACGTCCTGAAGCGGCATCTCAGGGCCCTGGTTTTCCACAGGCGTTCTGTCAGCCCCTTCGCTGCTGCGTGCCCGATTCGGTCCCATACGAGCCGAATGCGTGTCGACTCCCCCATGGAAGTACGGACGCGCATTACCGCCATCGGCGAAGTCTCAGATGAATGAGACGTGGGAGGCCGGCCGACGTGACGGCAGAAAACGATACCGAGGGTGAGGGGAGTGGTATAGAAAACAGGGGAAAATCGATATTGAAAATAGTGGAAAATCAATATCGACATAGACGGAAAAACGATATTAAATATATGGGAAAATTGATATCGCTCCCGAGAAAGAACGGTTTGCGTGCGAAGCAATGCCCGTAGTGAGGAAGTTGGTATGCCTATCGAGCTCGAGGGGTATCTCCCAAGGTTGGTCGATGCGAAAGTCGAACGCTACCTGCGAATTTTCGGAGCTATCGAAATCGCAGGTACCAAGTGGTGCGGTAAAACCTGGTGCGCGCTCAAGCACGCGCAAAGCGTAAGCTACGTCGACGAGAATCTGATGCTTGCAACGGACGACCCCACGGCGATGCTTGCTGGTGAAAGACCGCACGTCATCGATGAATGGCAGCGAGTGCCTGCAATCTGGGATGTCGTACGGCATGAGGTGGACAAGTCGAGGGGCACGAGAGGGGCTTTCATCTTAACGGGGTCGTCCTCGCCGCTCGTGAAAGACGAGGCTGAGCTTCCGCAGCACAGTGGCGCCGGGCGTATCGGTCGTGTTCGCATGCGTCCCATGTCCCTTTTCGAAAGCGGGGATTCTTCGGGGAAGGTGTCCCTTGCGGGTCTTTTTCGGGGAGAGTTCGAGTCGACACGGACGAAGACGGACGCTCGCGAGCTTGTCGAGCTTGCCGCGCGGGGCGGTTGGCCGGAAGCAATTGATCTTTCTGCAAGGGACGCGCAGGAAATAGCCCGTGAGTATCTGCGGCTTTTCCGCACGGTGACGGCTTCCAGCCAGGGCAAAGGCCCGGAGCTCATGAGGCGGGTGCTGTTCTCGCTCGCAAGAAACGCCGGGCAGGCGGCCACTTACAAAACCTTGGCAGCGGACGCAACCGACCCCTCGGCTGAAGCTGTGCCAAGCGTGCAGACGGTATCGGCGTATCTCGATTTGCTCAGAGCCTCGTACCTTATCGACGAGGTTCCCGGGTGGGTGCCCCCCGCTCGATCAGCGAAGCGTCTCAATACCAAGCCGAAACGCTATTTGGCAGACCCGTCGCTTGTCGTTGCCCAGCTCGCGCTTCTTCCTGAGGGTCTGATGGCGGATTGGCAAACGTTTGGGCTGGTGTTTGAGAATCTCTGCGTGCGCGATCTTGAGATCTACGCTGAGGCCCAGGAACTCTGCGGGGACGTTCCCGTTCGCTACTATCGTGACGCAACGGGGCTCGAAGCGGATGCCATCGTCGAACTTGCCGATGGGCGATGGGCCGCATTCGAAGTCAAGACAAGCGAAGCGAAGGTGCCTGACGGCGTTGCCAGCTTGAAGCGTCTGAGGGAGAAGCTGTGCGAGAACAAGGCTGCGCGTGTCAGGCCGCCCGAGTTCATGGCGGTGATAACGGGCGTGTCCGAGTATGCCTACCGCGTCGAGGACGGTATCTATGCAATTCCCATTCGCACGCTCACTGCATGAGACACATGGTCGAACCGGCACCGCCCGCGAAATCGCGATTTGTTGCGTGATGCGGCCCACCCCGCGGGCGGTTCCCTTCGCGGGGTGGGCCGTATGCTCTGTTTGACTGTATTCAATTTGTATGACATATGACGGCGGCTGGCGCCCCGACTTCTTTCCTCGTCTCCGACGGGAAGCGCAGCGCCCGCGGCAGCGCGAAGCCGACGCCGCTTGCAGGGACGTTCTGCGCCCGGTAGCCGCTGCGCTCGCGCACGGCCGCCATCACGCTGGAAAGCGGCTGCAGGGCACCCCCGAAGCGCTTGGTCCACAGCCCGATGCAAAGCCCGCCGAGCGTGCAGATGACAAGCGCCGGGCATGGCAGGCCGACCGCCTGGGGCAGCGTCTCCCACAGCAGGTGCGTGCAGGCGGTGACAAGGAAAATCACCGCGCGGATGGCGAGCGCCGCCGTGAAGCCGATCGCCACCGAGAGAGCAGCGAGCGCGAGCTTCCAGGCAAAGCCCCCGCGTCCCGCGTCCGGACCGTAGCCGCCCACGTAGCGCGCGTCGCCCGGTGCGGTGCTTCAGGTGAGCTGCCTTTCATGCGCGCCTCTTCCGCAGCTCCTTCACCTGGTTGGAGAGCTCCGCGAGCTCGGCTGCATCCAAGTCGGGGAGGTGTTCGAGCCGGTCGACGAACAGCGCGATGCTCTGGTCGCGCCGCGCGCGCATGGCCTCGCTGCAGTAGTTGACGACGAACGCGGTGAGCACCGCCAAAAAGAAGATGCTCGCCACGCTCAGAATCACGACCACCGTCTGTCCGGGCGCCGTCTGCACCAGCACGTCGCCGAACCCGATGGTCGAGACCGTCTCGAAGCAGCACCAGAGCGCATCGCCGATTCCGTCGATGCCGGGCTCGAACAGCGCCAGCAGCGCCGCGCACGCCACGAACGCGCAGCAGAACAGGACCGTGACGTGCCCCAGGCCGGAGCTCTTGAAGACGGCGCGGAGAAGCCTGAAGTTGAGCATAGAGAACTTTTCGACCGCAAGATGCGGAGCAGACGATCGGACGGAATCACTATAGCGGAAACGAGGCTGTTCGGGGACGAGGCGTCTGCGGGTATTGCCACGCCCTGCTCGGTGTACACGTATGGCAACTTCCTTAGGCCGCCATGCGCGTTTTCGGTACTTGATGTGCCAATTTGGCATTTCAAGTTCTGGTACTCCTTCTTGGTGAGCTGGAAGCGGAAGTCCTCGGGGAACCTGTCATCGTTGTGCTTCGCCGCCCTGTTGAGGTAGCTCGTCTCGACCCCGTATAGCTCGGCCAGCCCACCATCAAACATTACCTGCTCGCCGCGCACGGTGTAGATCATGTTCTTGATTCGGATGTTGCTGCTGTTACCCATTATGGGTACACTATGGGTACTACTAAAAGGAGGTGCGCTATGGCTACAGCAGTAGGTACGAGGCGTGCTGAAATCAAGACGCGCACAACGGATGAAGTTAAGAAGAACGCGACGGAAGTGTACGCCCGCTGGGGTTTGAGCCTCAGCGACGCAATCAACACCTTCCTCATCAAGTCGATCGAGGTTGGAGGTCTTCCTTTCGACCTTCGCCCGGAAGCCCCGTCCTACGACGCCATTGCGGCAATTGCCTACAAGCCCAAGCTGAACGATGAGGGAGTGGCCGTACTGCCGTCGGACTGGGACGACGACGATGAGTGAGAACATTCCGCAACCCTGGGAGGTCTGGCATGCTCGCTTCGACTTCTCCGAGGGACATGGATACAAGTACCGACCCGTCATCGTGCTGGCGTCGCGTGCGGACGGCTCGGTCGTGACCATGGTGACAAGCGCGACCAACAGACTTTCCCTCGAGCACGATTACCTCATACGCGAATGGGAGGCTGCGGGGCTCGACAAGTCTTCTATCGCTCGTCTCGACCGCATCGCCGAGATTCCCCCCGGCTATTTGGGCACTGCCGGCCTCATCGGTCATCTTGCCGAAGTCGACATCGTCGCAATCAGAGCGATTCTTTCTGAAATCGTTCGATAATTCGCGCTTTCCGCTGGTTGCGGGCCCGAGCTTCTGACAGCCTCGGGCCCGCAACCTTTTGTGTTCGCAAACCTCTTGGGGGTCCGCAACTCCCTGGGTCTGCGTCTTGCAGCTTTACGCTTCGCGCTCCTGGGCGATCGCGTCCAGGGGAGCCATCGCCACGTCTTCGACCTCCATCACCAGGGGAATGCCCGACGGCAGGTCCTCCTGGAACACGACGCGCTCATAGTCGCCGCACTCATCGCAGGTCTGCAGGCGGTGCGCCCGGTCGCCCTTCACGTTGGTGTAATGCAGATGGCCCTGGTTGCGGGTTCCGCAGCGGCCGCAGCGCACGCGGTCGTAGTGCCACTGGGCGCCGCACTGGGCGCAGTACTGCCTGCGCCCCGACCCCGACGTGTCGCCGGTGTTGCCCACCCACGAGGCGGCAGCGGGGGATCCGCATACCGGGCAGTCGATGGACGCCGGCACGGGCTCGCCCTCTTCCGCCGCCTGCTCGCATGCGGCAAGGACGGCTTCGGACGCCGGCTCGAGGTGGGCGCGCAGAGAGAACACCACCGCCATCGCGCACAGGTTGGCCGGCAGGTCGACTGGCACGTCGTAGGATCCCAGATTGGCGAGCACCTCGTTGACGAACGCGGTCGGGTCGCTGCCCGCCTGGGCCATGTCGGCGCGCTCGGCGAAGCGAGCCCAATCGTAGGCGCGCAGAGCGCCGGCCGCGCTCTCCTCGAGCCCCGCATGGTCGGCCATGAAGGTCGCCACGTCGGCGCAGGTCTTGCCGAAGGCGTCCTCGTCAATCTGCACGGACGCCTGGGAGAACACGGGATTGCCGGCGGCGAGCATGCCGTGCAGTTCGCCCGCCGCGGGAACGGCGTAGCCGCCGGCGGCGGTCACGGCCTTCCCGCGTTCGTCGATCACGCCGTAGAGCCCTTCGAAGAACTCGAGCCGGGCGGCGTCAGCCGGCTCCGCATCGCGCAGATAGGCGGCGACGGCCGTATGGATTCGCTCGAGGTCCACGCTACTCCTCCTTCTTCACGGTTTCGACGTTGCCCTCTTCGATTTCCTTGCGAGCCCAGAAGCCCCAGTGGTACAGGGCGTTCGATTCGGAAACCTTGCCGTCCTTCCACATGAGCCGGGCGGTGCCGCGGTAGGGCTGGAAGATGCCCGCGCCCAGGTAGATGTGGGCGAGGCCGAACACGATGAACAGGATGAAGCACACGTCGTGCACCAGGCGCATGGCCAGCTCGGCCTGGGCGCCGGCGTGGAACACGCTCGTGCCCAGCCACAGGACCAGGCCCGATGTCGCGATCAGGATCGCGGCGAGCACCATGGCGCCGTCGGCGATGCGCTGGCCCGACTTCACCTCGTCCTGGTCGGGCATGTGAACCTTTTTCGGTCCGAGCATGTAGGGCACGAACTTCTTCATGAACTCGAAGTCCTCGGGCGTCCACTTCACGAAGTACTTGTGCAGGAAGGCCTTGAAGCCCCGCGGTGCCGTGATCGCGCTCAGGATGGGCACGATGATGAAGATGGCGCCCACGATGCGGTGGCTCATGCGCATGCCCTGGGCCACGTCGGGGAACGCCGCCGCCAGTGCCGGCACGAAGACGAACAGGCCCGATATCGCCAGCCAGATGCAGGCGACGGCCACCGTGTCATGGGTGATGCGCGTCTGCAGCGAATGGCGCTGGATATCGCGCTCGGGATACTCTGTGCGTGCCATTAGCGCTCACCCTTTTCCTTGTCGATGTGCTTGATGACCTCGCCGGTGTCGACGTCGATTTCGTCGTGGTCGTTCTCGTCGTAGTACAGGCGGTCGCGCTTGTAGCCCACGCCGGTGAGGAAGGAAAGCCCCAGGCCGGCGACGATGCCCACGGCGCCCACCGCGGCGAGCGGCTTCATGAAGCCCAGGGCCTCGGTCAGCCCGCTCGGCTCGGCGTTCTCGGGCACGTGCGTGTACATGGAGCGGTCGTACTTGAGCACCATGATGGTGTGGCAGCCGCCGCACTCGGTCTCGCCGTAGACGCTCGCGTCGGCGAAGCCCTTCTTCTTCAGGGCGTCGACGCGTGCGTGCGCCCGTTTGAGCATCTCGGAGCGGGGCCCGAAGTCGAGCGCGTTGGGCTGGCACGTGCTCACGCAGGCCGGCTTGCGACCGTTGCGCACGCGGTCGATGCAGCCCGTGCACTTGTTGATCTTGATGCCGGCACCCTGGATGCCCACGCCGGTGTGGCGCGGAACGTCGTAGGGACAGCCGCTGCGGCAGTACTGGCAGCCGATGCACTTGTCCTTGTCGTAGATGACCAGGCCGGTGCCGTCGGGGTCGTGGTAGAGCGCCCCGCTCGGGCACACGTTGACGCAGCCGGCGTTGGTGCAGTGCATGCACGACCGCCGCCCGAAGGCCCAGTCGACGCCGTAGCCGTTTTCGCGCTCGCGTTCGTTGAACGTGATGATCAGACGCGTGTTGGGGTCGAGGTCGGCCGGGTTCTGGTACGAGCCCGTGCAGATGCCCGAGTTGAAGTCGATGGGAGAGGGAAGCTCGTTCCACACCTTGCACGCAGCCTGGCAGCCGCGGCAGGCGGTGCACTTGGAGGCGTCGTAGTAGATTGCCATTTCTTCAGACATGCAGATCCCCCTTCCTTATGCTTTCTCGAGGCCCACGAGGAAGGCCTTCGATTCCTGGATGAAGCTGGTCGGGTCGCCCACGTTGGGCACCAGGTCGTTGACGATGTCACCGTTGGTGAACACGTTGGAGTAGCCCCAGTCGTGCACGATGCCGATCGCGTAATGCGTCTTGCCGTTGACCTCGAGCGGCGGGACGCGCTTGGTCACGATGGCGGCAACCTTGACCGATCCGCGTTTGTTGAAGATGCGCACCGTGTCGCCGTTGTTGATTCCCTTTTCGGCTGCGAGCTCCGCGGGTATCTCGGCGAACTGCTCGGGCATCATCTCGTTGAGCACGGGGATCGTGTGCGTTTCAGCGCCTGAAGACCAGTGTTCGGTGAACGAATAGGTCGTCGCGATGTAGGGGTACTCGTCGACCGAGCCCTTGGTGTCGCGGATCGACGGGTCGTCGGCGAACAGAATCGCCGGGTTGTGGGCCGAGCCGTTGAGCTGGTTTGAGACCGGCGATTCGAACGGCTCGTAGTGCTCGGGAATCGGCATGTCGTTGACCACGTTGCTGAACAGGCAGGCGTTCTGCTCCCAGCGCATCATGAAGGCCTTGTTGTTGGGCTCAACCGGCGTGGTGGTGCCGTCGGCGTTGGACTTGCTCGCCACGAAGTCGGGCACGTCGATGGTGTCCCATGCGGCGCCGTTCCATGAGACGGGCGTTTTGTCCGCCTGCCACGGCTTGCCCTGCATGTCGCAGGACGCGCGGTTGTAGAGGATGCGGCGGTTGGCCGGCCAGCTGAAGGCCCACTTGGGGAAGATGTGCAGGTCGCCGTAGTCGGTGTTGTCGCGGCGGCCGACGTTCTGCTGGGCCGGGTCCATCGGGGCCTGGGCGTTTCCGTAGTAGCCCGTGTAGATCCAGCAGGCGCTCGCCGTGGAGCCGTCGGCCTTCAGCTTGCTGAAGGCGTCGAGCAGCTTGGGCGTGTTGCTCTGGAAATCCTCCGTCGCGCCGTCGGTGCTGTAGCCGTTGAGCTCCCACGCGATCTTGCGATGGTCGGGCTTGCCGTCCGCGCCCTCGTAGTCCCATTTGGCGTTGAGGATCGGGTCGGGGAAGGCGCCGCCTTCCTTCTCGTAGAGCTCGACGAGCTTCTTGTGGATGAGCATGAGCACTTCGGAGTCGGCCTTGGAATCGCCGCGCGTTTCGGTGCACTTGTTGCGCCACTGCATGACGCGGCCGGAGTTGATGATCGTGCCGAACTTCTCGAACATGCTCGCGATGGGCAGGAAGTAGCACTCGGTCTTGATCTCCGAAGCGCGGTCCTTGTTTTCGGGCGACTTCCAGAATTCGGCCGTCTCGGTGTAGTACATGTCGTCGAACACGAGCCAGTCGAGGTTCTCGGCCACGCGGCGGTAGTAACTCGCGTTGGCCTGGGACTGCATGGGGTTCTGGCCGAAGAACATGTAGCCCTTCACCACGCCCTGCTCCATGAGGTGCCAGGTGTTCTGCAGCGAGCGCTTCGCCGCGTTGTCCAGCTTGGGCAGCCAGTTGTAGCCGTAATCGTTCTCGGCCGTTGCCGCGTCGCCGAAGAAGGACTTCAGGTAGCTCACGAGGAACTTGGGCGTGTTCGACCAGTAGCCGTCGACGGCGGTCTCGTTTTCGCAATAGGCGGCGATGGAGGTGTTCTTGCCCTCGACAGGCCACTTCAGGTAGCCGGTCATGTCGCCCGGGGCGATGCACATGTCGGTGCAGCCCTGGACGTTGGGCTCGCCGCGCAGGGCCGCGAGCTGGCCGCCGGGGACGCCGATGTTGCCGAGCAGCAACTGGACGATCGACATGCTGCGGGTGTTGCCCACGCCGGTGGAGTGCTGGGTCTGGCCCAGGGCGTACAGGATCGTGCCCGCCTTGTCGGTCGCGCCGGTGGACGTGTAAACGTCGTAGACCTGCTCGAGCGCTTCCTTGCTCATGCCGCACACGCTGCAGACCGTGTCCAGGTCGTAGCGCTCATAGTGCTTCTTCATGATCTGGTAGACGCAGTTGGGATCCTGGAGCGTCGGGTCCTTCTTGGGGGTCTTCACCGTGAGCGGGCTGAACGCCGGCACGCCGGGTTCGGTCATCCACGCGTAGGCGCCGGTGGCAGAGTTGTCCCACGTCGTCTCCGACTCGGTCTGGTAGGACCAGGTCGATTTGTCGTAGGAGCCCTTCTGCGCATCGTAGCCGCTGAAGAAGCCCGTTTCGGGATCGAACGAGAAATCGGGATTGATCAGGTACGACAGGTTGGTGTAGTTCAGGCAGTACTCGTGCTGCCAACGGTCGTGCTCGAATATGTAGTTGATCATGCCGCCATAGAAGGCGATGTCCGTGCCGGGGCGAATGGGGCAGTAGATGTCCGCCACCGCAGCGGTACGGGTGAAACGCGGGTCGACGACGATGAACGTGGCGCCGTTTTCGCGCGCACGATCGACCCAGCGCATGGATGCGGGATGGTTTTCGGCGTTGTTGCAGCCGCAGGTAAGAAGCACGTCAGCGTTGGCAAGATCGCCCCACTGACCCGTCATCGCGCCTCTACCGAATGTGGGTCCCAGACCGGACACCGTGGAGGAGTGTCAAACGCGGGCCTGGTTGTCGAGGGAAACGGCACCCAGCTCGCGGAAGAGCTTGACGATGAAGTACTCCTCCTCGATCGTCATGGACGAGCCGCCCAGGCAGGCAATGGCCTCGGTGCGGTTGATCGTTTCGCCTTTGTCGTTGGTCTCTTTGAAGGTTGCGTCGCGCGTGTCCTTCATGTGGCGCGCGATTTCTTCGATCGCATCGTCCCAGGAGATGTCCTCCCAGTCCGACGAGCCGGGGCGGCGAACCTTCGGGCTGGTCACGCGTCCGGGGTTTTCCACGAGCGAACCCGTTTTAGGGTCGATGATGTACTCCGCGTGGAACTCGGCCGCGCCCTTGGGGCACAGGCCGCCTTCGCTCACGAAATGGTCGGGGTCGCCCTCGACGTGGACGAGCTCGCCATCGCGCACCGAGCCGATGAGACCGCAACCGCATGCGCAGTAGCAGCAGATCGTGCTTACCTCTTCGGTGTTCTCGAGCTTCCAAGTTTTCTGGGTGTCGATAGCGAACGCTTTCGACTGCCCGGAGAGCTCGTAAGCCATCGAGCCAGCGAGGGCGAGGGCGCTGGCTTTGAAAAAGCCGCGTCTCGTAATCTCCATGTAGCTCACCCCTTCTTGTCTGTAATTCCACACACGACGTCAATGTGCTTCAAGCTGCGCGCAACATTACGGATGTTGTCCTGGTGCGGGAATACCCAAGACGTGAGAAATAGAGGATTGCGCCGAAAAGCTGGTGTGCGGTCGTTTGGCGTGGAGGGGCTTCACAAGTGGGCGCCGCCGTTTGGAAACGTCGCATGATGGGGCAAGATCGCGGGTTTCGGAGCTCTTAAGGGCGGGTTGAACTCGTTGCATTGAAGGTGTGTTGGGGGACGCTTTTGGAGAAGACCTATCAACTGAAAACGTTCAACGAGGAGTCGCTTCCGCAGGTGCATGCGCTCGTCTAGTGGGTTTTCAGTCAGGTGGCTTTCTGAGGCAAACGACATTTTGCTTCCAGACAAGGCGCGCAGCCTGCTCGAAAAAGGACGTCTTGCGCTCTCGTTCTGCTATTCCTGTTCAACTATCTTCAACTTTCCGTTCATACCGCCAATCCAGCCTTTGAACTGGGGCTGTCTGAACTGGGGGTTGTTGATTACCTTGACGCGCACGGTGATCGGCAGAACTCCGCCCTGGTTCGTATCACGCCCTCCATACATCCGTTGCATAGCAGACCGTCGTCGTTTGCACGGCGCCGCGCCCCTCGGGCGGTCGGCGCTGGCTTACCATTGAGCTGGTAAACAACCTCGACGAAAGGAAACGAAGATGACGGTCGAAATCGAAGCGAAGAAGGCCGCGATGATGCCGGAGGGCGTCTACATCATCGGCACCTACGACGAAAACGGCGTGCCCAACGCGATGAACGCGGCGTGGGGCGTGCAGTCCGGCTACGGGGAGATCACGTTCTTCTTGGGTGCGCACAAGACCACCGAAAACCTGCAGAAGACCGGCGCCTTCACCGTGGCGTTCGGCACTGTCGACACGGTGGCGATCTCCGATTACTTCGGCATCGAAACGGGCTCGAAGGCCAACAAGATCGAGAAGGCGGGTGTCCATGTGCGCAAGAGCGCGCACGTCAACGCGCCGATTATCGAAGAGTACCCGCTCACGCTCGAGTGCACGGTGAAGAGCTACGATCCGAGCACCGGCATCCTCACGGGCACGGTCGTCGCCGAGCAGGCGGACGAGTCCATCCTGACCGACGGCGTGGTCGACGCGGGCAAGCTGAAGCCGATCGTGTTCGACATAGCGACGCGCAGCTACCGCGTCGTGGGCGACGTGGTGGGCAAGGCCTGGCACGACGGGCTGCCGCTGCGCTAGCTGTTGCGTGCCAACAGGTTGTTGACACATGACGTGACAAAAAAAAGGGGGGTCTCCTTCAAGCTGTGACTTGTCGAAGGTTGCAGCGAGAGGAGACCTCCGTGTTCCAACATTCTAACTCACGGCTCACGCCCCGCGGGAGGCAGAGGCTCGTCGAGCGTGTCCGCGCCGGCGAGCAGCTATGCTCGTGCGTCAGCAAGCCGCTATGCCGGCGAATCGTTCTTGCTGCGCTTCGCTTCGATGAAGGCGGGAGCCTGCGAAAGCAGCACCGCGGCGAAAACGAGGGCGCATCCGCTGAGCTCCACGGGCGTCAGACTTTCCGAAAGGATCAGCCAGCCGCCAATTGCGGCGAAAACCGACTCCAGGCTCATGATGATAGAGGCGACGGTCGCGTCGGTCGTCTTCTGCGCGATGATCTGGAGCGTGTAGGCGACGCCGTCGGAGCAGATGCCTGCGTACAGAATCGGCACGAGCGCGGCGAGGAGGGCAGCGGGTTCGGGGTGCTCGAATACGAGCGCCCCGACCAGCGAAATCGCGCACGACACCATGAGCTGTACGCGGGAGAGACGCACGCCGTCCACCTGCGTGAACCGGTCGATAATCAGGATGTGGACGGCGTAGCCGAGCGCTGATGCCAGCACGAGCCAGTCGCCCAGATACACGCTTCCAAGCCCGTTGGGCACGCAGAGCAGGTACATTCCGACGAGGGCGACGACAACGGCAACGAACACGACAACGTGCGGACGTTTTCCCATACCCGTCATCATGACGGCGACCATCACCATATAGGTGGCCGTGACGAATCCGGACCGCGATGCGGCTGCAGCGTCGGGCGGATACGACGTGATGCCTGCCTGCTGCAAAAGCGACGCGATGCACAGGGCGACGCCGCACAGGACGCCCGAGACGATGAGCGTGCGCCTGGTGTAGGGGGAACCTTCGGTTGGGGTCGCGGCGCCCACGGTGCTGCGCCGGCCGGTTGAGGGGATGGGGCGCGCGGGCGGCGTGTCCTGGCCCGTGCGCTTGCGAAATGCGATCACGCCGGTCAGGAACAGGGCGCCGATGAGGTTGCGCGAGGCGTTGAACGTGAACGGTCCGACGCTGTCGGCGGCCGAGGTCTGCGCCACGAAGGCCATGCCCCACAGCACGGCGGTGATGATCAGCAATATCGGGCCTTTTGCTTTCAATGGAACCTGCTTTCTGGGATTGGAGTTGCCGGGGAGAACGGCGGGCGGGATTATACCATGCGGCGAGCAAAGCTCACGGCGCTTGGACGGGGCTCCGCATGTTCCGCTTTGGCCGAATCCAGATAACTCCCGAAGACCCCTTGCGCTCGCTCGCAAGTGCGCTAGACTCTCCCACGTGCACTACAGCGCTCTAGTGCGATAAAGCGCACGACGACGCGTAGCGGCAAGGCACCGCGGTGTGCAGCGGCAAAGCACGGCGAAACGCGGCGTTGCAAGGCGGCACCGCATGCTGACGCGCTGCGATGGACGGCGCCGACGCATGGCGACGACGCACGTCGACGCGCTGCGGTGTGCGGCGGCAAGGTACGACGGTATTCATTCGGTTCAGGGGAGCGGCAATGGCGGAGGAATCGCTGGAAAAGGTTGCGAGCACGCAAGGGAAAGGCCAGCTCAAACGCAAGTTCGGCATGCGCGAGGCCGTGACGACGGCGGCGGGGTCGGTCATCGGCGTCGGCCTGTTCACGACGGGCTCCAACGTCGTGGGCGACCTCGGGCCGTTCGTCATCTTCGCGACGCTGCTCGCCTTGGTCGTGAGCGTCTATCCCTCGCTGCTCTACGCGGAAATGGGCGCCGAGCTCCCGTACGCCGGCGGCACCTACCAATTCGCCTCGATGGGCATCGGCCGCTGGGCGGGCGTGCTCGCGGGCTGGAACTTCATCATCTCGCTGGTCTCGGTGACCGGCGGCGAGGCCCTCGCCTTCAGCTACTATTTCAAGACCATCTTCCTCGCGCTTGGCATTGACCTGCCCATCGACGATGCGGTCCTTGCCGCGATCGTCGTGGCGGGCTTCACCGTGGTCAACGTCTTCGGCGTCGAAATCTCCGGCCGCGTGCAGAACGCCTCGATGTTCTTCTTCTGGGGCGTCGCGCTCATCTGGTTCCTTACGATGATCCCCAACGTCAGTCTGCCGACTTTCGTCACGACGCCCGATTTCATCAGCGAGAACACGCCGATAACGTTCTTCGCCGCGATGTGCATGATCTGGTGGTGCTTCGCCGGCTTCGAATCGGCCGTCTCGATGGGCGAGGAGATCAAATACCCGCACATCAACATCCCGCGCGCGATGTTCCTTACGCCGTTCGTGGTCTTCGCCGTCAACGCGCTGTTCCAGTGGTTCCTCGTGGGCATCACGCCGGTCGATTCCATGGGGATGCTCTCCGACGCCGACGCTCCCTTCGCCGAGGCGATGATCTCCGCGGGAATCATGGGCTTCCCGCTCGTCCTGCTCTGCATCGGCATCGCGTTCGGCGGCGACTTCTCGACGCTCAACGCCTCGAGCGTGACCACGGGCCGCTACCTCTTCGTCATGGCGCGCGACGGCGCCGTGCCCAAGGTGTTCGCGAAGACCTCCAAGCGCTTCTCCACGCCCTACGTTTCGGTCATCACGCTCGGCGCGCTTTCGATCGTGCTGATCCTCACCAACTCGCTCGACTACATCGCGAACCTGTCCCTGTTCGCCGACCTGTTCTACTACGTCATCGGCATCATCGCCGCGCTCTGCCTGCGTGTGCGGTTCCCCCAGCTCAAACGCGCGTACAAGGCGCCGGGCATCAAGATTGGCGCGCCGGTCAGCGCCGTTATCTACGTTCTGATGATGACGCAGCTCGAGCCTGACGCGTTCACGACGGGCATCGTGTTCTGCGTCATCGCGCTCGTCGTGTACGCCATCTGCTACAAGGTGTACGGCAAGGGCGGCGAGTTCACGCTCGACCTGGCGGCCTCGGGTGCCAACGACGAGCCGACGCCGGCGGAGCGGGCCAAGATGGACCGCGAGTACAAGGTGTGGAAGACCGTGGTGGCGGTCGCCTGTATCGTCGCGCTCGTGCTCTTTGCCTTCCCGTACGCGGTGGTGTAAGGCTGCGGCGCGGGCTCGTCGGGCGCCGTGCGGCAGCGAAGCGCGAAGGGCACCGTGTGGAGCAGCGCGAAGGGCGCCGCGCGGCTCCGCGCGTTCCGCCGGCGCTGCGATGCTGCGGCTGCGCAGCTGCGGCCCCGGGAATTCCGCGGCAGCGTTCGCCCAGCTCACTCGTCTTTGTCGGCGAAGAAGAAATCGCGAGCGGGAATGATTCTGATACCATCGACGTCTCGGTCGTAGTCGCCTTGCCTGACGACGATCGCCTTCTCGTAGTTGTCGCGTATTTTCGCGAGAGGCGCGATTTCCCGCTTGCGCGTCTGCTCGGAATAGAGCTCATCCGTAACCTGGAGATAGACGGTCCGACCTTCCTTGGTGCAGACGAAGTCGACTTCCTGGTCGTATAGGCGCCCGACGTGCACCGTCCAACCTTCGTAAAGAAGCTGCAGGTAAACGGCATTTTCGAACACGCGGCCGATGTCCGATCCTCGGTAATCCGTTAGAAAGGAACGCAAACCCGTATCGACGATGTACTGCTTCGAAGCGGTTCTGAGTATCGCCTTGCCGTGAAGGTCGAAGCGCTTTGTCGGATAGAAAATGTAGGCATCGTCGAGTGCGCGGATGTACGCTGCGACGGTTTTGTCGCTGATCTTCGAACCCGCAGAGGTCAGCGTGTCGGCTATTTTCTTCGCAGACGTGGGGTTCCCGACGTTGTCTGCGAGGAACTCCGTAATCAGGCGGAGCGCATCGGGGTTCTGAATTGCCCTTTGGGATGCGTTGCGCTCGCGGTCGAGGATGTCGCGCACGATCACGGTTTCGTAGAGGCTCGATAGGTAGGTCCGGTGTTCGGCGCGGGTCGTTGCGAGGCCGGCGATGGCGGGCATCCCGCCGAACTCCAGGTACCGTTCGAGAAGCCGATCGGTCGTCAGGGGATCTCCGGTCGGAGGGATTGCGAGCGCGTGGTCCTTTGATATGCGCAAATCGCAGAAGCTTGCGTATTCGGAGAGGGCGAGGGGCAGCATTTTGATTTCAACGTAACGACCGGACAGGTACGTGGCCAGCTCGCCCGAGAGCAGAAACGCATTGGAACCAGTGAGGTAGATATCGCAGTCGAAGCCGACCCTCATCGAGTTCACGACGTCGTGCCAGCCCTCGATCCGCTGGATTTCGTCGAGGAAGAAGTACGTCTTCCCGTTTTTTGACAGGTGGGCTTTGCAGTACGCATAGAGGTCATCCGCTGTCTTGATGCCGAACTCGCGGTTCTCGAGGTTCACCGAGACGAACGCCCGCGTGGGATCCTGCTCCGATTCGATGCGGCTTCGCACGAGTCCGAGCAGGCTCGACTTGCCGCAGCGTCGAATCCCGGTGACGACCTTGACGAGGTCGGTGTCGCGGAACATCAGCGCTTCCTCGAGATAACGGTCGCGTTTGCGAAGTTTTTCGCTGCCTGCTTTACGAGTCCTGTCTGCCATGCGAATTCCGAATTCTCTAAAAAATTTTGCTTTTTCGGAATTGTATCCCGTTGCCCGAAAACAAATTCCGAATTCTCAAAAATTTTTTGACTTTTCGGAATTTGCGACAAGGGCGGGGCGCGCTGCACGGTTTCGACACCCTGCTCGGCCACGTGTCGGGCGATTGCGCTTTTCACGCGCTCGCATGTGCCGAGCGGGCAGGATCAGCTCGCTTTCGCTACCTTCCGCAGCACTTCTTGTACTTCTTGCCGCTGCCGCAGGGGCACGGGTCGTTGCGGCCGATCTTCATCGGCTTGCCGTTCTCGTCGTAGAAGACCTTCGGGCCCCCGGCTTCGGCCTGCCGGCGGTCGCGCAGCTCATTGGCCGACCAGCCGTTGTTGGGCCATTGCGGCACGGCGTTCGCGGTGTTCATGAGCAGGTCGAGCAGGCGTTTCAGCATGCCCTCTGTCGGGATGAAGCCGTGCTTCTCCAGGATGTCGAAGTACCCGTTCATGGTCTTCGCGCTGGAGAACCCGACCTGCATGTAGGTGATGAGCTCCATCGTCACGTCGTCGGCGAAGGCGCGGTCGGGCTCGCCGTCGGGCACGTGCTCGTCGAGGTAGCGGGTGAGCGCACGCGGTGCGGGCAGCGAGAGTATCCAATCGTCGAGGTCGTTGGGCGAGGTGACCTTTTCGGGAAGAGGGCGTGGTTCGATCGCGTTGTGCCTGGTCAGAACTTCTTCGAGGTAGGTGCCGCGCACGTCGCCGTCGAATATGGGATCATCCGTGGCGATGCCCGTCTGGTCGCGGTAGATGCCCGCAAGATCGTAGGCGAGCAGATAGCTCTCCTTGAATTCGCCGTCCCCGTCGTTCGGGGAGAACAGCTCGCAGTCGATGCCTCCGTTGCGGACGGAACTCATCACCGTGATGGTGTAGTCGAACGCCGAGAGGGCATCGGGATAGTGATCCGCATATTCGCGCGCGAGGTCGATGAGGTCAACCGCACCGCGCAGCAGGACGACCGCCTCGGTGAAGTCGAGCGCCTGCTGGACGTCGCGGGAGTGTCGCTTCGTGTTTTCCCAGTCGATTTTCCCGGCGAGAGCCACCACCTCGTCGGGCACGATGAAGGTGAGCTTGCCTTCATCGTAGAACGGGTAGCACACGAACGGCTTCCTGTCGGGCATGAGCGAGTCGCCATCGATGTCCTCGCGAGCCACGACGAGTGTTCCGCCTTCGTTCGCGATTGCACGCACGACGTCGATCTGCGCGACGGGCATCATGCCGATCGTCGATTCGATTATGTCGGGGTAATCGGCGAGAGAGCCGGCAATGAGCTCTGCGAGCTCGCGTTTGCGCAGCTTCGAATATCCTTTGAGCCCTATGAGCTTGGCGGCGTAGCTCAGATTGTCCTTGGTACTCATCTCGAGCAGGTCGGCAAGGGCGTGCTTGGGCTTGCCGGGCGTGGCAACGGCGGCAAGGCGGTCGAACCGCGCCTCTTCAATCGAGCGCCTGATGAGCTTTGCGTCGTCGTCGGTGAGTGCCGCCTTTTCGCGTTCGTCCGCGCTCAGTCCTGCCAGCTCGCCCGCGTGGAAGCCTTCGGGCACTTCGTCGCCTCGCAGCGCCTCCTCTGCCTCTTTGATGAGGCTCTCGCTTTCTCGCTTGGCGGCCTGCTCCTTGATTTCGGGTATTCGTCTGATGAGCTCATCGCCGCTGGTGAGCAGTTTTCCCTCGTTTATCAGCCGGTCGAGGTCGTCTTCGATTATCTTCTCCATGCCGGGCATGATGCCTATCGGGTACTGCATGAACAGCGTGTCGTAGACGATTTTGCTGCCGAAAGGCAGCAGCGTGATTTCGACCATGGCAGGGGTGTGCAAAATCATCGTGTCGAGCGGCTTCTCCAGTCCGCTGAGCGCGAAGGCGTAGTCATCGGCGAGAAGGTACGCTTGCGAACCGCGGAAGGTTATGAAGCCCTGCATCGCGTGTGCGCCGCGCCAGCTTGTGACGAGCGCGCGCTGCTCGGCGGTTAGCCCCGTCCAGCCTTTGACCACGCGGTCGAAGATGGTAGGGTCCGACCACAAGCGCTTGAGAACCTTCCGGGTGATGGCGTCGTCATCTTCGGACCCGTCCGGGTAGGGTAGGTCGCCGTGCTTGATAAGCATGACGCCGGCGCGTTCGATGAGCCCGTTGATCGTGGGGAAGAACAGCTCGCATTCCGATTTCGTGAGAACCATGGTCTGTGCCTCTCGCGTGGGGGCGGCGTGTGCAGTGCGTGCGCGCCCATGATACCGTCTTTGGAATGACGGCGGGAAGGCAAGGGGGTGAAATGGGCTCGACGGATGAAACGCTCGGTCATGGCTGTTACAGGCTGTTTTTCCTGATGAGCTGGGAATGACGGGATATGCTGACGACGTAGAAGACGGCTCTCGCGACGTCGTCGATGTCGTGCTTCCCAGCGTGCCGTGGTAGGGTGGGCTATTACCGAATCCAGGAGGTCAGCATGCCTTCACGCGTGCCTATCAACGATGGCGAAAATGCAGCCGCATTTGCTCGCAAGGTTGCGACAGCTGGCGACTCTGCCATCGTCGCCAAAGATGGCGTTGACCAGTTTGCGGCGGTCAACCCTGGGCTCTCTCGCGGACTTCGCGGAGGAGCCTCCGAAGAACATCTTGAACGCCTGCTTGCAGAGTCCGACCGAGGCATTGCGGCCAGAAACGTCAGTGATATGCGGGCTGATCTCGAGCAAATGAAGGAAGCTCATGCAGGGCCAGCTGCGCGAGATCGCGGAACTGGACGCGCTGTCCGGTTTCGGTCCGCGTCTGGGCATGACGGTGGAGGACGCGCAGGCGCGCGGCCTCAAGCAGGGCGACATGGTGGAAGTGTTCAACGGCAAGGGCATCGTCAAGGTGCCGCTCGTCATCGTGAACTTCCTGCAGCCCGGCATGGTGCACCTTTGGTACGCCTACGGCGTGAAATGGTATGAGCCTTACGGTTCCGAGCCTGCTCAGGAGCTTGGCAGCAACTGCGGCATGTACAAAGGAGCCGACGAGCTGAATGCGACCTGGACTCCGTACCTGGTGGACCTGTACGGCAAGCTCGGCGTGCCGGCTGCGCTCTGCAACAGCTGCGGCATCAGCGGCGCCGAGACGATTTGGGACATCCTGTGCGATGTCAGGAGGGCTGAGTAATGGCAGGACAGACTATTCTGGTTGACCTGAACCGCTGCGTGGGGTGCTGGTCGTGCGCGATGGCGTGCAAGATGGGCAACCATCTGGATGTGGACGAGTACCGCATGAGCGTGAGGACGCTCGGATCAGGCGGCATCGACGAGCCGAGCGGGACGTTCCCCGACCTGCACATGAGCTGGCTGCCCGTGTGGTCGAAGAAGTGCACGCGCTGCCCCGATCGTCAGGCCGAAGGCGACCTGCCCTACTGCGTGCTCTCGTGCCCCGCGCACGCGCTGTACCTGGGCGACGTGGACGATCCCGCGAGTGAGGCGGGGAAGAAGCGCGAAGAGCTGACCGCCCGCGGATTCCGGGCGTACGAGCTTGACGAATGGGAGGATACGCACGCGAACGTGCTTTACCTGACGCCAGGCAAGTAGGCCTGGGCGCGCGAATGCAACTGAAGCCCCGGCAGCCGAGCGCTGTCGGGGCTTTATGAGCAGGTGAGCCGCTTTCTTCTCTTAAATCACTCTAACCTGCAAGACGCGAAAAATTGTAGGCATTCGTTTCGAGCGGCGTTAGCCATTCTTGCCAATCGGGGTCTTAATTATGCGAAACGCCTCATACCAATGGGCTATACCGGTTTAACAGCGTGCATTAGCTCCGAAATTCATACCAAGCTACGGTCCTTCTTATCCATCCGAACCGATGCGTTCGTGTTCTCCGAAACGTAAGTTGAGTCCATCGCCGCTTGACGCAGGGATGGGCTTGGGAAAGAGAGCTCTCTCGAAAGCGCCTGGTTGGCGATAACTGCATGAGGTTCGCCAATTACGAGAGAGGAGCTCATATGGGTAGTGGCAAAGACCTGCCGACTTCTTGGGAAGAAGACGGCTACATTTGCACGCGAACAACAGCGTGGTCGGCGCCTGGATGCCATGCCGGTTGCGGCATCATCTGCTATGTGAAAGATGGGAAGCTCGTAAAAGTCGAGGGGGATCCCGAACATCCCTTCAATCAAGGTCGCATTTGCCCGCGCTGTGCAGCACTTCCCGATGTGGTAAATAGTAAAGAACGACTCCTCTACCCTATGAAGCGAGACCCTTCTCGTAGAGGCGACCCGGATGCGTGGGAGCGGGTCTCGTGGGACGAGGCGCTCGACCTCGTTTACAACACCATGACTGAACTCGGTGAAAAGTATGGAAAGCATACGCTGCAAGTCTTCTGCGGCACGGGGCGTGACATCCTGTGGCAGTCCCAGCGCCTCGCGTATTCCATGGGTACGCCTCATGTTGAGAGCTACGCGTCTGGTCTTGCATGCTGGATGCCGCGCTTGATGTCATACAACTGCGCCACCGGCGGGTATATGATGCCGGACTGCTCCGAGTGCCACGAGGATCGCTATGACAATCCCGAGTACAAAGATCCAGAAGTTATAGTCGTGTGGGGCAATAACTGCGTTGCTTCGAATTCCGATGGCTTTTTCGGCGACTGGGTGGTCGAGGTCGTGAAGCGCGGGGCGAAAATGATTGTCATCGATCCGCGTCTCACTTGGATGGCCGCACGTGCTGACCTTTGGATTCAGCCGCGTCCTGCAGTTGATTCTGCTCTTGCTATGGCGATGCTCAAAGTCATCATCGAAGAGGATCTTTACGATCACGACTTCGTTGACCGGTGGTGCTATGGTTTCGATGAGCTCGTCGCCCGTACACGCGAATACGATTTCGATACGCTGTGCGAACGTGCCTGGGTTGACTCGGAAAAGGTAAAAGAAGCCGCTCGCATGATTGCGAGTGGAAATCATACGGCTATCCAGTTGGGGCTTTCACTCGACATGCAGCGTAATGGCATCGGCGCAGCTCGTGCCATCATTGCAATGCTTGCGATTTGTGGCGATATCGATCAGCCCGGTGGACAGATATTCACACCGGAGCCCTATGATTTTTCGTATTTCAGCTGGGGTTTCAAAGAACTCCCCGAGGAAGTACAGAAGATGGTGATCGGATACGACGAGTATCCCTTCATCCGTATGGGAATGGTTCTCGATCAGCCGGATCTTGCGGTTGTCCAGGCGGAAAAGGAAGAACCCTACGGTTTCACCGGCGCAATCATGATGGGCACGAATCCTTTGTGCTGCATGTCGAATGCCGATTTGAACCGCGTATATCCTGTCCTGAAAAAGCTGAAATTCATTTGCGTCTGCGATTGGCGTATCACGCCGACCATCCAGACGCTCGCAGACGTTGCGCTTCCGGTTGCCATGTGCGTCGAAAAGGTCGGGATGATAGCAAAGCGCACGGGCGCTTGCGCAATGTCGCCAATCGCCGGTCTTGAAATCCAAGGGGAGCCGAAGTCCGATGCTGAAATCGCCCTGCTTCTTGGCGGACGCTTCAACAAAGAGATGTTCCCCTGGGATAACGTTGAGCAGATCTACGATCACCTCGTTCGGAAGTCAGGATGGACTTGGAAAGAAATTCGCGATATGAACTGGGCGTGGCCCAAACAAGAGTACCGTCGCTACGAAAAGGGCCTGCTTCGTGCTGACGGTCAGCCTGGTTTCAACACGAGCACCGGTCGCATCGAGCTGTGGTCGACGTTTGCAAGCAGGATTAACGAAGATCCGCTCCCATATTACGATGAGCCATACTACGGGCCGTATTCGTCGCCTGACCTGTACAAAGAGTATCCGGTTATCGTTATGACGGGCTCGCGTAACATCTATTATTTCCATTCTGAGCACAGGGACATCAAGAAGCTTCGCGAGATGCAGCCTGAGCCGGAAATCGAAATCAATGATGTATGGGCTAAGGAACAGGGCATCGAGCAGGGCGATTGGCTCTGGGTCGAAAACAAGATCGGGCGCATTAAACAGCGTGCGAAGCCCACACCGATCGTGAAATACGGTATGGCAAACGTCAACAGCGGCTGGTGGTTCCCCGAAGAGGATCCGCATGAGGATCCGATGTACGGGTGCTGGGATGTAAACCCCAATCTTCTCTCAGAGCTTGGACAGCAAGGTCCAACTGGTTTCGGGGCCGATGTTAAGGCGCTGCTCTGCAAGATTTACAAATGCGACGAGGAGGACGCAAATGACAAAGCAAGCACTTCTCATAGACTATGAGTATTGCTCAAACTGCCACACCTGCGAGGTCGAATGCAAGATGGAGCATGACATCCCCGAAGGTAAATGGGGAATAAAGGTTTATGAAGTCGGTCCTTGGAACATCGAGGGCGATAAATGGCAGTTGACCTACGTTCCCGTACCTACGGATATGTGTGACCTGTGCTCAGATCGCGTTTCGAAGGGGAAGAAACCGGCATGTGTGCACAGCTGCTACACGGGGTGCATGAAATTCGGCACGGTTGAGGAGCTGTCGAAAGACCTGGAGAAAAAGGGACGGCAAGTTCTTTTCGTTCCTGATCAAGAGTAACGAACGCATGGGCGTTCTCTGCGGAGGGCGGAGAACGCCCATGAGATGCATGCGCGCTAGCGTATAAGGAGGGGTCTTCATGGGTCAATCAGGGAAGAAGCATTATGCCTGGTGGATTCTTGTATCGTGCTGCTTCATGTTCGCCGGATCAATGGCGCTTATTAACTCTATCATCAGCGTCTATGTCATCCCCGTCACGACTTCGCTGGGTGTAGGCAGAGGCAACTTCACCTTCATGCTTACCACCCAGGCGATATCCATCGTGTTGTCGATGCCTGTCTGGGGCAACATCTTTCAGAATAAGAAGATTAATATCAACCTTGCTCTGACCATCGGCGCAATATGCATGATTATGTGCCCATTGCTTTGTTCGATGGCAACCAGTCTGCCGATGTTCTATGTTGCAGGCTTTATCGGAGGCATTGGGATTGCGGCGTGCTTCACAATGGCAACTCCCGTGCTCTGCGGTAACTGGTTTGCGAAGAAATACAGAGGCAAGATGATCGGCATTGCATCGGCGTTTGCAGGTGTTTCGACGATTTTCTGGGCACCGCTCTTTCGCTGGATTATCGCGGAACAGGGGTGGCAGTTCTCTTATCTCGTCAATGCCATTCTCATGGCGGTGCTCATTCTTCCTTGGACCATCTTTGTGATTAAGCGTGAGCCTGCGGATAAGGGCCTGCAGCCTTATGGCTACTCTTCTGAAGAGGACGACGCGGAGGAGTCAAAACAGCAGATGGGCGTGAAGGCTTCTGCTGCTCTCAAAACCCCCGCATTCTGGATTGTCCTGCTCGGCGTGATGCTCACTTCGCTTGGCATGGGATGGAATAACAGCCAGTCCGGAATTGCAAAGGAACTGCTCGCGAATACACCTGAGGCGGGCAACGCAGCGGTCGTCGGGGCGGCTATGGTGTCCGCGGCAGCACTTGGCAATCTTATCTCGAAGCTCGCTATGGGCGCTATGGTCGACCGGTGCAAGCTTGGTGTGACGTTCGTCGTGTTCCAGGTTGTCTGGTTCCTGGCGTTCGTTCTCTGGTTCTTCTTTGGAACAACCTCGGCTTTCCTTATCGCTGGTGGGTTCTGCTTGGGCTTCTGCAATGCTCCGTCCCGCGTTGGGTGGCCGATGGCCATACGAAAGATTTTCGGCAACGCCGACTACTCGAAAATCTGGGGCTACATC
Source organism: uncultured Eggerthellaceae bacterium (assembly GCA_903789375.1). Classification (GTDB taxonomy): domain Bacteria; phylum Actinomycetota; class Coriobacteriia; order Coriobacteriales; family Eggerthellaceae; genus CAIFEB01. The sequence goes on along the minus strand of CAIFEB010000002.1, from coordinate 89,357 downwards.
GCAACGGGGTCTTCGATTATGGGCGGTCTTGCAACCTCTTTGATGGGCTGGTGCTACGACTTCTTGGGTTCGTACAAGCCCACCCTCATCATTGGCATGGTCGTGGTAGTGCTCATTGCGATTCTCGCCTGTGTCGCGTCCACTCAGATCGGCAAATACAAATGGGAAGACATTGAACCGACGAAGTAAGCGTTAACAGCTGGTGCGGCGGGGCGGTTGACCCCCCCCGCCGCCCGCTGCTGCCGCCCGGCTCAAATCGAAAGCCATGCGTGTGCGACGGCTGCATGAGGGACAGGGGACAGAGACGATGGTTGCTTTCGCTTTAGCGGTTGCGTATCTTGCCGTAACGCTTGCCGTTGGGTTTGCTGTCAAGAAAAGGCGCGGCAAGGACACCACGACACGGCAGTTTTTTGTGGCGGATGGGGCCATGCCGCTTTTCGCCGTTTCCACCATGCTGTTCGGGGACTTGATTGCTGCTTCTACTACGACTGGAACGGCGGGAACCGCCTATTCGACGGGAGTGGCGGCGCTTTGGGGCATCTGGGGCAGCAGCTTGGGATGCATTGTTTTCAGCGCATTCCTCTGCAGATTCTTTTTCAAGATTCGTCCAACTGGGGTTACGACGGGCCCGGAAGCGATTGGCCTACGTTTTAATCAGAAAATCCGCTACCTCTTCCTCGTTTTCACGCTCATTCCGCTGTTAATAATCTTTTCTACGCAAGTAACGGCAGCGAGCATGTATCTCTCAAGTATGCTTGGCATCAATGGAGCCCTTGCGACCGCTGTTGTATCTGTGCTTTTTCTCATCATGGCGCTATTGGGCATTACTGGTATCGCAGAGATGAACAAAGTGAACGCATTCGTCATCTTTTTTGGTCTCTCGTTTTCTGCCATCGTTTGCTTGAACTATGTTGGAGGCTCGGATACATTAGCGGCGACACTGCCGGCGGGCTACTTCAACCCGTTTGCAAACGGCATTTCAAGTGCGTTGGCTCAGTTCATTGGAGGTGCGCTAGGGTTCTCTCTTTCAACGACGTCCATTGCAATAGCGTTTTGCTCGAAGAGTATGAAGGTTGCTCGCGAGAGCCATGCAATTGTTGCAGCGATAAGTGCTCTGTTCGCTCTTGCCCCAACTACTATCGGGTTGTGCGCGGCAGCATCGTGCGGAGACATCAGACCGGACACGGCTCTTTACGCCATGACGAACCTCGTCGACCCCTGGTTGGCTGGCATTGCGGTTATGGCGGTCTTTGCAGCGATATTTTCAACGGGTCCCTGGTTCCTCTTATCCGCTGCCCAGCTTATCGTGCGAGAGCTTTACCTTCCGCTGAAACGACATCGGGGCAAGGCTGTTTCCGAGAAGCGGTCGTTGCGAGTAACGCGTTTGTCGATTGTCCTAATTCTTTTTGGCTCAGTTGCTATAAGCGGCACGAACGTATCGCTTCTTAACTCATTGATGAGTGCAGCGCAGATAAAGGCAATCGCAACGATTTTGCTCCTGTTCGGTTTGTATTGGAAGAGAACCACGAATCGCGCTGGGTTTGCGGGACTATTAACAGGAGGAACTCTGAGCACTATTTGGTATATGTGTGGCAACCCTTTTGGAGTTCAACCTCTCTGGATCGGTGCGCTTTCGAGCATCGTCATTATCGTTGTGGTAAGCCTCCATGGTTCTAAAACGCAGATTTCTCCGGATTATCTTGCGTATGAGACTCGCGTTCGCCAACAGATTGAATGCCGGCAAAGTGTTGACGACCCGGCTTGAACAAGCCGGGCGAGCGTTCCTTTTCGTCCAGCGCAATATCTCATCAAATTAATCGGCGGATGACGTTCGTTTACCCGTACGAGAGAGCCCTCCGCTTTTGCACGTTCTTTCGAGTCGCGCGACGAATCGAAGAAAGCCCCTCCGCATAGTTTGCGAAGGGGCTTTCGCGCGCACTACGCGGTATCATTTACGTCGAGGGGCAATGGAACTCGGGGACTATGGGGATTGCAATGGATGCTATAACGAGCGGTGAAACGACGAGAAAGGCAATGTCCGAAGGCAGGGGGGCAGATGCCTCGATTAGCTTGGCCTCTCCACTCGAAGCGGTTGGGATTCTCGGGTTCGGTTTCTATCTCGCAGATTTTTACGTGATGATGACCGGCAGCATCCTGCCCTCGGCTTTCATCGGGCGAACCTCGGAAAACAGCCTCATTCTTGTGTTTCTGCTCGGGGAAGCATGCGCAGCGGTGTTTCTTGGCATGCTGGCGAAGCGCCTCACTCGCCAAAACGTGCTCAAAGCGGTTTCGGTTATCGCTGCCCTGGCATTATGTTTGCCAAGCGTGTCCTCCATTCTTTCATTCTCGCTCCTTGGATTGTTCGTCTGCTGGTTTGTGAGCGGAATGGGCATGGTAAGCATGCTTTCGCTTTGGGGATTCTTTCTTGCGCAGCTGGACCATAAGCGCGCTGTTGTCTTTCCGGCGATATCAACTCTGATTGCCGGCGTCATACTTGCCTCCGATTCTCTTCTGCTCAAGGCAGAAGCTCTTCCCTACCTGGGTGTAATCCTCCCTCTTACCTCAGCGGCTTTGTTTCTGTTTTGGGCGATTTCGTTGTGGTCGCGGGGAGAATTCGTTTGCCCGAAGAAGACGCGACCTTACGACCTTGGATCTTTGCTTCATTCGGCTGGCGCAATGGTCGCAAACAGCTTTCTTCTAGGATTCGGCTTTTATGTGATGGCTTCGTCCGGAAACCCGTATGGGTGGATGGCGATTTCTTTTGCGATCATCATTGCTGCCGTTTACAAGTTGTTCGACGCGACCCATGGGCTTCGCTATCAGGTTGATATGATTATTAAAATCATCGCGCCTGTCGCGGCGGTGACATTTTTGCTTATGCCCTATATTCCGATGCCGCAACGTTATTTCCTGTTTGCTGCGTGCATGATGTTCGCAATGATTGACGAGGTGGTTTGCTGGACTGCGGTCGCAGAGTACATGCACATTCATCAGGTTCAACCTTTTGCCAATATGGCATTTGGACGTTTTGGGGACATCGTGGGGCTGTTTCTCGGATTCTCTTTTGGTGCGGAAGTGCTTGGAAATACGTTAGGCCCAAATATCGATGCGGGATTGCTTACGGATATCGTGGTCATTTTCTTCGTGGCGATTCAGGTATTTTTCTTTAAGGATAGTTACACTCCTTTTGTGGAACATAAAACGATGACCGAAGAATGTGATCGAAGCGATATCGTTCCAGACGGTCCCCGAACCGGTGCATGGAAGAGACGGTGCGAGTCGTTTGCGGAGCACTATTCGCTGACCGCCCGTCAAACAGAAGTGCTCATATTGCTCGCAAAGGGGTATTCGACAGCGAAGATAGAAGAAGAGCTCGTTGTCACCAACCACACGGTAAAAGCCCACATCTACGGTATCTACCAGAAGACTGATGTACATTCGCGGCAGGAGCTCATCGATCTCCTCGAGGGCTTCCAAGCTCAAGATAAGATTGAAGAAACATCGCATCTATCAGCATAAATAACGCGTAATACTATTTGGCTAACAGGATGGAACGAGGGTCTATAGACCTTTGTTTGCAGATTTTATACATCCTGCCCGAAGAGCTCTCGCGTGCAGCGCCCTAGGATTTTTCGCAGCGGAGCAAGCGCAAAATTTGATTGCGTCCGATAAGCGAAAACGGAGGGCAGCAGGATGATGACACCGCGTGAGAACTTCATGGCGATTTACGATATGAAGCAACCAGATCATTATGCCGATATTCGAGAGTCGATGGCGCTCATTGTAAACGACCCTATTCTCAAAGCCGACAGAATCCCCAACGACGGGCAGCAGCATCAGGATTCTTGGGGAACGACGTGCATTTGGCTTCCGGGTGCTCCGGGGAAGCACCCCTATGTCACCGATGAGAACGCGGTAATCAAAGACGTTACGAAATGGAAAGAGCAGATTAAAATACCGCCGGTAACGGGGCTCGACTGGTCAGAAGCCGAAGCGGCAGCGGCGCAAGTAGACCGAAGCCAAAAGTTCGTCTACTACTTCAGCACGGCGGGTTTGTTCGAACGGGCGCATTTCCTGATGGGAATGGAAAATGCGCTTTGCGCGTACCTCGAAGAGCCCGAGGCGATGGGGGAGCTCCTGCGAGCCATTGCTGACTTCAAGATTGCTGCCATCAAAGAGGCAGCTGTTCATATTCACCCTGACGTTGTGTTTTTCCAAGACGACTGGGGAACTAAGCAGAATCTATTCCTTCCGCCCAGAACCTGGCGTGAGCTCATCAAGCCGCTGCAGAAAGAGATTGCTCAGACCATTCACGATTGCGGGGCCCTGTATTTCCACCATGCTGACTGCGTATGCGAACCTATCGTTGAAGACATGGTGGATGTGGGCATTGACCTCTGGCAAGGAGTAATTCCTCAGAACGACATTGTGGGGATTCAGGAGAGGACGGATCACAAACTCGCCATTGCAGGTGGAATCGACAGTCCCGCAATCGATGGCGAAGAGATCACGGACGATGAGGTTCGTGCGGAGGTTCATCGCTGCATAGATACCTACTGCCCCGGAGGAAGGTTCTTCCCTCAAGCAACGCCGCTTCCCTTCAACGATCGATGCAGAAAGGTCATGCTTGACGAGTTGAAAGACTACGGAAGGGAGTGGGCTCTAGAGAACCCTCGTGATTAATTTTTGGGGGTACGATACCCGGGGCGCGGTTGGTAGCAAGTTGGTGGGTTGCGTGCCAATCCACCAACGCCTACTAAAGCTTCTGGTGTCCGCCGCGCCTGTACGACAAAAAATGTGCCCCCGAACCTGTTCGATGCGGATAGACGGCTCTTTAATGCTTCATCCTCGTGAGAGCATTGTACGGTGACAACCCTCCCTCGAATTACCTTGAGGCAATTGGGTTGGGCGGCTGATGCCTGTGCTTTTCGCAAAGTGTGTACAGATCGCATAAACAAATTGACTGTACGTATTTGTCTAGTTGGTGGGATTTGCTAATTGCGTAGGGCTTCTGTCGAATCCATCGCAAAGTGCCTGCTTGTATCAACAAGCTCATCAATTCTTGATGAAGAGCGCCATTGCCGAGACCATCGGGATGATGAGCACTTCAGAGCTTGCTACTGTCTGCCTGTCGGTCGGAATTGCTGCTTTACTGGGAGATTTGAAGCGGCGTTACGAGAGAGGGGGCAGGATGAGCGAAGACGAGTTCTATAAGAAGGCTCAGGTAGTTAAGCTCGATACGCTTTCCGACGTAAACGATATCGGAAAGCCATGGCGGTATGAGGAGGACGGGCTGACGGTAACGCGCACAAGCCCGTGGTCGCCTCCCGGGTGCCATCCTGTAGGATGTGGCTTGAAGCTCTATGCAAACGATGACGGCAGATTGGTGAAAGTTGAAGGGAACGAGAACAACCCGGTCACGCAAGGACGTTTGTGTCCGCGTTGCATTGCGCTGAAGGACTACATCTATAACCCTGCTCGACTGCTCGAATTCTCCATCCGATGAAGCGGGCGAAGGAAGATTGCGGTAAAACCAACGCTTGGGAGCAGATATCCTGGGAGGAAGCCTTCTCGATAATCAAGGAGAACTACGACCGTATCACTGCAAAGTACGGACGCGAGTCTATCGTCGTCTTTGCGGGCACTGGGCGCGAAAGCGGTACGTTTGCGCCGTATAGCTCGATATGCTTTGGGACGCCGAACTTCTGCTATACGCAATCCGGCTATGCGTGCTATACCCCCGGTTGGCTGCAATCGCTTATATCGCTGGTACGGCGTATCCGGAATGGGACTACTCAGGTGCGCTGCCCGGACATTGGGACGATCCTCGATACGAGCTTACGGAAGTTCTTATGATCTGGGGCAAGGCTCCGCTCGAATCAAGTCCCGACGGCTTTTTTGGGCATGCGGTGGTCGACGCGATGAGAAGGGGCACGCGGCTTATTGTCATTGATCCCCGTGCTACGTGGCTCGCTGCGCGGGCCGACATCCATCTTCGCCTCCGCGCCGGTACTGATACGGCGCTCGGCATGGCGTTCCTGAGCACCATCATTAACGAAGATCTTTATAATCCTGGTTTTGTCGAATATTGGTGCTATGGCTTCGATGAGCTGAAAGACCGCGTTCGGAGCATGACGCCTGAGAAGGCAGCTGAAATCTGCGAGGTTCCGGTTGAAAAGATTTATGCTGCTGCGCGTATGTACGCCGAAGCCAAGCCTGGTGCTATCCAGTGGGGGCTGGCGGCAGATCAGAAGACCAATGGCATGCAACAAGGTCAGGTAACCGTTGCTCTTATGGCCATCACGGGCAACCTCGATGCTCCGGGCGGGCAGATTCTGCCTGGCGCGGGGGCTGGTCACAATGAGGCTGGTTTCGGATTCGAGAAGGGCGTTGGAAAAGACCTTGAAAAGAAGATGATAGGCCTTGAGGAGTATCCCGCGTACTGCATGATCATTTTTAATGCGCAAGCTGATTTGATGCTCAAGGCCCTTGAAACTGGCAAGCCTTACCCGATTAAAATATGCAGTTTGAGGTTGGCGCGTGCCATTAGTTAAGCAAGGCAAGCTTAGGGTTGCGTGGCTCAATTTTGTATGAATGCCACTAGGGGAAAAGATGGTATTGGCGCCCCCAAAAAAAGCACAATCGCCGCGCCGGGTTTTTGTGCAGTTGCTCCGATGCCTTGCACGGCATCTCTCACTAGTATTCAAGGCGCTATCTGGCAGAGGGGGGCCAACAGATGCGAGGAGCGAGGAGCGCTCCTCTGGGCCCCATGTCTGAGGAGGTCATGCTATGAGCAAGGATTTGCTGCTTCGTACGTTGAAGCACGAGGAAGTCGAGCGTGCTCCGTGGGTTCCGTTCTGCGGCGTTCACGCCGGCCACCTCAAGGGATATCCTGCAACCAAGTTTCTGACCGACCCCGATGCGGCGGTGGAATCGCTGCTCGAGGTCAACAAGCTGTATCGTCCCGACGGTCAGCCCGTCATCTTCGACCTGCAGATCGAGGCCGAGTGCTTCGGCTGCGACCTTGCCTGGGCCGATGACAACCCGCCCTCGGTCACCAGCCACCCCCTCGAAACCGAGGACGACGAGGAGCCGCCCGAGACGCCGTGCGACTGCAAGATCCCGACCAAGGAATCCGGCCGCATTCCGTACGTGCTCGAGGTCATGCGCCGCATGAAGAAGGAGGTCGGCGACACGACCGCTCTGTATGGCCTGATCTGCGGCCCGTTCACGCTGGCTTCGCACCTGCGCGGCAACGAGGTCTTCACCGACATGTATGACTTCGAGGACGAGATTTCCGACCTGTTCGCATTCTGCGCGCGCACGGCGATGAAGATGGCGGACTACTACATCGAGGCCGGAATGGACGTCATCGCTCTGGTCGACCCGCTGATCTCCCAGATTTCGGCCGATGACTTCGAGAAGTACATGATCAAGCCCTACACCGACATCTTCAACCACATTCGCGAGAAGGGCGCGTTCTCGTCCTTCTTCGTCTGCGGCGACGCGTCGCGCAACGTCGAGGGCATGTGCAAGACCGGCCCCGATTCCATCTCCGTCGATGAGAACGTCGACATCGTCAAGGCGAAGGAGATCACCGACCGTTACAACGTGGCGATTGGAGGCAACATCCCGCTGACCACGGTCATGCGCCTTGGCAACCAGCAGGACAACATGAAGTGCGTCGTCGACATCCTGGACAGCGTCGACTCCAAGCACAACTTCATCATCGCCCCGGGCTGCGACATGCCCTACGACGTGCCTATCGAGAACTGCATCGGGTGCGCGCAGGCTGCCATCGAAACCGACAACGTACGTGAGATGGTGAAGAACTACCAGGCCGCCGAGGTTGACACGTCCGGCGTGGTGCTGCCCGACTACGAGCATCTGAAGAAGCCACTGCTCGAGGTGTTCACCCTCGACTCGTCGCAGTGCGCGGCGTGCGGCTACATGATGAACGCGGCCAACTGGGCGAAGGCGCAGTTCGGCGATAAGATCGACATGGTCGAGTACAAGTACATCTACAAGGAGAACGTCGCCCGTTGCGTGAAGATGGGCGTACCCAACCTGCCGTCGATGTACTTGAACGGCGAGCTCAAGTGGAAGTCGATTATTCCTTCCAATGAGGAGCTCAAGAGTACCATCGAAGAAGCGATTGAGAAGATGGGTGCGTAAGGCGCTCGATTCACAAGCGCTCTTGCGAATGCGCGGTGCGTTGCGGCGTGGTCGGCCACGCGGACGCGCCGCGTACGCATATGGGCGAATGCTTACGTGAGCTGGGCGATCGCGTTCTGATGCGGACAAACGTTTGCGCGAACCGGGCGAACGCGCTCGGGCGCGGTGCGCATGGAGGGGGAACGGACGATGACGAAGCTGTATCTGGTCACGGGATTTCTGGGCGCGGGCAAATCCACGTTCATCAAGAACTTCATCCGCCTGTTCGCAGGTCAGAAGACGCAGCTCATCATCAACGATTTCGGCAGGGAAGGCGTCGACGGCACCCTGCTTGCCGAGCTCGGCGCAGAGCTCGACGAAATCGCCGGCGGGTCGGTGTTCTGCTCGTGCCGTATCGACGAGTTCGAGCGCGCGCTGCAGCGCTTTGTCAAAGAGGACAGCGACGTCGTGATCGTCGAGGCGTCGGGGCTTTCGAATCCCACGGGCGTGCGCAAGCTGCTCGCGCAGACGGACCGGTTCCCGGGCATCTCCTACGAAGGGGCCATTTGCCTGGTCGACGCGATTCGGTTTCCCAAAATCTACGCAACGGCGCAGAACGCGGTCAAGCAGCTCGCATCGAGCGACATCGCCCTCATCAACAAGGTGGACAAAGCGACGCCTGCGCAGCTGGCCGCCACGCGCGACATCATCGTGGGGCAGCGTCCTGACATCCCCATTGTGGAGACGAGTTTCGGCGCCATCGACTTCGACGTGCTCGACGTGCTTGCGAAGCATCAGCACGATGATGGGATGGAGGCGCCGATGACGGCGGATCTGACCTCGCGCGTTCTGTATCTGCAGCTGGCAGACGGCGTGCCCCGCGCGACGCTCGAGCACATCATCGAGACGTTTCTTGACCAGACGTACCGCGTGAAAGGGTTCGTGAACACAGTCGAAGGCGTTATGATCGTCAACTGCGTGGGCACGTACTCGTCGATCGAGCCGTTCTCCGGCGCGGTGGACGCCGACAAGCTCAACACGCTCGTCATTCTGTCGGGCAAGGGCATGAGCGCGTACAAGTACGTGAAGCACGCGGCGGAGACCTACCACGACGAGGTCGTCGGGTTCTCGCGGTAGGGCTGGGGCCGCTACCGGGTTTCCCAGAGCTTGATCGACAGCTCGAGCGACAGGCGGTTGTCGGCGTTTTCGAGGTAGGGGGCGCGGCGGGGCGTCAAGCCGTCTATTCGGGTTCGCATCGTTTTCGGGATTCCCAAAGCCTGATCGACAGCTCAATTGACAATCGATTGTCGGCGTTGTCGAGGCTCGTCTTCATGATGGAGCTGATTTTCTCAATGCGGTAGGTCACGCTGTTGCGATGCAGGTACAGCGCTTTGGCCGTCTGTGATACGTTGCGTTCGTTGGCTAGATAGATTTTCAGCGTCTGAAAGAGCTCAGATCCGTTTTCGCGGTCGTGGTTGATAATCCGTTCGATGTCGGGATGGATGAGCAGATGCTCGTTGATTTCGCTGTTCAGCCTCTGGCAGATGTAATCCATTGAATAATCCTGATACAGATACACTCGCGATGTCGGGTTGCGCTCCGCTCCCTTACGCAGAGCGATAGTCGCTTGTCCGTATTGGGAGTCGAGTTCTTGGAAATCATCGAGCTCGTTGCTGATTCCTGCTCTCCATCCCAGCTCGTTGCAGGAGTCTGCGATGCGGGCAATGAATGCGTCAAACCCACGTGCTGGTATTTCGCTGACGAGTACGATGTAGATGTCGTAAGAGAAAACGCGTGCGTTCGGAAAGCGCCAGGCGATTTGGTCTACTTGGACTGGAGGCGCTTCCTTTCTGCCATTGGAGGCATCGCAGCGGTCGAAGACCACAACGGCGAAATCGCTGCTGGCGCTCCATCCGAGCATGGCGAGCAACCCGGTACGTTCATCGACGCTCACGTCGTCGCCTGAAAGGCATGAGCGCAATAGCTGTTCGGTATAGCGTTTGCCGCTACCGCCGCTGTTGTAGCCGTGCTGGACGTAGGTGGCGACGAGATTGCCGACCGTTTCGGCGAGGGCGAGGTCGCAGGCGGCATGCCCCGGTTCGTCCTCGATGATGAAGATGTGGCCGTAAACGCTCCCGTTCAGGTTTATCGTCTTGGAGACGAAGGGCATGGAGTAGGTTCGGCTGTTGGCGCCGTCGAAAATCCACGCATGCGGGTGATTATTGATTAAATCGAGCTCGCCGCTCGCAACGAGTGTGCTGATGACATCGTTGGGATAGCGCCCTGTTTGCTTTTGATGGCGCCATTTTTCGCTCTTTTCTGCAAGTTCGGGAGAGTCGCTCATATAGAGGACATGAAGCTTCGTATCCGCATACCAGAAGGGCCGATCAGTAACTTCGCCGATTTTCGCCACGACCTCTTTGATAGGACGGCGCTTCAGCAGCATGTCGCGTAGCTCATTTTCCCATTCGTTGTAATAATCGAATAGGTTAAGGACCTGATAGAAAACGTTGGTTGCGCTTGCTTGGGCGGAAATCCAAAGGCTGTCGATGCCTCTTGGTGGCTCTGTGATTCCGATCCAGATGAGACCCGATATTCCGTCAAGCGTATGGGGACCGAAGTCATCCCCTTCGCATGCAATTGAGAGATACTTCTCAATGTTCTTTGTAGGATGCGCCTTCATCAGTATTCTCGCGGTTTTGAACGTCGGTGAGCCGTCTATGTGGTAGGGATTGTCAATTTGGCGGAAATAGCCGTCGGCGCCGCGTAGCGCAACCGGATACGACCTCTGTAAACTTGAAGCGATGAATGCAAGAGACAGTTCCATCGCGATCCACCTAGTCCCCTCAATATTTTTTACGCGCTAGTCGTTGAGTTTTCCGAGCCGCACGATGCCGGGGGTGCTCTGTCCCCCTCCTCGCAGCGCATTTTTTTGCGCTGGAATTACTGCGCACCAAGGGCATTGGCTGTGCCGGCGACTTGCTTTACGAGCACGTTTATCCCATAAGGGCAATTCTAACCCGCCCGCTTGTTCCGGCTCAACCAAAGTTGCACGGGGCGGACGAGTCGAGACGAATCGATTGCCAAAACAAAATAATGTGCTGGCCGAGGTTGCGGCGGATGAGTGGACCTGCTCTTTGTAAACCGCTTTGAAAACGGGAATACGGCTGCGGACATCTGGGTGGAAACGGCTGGGAAAGACACGTATTGAATCAATTATAACCAATTGAAAATAATAGAGATGAACAGGGTAAACGTTCGAAAGCGGCATAGTTTCCCTCGTCATTGGCAAGGCTGCACAAGGTTGGCAGGGCAAATCTGGGCACACGTCATGATGCAGGTGCCAGGGCGGCTAGGTACTGTTGAAGCGTAGGTTTAACAGAACTTGCATCGCAGGGGGAAGGGGAAGATATGCTCACCGAGCGAGAGAACTTTGAAGAGGTAATCAAACGCGGCAATCCCGAGCGTTTCGCCAATCAGTACGATGCGTTTGCGTTCGTACGCAACCCGATTCTGAAGCACCGCAACCAGGCGAAGAAGGGCGAAATCGACAAGATCAACGACTGGGGCTGCACGGTGTCGTGGCCTGTCGGCCAGCCGGGCGCCTTCCCGAACCATCGCCCGGACCTCATCGTCATGCCCGACATCACGCATTGGAAAGAAACGGTCCACGCGCCCAAGAGCATCTACCCGGAAAGCGAATGGGAAGAGTTCATCGCGCAGGCCGAACAGGTCGACCGCTCGAAGCAGTTCGTTACTGCGATGGAGTTGCCCGGCGTCTTCGAGCTGACCCACTATCTGGGCGAGATCACCCGCATCCTCGCGGATTTCTATGAACACCCGAAGGAGATGAAGGAGCTCATCCAGTACATCACCGAGTGGGAGCTCAACATCGCCGAGGGCATCTGCACCTACATCAAGCCCGATGTGATGTTCCATCATGACGACTGGGGTACCAACACCTCGACGTTCTTGGCACCCGACATGTTCGCTGAGTTCTTCCTGGATGCCTACAAGCAGATTTACGGCTACTACCACGATCATGGCGTAAAGTATGTCGTGCACCATTCCGACTCGTACGCCGAAACGCTCGTCCCGTACATGATCGAGATGGGCATCAACGTGTGGCAGGGCGTCATGTCCACCAACGACATCCCCAAGATGATCGACCAGTACGGCGATAAGATCGCGTTCATGGGCGGCGTCGACTCCACCATCGTCGATGTTCCCGACTGGACGCCCGAGAAGATTCGCGCCCAGGTGAAGAAGGCGTGCGACGCGAACGGCCCGCTGTCGTTCATCCCGTGCCAGACCCAGGGTCTGAACATTTCGTCCTATCCGGAGGTATACGGCGAAATCCACAAGGCGATTGACGAGTACAGCGCAGAGTATTTCAAGACCTACGACCGCAAGAACTTCAAGGACTTCTCGGCCGAGCCGGCTGAGCGCGAGAAGGTTGTCATCAGCACTGAGACCAAGCCCGCTGAGCAGGTCGAAAAGGCTCCTGCTGCGCCTGCCGACGCGAACGACGAGGCGTCCGAAGAGGGCGGTTCCATCTACGACGAGATCTCCGCGGCCGTCCAGCACGGCAAGCGCAAGGACGTCAAGGCGCTCGTGCAGAAGGCCGTCGACGAGGGCTGCAATCCCGAAGACGTTCTGAACAAAGGCTTGGTCGCGGCTATGTCCATCATCGGCGACAAGTTCTCCGCCGGCGAGGTCTTCGTTCCGGAGATGCTCGTTTCAGCTCGCGCCATGAGCGCCGGTACCAAGGTGCTCAAGCCCTACCTAACCAAGGAAGGCTCGGAGCCCATCGGCAAGGCGGTCATCGGCACCGTCAAGGGCGATCAGCACGATATCGGCAAGAATCTCGTCCGCATGATGCTCGAGGGCAAGGGCATCGAGGTGACCGACCTGGGCACCGACGTGCCGGCCGAGACGTTCGTGACGTTCTTGCAGCAGCATGACGACATCGACATCGTGTGCTGCTCGGCCCTGCTCACCACCACGATTCCCGAGATCAACACAACGATCAAGGCGATCGAGGAAGCCGGCCTGCGCGACCAGGTGAAGATCATGATCGGCGGTGCGCCGGTGACCCAGGCGTACGCCGACGAGGTCGGAGCGGACGCGTACACCGAAGACGCCGGCCAGGCGGCAAACCGAGCAGTGGAGCTGCTGCAGGAGAAGTAGGCAACGCCTGCGTGCGCGGCATCGAGTCTGCGTGCCCCAAAGCGGCGTAGATAACACATCGGATAAGCCCTTCCTGTTCCCGCTTTAGCGACGGGAAGGGCTTTTCGTATCTTGGGAGGAGAGTTGCATGAACTGCATGGAGCGAGTCGTCAAGGCACTCAACCATGAGGAAGCCGACCGCGTCCCGAACTACCCGATAATTGCCGGATGCGCTCGTAGGCTCATCGGTTGCAGCTATCCCGACTGGTCGAAGGATGCCGACCTCTGTGCCGAGTCCTACATCAAGGCGCAGGAGGAATTCAATCTCGACTGCATTGTCACGCTGATCGACCTGTCGGTCGAGTGCACTGCGTGGGGCCAGGAGCTCGTCTACCCCGAAAACGAGGCGGCGCATCCCAACTACGACAACCAACTCATTCAAGACATAGACGACTATGAGAAGATCAAATATGTCGATTACCGTACCTGCGATCGCATGATGATGCACGTCGACACGGTTAAAAAGCTCGTCGAGCATTTCGGCGACGAGGTTCCGGTTGTCGCTTTTGTGTTCGGCCCGCTGGGCACGCTTTCCATGATGCGCAAGCAAGAAGAGATGTACATGGACATCTATGACGAGCCTGATGCCGTGAAGGCCGCGGCAGCCGAGGTCAACAAGACCCTGCTCGAGTTCTCAGGTGCGCTTCTAGATGCTGGCGCTGTCGGCATCATGTATGACACGCTGTTTTCGTCGGGCTCCATCATGAGTAAGGACATGTGGGACGACATGGAAGGCGACCTGGTCCAGGAGCTGGCAGAGTACGTGCACGGTCGTGGTGGCATGGTCATGATTCACAACTGTGGCGCCAAGATCTACTTCGACCGTCAGATTGAGCGTATGCACCCCGAGGCGATTTCGTTCCTGTACCCACCCGACGATTGCAAAGATTTCAAGGAGTGCAAGGAGAAGTACGGCGACAAGACCACGCTCATCGGGGCGGTCGACCCGACGCATGCGGTGTTTGGTAGCGATGAGGACTGGATTGCCGAATGCAAAAGGAGCATCGACGATATGGCGGCGGGTGGCGGCTTCGTACTTGCCACGGGTTGCGAGTACCCGCCCGATGCCGACTTCAAGCGTGCTCACCTTATGCAAGAGATAGCCAAGACGTATGGCGCCTACGAGAAGTAGGATGCTCGCGGCGTAAGGCTGCCCAAGTAGGCGGCCCCGCATGATTTGCACATTACGGGAGAGAAGAATCGCGTATATGAGAATCGGCATCGGCATAGACACGGGCGGTACCTACACCGATGCCGTCGTGTTCGACTTCGAGACGCGTGCCGTGCTCGCCAAGGGCAAGGCGCGCACGACGAAGGAGGACCTTGCGCGGGGTATCTGCGCCGTGCTCTCGGAGCTGCCTGGCGACCTGCGCAAACAGGCGGAGTTCGTCGCGCTTTCGACGACGCTTGCCACCAACGCCTGCGTCGAAGGCAAAGGCGGGCGCGCGAAGCTCGTGCTGATGGGCACGACCGAGCAGGTCCTGCGCCGCATCGGCGCAGCGAAGAAGTACGGGCTGCGCGAAGGCGACGTGCTCTGCCTCGACACGAAAGGCTCGTTCGACGGCTCGGTCGTGGACATGCCCGATTGGGGCGCGCTCATCGACGAACATCACGCGTGGTTCGACGAGGCGCAGGCCATCTGCCTGTGCGAGGCGAACGCCGCCCGCAACGGCGCCGTCGTGGAACGCGCCGGCAAGGAAGCGCTCAAAAGCCGCTACGATGTGCCGTTCGTGATGGGCTGCGAGCTGTCGAGCGACCTCAACATGATGGCGCGAGGGGCGACGGCCCTGCTCAACGGCCGGCTGCTTCCCGTTGTCGAGAGCTTTCTGCATGCGGCGGCTGCGGCGCTCGCGCAGGCGGGCATCGACGCGCCCATGATGATCGTTCGCAGCGATGGCAGCCTCATGGGAAGCGACCTTGCCGCCGACCGTCCCGTGGAGACGATCTTGTCCGGCCCTGCGGCGTCCGTCCATGGCAGCCACGAGCTTGCCAGCCTGTCAAACGGCCTGATCATCGACATGGGCGGCACGACGACGGACATCTCGCTCGTCGAGGGCGGCGCTCCTGTGATGACGAGCGGCATTCGCATCGGCGACTGGCTGACGCAGACGAAGGGCGTGTTCATCGAGACGTTCGGTTTGGGCGGCGACAGCGCCGTGCGCCTGAAGGACAGCCGGCTCGTCATATCTCCGCAGCGCGTGGAGCCCATCAGCGCGGCGGCGGAGCGCTGGCCCGGCGTGGTGGAGAAACTGCGTGCGCTCGTGGATTCGGGGCTGCGCTCGTCGCGGCCTTTCAACGAGCTGCTGTACCTGGTGCGCGATCCCGGCGACCTGGCGCGGTACTCGCGCGAGGAGCGCCACCTCATCAGAACGCTGCAGGAGGGTCCGTGCCTTCTGGGCGAACGCGATCGCGTGGATATCTACACCCTTGACAGCGCACGGCTCGAGGCGGAGGGTATCGTCATGCGCGCCGGGCTGACGCCGACCGACATCATGCAGGTGACCGGGGATTTCCGCCGGTACGACACTAAGGCGGCGGAGCTCACCATCCGCTACGTCGCCGAATCGATGGGCACGGGGTTTCCGCAGCTTTCGCAGGAGCGGTTCTGCGATGCCGTGTACGACCTGGTGGAGTTCAAGCTGTACGCGAACATCGTCAGGATTTTGCTGCGCAACCGCTACCCCAAGGCGTTCGAAGACGGGATGCCGCAGGGCTTCGACGAGGTGCTGCGCGAGGAATGGAAGCGAGCGCGCCGCGGCACGGGTGACGCGCTGTTCGACATGAACTTCTCGACCCCGGGACGTCTCATCGGCATCGGCGCTCCGACGCACATCTTTTTGCCGACGGTCGCGCAGGCGCTGGGCGCGGAGTACGTGATTCCGGAGCATGCCGAGGTCGCGAACGCGGTCGGCGTCGTCGTCGCGGGCGTTTCGGCCACGCGCGCGGTTGAGGTGGAGCCGCGCAACACGCCGGCGGGCATCGACGGCTATCTCGTTCACGCCGAAGAGGGCACACGCCTGTTCACGGCGGACGAACTCGAAGACGCTTACGACGACGCGCTGGCGTTCGCCCAGCGTGAAGCCGCGCGACAGGCGGAAGCCGAGGCGCGTCGGCGCGGTGCCGCCGGAGAGCTCGCCTTCGAAGTTTCGTCGAAGGTATCCCAGTCGTACACGGCGAGCGGGGACGACATCTACCTGGGCACGAGCGTCGTCGCCACCGCATCGGAAGAGGAGCACCGGGGGAGGGTGCGGTAGATGGATACGGAAGCGCAGATTGCAACGGTAAAACAGCTCATCGACGCCATCGGTTTCGAGGATTGTGGCACGTGCCCGGCCTCTGACCTGGCTGTACGCGCGGACGTGCGCGACATGTGCGCGTCGGGCAAGTGCCGCATGTACGGGCACAGCTGGGCGTGTCCGCCGGCAATCGGCGGCATCGAAAAGTACCAGAAGCTCATCGATCAGCGGCGGACGTGCTTCGTCGTCCAGACGGTGCGCAAGCTCGAGGACGAGTTCGACGGCGAAACGATGATGAGCGCCGAACGCGAGCAGAAAGCGCGCATACTCAAGTTGTACCGGCGCCTTGTCGCGGCGGGCATCGATACGCTCGTGCTGGCGGCGGGCACCTGCACGCTGTGCGAGACGTGTTCGTATCCCGATGCGCCGTGCCGGCATCCTGAAAGCCGCCTTGTCTCGATGGAGGCGGCGGGGCTTTTGGTCTACCAGGTGTGCGAGGCGGCCGGTATTCCCTACAACCATGGGCCGCTCACCATCGCCTATACGAGCGCTGTGTTGCTGTAGGCGCAACGGGGGTTTGACGCATGAAGATTGTCGTTCGCCAAGATGGTGAGAGGCGGGAAATCGAAGCCGCTGCGGGGGCAACGTTGCTCGAAGCGCTGCGCAGCGCCGGTGCGCTGATCGAAGCGCCGTGCGGTGGCAACGGCACCTGCAAGAAATGCCGCGTGCTCGTGCGCGATGACACGGGCGTGTCGTATCGCCTTGCGTGTCAGACCCCGGTGTGCGCGGACATGGAGGTCACGCTTCAGAAGAACCGCGCGATGGAGGTCAGCACGGCGGGCGCGGGCAGGCGGTGGGAACCTGACGCGGGTGCTGGCTATGGCGTTGCGGTCGACGTCGGCACCACGACCGCCGTGTGTCGCCTGTACAACCGGGTAACGGGTGCGCTGCTCGCGAGCGCGGGCAACTCCAACGCCCAGATCGTCTTCGGCGCGGACGTTATCACGCGCATCAAAGCCGCAGATGAGGGGCACCTGGAAGAGATGCGCAGCCTCATCGCCGACGAGGTCGAATCGCTTGTCACGACGCTTTGCCAGCGGGCGGGCGTGCGTCGCGCGGACGTGGGCGAAATCGTGCTGGCGGGCAACACCACTATGGAGCACATCGCTGCGGGACTCGACCCGCACGGCATCGGCGTCGCGCCGTTTTCGCCGGTGACGCTGTTCGGGAAGCGCGAGCCGTTCTTGGGCGGCAGCGCGTACTTCGCCCCGTGCGTTGCTGGCTACGTTGGGGGAGACATCACGTGCGGCTTGCTCGCCGTGGACATGCTCGCCGAACGGGACCCGGTGCTGTTCATGGACCTGGGCACGAACGGCGAGATGGCGCTTGGTGACGTGTCGGGCATCGTGTCGTGCGCAACAGCGGCGGGTCCTGTCTTCGAAGGGTCGAACGTGCGTTTTGGCATGCCGGCGTATCTTGGTGCGATTTCGGGCGTGCGGTACGAGGACGGCCTCATGCGCCTGCAGGTCATTGGCGGGGAGGACCCGGTCGGCATCTGCGGGACGGGCCTCATCGACGCGGTGGCGCTGCTGCTCGACGTCGGCGTCGTCGACGAGACGGGGCGCATGCTCGGCGCCGACGAGGTGGCGATTGCCGACGAGGGGGCGCAAGAGGGCGCCGGCGTGCCGAGCGACGGCAGTTGCCCGCGGGCGCTTGCGGACCGCATATTCGAGCTCGACGGACGCCCGGCGTTCCGGTTGGCGGGCGACATCGCCGTCACGCAAGAGGACGTGCGCAACTTGCAGCTCGCCAAGGCGGCAGTGGCGGGCGGCATTGAGACGCTTTTGGCGCGCAGGGGCATCGGCGCGGGCGATGTGGCGAAGCTGCAGATCGCCGGCGGATTCGGCCAGTTCCTCGATATGCGCAACGCCGCGCGCGTCGGGTTGTTCCCGACTGCGTTGCTGGATCGGGCGACGAGCGTGGGCAACACGAGCATCGAGGGTGCGAGCGCCGTGCTGCTTTCGGCCGCAGCACGTGCCGAACTGCGGCGCATCGTCGAGCGTTGCAGCTACATCGAGCTCTCGGGCGATCCGACGTTCGATGAGTGCTATCTCGATGCGATGGAGTTCGAATGAACGCGCATGTTGAAAGCGGCGCCGTGCTGCTGTGAAGGCAGGGCGCCTCGCACGCGTCTGCGGCTCCTAATGCGGCCGTTTTGGCTGATGGGGCGCGTGCTCGTGAAGCGCGTCACTTGCCGGCTGCTTCGGGGCGCCCGCCCTGTGCGCCGTTTGCGTGGCTCGCGCGCGCGGGCGCGCAGACGTATAATTCGAGCTGCGAATTTGACAAGTACAAACCAGGCAGTCGTCGTAGCCGCGCCGAGGTGGGCGCGGAACGTGGCGAGGGAACCAGGTGCGAATCCTGGGCAAGGGCCATTACTGTGAGGGATGCCGCATGGGACGCGACCTCCGAGCCAGAATGCTCGTCCTGCCTGAGCGCTGAGTGCTCTGTGAACCCCGGAGTGGCGCGATCGGCGTTACGGCGCGGCAGCGTCGGACGCATCGTCGCGCGTCTGGAAGCAGGCGCGTTTTTCATTGCATTCATCAGCGGTTGTTCAGCCAAATTCATATGAGGGACGCGCGGCCCTGAGCTGCGCGCGGGCGCGTTCCCGACGCGTCCGGCACCATACGAAAACAAGGGAAAGGCAGTGGTTCATCATGAAGAAGACTCTGAGCATTCTGGCCGCGGCGGTTCTCGCCTGCGGCATCCTGGCTGGTTGCAGCTCCAGCAACGCCAGCTCGAGCAGCAGCGCGGCGGCGTCGAGCTCCAGCGCGAGCGCAGCGGCATCCGCGAGCGCGGCATCTTCCAGCACAGCAGCATCCGCCAGCGCATCAGCCTCCAAGGGCGCCCTCGCCGACGGCACGTACGAAGTCGACGTGACGCTGTCCGGCGGGTCGGGCCGCGCGTCGGTCTCCTCGCCTGCCAAGCTCGTCGTGAGCGGCGGCGCGATGACCGCGACCATCGAATGGTCCAGCAACAGCTTCGACAAGATGGTCGTCAACGACGTCGAGTACGCGCCTACGAACACCGAGGGCAACTCCACCTTCGACATCCCCGTGTCCGCGCTTGACACCGACATCGCGGTGAGCGCCGAGACCACGGCGATGAGCCAGCCGCACATGGTGGACTACACGCTCCACTTCGACTCCAAGACCGTGCAGGCGAAGTAATGGCGGCGCGTGCTCACAACGGAAACGTGGCGCCCGAGGCGCGGGCGGCGGTGTGCGCGGAGGAGGGTGCGAGCTCGTTTCGGGCGAAGCCGCGCCCTGAGGGCGGTGCAGCTGCCGGTCGCAGGGCGCGGGCGCACCGCGTCGCGTGCGCCGTGGTCGCCGCGGTCGTGGCATTTGCCTGCGTGTTTTCCCTCGTCGGATGCGGGTCGTCGACGGCGTCGCAGCGGTCGGGGGCCGCGCAGCAGGCAAGCTCCAACCCCACGGACTTCCACAACACCGATATCGGCACGGGCTGGCAGGTCGAGCGCAGCCTCGACCTGCAGTACGCGACGCAGTTCGCCATCGACTACTTCGACGGCGGCTATAAGCTCGTGTGCCTGGCCGACGGCACGCGCTATCTGGTGGTGCCGGAGGGCGCTGACGTTCCGGCCAACCTCAGCTCCGACATCGTGGCTCTCAAGCAGCCGCTGCAGAACATCTACCTGGCGGCGTCCGACTCGATGTGCCTGTTCGATGCGCTCGACGCGGTCGACACCATTCGCGTCTCGGGCATCAAGCGCGACGACTGGCACGTGCAGGCGGCGTGCGACGCCATGGACGATGGGCGCATCGTGTACGGCGGCAAGTACAACACGCCCGACTACGACCTGCTGCTGCGCGAAAACGTCGGCTTAGCCGTAGAATCCACGATGATCAACCATTCGCCCGACGTGCGCGACAAGCTGGAGGACCTGGGTATTCCCGTGTTCACCGAGCGTTCGAGCTACGAGGAGTCGCCGCTCGGGCGCACTGAGTGGGTCAAGCTGTACGGCGCGCTCCTGAACAAGGAAGACCTTGCCGACCAGCTCTTCGACGAGCAGAAGGCCCAGGTCGACGCCGTCGGCGCCACGCAGGCGGACACGTCGGTCGCCTTCTTCTACATCAACTCCAACGGGGCGGCCGTCGTGCGCAAGCCGGGCGACTACGTGTCGCAGATGATCGCGATCGCGGGCGGCAGCTACGTGTTCGACAGCCTGGCCGACGACAGCACGGCGCGTTCCACCGTAACCATGGAGATGGAGAAGTTCTATACCGAGGCGAAGGACGCCGACATTATCATCTACAACGCGACCATCGACGGCGGGGTGAGCTCCATCGACGAGCTCGTTGCCAAGAACAGCCTGCTCGCGAACTTCAAGGCGGTGCGCGAGGGCAACGTGTGGACCACCGACCAGGACATGTACCAGCAGATGATGAACACGGGCGCGATCATCTCCGACCTGCACGAGGCGATCACGAACCCCGATGCCAGCCAGCTCACCTACCTGCGGAAACTGAGGTAAGCCGATGACCGCCAGCCTGCAAACGCAACGTCCCCGCACGCGCCGCATCGTCGCGGTGTACGTGTCGCTCGCCATCGCGCTCGCCGTGTTCGTCGTGCTGAACGCGTGCATCGGTAGCACCATGCTCGCGCCGGCGGACGTCGTGGGCGCGCTCGCCGGCGGCGGCCAGAAGACGGTTGCGGCGCAGGTCATCTGGGACATCCGCCTGCCGCGCCTCATCGCGGCCATACTGCTCGGCGGCGCGCTCGCGCTGGCGGGCTTCCTGCTGCAGACGTTCTTCAACAACCCGATCGCCGGCCCCTACATCCTGGGCATATCGTCGGGCGCGAAGTTCGTCGTCGCGTTCGTCATGATCTTCGTCGTGGGATCGCAGGCGCAGATGTCCTCGTGGATGCTCGTGCTGTCCGCGTTCATCGGGTCGACCATCGCCATGGTGTTCGTGCTGCTCGTGTCGCGGCGCATCAACTCGATGGCCATGCTCATCGTCGCCGGCGTGATGATCGGCTACATCGCGTCAGCCGCCACGGATTTCCTCATCACGTTTGCGTCGGACCAGAACATCGTGAATCTGCGCAACTGGTCGCTCGGCAGCTTTTCGGGAACGAACTGGGCTGACATCGCCGGCATGACGCCGGTCGTCCTCGCTGCGTCGGTGGCGACGTTTCTGCTGTCGAAGCCCATCGGGGCGTTTCAGCTGGGCGAGAACTACGCGCAGTCCATGGGCGTGAACATCCGCGCGTTCCGCGTGGCGCTCGTCGTGCTGTCGAGCCTGCTCGCGGCCGTGGTCACGGCGTTCGCGGGCCCCATCAGCTTCGTGGGCATCGCCGTTCCGCACCTGGTCAAGCGCTTTCTGGGCACATCGAAGCCCCTCATCGTGATTCCCGCGGCGTTTCTGGGCGGCGGCATCTTCTGTCTGTTCTGCGACCTCATCGCGCGGTGCGCGTTCGCCCCGACCGAGATCTCCATCAGCACCGTCACCGCCATCTTCGGCGCGCCGGTGGTCATCGCCATCCTGCTCAAGCGCAAGAGGGGGCGGTAGCTGTGGACGAACGCGGGCTTGCGTGCGACGACCTGAGCGTTGGCTACGACGGCGCGGTTCTGATCGAGCAGATCGAGCTTGAGGTGAAACCGGGGCGGATCGTCACGCTCATCGGCCCCAACGGCGCGGGAAAATCGACCATCCTGAAGACGCTCGCGGGCTCGCTTCCGTCCGTCGCCGGCTGGGTGTACCTTTCGGGGAAGCCACTCGACGAGCTGACGAGCCACGAGCGTGCGCTCGAGATGTCGGTGATGCTGACGGAGCGCCTGACGACCGAGCTTCTGACCTGCGCCGATATCGTCGAAGCGGGGCGCTATCCCCACACGGGGCGCCTGGGCGTGCTGGATGACGACGACCGCGCGGCCGTCGACGAGGCGATGCGCCTCGTTGCGGTGAAGGACCTTTCCGACCGCGACTTCATGCACGTGAGCGACGGGCAGCGCCAGCGTGTGCTGCTCGCGCGCGCCATCTGCCAGGAGCCGGCGGTGCTCCTCCTTGACGAGCCCACGTCGTATCTGGACATCAAGTACCAGATCGACCTGCTGCGCATCCTGCGCACGCTCGCGGACGAGAAGCGGGTGGCGATCGTGATGTCGCTGCACGAGCTGCAGCTCGCGCGCATCGTGTCCGACGAAATCGTCTGCATCAAGGGGCCGCGCGTGTTCGCCAGCGGGACGCCGGAGGAGATGTTCGTGCCGCAGGTCATCGACGAGCTGTACGACCTGCCCGCGGGCTGCTACGACCCGGCGACGGGCACCGTCACGCTTTCCGCAGAGAAGAGCAGGTGAGGGCCGTGCACAAGCTCGAACGCTACGTCAACGTGGGCACCAAGATGATGCGCTGCGGCTACACCACGGGGACCTGCGCCGCCGGCGCCGCGCGCGCTGCGGCGGAGACGCTGTTTGCGGGCGCGCCTGTCGACAGCGTCATCGTGGAGACGCCGGCGGGCATCTCGGTGGAGCTCGACATCGAGCAGCTCGAACGGGGAGACGGCTGGGTGCGCTGCGCCGTACGCAAAGACGGTGGCGACGACCCCGACGTGACGGACGGCGCGCTCGTGTTCGCCACCGTGACCAGTTCGGATGAGCCTGGCGTGCGCATCGATGGCGGGCTGGGCGTGGGGCGCGTCACGCGGCCGGGACTTGACCAGCCCATCGGGGCGGCGGCCATCAACTCCACGCCGCGTGCGATGATCGCCGCACAGGTGGAGCAGGCAGCGCGCGAATGCGGCTACGCGGGCGGCGCCGACGTCGAAATTTCCATCCCCGCGGGCGTTGAGCTGGCGAAACGCACGTTCAACCCGCATCTGGGCATCGAAGGCGGGCTGTCGGTGCTCGGCACGAGCGGCATCGTGCGTCCGATGAGCGCGGCGTCGCTCATCGGCTCGCTCGAAATCGAGATGCGGCAGCTCGCCGCCGAGAGCGAGAAGCGCCTGCTGCTCGCGCCGGGCAATTACGGGCGCGATTTCGCGCGCGATGCGCTCGGGCTTTCGGTTGAGCGCTGCGTGCAGTGCTCCAACTATCTGGGCGAGGCGCTTGACCGCGCAGTGACGCTTGGGTTCGAAGCGGTGCTGGTCATCGGCCACATCGGGAAGCTCGTCAAGGTGGCCGCCGGCAACATGAACACCCATTCGCGCGTGTCCGATGCTCGCCGCGAGACGCTTGCCGCGCATGCGGCGCTCGCGGGCGCGTCGCGCGAGCTGGTTGCCGCGCTCATGGATGCCGGCACGACCGACGAGATGCTCGACCTGCTGGATGACGCGGGCCTCGTCGAGCCGGTGATGGCGACGGTCGTCGAGCGGATCGAACGCCAGTTGGAGCATCGGACGTGCGGCAAGCCCACCGTGGCGGCGGTCGTGTTCTCCAAGACGCGCGGCGAGTTGGGACGTACGTCGCATGCGACTGAGCTGGTCGAACGCTATCCGCATGAGGGCGGCGTGCGCGAGGGCGGCCAGCATGAGGGCTGCACACGCAAGGAAGGCATGCGCGCGGATGGCCCAGATGAAGACAGCCCATGCGAGGGCGGCTTGCCCGAGGGCGGTCTGGATGAGGATGGCTCACACGAGCGCAGTTCACGCGAGGGGAACCCAAGCGAGGGTACATCGCGTGAACCTGGCCCAAGCGGGCACGGTTCGCGCGCTCCCCATTCGAACATGGCGTAGGGAAAGGAAGGGACACGCATGATTCATTTCGTCGGAGCCGGTCCGGGAGCGGCGGACCTCATCACCGTCCGCGGGGCCACGCTGCTCAGCGCGGCGGACTGCATCATCTACGCGGGGTCGCTCGTCAACCCGGCGCTGCTCGACTACGCCAAGGACGGCTGCGAAATACACAACTCCGCATCCATGACGCTCGAGGACGTCATCGCCACGATGCGCGCGATGGAACAGGCGGGCAAGACGACCGTGCGCCTGCACACGGGCGACCCATCGCTGTACGGTGCGATTCGCGAGCAGATGGACGCGCTCGACCGTGTCGGCATCCCCTACGATGTGACGCCGGGCGTCTCGTCGTTTTCGGGGGCGGCCGCCGCGCTTCAGGCAGAATACACGCTGCCCAACGTCTCGCAGTCGGTCATCATCACGCGCATGGAGGGCCGCACGCCGGTCCCCGATGGCGAGAAGATGGCGAAGATGGCGCAGCATGGCTGCACGATGGTGCTGTTCCTGTCGTCGGGCCTGCTTGAGCGAGCGCAAAACGAGCTGCTCAAGGGCGCGTACGCGCCCGACACGCCGGCGGCGATCGTCTACAAGGCAACGTGGCCTGACCAGCGGATTTTCCGCTGCACGGTGGGTACGCTGGCCCAGACCGCGCGCGACAACCATGTGACCAAGACGGCGCTCGTGACCGTCGGCGATTTCCTGGGGAACGCGTACGACCGCTCCAAGCTGTACGACCCGGACTTCTCGCACATGTTCCGCACGGCGACGACAGGGGCGGAGTCGCGAAGCGGAGCCGACGATTCTTCGGCAATGGGCGCGGAAGGACGTGCGGTCGAAGGCTCGTCGGCAACGCCGGCCCCCGCGTCAACGCGGGAAACGGATGCTGCTTCGGCAACGTCGGCCCCCGCAGCAGCGCGGGAAACGGATGCTGCTTCGGTGGCGGCGCCCGCGCGTGTTGCGACGGTGGGGGCGGAATCGGCGCACACGCAGGTTCCCGCGACCGCGGTTGCCCCCGCGCACGCGGGCAAGCTCTCGATCGTGGGGATCGGGCCGGGCGGCGGCGCCGATCTGACGCAGCGCGCTCGCACGGCGATCGAAGAGGCCGACGTCATCGTGGGCTACACGGTCTACACCGACCTGCTCAAAGAGGAGTTCCCCGACAAGGAGATGCTCACCACGCCCATGCGCCGCGAGGTGGAGCGTTGCCGCATGGCGCTCGAGCGCGCGGCTGCCGGCGAGCGCGTCGCCCTCGTGTGCTCGGGCGACCCGGGCGTCTACGGCATGGCGGGGCTCTGCTTCGAGCTGGCGGGGGAGCATCCGTCCGTCGCCATCGAGGTGGTACCGGGCATCAGCGCAGCGCTGGGCGGCGCGGCTGCGCTCGGCGCTCCGCTCATGCACGATTTCGCGGTCATCTCCCTGTCGGATCTGATGACGCCATGGGAGAAGATCGAGCGGCGGCTCGATCACGCCGCCGTGGCCGACCTCGTCATCTGCCTGTACAACCCGTCGTCCAAAAAACGCGCCGACTATCTGCGGCGCGCGTGCGACGTGGTCCTGCGCCACAAGGATGCTGCGACCGTGTGCGGCATCGTGCGCAACATCGGGCGCGATGGCGAGGAATCGCGCGTGCTCACGCTCGGCGAGCTGCGCGACACGCATGTTGACATGTTCACGACGGTCTACATCGGCAACAGCCAGACGAAGCGCATCGGCGACTGCATGGTGACGCCGCGCGGCTACCTGCAGCGGCAGGGCTGAGAAAGCTGTGGGCGCGCGTTCGAACCATCCCCACTATGCGTGGGAGGGGCGGCGTAGCGCTTTGCGCGTGCGAATGCAAGCAAGGAGGATGGGCGCTGCGGGTAGCAGCATTCATCCGCATGGTTTTAAGGAGAACGAATGAGCGGGCTTGACGAGCTGACGTTTGTGAAACCGGCCGACATCGAGGGCCGGAGTTTCGAAATCATCGGTCATGAGCTGGGACAACGCAAGCTCGACCCCGAAAATGAACCGGTGATCAAACGCGTCATCCACACGACGGCGGATTTCGACTACGCGGACACGCTCACGTTCTCGCCGCATGCCACGACGATCGGCGTCAAGGCGCTTGCGGCCGGCACCTCGATCGTGACCGACACCAAGATGGCGCAGGCGGGCATCAACAAGCGCGTGCTCGGCCGGTTCGGCGGCGAGGCGTACAACTTCATTTCGGACGACGAGACGGCACGGCGCGCCAAGGAACGCGGGCTCACGCGCTCGGCCATCTCGATGGAACGCGCCGCCGAGCTGGGCAAACCACTCGTATTCGCCATCGGCAACGCGCCGACGGCCCTGGTCAGGCTCTACGAGATGATCAGCGCGGGCGAAATGGTGGAGCCGGCGCTGATCATCGGCGTGCCGGTGGGCTTCGTCAACGTGGTCGAATCGAAGGAGCTCATCCTTGGGCTCGACGTGCCGCACATCGTCGCGCGCGGGCGCAAGGGCGGGAGCAACGTGGCCGCTGCGATCTGCAACGCGCTTCTGTACCTGGCCTCCGGAAACGAGCGGGGCTAGCGGTGGGTGCACGTGCGGACGCTGGCGAGAAGGGCACGCTCTACGGCGTGAGCGTGGGCCCCGGCGATCCGGAAAATCTCACGCTCAAGGCAGTGCGTGTGCTCAAGGCGGCCGACGTCATCGCCGCACCGAGCACGGGGCGCAACCGTCAGACCGCGCTTGGCATCGTTGCCGACTACATCGCGGGAAAGCCGGTGGTCGACTGTGTGACGCCCATGTCCAAAGACCCCGCGGTCGTCGCGCAGGCGCACGACCGCATCGCCGACGACCTGTGCGCGCTGCTCGACGAGGGCAAAGACGTCGCGTTCATCACGCTGGGCGACGTCGGCGTGTACTCGACCTATTACTACACGCACGCGCGCGTCGCGGCGCGCGGCTATCGCACCGAGGTCGTGCCGGGCGTCACGTCGTTCTGCGACGCGGCAGCGCGGCTGGGCCGACCGCTGTGCCTGGGCGCGGAACCGCTGCTCATTATTCCCGTTTCGACGGGTAATGCGGAGGCGCTGCTCGACGTTCCCGCGAACAAGGTGTTCATGAAAGCGGGGCGGGACCTGGGTGCGCTGCGCGACGCGCTGGCTGAGCGCGGCGAACTCGATGATGTGGCGGCGGTGGCCAACAGCGGACTTTCCCACGAGCAGCTGTGCGAAAAGTTCGCCGACCTCGACGTCGACAGCGGGTACTTCTCGGTCGTGTTGTATCGCGCGGGCAATTCGGAAGGGTAGCCGGCGGGGCTCCCTGCCCACGCGCAGACAGCGCGGTGGTCAAGGAGAAAGGTTCGGAAGGGTAGCCGGTGAGGGCTACCTGTTCGCCAGAGCTGAAGAGCGCGTCGGGGTTTCCTCTTCTTCACGCGCGAGGGCAAGATTTTCGCCCGCCCGCTTTCGTGCCTCGGCCGCGATATATGGCTGTGCCATCCTCCTGCGATCATCCCGATGGTCAAGGACATGATCGCCGGCTTCAAATCGGGCGAGCGCGAGAACATGGAGGTCTGGAACCCGGTGCCCGGCAATCCCGTGCGCGTTCTGTACGTGCCGGTGTGGAGCCCGGAGCACGAGTACCTGGGCACGCTCGAGATCGTGCAGCAGTTCGGCGAGATGCTGCCCAAGCTGAAGGAGCTCATCGGTTAAATGCAGCAGCCGAGCATGCGAACGCGCAGGCTCGGCTGCCTCAGTAGTTCAGCCCGAACGCCCACAGCGGAATGACGTTGCCGTGGCCGTATTCGATATCGTCTTTCACGACGTAGCCACGGTCAGCGCCCTTCAGCTGCTGTTTTCCCTTGCTGCGCCCGCCCACTTCGAAGGTTGCGCCATCGATTTGGAAGTCGGAAAGGGGCGAACTGGCCACCTGGTTGTTCACCCTCATCTGGTTGTAGAAGAACGTCTCGCGCACGGTGCCGACTTCTGCCTCGTCGTTGCAAAGGGCGTAGAGCAGGTTCGTGTTGTCGATGTACACCTTCTCTAGCTTGCCGAAGCCATTGATGCCGCGGGCCGCATCGCGCAGCTGGGCGATCATGCCGGCCTTTTCAATGAGAAGCAGGTAGTCTTCGAGGCTGTTCCTGCTTACACCCACCTGGCTGGCAAGTTTCGTCATGTTCGGCTTGAACGGCGCCAATGTGCTGATGAGGGCAAGGAGCCGTTCGAGCTTGCGTCCGGTCGAAGCGTTCATGTTGGCGAATTGCGGGATGTCGACTTCGAGCGTTCGTGAAACGACCTGGTTGAGCTCGATGATGAAATCCGGGTCGTTTCCGAATGGATAGTAGCCGGTTTTCAGATATTCGCGGAAGTACGGCAGGGGGTGCTCGATGCCGGGAAGCGATGCACCGTGGTCGAGAATCTGTTCAAGCGTCAGCGCCGGCGTTTGCACATGATGCCGGTATCTCATGAACTCGCGGAACGACAGCCCTTGCATCAGGTATTTTGGCGCGCGCCTGCTCAGGTCGGCCTCGCCCTTTTCGATATCGAGGATGGATGAGCCGGTGAAATAGACGTGCAGGTCGGGGAACGAGTCGTATATCGCTTTAAGCTCGCGCGACCATCGAGGGTATTTGTGCACCTCGTCGATGTAGAGCTTGGTTCCACCATTCTTGTTGAATTCGTCTGCCGTGTCGAACAGCGTGTGCGTGGCGAAATAGATGTTGTCCGCCGAGACGTAGAGCGCGTCGCGCTGCTCGTGATTGCTCTTGATACGTTGGAGGAAGAGCGTTGTCTTGCCCACACCGCGTGGCCCGACGAGGCCGAGCATCCTGTTGTCCCAGTTGATAACGGGGTAGAGGTAGCGGAAGAAATCGCAGCGGGTATGCGCGAGCAAGCGGTTCATGGTTTCGTAGAGCTCGTCCATGGGCGTCCTCCTTGTGCGGCTTCGCCTTGATGCGGGTCAATCGGTTTTGCGCTCGCGCACGCGCGCGGGATGCTTGCGTTTGGCGATCTTGCAGCAAAATTGCACTATAACAGTGCAATTATAGATGGTAAACGCACTGCAACAGTGCAATATTGAAGCAAAATTGCACTGGTGCAGTGCAATTTAATATGGCAACGCATAGCGCTGGATGCAGTTGGATGCGGCGTGAGGCTGTCTCGGTACATCAATCGCTCGGCGCTGCTCCGCTCCGATGCCGCGGGTTTCGTCGGCGGAATGGTGGCGCAGCATCTGATGGACCGTCCGAAGAATCGCTAGACATGTGGCCGAAGGCTCTTGCGAACCGCAGAAAATGTGATAGATGCGCCGAAATCACTACAAAAAATGTGATGAACGCGCTAAAAACACGCCGAAAAATGTGATAGAAAGCCTGATTCTGCCCTAAAAAATGTGATAATCAAGAGGCATAATGCTGATGAGCTGCAGAAACAGCAAGTCATCGGCGCGCGCAGAAACGAAACCACGGGGCGGGAGCGGCGGCCATGTACCTTCGAAGAAAAATCGACGAGCAGCTTCGCATCTGGAAGGCCGATGGTCAGCGCAAGCCGCTCATCGTCAAGGGGCCGCGCCAGGTGGGGAAGACGGAATCGATTCGGAGGTTCGCTCGGCAAAACTACGCACACGTCGTCGAAGTGAACTTCGTCGAGGAGCCACGCTACAAGGCGATAATCGCAGACGGCTATAGCGCCGATTCGATCGTGCGCAACCTGAGCATGATCAACCCGCAGTTCTCGTTTGAGCCGGGCAAGACGCTTCTGTTCTTCGACGAGCTCCAAGACTTTCCCGAGATCGCAACGGCGCTCAAGTTCTTTGCCATCGACGGGCGCTACGACGTGATCTGCAGCGGTTCCATGCTTGGCATCAACTACCGTAAGATCGAAAGCAACAGTGTGGGCTATAAATCGGATGCGGTCATGCACTCCCTCGATTTCGAGGAATTCCTTTGGGCGACCGGGCGCGACGAGTTGCCCCGGAGCATGCTCGCCCATATGATCGAGCAGAAACCGTTCAGCGAAGTCGAGATGCAGGTCCTGCAAAAGCTCTTCCTCGACTACACCATCTTGGGCGGAATGCCCGAGGTCGTTCGGTCGTTCGTCGAGACCGGCACGTTCTCGGGTTCGCTCGAACGGCAGCGTCAGCTTGCGCTCGATTACGAGGAAGACGTGCGCAAATACGCGCAGGGTATCGACCAGGCGCGCATTCTCAACGTGTTTCGTCACATTCCCGTTCAGCTCGCGAAGGAGAACAAGAAGTTCCAGATCTCAAAAGTGGCGAAGGGCGCGCGTTTTCGCGAGTACCGCGGTTGCGTCGAATGGCTGCAGGATGCCGGCATGGTCAACGTGTGCTACTGCCTGTCTACCTGCGGTCTTCCGCTGAAGGGCAACTACGACGAGGACAAGTACAAGATTTACTTCGCGGACAGCGGGCTGCTGCTGGCCCAGTTCGACGACGAGGTGCAAGAGGACGTGCGTGCGAACAGGAACCTCGACGTGTGTAAGGGCGCTTTGGCCGAGAACTCGGTTGCCGAGGCGCTCGTGAAGAGCGGCTATCCGCTGTTCTACTACCGGAGCGCCGATTCGCAGGTCGAAGAGGACTTTTTCGTCCGCACGGCGAACTGCCTTGTGCCGGTCGAGGTGAAGGCGAAGAACGGCAGGACGAAATCGCTTCGCAGGTTGATCGAAAGCGATGCGTACCCCGACGTGAAGTTCGGCGTCAAGCTGGCCGCGGCCAACATCGGCGAGGATCGGGCCGTCTATACGTTCCCTCGTTTCTGCAGTTTCTTGCTGAGGCGCTGGATGCAGCAGATGGGGCCCGAGTTGGAGCAACGGTGGATGTAGACCAAAAGGTGGTGGGCGCGGCAGCCGACTTGCTTTGTGCCGATCTGTCTTGAGCCGTGACCTATGAGGCTGGCCTCCAATCGAAGGGAGGCCAGCCTGCACGTTGCCGGGCGAACGGTCGTGCTACAGCCGCAAAACGCATCGCTCGCAGCACGACCGTTCGCCCAAGTGAAATCGGGGATCTAGCGCATATGCACGCGGGCGGCGTCGTAGCGCTCGGGGCCTTTGGCCTGCACGGTAGCAGTGGGATGTCCCAGGGCGACCAGGGCAAACGCTTGCAGGTTCTCGGGAAGGCCAAGGGCGCGCGCTACGTTGCGCTGGCGGTCTTCGAACGGCGCCACGGCCATCCATACGGCGCCCAGCCCCTGTTCGACCACTTCCAGCAGCAGATTTTCCGTTGCGGCGCTCATGTCCTGCATGACGCACTCGGGGAAGCGCACGCCCTCCGTGCGCATGCACGGAACCACGACCACGGGCGCGGCAGCTGCCGGCTTGGCGAACGGCGATGCGGCCGCCAGCTGCTCCTTCAGGCTGGCATCGCGCACGACGTAGAACTCCCACGGTTGCTGGTTGCCGGCGGACGGTGCTGCCATCGCCGCGCGCATCAGCTGCTCTATGGCCTGGTCGTCGACCTCGTCGTTGGTGAAACGGCGCACGCTCGCGCGCTTGAATAGTGCATCCATAGTCTTCCTTTCGATGATTCTGCTGGGGGCCGGCTCTGTTTCGTTCGGCACGGCTGTGTTTGACACGCTCGAGCATAAACCACGCAACGTTTGAAAATCCTCCTCGATTCGACTAGCTACGAAAGCTTCGGTTCAGCCACGGTCCTCTCGCAGCGGCTCGGGCATAACCCGGCGAGTCCCGTGAGGTATCGTCGGTGTGCGCTTCATCATGAACCGTCGGTTGAAGCATGCCCAGGCTCCGCGTTTCCGCGCTATGCGGTAAAATGCCCTATGACAATTTCAGCGGGTAGTTGCCACGCCCAATCTCGGGCGCAACGCGGAGGGACGCTTGACCGGGCTCGGATTGAACATAGCGTGCTATCTCTTCCTTGGCGGCTCGGGCGGCGGGCTGTGCCTTGTGACTTCCGTTTTGGCGCTGCTGGCCCCGCGTGAGTCCGTGACGGCGGGAATGCGGTCGCTGAACGGTCGCTCGTATCGATGCGTGCTTCATGTAACGCCTGTTTATCGCAGGCTTTTCGGTCCGCTGTACGCGTGCGCGCTCGTGCTCCTTGCGCTCGGCTGCCTGTTTCTTGTGGCGGACCTCGGCGTCTCCAACCGCGCGGTATTGCTGTTCCTCTACCCTCAGCCCACGTTCATCACCTTCGGCGCGTACGCGCTCTCGGCGTGCATGCTGCTCTGCCTTGCCCTGGCTGCCGTGTGGGGTCTTTCTCTCAACTACTGGCGGTACCGAATCGTATGCGTGCTCGAGATAGTAGCCGCGATAGCCGGGTTTGCGGTCGCACTCTACTCGGGCTTGCTTCTGTCAAGCGTTCAGGCGGTGCCGCTGTGGCATTCGCCCGCACTGCCTGTGCTGTTCGTCACATCGGCCCTTTCCTGCGGGTGCGCGTTCGTGCTGCTGATCTCGGGATTCGTCGGTTCACATGACGTGTTTTTGCGCACGATGTGCCAGATATCCGCAGCTGACGTCGTGGTGATCGTCCTCGAGACCCTCGTCGTGGCGGTGTTTTTCGTTTTCGCGTTCTCAAACTCCTATGCGGTTGCGGGCGAAGGAGCCCGGCTGCTGATCCATGGCGGGTTGCGGGGGCCGTTCGTGCTCGGCTTCATCGGGTGTGGGCTCGTGGTTCCCCTCGCTCTGGAAGTGGCGGAGTTCGTGACGCGTAAGCGGTTGGCGCCTGTCGAGCTTGTCTCGGCGATAAGCGTGCTCGTCGGCGGTTTCGCCTTGCGCTACTGCGTGGTGGCGGTGGGATCCCATCCGGAAGTCTGGATGTGAAAGGCTGAGGTTATGGCGAAGAAGAAAGCGAAGACGTTCGAGTTCAAAGTCGACCAGGAAAGCGACGTGCCCCTGTGGGTCCAGCTGCGCAACCGGGTCGCCCACCTCATCGACGCGGGGTACTACGCGCCGGGCGAGCAGCTGCCGACCGTGCGGGCGCTCGCTTCGGACATCTCGGTCAACTACAACACGGTGAACAAGGCCTACCTGAACCTGAAGAGCGACGGCTACATCGTTTCCACCCAGGGGCGCGGCGCGTTCGTGCGCGACGTTCCCCCGACGATGGAACGCAGCACCGTGGAAGAGGTAGACGGCATCATGGACGACTGCATCGATGCCTGCCGGGGGCTCGGGCTTTCTCTTGACGAGGTCCAGACTGCCATGAACCGACGAATATCGCACAAGCGCTATGCGGAACATCCGGAGTCTGGCACAATCGTCGACTTCGGAAGAGTCCGCAAGGCGGATGACCAGGGCAACCAGGCGGGAGCATGATGACCATGACGAAGCGCGCGCAACGTGTGGACAACGCGGATAACAGTGGAATGGGCACGCGCCATACTTCACGGGGGACGTCCGCAAGCCGGATCGGCAGCTTCGATACCGTGCCCGATGTTTCGACCGAAATCGTAGGGGAGCGGGCCTCCAACACGGGGGTCATCGTGTTCTCGTCGATCGTGTTCGCGGTATCGTTCTGCATCGTTTTGGGCCTGTGCTGGATGGCGCGGGCTCATTCCGCCGATTTCACCAGCGTCGTGTTGGCGCTCATTGTCGCAGCTCTATGCACGATGTCGGTGCATATCGCCGAGGAATGGGAGCGCGTCGTCGTGCTGCGGCTGGGCAAGTTCGACCGCGTGGCGGGGCCGGGAATGTTCTTCACGATACCCGTCATCGAATCCAACACGATGCGCATCGACGACCGCGTGCGGGTGACCACGTTCGGCGCGGAGGAGACGCTGACGAGCGACCTGGTCCCGCTCGACGTTGACGCGGTACTGTTCTGGGTCGTGTGGGACGCAGAGAAAGCGTGCACGGAAGTCGGGGATTTCACACGTGCCGTAGAGATGAGCGCGCAAACGGCGCTGCGCGACGCCATCGGCCGGGGCAGCGCCGCCGAAGTGGCGATACGCCGCAACCAGCTCGACCGGGAAATCAAGGACGCGTTGACGCAGAAGGTCGATGCGTGGGGCATCAGCGTGTTGTCCGTGGAAGTGCGCAACATCGTGCTGCCCAAGGAGCTGCAGGACGTGATGTCGCTCGAGGCCCAGGCCGAACAGCGCAAGAAGGCGCGGATTATCCTGATGGAAGCCGAGCAGGACATCTCCGAGATGCTCGACGAGGTGGGGCAGAACTACGACGACAACGACGCGGCCTTGCGCCTGCGCGCCATGCATCTGCTGTACGAGAGCGTGCGCGAAACGGGCGGCACGGTCGTGGTGCCCTCGAGCTTCAGCGAAGGGTTCGGCGACGTGCTGCCCGACAGCATGGCTGACGCGCTCGGACACAAGGCGGGCAAGAAACCCCCCGCTGCGCAGGGGAAATAACGTTTCAAGGGCGTCGGCAACGAGATCTCGATCTTTCACTGGACGGAATCGAACGCGATGCTCAGGGGGCGGTTAAATTTAGGAGTAATAATCCTAAAAATTGCTTCCTATTCTACGATTGCGGGCAGGTGCGCCTCGCTCGGGCTTTATCGCTCCTTGAGCCAGCCGTGACACTCTTCTCAAAAAATGTCCTATGACAACTATTGAATGTCCTATGACAATTCGGTAACATCCGAACCAGAGATTTGGCTGAATCAGTATCTGCTCATCGATATCGACCCAGTCGGAACCGCGAAGGCGACGGCCAAGACGAGGCGGTTTCCGGGGTGAGGATATCCTGAAGTATCTTGGGGAGGAAAGGTATGTCAGGGACTGAAGGGATTTCCCGGCGCGGATTCCTCAAAGGCGTCGGCACTGTGGGAGCGCTTGGCGCACTTGCCGGTGGCATGACCAACGCCGGCGAATGGCTTTCGAGCGCCTCCGCGGGGGAGCAGCCCGACGAGAAGGTTGCCTACCTGTACCATCGCGACCACTGCGGGTGCCACTGCTCGTTGAAATGCACAATGCGCGAAGGGCGCATCTGCCTCATCGAGCCGAACGACGCCTATCAGGACAAGTTTTACCGTCACGTGTGCGTCAAGGGCATATCGGAGATTCAGCATATCTACAGTGACCAGCGCGTTCAGACGCCGATGAAGCGCGTCGGCGAACGTGGCGAGGCTCAATTCGTCTCCATCTCTTGGGATGAGGCCTACGATCTTCTTATCGAGAACCTGAAGAAGACGTGGGACAAGTACGGCCACGAAGCGGTGCTTATGCACTGCAGCTCGGAATGCCGCCCCCACTACTCTCTGCTGCCGGCCGTTCTTGGCGCAAGCACGCAGGGCGCTGTGGGCATCGACATGGGCATGGGCAATGGCCGCGACCCTGCGTTTGGGCCGAGCAAGGGGTGCACGGACGCTCCGGGAGAATACGCCGGTCTCGGTGCGGGCTGGAATCGTCCCACCAACGAGCCGCGTGACCTCATCTACTCCAAATACATTCTTCTAGTCGGCAACAACGTGTTTCATAGCGTGCTTTCGCGCTCTTCGATGCTGCTTGACGCTCAAGAGGCGGGCGCTCGATTGGTGGCAGTTGACCCTCATTATTCGCAGGTTGCCGCTAAGGCTGACGAATGGGTTCCCATCCAGCCCGGTACGGATCCTGCGCTGTATCTGGGGATGGCATCGGTCATCGTCGACAAGAAGCTGTACGACGAGGACTTCATGAAGAAGCGCACGGACTTCCCCTTCCTCGTCAATACGCAGACGGGTCTGCGCCTGCGTGCTGGTGAAGAGCCGGCAGCGGGCAAGACCGACGCGGGCGACGAGATGGTGTGGGACTTGGCGACCGATTCGCTCGTGCGACATGACCAGGCCTCCGATCCGGCGTTGTCGGGCGAGCGTATCATCGACGGCGTGACCTATCGTACGGTATTTGACCTTTTCGTTGAGAACCTTGCTTCCTTCCCCGTCGAGAAGGCCTCTCAGCTCACCCATATCCCCGTTGAGAAGCTCGAGGAGATCGCGGTTGATTACGCTACGAGCGGGGCTTCGTCTCTGGTTATGGGCTATGGCGGAAACGACAAAATCTCGAACGCGGACATTGGCGGGCACACGCTCGCGGCGCTTGTCGCGCTCACGGGCATGATTGGCAAGCCCGGCGCAAGCGTGGGCTGCTTCGCCGATGGCTTCCACGGATATCAAGCTACCCTGGGTTCTTGGAAATTCCCCGAGGGTGTGAAGTCGGCGACGCTGAAGACGAAGTTCTTCCGTCTACCATACGAGGAAAACAACATCCACATGGCCATCATCGCTGGCGACTCTCCGATGAACCGTACGGCGAACTACCAGATGACCGAGAAATGGCTGTCCGGACTCGATTTCGTATGCGCAATCGACATGTACTACACGTCGTACACCGATTACGCGGACCTCATTCTGCCCGCCGCTACCGTTTTCGAAAGCGAAGGGGACTACAACGGCGTTGAGGCGTACGGCGGCTATGTCACGCTCCGAGAGAAGTGCATCGATCCGCTGTTCGACAGCAAGTCGGACTTCCAGATTCAGGTCGATATCGCCCAGCGCCTGGGCATGGGAGATGCGGTTCCCGATTCGTTCGAGCAGCTCATTCGTACCATGCTTGACACTTCCCCGGACGAGACCATCGAAGGCATCACACTGGAATCGCTCGTTGCGAATCAGGGCGTACAGGCTCAATCCTGCCAAGGGACCATTCGCCGTGGTTACGTCGACCGTTTCGGTACGCCGAGTCAGCGTTTGGAGCTGTACTTTGAGAACATGCTTCCCTACGGCCAACAGCTGCCCGTTTGGGAGCCTCCGATGGAGGCTGGGGAAGACAACGCCCTGCGCAAGAAGTACCCGCTCTATTTCGCCACGTACAAGTCGAAGTTCCGCATTCACAACCAGTACTGGGATTCCGCTTGGAACAATCAGTTCGAGTCCGCATTCATTGAGATGAATCAAATCGACATGGACGCACGTGGTTTGAATTCCGGTGACGAGGTTCGCATCGTCAACGACCGCGGCGAGTTCAAGACCAAGGTCTTGCACAACGAAGCCGTGCGGCCGGGCTGCGTTCGCATGCCATCTGGCTCTTGGAAGAAGAACGTTGATGAAGGCTGCTTCCAGTACATGTCGAACAGCGATGTGCTGGAGCGTCACTCCAAGCTAATAATGGGCTACATGATTTCGTTCAACGACACGCTCGTCGAAGTGGAGAGGGCATAGGTGGGCAACCATGACAAAATTGGCGATTGCCATCAACCTGCACCGGTGCACGGGCTGCCATACCTGCGTCAACGCGTGCAAAATGCAGAACAACGTTCCCATGGGCATGCTGTGGAACCGCGTGATCACGGAAAACTCCGCGGTCAGCGACGGAGTTGAGGGTACGTATCCGAATATTTCCCGCACCACCATCCCGCTGGCGTGCCAGCACTGCGAGAATCCGGCCTGCCAGAAGGTGTGCCCTACGGGCGCTACCTACAAGGACGACATGGGCCGGGTCGAAATCGATTACGACAAGTGCATCGGCTGCCGCATGTGCATGGCTGCATGCCCATACAACGTGCGCGTGTTCAACTGGAACGAGCCCGACCGCGATCCTGGATTCAATTACGGCGACGCCCGCGTGCCCGTGCGCTCCAAGGGCGTGGTGGAGAAGTGCACGCTGTGCAAGGAGCGTACCGACAACGGCCAGGTTCCCATGTGCGTCGAATGCTGCCCGATGGAAGCGCGCGTGTACGGCGACCTGGACGATCCCAACTCTGAGATCTCGAAGCTTCGCGCGAAGAACAACGTCCGCATCCTTCTCGAAGACATGGGCACGAAGCCCCAGGTCTTCTATCTTGAATAGGGGAGTGTCCATCATGCAGCTTACTTCTAAGACGAAGGGCATCTGTATCCTTCTGGGGGTGCTTGCCGCGATCGGCGTGGGTACCTGGATCTACCAGCTCGTGAACGGCCTGGGCGTTACGGGCATGTCGAATGTCAACTCGTGGGGCACATACATCATCATGTTCATGCTGTTCGTGGGCTTGTCTGCAGGCGGCCTGATCGTGGCGAGTTCGGCCCACGTGTTCAACATCGAAAGCTTCAAGCCCCTCGCGCTGCCCGCCGTCATCTGTTCCACGGTGTGCATCTGCCTGGCCGGCATGTTCATCCTCATCGACCTGGGCGGCATCGTCCGCATCTGGCGCATCCTCACCGGCCCGAACTTCGTGAGCCCCCTACTGTGGGACATGTGCGTGATCACCTGCTACCTGGTCATCAACATTCTTGACCTGGTGTGGATTTCGAAGGGCGCAGAGGAGAAGGTGCGCAAGCTCTCTTACGTGGCCCTGCCCGTCGCCATCCTGGTGCACTCCGTGACCGCGTGGATCTTCGGCCTGCAGATTGCTCGCGAGTGGTACACCGCCATCATGGCGCCCATCTTCGTGGCGTCGGCTCTCGACAGCGGCCTGGCTCTTCTAATCGTGTGCCTGGTTGCGCTCGACCGCGCCGGCATCGCCGAGTTCCCGGTGAAGCTCCAGAACATGCTCGGAAAGCTGCTGGCCACGTTCGTCGCCGTCGATGCGTTCTTCATCGGCTGCGAGGTTCTCACCATGGCCTACCCCGGCGCGGGGCAGGCGCAGGCGCTTGCCATCATGGCGACCGGCGAGACGGCTCCGTTCTTCTGGTTCGAGATGATTGGCGGCTTGCTGATTCCGTTCCTGCTGTTGGCGGGGCAGAAGCGCCGCAATAGCACGGGCCTGGTCGTGACGGCGAGCTTGCTCGTGGTGTTCGGCGTGTTCTGCAAGCGCTGCTGGCTGCTCCTCACGTCGTTCGTCGAGCCCAACATGTACGGCGCACCCGGCATCTCGCTCGGCACCCATGCTGCGCAAACGGGCGGGCGGGCGACCTGGGCTCTTACCGGAAGCTATATGCCTACGCTCCCTGAGGTCGTCATCGTGATCGGCGTGCTCGCGTTGGGCGGGCTGGCGTTCACGCTGCTGTCGCAGTACCTCATCAAGGGCCGCACGCAGACGCAGGGTGCTGCGGGCGAAGCTCATGCCGCGAAGCCCGCTGAGGCGAACCGCGCGGCAGTCTAACACCCACTCTCTGCGAGGACGTCGTGCGACGGCGTTCTCGCGGCCAATGCGATAGCACGGTGCGCGCTGAGTTCCCTCCCTCTGTCGAGCGCGCACCGTGCGAGCTCGCTTATACGGCACGCTCGGTTTGATCTTCGGGTGCTTTACTGAAAGGACGAATCATGCCTCTTGGCGCTGATGACATGCTCGATTACGCGCAGGCGCTTGCCTTCGCTGGCAACTCGTTGCTTACTCCGATGAATCAGACCGAAACCGTGGGGTTGCATCCCGAATTCTGGGATTCGTTCCCCGATTTCGACGACGACGCCGTGCGGGCTGCGGTTGCGAGCATGCGCTTGTTCGCCGAAGCCGCTCAGAAGCGATCAGAAGAGGGGGCGGACCTCGTCACCGAGGTGTCGGTGGAGTTCACGAGGCTGTTCGTCGGCCCGCCGAAGCCGGCGGCGGCGCCGTGGGAGACGTTCTACGGCGCGCCCGACGGCTCTCATGTCGACGTGGGATTCGGCCGAGCGACCGTTCAGATGCAGCATCTGCTCCAGCAAGCGGGGCTTACGATGTCGAACGAGAACAATCAGTACGCGGACCACATGGGAATCGAGCTGCTCTACGCAAGCGAGCTCGCTCGCCGCATCGCTGACGGCGAAACCGGCACAGCGGACGGAGGTTCCGCGCGCGCCGCTCTGGCTGCGTTCGCTTCGGAACATCCCCTCGCATGGATCGACAAGTTCATCGCGGCGATTGACGAAGCCGCTCCCAACGGCTATTTCACAGGCATGGTCGCCCTCGCAAAAGCCCTGCTCGAACTGGCGTAGAGGAAACGCTGGTCGCGAGCTCCGCACGGCAATCCGCGTGGGGAGCATTGCAGCGACCTGCGATGCTGCTATGGCATGCTTGCCTCTCTGACTGTCCGCTACCTCAGCGCTCCCTGCAGATTTTCCAAGCCATGGCGAAATGTTGGCTCCATAGCCTTGATCGAGGCATCAGAAATGCCCTGCTGCTTGGCGGCAACGCGCCAGTTTTTCAGGACTGCCATAAGCTTTCGCGCGAAGTCTTGTGCATCATCGTTGCCCGTACGGAAATAGTCGGCGACTTCGAGCGCGATGCGCGCGTCGGCTTCGGGCCGTCCAAAATCCAGAGCAGTGGCAAGATGCTTGACGCCGCCGCCGACGCCTTGCGCTGCGCTTGCCGGATGAACTTTGCGGGTGCGCCTGAACTCCCTGCGGGTGTTGGCTCAATTCGTCGTATTCGATCAGCCCTACTTCGGCACGTTGCGCTTGCCGGTGATCGTCTTCACGTCCAGCCGGTACACCGCGGTCCGCTGGACGACGGCGGGGCTGTAGTGCGCGTTTTCACCCAGGTGGTAGTGGGCCATGATGAGGTCCAGTCCGCGCACCTTCTCTTCGCCGTCGACCAGGCTGATCGTCCCGGTGCCCATGACGGACTCGTAAGCGAAGCTGCAGCGGCATCCCTCCTCGGAGGGAAGAAGCTGGTGCTTGCAGTCCATCTCGAACGCGGCGCGGCCATCGCGTCTGATCAGGTCGAGTTTCAGCCCTTCGAGTGCGCTGTGGAAATACAGGGCGACCGCGTTGCCGTCGACGGCCAACCCGAAGTTCAGCGGAACGATGTAGGGCGTGTCGTCGGGGCCGTTGAGCGCCAGGCGGCAGACGTCGCAGTCTTGCATCACGCCGACGATTTCGTCGAAGTCGGTAATCTCGCGATTCGCTTTGCGCATGGCGGAGCCTTTCTCGGGAGGTTCGGGCCTTCATTATGGCAGGCTTGTGCGACGGCGGCGCTTAGCGATTGGGCGACGGTGCCGGATGGCATGCGCCATCGGGTGGCGCATAGGTCCGAGTGAGAACTTTGAGCGAGTTCACTCAAACAAGTGAGAATTCGAGTGAGCTCGAACAAAACCAACTGAGAATTCCGAGCGAGAGCGCCTAAAAACCAAGTGAGAACTTTGGGTGAGAGCGTGCCGGTCAGAAACCTTCTCAGCTGCCCCACATGCGGGACACGCGGGCAGCATTGTTCATGCGATAATGCTGGGGGATTGCAGCCGATCGCGGTGGAGCGGGGAGGGGAGCGCGATGCGTCCGTACATCCAGTCGAAAAACGGCATTCCGGGTGGCGTCAATTTCTTCAACGCCTATCAAGGATTTTCGGAAATGGGACTCGAATGCGTGCTCTTCAACAACGCGGACGAGCTGGCTTCGAGCCGACGCGAGGATGTCGTGATCGGGGGCTCGGCGTTGTGCAGCACGCGCTTGCACGCTTTGACGTTCGGCCTGAACCGATCGATTATCCCGAAGAACTCGCCGGTTTTCTGGGTCGGCGGGTGCGGACGAGCACGATCGACGAGGTGAGTTGCAGTCCGGATGAATGGCCCGTGTTCGTGAAACCGATCGATGACGAGAAGCGGTTCACCGGCGTCGTGGTGCGGGGGACAAAGGACC
This sequence comes from uncultured Eggerthellaceae bacterium, assembly GCA_903789375.1. Taxonomy (GTDB): domain Bacteria; phylum Actinomycetota; class Coriobacteriia; order Coriobacteriales; family Eggerthellaceae; genus CAIFEB01. The sequence goes on along the minus strand of CAIFEB010000002.1, from coordinate 47,594 downwards.
TGGTCGGATGCGGTACCAGCGGATACAATCCGCGGGTGTACTGCAGCGACCCCGTGGATTTCGTTGCCGAATGGCGGTGCTTTGTCCGATACGGAACGGTGCTCGACGTGCGACCGTACCAGGGCGATTGGCATGCGTGCATCGATGGCAGCGTAGTGGATGCGGCGGTTCGCAGTTACATGAGCGCACCGGCGGGATACGCCTTGGATTTCGGCGTGACGGATGATGGCCGTACGCTGCTGGTAGAGGTCAACGACGGGTACGCGCTCGGTTGCTATGGCCTTCAGCACAACCTGTACGCGAAGCTGCTTGCTGCGCGCTGGGCGGAGTTGGTCGGTGTTCCGGACGCCTGCCCGTTTTAGGGCTTGGGGGACGGTCGTTGGTGGGAAAGTGCACTCGATGCGATGCTGCGGCTGAAAAGGCGCCCGCCGTTCCGCTTGCCAATGGCTTGGTCTACCCGAGTGTGATTCTTTCGCTATTCGCAGATGCTTCGAGGAAAAAGGCGAGTGGCGGCGCTTTGATAGATGAAGCTAGGAAAAATCAATGTCATAATACATTGCGTCATGTCGGCAGCAATCGATTGGGTGTCGTTGTGCTCGGTGGCTCGATGAATGAGATGGTAGTCGCCTATCTGTTCCTTGGCGGAGCAGGGGCGGGTCTGCTTGTCGTTTTGAGCGTGCTCGAGCTTTTAAGAGAGCACGGGAAGCCATTCGCAACGTCGAAGTTCCGTTATATTGCGTGGCCTTTGTGCCTTCTTACGGTGCTTGTCGCCATAACGATGCTTGCGGTTGATCTTGGGCGATTCGATCGGCTGTTGCAGATTCTCGTGTCACCCGCATTCACCGCGATTACCGTTGGCGCAATCGCTCTGGCGGCGTGCGCGTTGGGGTCGGCCGTCGCGTCGGCAGTCGTGATGTCCGATCGGCTTGAGGCGTCGTGTGTTTTCATTCATGGCGTCTGCGTTTTCAACATCGTTGCTGGTGTGGTTGCCATGTCGTATACCGGAATTTTACTGAGCAGCATGCCATCGGTTGTTGCGTGGCAGACGCCGCTGATCCCCGTTCTGTTTGTATGCTCTTCTCTTACCTGCGGACTTGCTTGCGCTTTGGGCGTCAATTCGTTCGTAGATGCGTCCGATGGTGCGATGCCGCTGGTCGCAAGGCTTGTCCGTACTGGTCGAATCACTGCTGCGTGTGAAGCGGCTGCTCTGGCGGCGTGGCTGTTCTGGTGTGTTAAATCGGGGGCCGGATATGCGTGGCTGGCGCTTACGTCGGGGACATATGCACTTTGGTTCTGGGCAGCATTCGTGACGGTGGGATTGCTTCTGCCGCCGATTCTGGGTGGCTTTATAAAGCCACCCAGACACACGACGCTCTGCCTCGCCACAGCTGCCTGCGTTTTGACGGGTGGTGTGGTGCTGCGGTTCTGCGTGGTTGGCGTTGCGGCATTCGATCCGTCGCAAGCGGTTCATGCTTTGGTTGCGCCCTTTATGTAACGGCGGATTTCGAACGAACGGAAAGGATGAATGGTGAGCAAAGGGGACAATCGGCAGAGGATGGAGACACGCGGAGCTCACAATGAAACTCACGAGGATGGGGGCAGGGGGTTCACTCCTCAGCGAACAACGCGGGATGGTGTCGTAGCTTTTAATGCTGTGCTCTTTGTTGCGGTTTGCTGCATCGTCCTCGCATGCTGTTATGCGGCGCAGCAGTCGCTGAACATCTGGTCGATCATTGCCGCTGTAGTGGCTGCCTTGCTTGTCTCGAGCTCTGTGCATATTGCTCTTGCATGGGAGCGCGTCGTTGTCCTCAGATTCGGTAAGATCAGCCGAATCGCCGGCCCTGGCCTGTACTTCACTATTCCGGTCGTTGAATACGGAACGGTACGCATCGACCAGCGTGTCATTGCTACGCCGTTTGATGCAGAGCGCACGCTCACAGCGGATTTGGTCCCCGTGAACATCGATGCAGTCCTGTTTTGGGTGGTGCGCGACGCTGAAGAGGCGAGCACCGAAGTGGAAGATTACTATTCGGCAGTGCTCTATTTGGCGCAGACGTCGATGCGCGAGGCGGTGGGTCGCTCATCGATCGCCGAAGTCGCTCTTAGGCGAGATCAGCTCGATAGCGAAATTATGAATGATATCGCCAAGGAAACGGCTGGTTGGGGAATCGACGTCATCGCCGTAAAGGTGCGAGACATCGTCTTGCCTGAAAGCTTGCAGGATGTGATGTCTCTCGAGGCCCAGGCAGAACGTGAAAAGAATGCGCGCATGACAGTGGCAGGCGTAGAGGACGAGATAGCCGATATTCTCAAGGAAGCCGGCGAAAAGTACGGTGATCCTGATGCGGCCATCAAACTTCGCAGTATGCTCATGCAGTACGACACAGTGAAGAAGTCGAAGGGTACCGTCGTGACCGTGCCAAGCGCCTTGTCGGATGGCTTTGTCGATGCTGACCGAAGGTGATGCGATGAGCAAAGATGCTAACGGAAGATTGAGCTGTCTGACCATATGGCTGTAAAACAAGACAACACTAACAACCCACTTGCGACGTTTTCCGTCGACTATGAAAGTGGGCTTCCCGTATGGATACAAATCAAGAACCGCATTAGCTTTCTCATCACCTCTGGAGGCTACAAGCCCGGGGATAGGCTTCCCACGGTGCGTTCGCTTGCTGTCGACCTTGACATCAGCTACAACACGGTCAATCGCGCCTATATGGATCTCGAGCGTGATGGATTCATCGTCACGCGGAGAGGGAGGGGCACGTTCGTCGCTGATTCATGGGGCAACTGCGACAATGATCGGATGGCAACCGTCCATATGTTGACGGACGAGCTGATCAAGGCATCGCATGATGCGGGAATCGCCCCTGATGAACTGCTTGATATTGTGAAATCAAGACTTAGTTAGGCGCATCGTAATTATCGAAAAATAAGGATAAACCGTTACATTGATTGTCGCAATGAATAGTGACAATATGACTTCAGCAGCAATTCGGCCGTTTCTGCGAGCATTGTTGAAGGGGAGGGCAATGTCTCGGTACGCCGCTCGTTTCCGCATCTGGAGATACATGGGATTCATCATCCAAACAAAAAGAGCGGTTTCGCGAACCAGGCCCTTCCGAGACGAGGAGGTACACGTCTATGAAGAACGGTTCTCCAAGGGGTTTTACGCGTCGAAGCTTCCTGAAGGGTGCAGGTGTGGGCGCTGCGGCTCTTGGTCTCGCCGGTGCGGGCACTATGCTGTCAGCTGATGGCTGGCTATCGCCTGCCGAAGCTACCGCCGAGCCCAGCGAGCACGTCGCTTATCTCTGCCATCAATTCCATTGCCTTTCGGGCTGCAATTTAAAATGCACGGTGCGCGATGGGCGCATTGTGAAGATCGAGCCCAACGACGCTTGTCGCGAAGAAGACCAGCGCATATGCCTGCGCGGAATTGCGGAAGTCCAGCATGTTTACGCGACCGACCGCCTGCAGACTCCACTCAAGCGAGTGGGCGAGCGCGGTGAGGGGCGTTTTGAGTCCATCACCTGGGACGAAGCCATTAAAACGGTTGCCGACAACCTGAAGGCGTGCCAGGAAAAATACGGCGAGACGGGTGTATTCATCCGCAAATCGACCGAAGCTTCCGTCGCTAACGGAATCGAATGGCTAAACATGCTGCTCCGCGCCGAGTCTGGTGGGAATTGGGGTCTCGACCGCGGCTCGACGAACGGCTTGGTTCCCGGTGTTGGATTGATGCCCCATCTCTATAAGCGCCCCATGACCGAATGGCCGCAGGCGAAAACCATTCTCATGGTTGGGCACAACCTCTGCGAGAGCGGCATGACGTTTTCGAAGTACATGTTCGCCGCGCAGGAGGCCGGAGCGAAGGTCATCGTGGTGGATCCCCGCTTCAGCGTCACGGCGCAGAAGGCCGACCAGTGGATTCCTATTACGCCTGGAACCGATCCTGCGCTGATGCTGGGAGTCGTTGCGGAAATCGTTTCAAACGGGTGGTATGACACCGATTTCATGACAGCCAACACGTCGTTCCCGTTTCTGGTCGATCGCGAGACGGGCAAGGTGTTTTCGGACGAAACGGCGCCGCTTCAGCAGGTTGACAAGAAGACGGGTGCGCTCGTCGATGTGAAGGATCCGGTTCAGAAGAAGGTCGTCTATCCTCCGTACGTGTACGACAGCGCCACGGGCGCGAAAGCCCTGTACAACGCGGATGGCGTCTCGCCTACGCTCGAGGGCGAGTGGACCATCGACGGCAAACAGGTCGTCACGGAATTCACCCTGCTCAAGGAGTGGATCGCCAAGGAGGGCTATTCTGCCGAGTGGGCGGCTGCGGAAACCGGCATCGATGCTGACGTGATTCGAACCCTTGCCGACGAGTACGCCAACAACGGCCCTGCCTACATCGATTTCGGGCTGGGCGGTCCGGACAAGTATTACAACGCTGATGTTTTGGGCCATGCGATGGGCATCGCGACCGCTCTGACGGGAAATTACGGAAAGCCCGGCGCCGGTCTTGGCTTTTTCGGCGGCATCGAGCCTTATCCTGCGGCAAATGTCGTTCCTTGGAAGATTCCGGATGAGTTCGTGCCGGGTGATACCGGAGTGGCGATGTACGAGTTTCCCGATATGGGGGCGAGTTGCCCGGTTCATGCTGCTCTCACATTCGGCGATTGCTTCACGCTTGAAGCAGCGAACGCGAACAAGTTTCTCGAATGGGTGAAGACCCTCGATTTCTTCGCCATCTGCGATATCTACCATTCTTCGGTGGTCGATTATGCCGACATCGTGCTTCCCGCCTGCACGAAGTTCGAATGCGATGAGGCCATTCACCATCTGAGGGAATCGATGGGCTACGTTTCGCTGGCGACCAAGGCGATCGACCCCTTGTTTGATTCGAAGCCCGACCTGCAGATCGAGCGCATGATCGCTGCCGAATGGGGTCGCGATATCTACATGCCGAAGAGCTATTCCGAATACGCGCACCATTTGCTCGATGGCGCATCCGGCAATGTCGAAGGCATCTCGGTTGAGAAGATTCTTGCCAACCAAGGCGTGTGGCGCATTGGCGGACAGGATCAGGCTGTGCCGCCGAGCCAGGTCTATGGAACCCCGACGACGAAGTTCGAAGTCTATTACCAGAATCTGGTCGACCAGGGTCATGCATTTCCCGTCTATGAGAGGGCGGTGGAATCGTACCCCGACAATCCCAAACGCGCTCAGTATCCTTTCCAGTTTATGCAAGGGAAAACGCGGTTCCGTATCCACGCTTACTATTCAGCGTCCAACTGGTTCCGCGAATATATGGACCCGTCTGTCAACATCAGTCCCGCCGACGCCAAACGCTTGGGCATACGCACGAACGATGACGTGCGTGTTTACAACGACCGCGGCGAGTTCGTGGCGCGTGCCTTGGTGAATCCATCGATTATGGAGGGCACGCTCTTCATGGCGGAAACGACGTACAACCACTACTACAAGAAGGGCTTCCTGCAGAACGTTACCAATGATGCGCGAAATCAGAGGTGTTACGAGATGAAGCATGGTCCGCAAATCCTCTATAACGACACTCTCGTCAATATCGAGAAAGCATAGGTGATGACGTATGACGAGACTGGCGATAGCAATCAACATGCATCGATGCATCGGCTGCCAGACCTGCTCCAATGCATGCAAGATGGAAAACAACGTGCCGATGGGCATGCTCTGGACGCGCACCATCGCTGAAAATTGCGACGTGACCGATGGGGCGGTGGGGGAGTTTCCAAATCTCACCAGGACGTATCTTCCTATGGCGTGCCAGCACTGCGAGAATCCGGCCTGCCAGAAGGTGTGCCCCACGGGCGCTACCTACAAGGACGACATGGGTCGGGTCGAAATCGATTACGACAAGTGCATCGGCTGCCGCATGTGCATGGCTGCATGTCCGTACAACGTGCGCGTGTTCAACTGGAACGACCCCAATCGCGATCCCGACTTCAACTACGGGGACAAGGATGTTCCGGTAAGGTCCAAGGGCGTTATGGAGAAGTGCACGTTGTGCAAGGAGCGCACCGACCGCGGAGAAGAGCCCATGTGCGTGGTGTGCTGCCCGACGAAGGCGCGCATCTACGGCGACCTCGATGATCCGAATTCTGAGATTTCCCAAATCAAGCGCCAGCGGAGCGTGCGCATTTTGCTGGAAGAGCGGGGAACCAAACCGCAAGTCTTCTACTTCGAATAGGGGTGGCGATGATGACAGTATCTTCGAAAACGAAGTGCACTATGGGGCTGCTTGCCGCGCTCGCCCTTGCGGGAGTTGGCTGCTGGATCTTCCAGCTGGTGCGTGGTCTTGGCGTTACGGGTATGAGCAACTCCAACTCGTGGGGTTTGTACATCACGATGTTCATGTTGTTCGTCGGCCTTTCCGCAGGCGGTTTGATCGTAGCGAGCTCTGCGAGCGTGTTCCATATCGAGAGGTACAAGCGTGTGGCGGTTCCCGCCGTTATCACCTCAATCGTATGCATTTGCGTAGCCGGCATGTTCATCCTCATCGACCTTGGCGGAATCCAGAGGATTTGGCGTATCGTGACGGGGCCGAACTTCGTTTCTCCTCTGCTGTGGGACGTGTGCGTGATTACGATTTACCTGGTAATAAACATTCTCGATTTAGTATGGATGTGCGGCAAAAAAGCAGACGAGCACAAGGTTGAAGTCTTGTCGCGTATCGCTTTGCCCGTTGCCATCCTCGTGCATTCGGTGACGGCCTGGATTTTCGGCCTGCAGATCGCTAAGGCGTGGTACTCAGCGATCATGGCTCCGATTTTTGTTGCGTCCGCATGCGACTCAGGTTTAGCGCTTCTGCTGGTGGCGCTTATCGCACTGAATGCGGCAGGCGTCTTCAAGGTGGAGAAGAGTCTCATCAAAAGTCTATCGGGGCTTCTTGCGGTGTTCATCGCCGTCGACGCGTTCTTTGTTGGTTGCGAAGTGCTCACCATGGCGTACCCGGGGGCGAGCGAGTCGGTCGCGCTGTCCCATATGGTTTCGGGCGCTACTGCTCCGTTCTTCTGGTTTGAAATCGTGTGCGGTCTTCTCGTGCCGTTCCTTATCCTGGTGTTCTCGAAGAACCGGGAAAAGACCGGTCTTGTGGTCGTCGCAAGTGCGTTGGTGATTCTCGGCGTGGCGGCGAAGCGAGTTTGGCTGCTCTTCACGAGCTTCATTACGCCGAACGTCTATGGCGCTCCCGGCATTCCCGCAGGCACGGCGACGGCAATCGGCAATCCCTCTCCCGATGTTTGGATGACCTTGGGAACGTATGCACCCACGGCGCCTGAGGTCATGATCGTCGTAGGGGTGATTTCCTTGGGCGTTTTGGCTTTCATGGTTCTTTCCAACAAGCTTTTGCGCGGTGTCGATGGGGCAGCCGCGAGATAGCAGCCCACGCGCTAGACAACGATGCATATTGGACCGCCCCGCTTTTTGCGGGGCGGTTTTAGGAGGGTCGATGGACGAGCACATGGATTGGGTGACGCTTGGACAGGAATGCGCGTTCTTGGGGAACACGCTGCTCACGCCTATGCGGAGGACCGAAAAGGTGGGTCTCGACCCGCTCTTCTGGGAGAAGTTCCCCACGTTGGGATCGGATGGTTTGAATCGGGCATGCTTGAATATGCGCGATTATGTGGCCTGGCTCGGCAAAAACGCGCAGGACGACCCTGTGACGGACGTGTCGGTTGAGTTCACGAGCTTGTTCATCGGACCGCCGGAGCCAAAGGCGGCACCTTGGGAGACGATGTACCGAGGCGATGGCGCAAATGTCGGCTTTGGTCAGGCGACGTTCGAGATGAATCGATTGTTGCAAGACGCTGGACTCAAGATGTCAGGCGAAAGCAACCAGTATGCCGACCACATGGGCATCGAGCTGCTTTATCTTTCGGAGTTGTGCGGGCGCGTCAGCCGCGGCGAATGTGAATGCTCTGAAGTGAAGCGGTACGTGAGCGAACATCCGGCTGGGTGGGTCTGTGTTTTCAGGGACAAGGTGCATGCGGCTGCCCCCGACGGATACTTCGATCGGTTGCTCGCAATCGAAAGCGAACTGCTGGCGCTGTTCGAATAGTCAATGGGCGCAAGCGGAAGCGACCAAGGTCTTGCTGAGCTCGCGTGAAGGCGGAACCAATCTGGGAAGCGCTCGGCGCTAAGGCCGAGCGCTTTATGGCGTCTTACCTCCTCATTCCGAATGCCTACCAGTGCCAGGCTCTCCCATCCGGGTCCCACGCCCGTGCCCCATCCGCGTTCGTCAGCTCGATGCTTGCGTTCGGGAACGAGGGCTCGGCACCGGATCCACTGATGAAGCGGTAGCCGCCCTCGCTGACGTCAAAAGCGAAGCTACCCGCTTGGGCGTCCATGGTGAACCTCACGGACACGGTGCCTTCGGGCGTCGAGAATTCGCAGCTCACTTCATACAGGAGAGCGTCGAGCGCGGGTTCTTGCGAGATGCTGTAATCGATTTCGTCCGGCAGAGCCTCGCTGGCGAACGCCTCGCTCACGAGTTCGTCCAAGTAGCTGGAAATCGCATCATCCCATTCGAATTTGAATCGTGGCATAGCTTGTCATGCTTTCTCGTGCTTCAAGGTGCATAGTTTGCGGAAATACAAACATATAAATGTAGAAAATAAGCATTAACTATAATGATGCAAATAAATGTAAGAAAAATATCCTAGCGTGCGTGTGAAACGTGCGTTCTGCCGGTAAAACGCTCGCTTCCGTTTGGAAAGCGCTCGCTTCCGCTGGAAAATGCGTCCGCATCGCCGTCGATGAGGGGAGGGCGTCCGACGTGGGGCTTGTCTGGTTTGTATCCCTCTGGCATCTTTCCAGATGAATAGGATTTTTCCCAGCCCTCGATCATCTTGTCGGTTATGCGGCCGTTGTCGGTTTCGATTGAGAACCCATCCGTTTTGATCGCCATCAGGGCCTCCTTCGTTCCGTGTTGTCTCGGAACTCATGCATGAAACCCCCCGGTTGGAGGTGTCGTCTTGCATTGATACACTACGCTTCCTTCTTCTGCTTTGCGCGCGAACAGGCCAAGCCGATGGCGAAGACGGCGAGGGCGAACAGGCAGATGACGGCTAGGTCGACGGGGACGTTCGGCGCACTCGCGCCGGTGGTGGTCGCGCCCGCGCCAACCGCATTCGACGCGGTCGTCGCGCCCGCATTGGGTGCAGCCTGTATCATACCGTCCACCAGCTGCTTTGCCACGTCTTCCACCCGCACGGGCTTCATGTTGCAGTTGAACACGCCGAAGAGGTCGCAGGCTGCCACGTCGCCTTCCTCGTCTGGCCCGCGTGCGCCGGGCGCCGGGTTCCACCCGCGCGTCTCCCATGCGCCCGCGGAGCCCCGTTCCGGGACGCGGCTCGCAACCGTCCCTGCCCCGCTCCGACATTCGCCTGCGAACTCGGCCGCTGCGCGGCCTCAGACACGCAGGCGAGAACCATGTCGGCTCGGGACGGGGGCGCTCGCCGAGCTCCCGGCCCGGGGTTCTGCGGGCGCGGCGCGTAAACGCTATTGCCCGACGTCCCATGCGGGCGCGATGCCGTACCGGTTTTTGAATGAGTCGCTCAGTGCGAAAACGACAGGGTTTCGACCCCTCACCTTCATCACGGCACCGCGTTGCTCGAGCGCTTGCATGTGCTGCCGTGCTCGCTGCTCTTTCAGCCCGATGCGCGAAGCTATTTCGGGAAGAGGGGCATCACCGAACAAGCCGAACGTCTCGTACTGCGCCAGTATGAAGAGCGCATCCGTCTCCTTCTTTTTCAAAGCCAGGTCCGCTTCAACGCGCTTCATGGTTTCGGAAAGTTCGGAGAACGATTCGGTTGCGCTGGCGAGACGTGAGAAGACGCCTTCTTGTGCCACGCTGATCAAATCAAGCAGCGTGTACACGAAATGGGTCAGCTCGCCGTGGTTCAGCGGGTCTTCGACCGTCGCAAAAGCCTTGTAATACCGCCGCTTGTGCTCGGCGATGGCGCGCGACAGAGACAGCGTAGTCGCCGCAGAAAGGGAAACACCCAGGTACAGCTCAAGCAAGTATCTGCCGGTGCGGCCGTTTCCGTCGTAGAACGGATGGGCGTATTCGAACAGGTAGTGAGCGGCGATTGCCCTGTACAGCGCCGGTATCTTATCAGAGGTTGCGATGGTGAGCATCCGCTCCACGGCTTCAATGATTTTCGATTCGGGCTCGAGGCCCCGATGAAGCACCTTGTTGCGTTCGTTGAGAATGTCGACGCCCTCGGCACGGAACAGCTCGCCGTCCAAGCGCTCTTCATCGCCGATTTCACCGTCCATCACGCGGTCGTAGATGAGCCGAACGTCATTCGGCGTCTCGGGCATCTGCGCGTTTCCGTCGGCAAGGTCCATGTACAGCATCGCGAGCTCTTTGAACCTTTTATGCGACGCATCCTTGTAAGTCGATTCGAGTGCATCCTTGATTTGCCGCCGCGTGCTGCGCACGCCTTCGATTTCGTTCGAAGAAACAACCTCGTCAAGCACCAAGCTGCGCAATAGAGCGCTGGCCGCAATGCCGGGCAGAACCTTCAACTGCACCGATATTTCCCGTTCAGATATCAACACGCGCTCATTGAGCACGCTGAGTTCCCGAGGCACGGCAATGAAGAATTCGTCTTCTGTTGAAGGATAGCCGAGCCGGAACGTCGATTCCGCATTGCGACGATCGGCGGCACGTTTCACGTTGTTGGAATCGCGCTGGGGGCTTGCGTCCATGTGATAGATTTTCGCGAGCTCCTGATATTCCATATGCGCCGCCCTCTCGTTCGTGCCGGGTGCTTGCTGGTAAGAATTCTCCATTTTTACCAGCAAACATGCAGACTGCTTTCATTATCTATAAGAATCGCTGGTTTTTATAGATAACGATTGGCAAACCACATGCTGTCGGTAATACAATAGCTTCTTACTGATACTGCATGCAGACATTGCGGAATCGGCTCGCGTGCTGCACACCGGGTTCCACCCGCGCATCCCCATCAGGCCTTGCGCGCCTTCGCCTTCTCCATCTCCCTCTGCTCGCTTTCTCCTTCTATGCCGCGCAGGAACGCGACGGCGTCTTGCAGGTTTTCAGGCACCTGATCGAGCGGGATGTTGCGAACGACGTCTTCCGTGCCCGCTTCGACGGCGCGGCCGTAGTACCAGCATTTGAACTCGAGGACGTTCAGAACGCGTTGCATGTCCTCGATTTCCCTCGTCAGCGATTCTCGGCGCGCTTGGAACAGCGCGAGCCGGTCGGCAAGCGATGCGTCCCCCTCCACGGTCATGTCCATGAACCTCTTCACGTCGGTGAGCGACAGTCCCGACTGCTTGAGACATTCGATGATGCGGCAGGCTTCGATGTCGGTGTCGGAGAATACCCGCCGGCCGCTGTCCGTGCGCTTGAGCGAGGGCAAAAGCCCCTGGCTTTCGTAATAGCGCAGGGTGGAGGGGGCCACGCCGAGCATCGCGGCCGCTTGTCCAACGGTGTACGTCATAATTCCTCCTCATGCATGCTTGACTTAAAGTTAACTTTAACTTGTATTGTCGCTCATGAACGGTAGCGCGTGGCCATGGTGTCGTCAATAAGGCGGGCCCTCAAGCCGACGCGTGGCGCAACCAGCACACCGGAAAGGAACGAACATGCAGGAAGAACAGCTCGAACTGACGCAGGAATGGGACAAGACGTTCCCGCAGAACCCCGCGGTCGACCACAGCAAGGTCACGTTCCGCAACCGCTTCGGCATCACGCTGGCGGCCGACCTGTACATGCCCAAGAACACGCAGGGCGCGCTCCCGGCGCTTGCCGTGTCGGGCCCGTTCGGCGCGGTGAAAGAGCAGGCCAGCGGCCTGTACGCGCAGGAGCTCGCTGCGCGCGGGTTCCTCACGATCGCCTTCGACCCGTCGTTCACCGGCGAAAGCGGTGGCCAGCCCCGCCGCGTGTCGTCGCCCGACATCAACACCGAGGATTTCTCCGCTGCCGTCGACTACCTGACCTGCTGCGACGACGTTGATGCCGACCGCATCGGCATCGTGGGCATCTGCGGCTGGGGCGGCATCGCAATCAACGCGGCCGCCATCGACACGCGCGTCAAGGCGACCGTCGCCTCCACGAGCTACATCATGACCGAGGTCACCACCAAGGGCTACTTCGACGAGCAGGACAGCCCCGCGGCCCGGATGGAGATGCGCCGTGCCCTCAACGCGCAGCGCACGGCCGACTACGCAAGTGGAACGTACGAGCGCGCCGGTGGCGTCGTCGACCCGCTGCCCGCCGATGCGCCCCAGTTCGTGGCCGACTACCACGACTACTACAAGACGCCGCGCGGCTACCACGAGCGCAGCGGCAACTCCACCGACGGCTGGAACACGACGTCGAGCCTCTCGTGGCTCAACACCAACCTGCTGCAGTTCGCAGGCGAAATCGAGAGCGCGGTGCTCGTGGTGCACGGCGAGAAGGCCCATTCGCGCTACATGGGCGAACGCGCCTTCGAAAAGCTGAACGGCGACAACAAACGCCTGCTCATCGTGCCGGGCGCGAGCCACTGCGACCTGTACGACGGCGGCGGCAAGAACGCCATCCCCTTCGACGAGATTGAGGCGTTCCTGAAAGAGCACCTGCGCTGAACGCATCGCGTCGGCGTTCGGCGTGGTCAGCGGCGTGCCCGCCAAGATCATCAAGGAGCTGCAGATTGCTTGACAGCGTGAAACGGCGCGTGCGGGGTGCTCGGCATAATGCCGTCGCCGGCGCAGTGGAGGTCGAGTCTGGCGGATACGTTGGAGAGCGACTTCTGCCTGCGCGCTATCTCCCCTGAAACGGTGCCCGACCGGCTCTTCGGTGAACGGGTGCATGGTTGCTTTGGCCCAGCGAACCGTGGAACGAAGGGACGTCGATGCCCGATGCAGCGGTTTCTGGCGACATCGCCCTCGTTATCACGCCATTCGGCGATAATGGTACTCGTGGGTGATCGTGCTGCGTTGCTGCCGCCAGGGAGGCGCCGTCATGAAGAAAAAGCTGGGCCTGTTTCTCGTTTTCGCCTTCGGCATCGACTGGGCCCTGTGGCTTGCGACCTCGGCACTGGCGGGGCCTATCTCCGAAGGGGGCGCCGCATGGAACGTCGTCGCGCCCCTATCGATGTTCGGGCCTCTGGTCGCCGCGCTGGCGGTGCGGCCGATCGGCGGCGGTGACGTCGATCGGGGATGGCGGCCGCGTTTGCGGGGCAACGTGCGCCCCTACCTGGCAGCATGGTTCGTGCCCGCCGTGCTCTCTATTGCGGGCGCGGCCCTCTACTTTCTTGCTTTTCCCAGCGATTTCGACGGGTCGGCCTCGGCGTACACTCAGGCTGCCGAAGCCCAGCTGGGCGTCGGCCCCGACCAGGTGCCGCTGGTGCTTGCGGTGCAGGTCGCCTCGGGCATCGTGTTGGCGCCGCTGTTCAACATGTTCCTTGCGATCGGCGAGGAAGCGGGCTGGCGCGGCTTTCTCTTTCCCGCCCTGCAAAGCTTCCTCTCGAAGCCGGCCGCTGCGGTGACGAGCGGTCTCATCTGGGGAGCGTGGCATGCGCCGCTCATCGCCATGGGCTACAACTACGGGGCCGACTACCCGGGGTTTCCGGTCGCGGGCATCGCGATGATGATGGTTGCCTGCGCGGCTTTCGGGATGTTTCTATGCTATCTGCGGGAGAAGTCGGGAAGCGTGTGGGCCTGCGCCCTTGCCCATGGGGCCTTCAACGCTACGGCAGGCGTGGGCTTGTACGTGAGTCTGGGCGCTTCGACGATTATGGGACCATCGCCCCTCGGCCTAGTCAGCTTCGTCCCATCGCTCGCGCTGGCCGTGTGGTGTGGTCGTCGGATGACAGGTTCGCAGGCGTGATCACGGGGGTGGGCGATGTCGTCAACATGGGTCAGAGAGATGCAGCCCTCTTGACTCATTCGCCCAGCTCGTGTTCGATGCGCTGAGCTTCGCCCGCCAGGGCATCGACGTAGAACGCGCGCGAATGCTTTTCGTAGCGGGCGCGCGGTACGACGACGCTGATGCCCTCTTCGGATTCGCCCGCGTCGTGTGAAACTTCAGCCAAGGGAGGGGCGAAGAGATGGATATCACTATTGAGCAGGGCATCGAGATGAACGACGGGTACCGCATTTCCCGCATCGCGTTTGGGACGTATGGTCTTGAGGGAACCGATGCGACCGAGGCCGTCGAGCGTGCCATCGATGCGGGCTATCGGCACATCGATTGCGCGCGCTTCTACGGCAACGAAAAGGAGGTTGGCGCGGCGCTTGCCCAGACGAGCGTTCCGCGCAGCGAGCTTTTCGTCACGTCGAAAGTGTGGAACGACCGCCAGCTCGACGGCACGGTGCGTGAGTCCGTCGAAGAATCCCTTGCCGACCTGCAGCTGGACTACCTCGACCTGCTTCTGATCCACTGGCCGGTGGCGGACAGGTTCGTGGATACCTGGAAGATTTTCGAGCAGCTGCGTGACGAAGGTCTCGTGCGTTCGATTGGCGTGTCCAATTTCCAGGTGGATCATCTGGAGAAGCTGCGTGCTGCGGGAGGCGCGACGCCGGCGGTCGACCAGATGGAACGTCATCCGTATCTGCAGGACAACGAGACGCTCGCGTACTGCCGCGACCACGGTATCGTCTACGAGGCGTGGTCGCCGCTCGGTCGCGGGGCTGCTTGCAGGACGAGACGATTGCGGCCATCGCGAAGGACCACGACGCCAGCCCCGCGCAGGTCATCCTCGCTTGGCATGTGCAGCATGGGGTCATTCCTCTGCCGCGCAGCAAGAACCCCGGCCGCATCCGCGCGAACGCCCAGATGATCGCTGAGCCGCTCACCGACGCCGAGATGGCAGCGATCGACGCGCTCGACACGGGCAAGCCCATCATCGAAGGCGTCGACCCTCAGCATTTCGCGGAGAGCCTCAATTCGCTGAGCTCCCATTTCTAAGACCGACCCGCCGCGCCCGCGGGACCCCGGGCCGGGACTTCGGCGAGCGTTCCCGTCCCGGGCTGACATGGTTCTCGCCTGCGTGTCTGAGGCCGCGCAGCGGCCGAGTTCGCAGGCGAATGTCGGAACGGGGCGGGAACGGTTGCGAGCCGCATCCCGGAACGGGGCCCCGCGGGCGCATGGGTGGCGCGCAGGATGAACCCGGCGCCCGGCGCGCGCGGCCCGGTTCCGCGATGTCGGGCCCAAACATGTGCGAGCCGCGTCTCGCAACGGAGTCCCGCGGGCGTCCGCGCCACGGCATTCCTTTCGCCCGCAACCGACTCGGGTGGGTTACTATCGGTACATCCGAAGACGGCGAAAGGAACTGCCATGGCGACGAACAACCTGCAGAAGCGCAAGATCCTCGCGCTGGAGGACATCTTCAAGACCGAAACCGACCCGGACCACGGTTTGACCATGCCGCAGCTCATCGAGAAGCTGGCCGCGCGCGGCATCACCGCCGAGCGCAAGGGCATCTACCGCGACATCGAGGCGCTACGCAAGTCCGGCAGGGATATCGTCGTGCTCAAATGCCAGCCGATCCAATATGCGCTGCGCACGCGTCCGTTCGACTTTTCTCAGCTCACGCTTCTCATCGACGCCGTGCAGTCAAGCAAGTTCCTCTCCGACAAATCGTCCAACACGCTCGTGGGGTCGATCAGGCGGCTGGCTTCGGTAGAGGAGCGCAAGCGGCTCAACAAGCAGGTTCACGTGTACGGCCGCCCCAAGCGCCAGGACCACTCCGATTTCGTGACGGTCGACCTTCTGCAGGAAGCGCTTGCCCAGCAGCGCAAGGTGTCGTTCAGCTATTTCAGGTATGACGCGCACAAGAGACCGCAGGTGCGCGCACGCGACAGGCATCATCTGGTCACGCCGGTGAGCCTGACGTATTCCGAGGGCAACTACTATCTGGTTGCGTACAGCGATGCGGATGCGGAGATTCGCAACTACCGCGTCGACCGCATGAGCACGGTTGCCATCACCGACCAGCCCGCCGAGCGCAACGACGAGATTGCGACGTACGACCCCGACGAAGCCGCGCGCACCGTGTTCGGCATGTACAGCGGTACCTGCGTTGCGGCATCGATCAAGGTGGACGCCGCGCTGATGAACGTGGTGATCGACCGCTTCGGCCGCGACGTGGACGCGACGCCTACCGACAAAGCCGCGGCCGCCATCATCAACGTTCCCGTGCAGTCGAGCCCCGTGTTCTTCGGTTGGATGGCGACCCTCGGCGACCAGGCGGAGATCTTGAGCCCCGCCTCGCTGCGCGAGGATTACGCCGCCTGGCTTGGGCGTATTCTGGGAAAATATCGCGCGTAATTGAAAATATCGGCCCAGCTGTCCCTTCTGAGGTACGCGCGAAACGGGCCATCTGTCGTATGCTGCAACTAACCGACGGGCGCAAGCGAAGGAGTTGGTTGCAATGTACGAGCCGTCACGCCATGTCAGCACGTTTTTCGTCGCGGGGTTCCAATACCACGATGGAGCTCTGGTCTTCGACAAACTGAAGGTGGGCACGCCGCTTCAGCTGGTTCCCGAGCGCGACAACCCGTACGACCCCGACGCGATGGCGCTGTCGATCGACGGTGTGATGATCGGCTACGTTCCGCGCGAGGAGAACTCGCTCGTGTCGCTGCTGGACTACTACGGCCACTCCGACGTGTTCGAGGTGCGCGTGCTGCAAGTCAATCCCGAAGCCGGCCCGTGGGAGCAAGTGCGCGTCGGATTGTACGTGAAGGATGCGCGCTAGTCCGCTGGGGCGGACCTGCGTTCGTGCGGAGGGCCCTGCGTTGCAATCTGCGGTTGGGGCGAACGGTGCGTGCTTGGAGGCGCCTTTCTCCGACGAGATTGTCCTGCGGCGTGCCCGATGGCGGGCTCCTTTGCGGCTCGTTCCGCTTACGTGGCTGTTTTTGCGCAGACCGGTAGCGGGCGTCTGTGAACAGGCGGCACACCAGCTCAGTCGTACAATGGCGGCGTTGCGAAATGAACCCGACCGTTGAGGAGACGTGTTGGACATCCTGACCTTTGCGGCCGTCATCCCGGCGGTCGTGCTGCTCGTGTACGTGTACCGGCTCGATCCGGTCGAAAAGGAGCCGATGGGGCTGCTGCTCAGCTTGCTGTTCTTGGGCATGCTGTCCACCATCCCCGCCAGCTTGCTGGAGTCCGCGGGCGACGGTGCCGTGAGCGACCTCGCAACCGTCATCTCCAGCCGCACGCCGGTCCCGCCGACGGCCGTGGAAACGTTTCTGCTGATCGGGCTGGTCGAAGAAACATGCAAGTTCGTCTTCCTGTACTGGCGCACGTGGCGCAACGCCAACTTCAACTACGTGTTCGACGGCATCGTGTACGCCGTGTTCGTGGGGCTGGGGTTCGCCATCGCCGAGAACATCACCTACGTGTGGATGTTCGGCTTGGATACGGCGTTCGTTCGGGCGTTCACCGCCATCCCCGGGCACTGCGTGTTCGCCGTGTTCATGGGCTACGCGTACGGCCTTGCGCGCCGCGCTCGGACGCGCGGCCACGGATTCCTGTCGTTTTTGCTGCTCATCGGCGCAATTGTGGTGCCGGTACTGTGCCATGGCCTGTACGACTACCTGGCCATGACTGGCGACGTCGGCGCGTTCTGGATGTTCTTGATCGCGTTCGTTGCCGTGGGCATGCTCGCGGCGAAGCATGCGTCGCGCAAGGCGCAGGTGGCGGCGTAGCGGGGAAGCAAGCTTGCCAACGGCGCACGGCGTGTGCGGAGGTGCACGAACACGAGGCGGTCGGGGCTCGCGCATGGCGTTGCAACATAACGGTTTCGGGTCGAGGGGGAATGCACGGTGAAAATCGAAAAGGTCACGGCAACGCCGGTGTCGCTGCCGCTTGCGCATGCGGTCAAGTGGGCCACGGGCAACATGACGTGCCAGGCGCACGTGCTCGTGCGGGTGCAGACCGACGAGGGCGTCGAGGGCATCGCCGAGGCGATTCCCCGTGAGCACATCTACGGCGAAACGCAGCCGGGCATGGTGTACGTCATCAACACCATGCTGGCGCCGCTCATCGAGGGGCTCGACTGCTTCGACCTTGAGAAAATCCACGAGAAGATGGCCTACATCAAGCAGAACCTCGCGGCCAAAGGCGGCATCGACGTGGCCGTGTGGGACGCCATCGGCAAGAAGCTCGGCATGCCGCTGTACAAGCTGTTCGGCGGGTATCGCGACTCCATTGAGCCGTCCCGCATCCTGTGGATGGGTCCCATCGACGAGATGACGGCTCAGGCCAAGGAGCTGAACGAGCGCGGCTACCGGGCGTTCAAGGTGAAAGGCGGGCTGAACCCCGACGAGGACATCGCGCGCGTGGAAGCGCTGCGCGAGGTGGTCACGCCCGACACCAAGCTCTACATCGACGGCAACATGAGCTACACGTACTTCGGTGCGAAGAAGGTTGCCGACGCGCTGCGCGGCAAGCTCGACTACTTCGAGGAGCCCATCGCCGACACCAACGAGCGCGATCGGGTGCGCTTCGCCCACGCGATCGACATCCCTATCACGGGCGACGAGAGCAACTTCACCATCTACGATGTCGCGCACCAGATCGACATCGACGCCTGCTCGATCCTGATGATCAAGATCCCGCGGAGCGGTTTCACCTACGGGCGCAAGATCGCCGCGCTGTGCGAGGCGTTCCACCGACCGATGATGATTGGGTCGCAGTCCGAAAGCGCGCTCGGCGCCACGGCGATCATCCACATGGGATGCGGGCTGAAGACCATCAGCTATCCGTGCGAGTTCATGGACTTCGACAACCCGCGTGCAAGCCTCATCAACGAGCGGATCGACATGCGCGACGGTCGCGTGTACCCGCCGCAAGGTCCGGGCTTGGGCGTGACGCTCAATGAGGACGCCGTACGGGAGTACACCGTGCGGGAGTGAAAGCCAGAGTCGCGTGCGGGCGGCAGGGTGGTTCGACTGGCGGCTCGGCTTGCCGGGTACTCGTGCAGGCGCAAGGCTGCGGGGCCGTGCGTACTAGCTGCCAGCTAACGGCGGGGCGCTGGGCGATTGCTACCATAGGTGGTTCGCGGCGGCGTCTGCGAGAAGGACGCGCCGACCGCTCGGAAGTGTCACGAACAACGGCGGCTTCGGAAAGACAGGGAGTGCAACGATGGGAAGCATGATCGGTTGGCAGTGCGGGGACTGCGGTGCCGGGGAAGATTTCCAGTGCGGTACGGGAATGTCGCACCTTGACGATGCCGATGTCGCAGCGTTGCTGACGAGCGGCACGTTCGGGCCGCGGATGACGGAGCAGTTCAAAGACGGCATTCCGGAGGGTTGGTACGTGTTCAAAGAGAACGAGTACTTCGAGTGTCCGGAATGCGGCGGCATCGTCGAAGGTCAGGCGTTCAAGATCTACAGCGACGAGGATGCCGGCTGGCTCGTGTTCCATGCGGAGCCCAAGCCGTGCGGCACCTGCGGCGAGCGACTGTTCTTCTGGTCGGACAAAGTCCCTCTGAGCGAGCGGCAGCTCACCGAGCGGTGCCAGGGGTTCGCTTCCCACGGCTGCCCGCATTGCGGTGGAACGCACGTGACTGTGATGGCCGGCTGCTGGGACTAGGCTGCGGAGGGTTTCGCGCCTATATTGTGTTCGTGCGCCGGTGCGCGAGCCGGCGCGGGCGCGGCGGCTTCTGCGTCTGCCCGCCAGCGTCAGCTTCGCTTTCGTGCGGCATCTGCGCACATGCGTTGAACAGGGCTCTCGCCTTCGGCCTTCGCGCTTACAGGTCCGTTTCGTCGTTCGCTGCGATGAACTCGGCGGCCGATTCCTCGGCGGTCTTCTTCCATGCATCGAGCTTGCGCTTGAGCGCCGTGTACTTCTTTTCCGGAACGGGAATCTCGGCGCCGTCGTCCATCGTCAGCTTGAACCGCTTGATCGACGTGACGTGCAGCGGGTTTACCAGGTACCCGGAATGGCACCGTATCAGGGCCCCCTCCGTCTGCTTCTCGACTGCGCCGATGGGAGTGATGCACTTCAGAGTGCTGTTCAAGGCGACGAACATCGTGTGGTTGCCCTTGTCTGCGGTCGTGACGTACCGAACCGAGGAGGCGGGAAGGTACACGATAGCCGAACGCTCCGTCCGGATGGCGATGGTTTGCTCGGACCCCTGGGGCAAGAATCGCTGAACCGCATCGCGCGGGGCGCCGGCTTCCTGCGTGGCATAGATGAACTCGCCCTCGCTTAGCTTGGCGGCGTTCGAGATGAGCGTCATCTTGATGCGGAAAACTGAGCGCCCCTCAACCTGCCGCTCCTTCCAGAACAGAAGAATGCGCTGGTCGTGAATCTGCACGGTCCCGTTGGGGTAGATGGTCGCCACTTTGAAGAACACCAGCTGGTTGAACGCTTCGCGTCCGATGCGCTCGGTCGCGAACTGCAGGTCGCTCATGCGGAAGCGCAGTGCGTGTTCTTCGCGCGCCCAGGCGCGCTTCATGTTCTCCTTGCCGCGAATGATTTGGCCCTGGCGCGGACCGATCCACAGCGTGTCTTCGTCCAGGTAGCGGAAGTACAGCTTGAGGTCGTTCTGGTAGTAGGTCGTGAGGATATGCGTCGTGAGCTGGTTGAGCTGTTTGATTTCCACGGAGCCTCCTTGTGCGGGTCGATGGGACTGAGTGGGGCGCGAGCGCGGCTCTTGCGCGGCGATTGTGCGGTTCCCGAAAGGCGTGCGCGCGGTTCGCATGCGGCGCAGCGATGGCTGTCAAACGGCTTGCGTGCGGCGCAGAGTGGAGCCGCTTAAGGCCTTTTCGTGCGCTGTGTGCGGCAACCGTCGGACGCTATGTGGGAATTTGTCCGGTATTTGAAATTCACGTCAAAGTGCCATGGTTTCAGTTTTATTAAAACACGTCAAACGTCAATGGAAACACGTCAATTACCAAAGATTTTGACAGACATCGCGTGTCTGATTATAAAAATGGCCACTAAGGGAGTACTGGCTTCATAGTCGTTTTGAAGAGGAGCGAAAGGCGAGACGATGTCAGATATGAGAAGCCTCACCGAGAAGGCTCGGAATCATTGCAGAGGACGCGAGCGGCGCTGCGCCGCCGCGGACGCGCGTACGATGAAGCCCCAACGCAGCATGCGCCAGGCGCTGATCGCGGCATTCGCCGTCGTGACCATGGCGCTTGCCTTCGGCGTGCTTGCTTCGGGTGCTGTGACGCCCGCGTACGCCGACGAGGCGACGGCGCCCGCCACATCCAAGACGCTCGTGGACAACGGAGACGGCACGTACAGCCTGTCTCTGAGCGTGACGGGCGCCTCCCAAACGTCCCAGACGTCGGGCAAGGCCGACGTCATCGTCGTGCTCGACCTGTCCGGATCGATGACCTACCAGCAGGGACGTTCGACGCGGCTCGCCATCGCGAAATCTGCCGTGAACCAGCTGGCGTCCCAGCTTCTCTCCAACAACACGGCGGCGAGCCCCGATGCGGTCACACTGTCGCTCGTGACTTTCAGCAACTATGCCACCACGCAGACGACGCAGACCACCGACCTGGCCGATTTCCAGCACAACGTCGACGGCCTGCGCGCGACCGGCGGAACCAACTGGGAAGACGCGTTGCAAACCGCCAACGGCATCACCACGCGCAGCGACGCGGACACCTACGTGATCTTCGTGTCCGACGGCGATCCCACTTTCCGCAACACACGTGATGCCTTCATCTCGTTCAGCGACGAGAACGAGCGGCACCAGTCCGACGGGCACGTGTACTACGGATCGGGCAACTCCGACAACAACGGCAAAAACTACAAGTTCGCCAGTCAGCAGGCCGAGGCGATTAGCGTCGCGGGCAAGACGCTGTACTCCATCGGCGTGTTCGGCAACGTATCGAACATGCAGAGCTTGGCGGCAGCAGCCGGCCAGGCCGACAACTACTACAGCGCCACCGACCAGCAGGGCCTGACCGACGCGTTCGACGACATCGTCAATCAGATCACCAACAACCTCTCCTACGCCGACGTGAGCATCACCGACGGGCTGACCTCGCTGACGGCGACCACGCTCGTCGCGGGCGAGACCAGCGGGTTCACCTACACCAAGACGGAAAACGGCGCGACGACGTCGTGGGCCGACGCGCCCGCCGCGCGCTACAACGGCTCGTCGGTTTCGTGGGACCTGAGCTCGCTCGGGTCGCTCGAGCACGGCGTCACGTACACGGTGAATTTCACGGTACATCCCAGCCAGGAGGCCATCGACGTCATCGCTCAGCTCGAAAATGGAACGCTGACCTTGGCAGATGCGAATGCGCGATACGACAATCAGTTCGCGCAGGCCGCTGACGGCTCGTTAGGACTGAAGACGAACACGTCGGCGAGCGTCGGCTTCACGCAGACGCAGACCACGACGACCAAAGCGCTGCCGGCTGACGCGCAGAAACAGAGCGACGGTACGTGGCACTCCGCGTCCACCGGCCTCACCTACACCTATGATGAAGAGGACGAACGCTACGTCGCTACGACGTCCGTGACCGGCTCGGCGACGATGACCGAGCCCGGTCCGCTGCCCATCAGCACGCCCACCATCAGCGTTGCCAAAACCTGGGTCGACTCGCTCGACGAGAGCGTGCGTCCGGCGGGCGACATCACCTTCGACGTCATGCTCGACGGTACCACGAAGCTCGCCAGCGTGACGCTCAACGCTCAGAACGGCTACCGGACTGACGTGCACGTGCCCTACGGCATCACGGTCGACGACACCGACTTGACGTCGGGTCACGACGTCGCCTTGGCCGAGACCAACCTCGACAGCCATTACGAGTTCGCTACCGAGACCGTGCGGCCCATGATGGTCGACGGCGACCTGGTGCTGGGCGGCGACGGCGACAGCACGGTCACGGGTTCCAACATGCTCAAGGGCCGCATCACCATCACGAAGCAGGCGGAGGGCGAGGGTTGTCCCGCCGATGCTGCGTTCGACTACGACATCACGGTGAACGCGCCGAACGGCACGGCGACGCTTCCGTACGCGGTGTACGCGGCTGACGGGGCAACCGTTGCGACGAAGGGCTCTATCACGAGCGGAACCAAGGCGACGGTGACCATCGGCGCAGGTCAGAAGATCGTTATCGACAGCGTGCCGGTTGGGACGACCTATACGGTGACCGAATTGTCCAGCCCTGCCGGTTGGAGCCTGGTGAGCGTTGGCGACACGGGCGGCACGTCCGAAGTGACCGGTTCGACGGCTGCCGGAACGGTCGTCTCCGGCAACACGCAGGACGCGATCACCTACGTCAACCGCTTCACGCCGGCGCAGTCGAGCCCCACGGGCGACGGCAACCTCATGGTGGCCAAGCAGCTTACCGGCCGCGACTTGGCTGCGGGTCAGTTCTCGTTCACGCTTTCGGGTGCAAAAGGCGCGCCGATGCCGACCGAAGCTACCGTATCCAACGATGCGAACGGCGCGGTTTCGTTCGGCACCATCACTTTCGACAAGGTGGGGACCTACCGCTACACGCTGACCGAGGTGCAGGGCACGGCCGCCGGCTACACGTACGACGGAACGAGCTACACGCTTGTTGCAACGGTGAGCAAGAACGCGAGCGCCGGCGCGCTTGACGTTGCGTGGGCGATCGAGGGCAGCACGGACCGCACCATCACGTTCGCCAACAGCTACGCTGCTTCGGGTAACACGGACGTCACGGCGACGAAGACCCTTACCGGCCGTGCGATGACGGAGGGCGAGTTCTCGTTTGCCGTGGTCGACGGCGCGGGGACGACCGTGGCCACCGCGCAGAGCCCGGCGGCTGCTGACGGCCAGGCGGCAACGATCGATTTCGGAACGTTCTCCTATAGCACGGCGCAGATCGCTGCCGACGTGGCGAGCGGCGCCGCGGTGAAGAACGCGGACGGTTCTTGGACCTACACCTACAATGCGCGCGAGGACGTGTCCGCCCTGCCCGGCGGCGTGACGGCGACGGCCGCTGCGTTCGAGTTCGCGGTCACCGTTGTGGACAACGGCGATGGCACGCTCACGGCCACGCCGACGTACCCGACCGGGACGTCCGGGGCGGCGGGCATCGCGTTCGCGAACACATACGGCACCGATGCGGTGCAACTCGACCTCATCGGCTCCAAGGTTCTGTCGGTGCCCGAGGGTCTGACCGGCCCCGATGACATCACCGGCGCCTACACCTTCACGTTGAGCGGAGCCACTGGCGCGCCGATGCCGGATACCACCACCGCGACCAACGAGAAGAGCGGCACGGTCGCGTTCGGGCCAATTACGTTCAGCCAGGCGGGCACCTACACCTACACGGTGACCGAGTCCGGTACGGTTGCGGGCGTGACCAACGACGCAGCGGCGGCCGCCGGCAAGACCGTCACCGTCAAGGTGACCGATGACGGCGTGGGCCACCTGAGCGCCGCGGTCGTCGATGCTGCCGGCAAGCCGGTCGAGGGCGCGGCGTTCTCGTTCACCAACACCTACAGCGCGCAGAGCACGACGGCCGAGGTGAGCGTGGCGAAGGTGCTCACGGTGCCCGAAGGCCTGACCGGCCCGGCCAGCGTTGCCGGCGCGTTCACCTTCACGCTGAGCGCTGATACGGCTGATGCGCCGCTTCCGATGACGACCCGGGTAACCAACCCGGATGGAAGCGGTACGGCTGCAAGCTTCGGCGCCATCACCTTCACCAAGCCGGGCACGTACGTCTACCGCGTGACCGAGTCCGGCACGGTTGCTGGCGTGACCAACGACGCCGCGACGTTCACCAACACCTACGATGCGAAGGCGGTTGTGCTCGAGGGCTCGTCATCGCTGCAGGTCACGAAGGCGGTTGCGGGCCATGATGCCCCGAGCGGCTTCTCGTTCACGCTTGCGCCGCAGTTCACCGTCGAAGGCTCCGGCGTCATCATCCCCGCGGGGGCGACGACCGCGCAGACCGGCGCTGTGGCCGACGGATCGAGCACGACGCTCGCGTTTGGCGCTCTGACGTTCACGAAGCCGGGCACGTTCATCTTCACCATCAGCGAAGATGGCGCGGACGGCAACGGCTGGACCTGCGATCAGCGCACGCACAAGGCGACGGTTGTCGTGACGGACAACGGCGCGGGCCAGCTTGCGGCCTCCGTCACCGGCAACAACCCGACGGTGACCAACACCTACAAGGCCGACAGCGTCACGCTCACCGGCGACACCGCGCTGAAGGTGACGAAGGCGGTTGTGGGACGCGATTCGCAGGACGGCTTCTCGTTCACGCTTGCGCCGAAGTTCGCGCTCGCTGATTCCGGCGTGACCATCGCCGCTGGTGGGACGACTGCGAAGACTGGCGCGGTGGTCGACGGATCCCGCACGACGCTCTCGTTCGGCGATGTGACATTCACCAAGGCGGGCGAGTACACGTTCTCCATCACCGAGGATGGTACGGACGGCAATGGCTGGACGTGCGACAAGCGCACGCACGAAGTGGTCGTCGTCGTGACGGACAACGGCCAGGGCAAGCTTGTGGCCCAGATCGCGGGCAACAACCCCACCATCACCAACACCTACCGGGCCGACAGCGTCACGCTCGAAGGCAACACGGCGCTCTCCGTGAACAAGAAGGTCGTGGGCCACGACTCCGTGGAGGAATACACGTTCACGCTCACGCCCGACTTCGCGTTGGCCGATTCCGGCGTGACGTACGAAGGCGGCGCGAACGTGGCAAAGACCTCGGGCGTCATCGGGGACGGTGAGACCGAAAGCGCGACCTTCGGCGCCGTGACCTTCTCCAAGACGGGGACGTTCACGTTCAAGGTCAAGGAGACGCCGGGCAGTGCTTCCGGCTGGACGTACTCGAACGCGGTCGAGACCATCACCGTTACGGTGGCCGATGACGGCAAGGGCCAGCTTGTGGCGAAGGTCACCGGCAACAACCCCACGTTCACCAACACGTACAAGGCCGCAGCGGCCGATCCGGTCACGCTGACGGCGACGAAGACGCTCTCCGGGGCGACGCTCGTGGCGGGCCAGTTCTCGTTCGAGCTGCGCGACGCGGACGGCAGCCTGGTGCGCTCGGCCAGCAACGACGCGAACGGCCTGGTGTCGTTCGACCCGCTGACCTTCTTCGAGCCGGGCACCTACGTCTACATGATGTCCGAGGTGAAGGGGTCGCTCGGCGGCATCACATATGACGATTCCGCACACAAGGTGGTCGTTTCGGTGACTGACAACGGCAGCGGCAAGCTTGCGCCGTCACCGAGGGCGCCAACCCGACGTTTGCGAACACGTACACGTCGACGTCCGGTCCGCTCGTGCTGACGGCGCAGAAGGTGCTCGACGGACGCGTGCTCGCCGACGGCCAGTTCTCGTTCCAGCTCTACGACGAGCAGGGCGCGCCGGTTGGCGAAGCGGTGACCAACAATGCCGCGGGCAGCGTAACGTTCCCTGGCATCACCTACACGCAGGACGACTTTGCGGGCGTTGAGCCTGCTGCCGACGGCAGCCGCACGAAGCAGTTCACCTACACGGCGAAGGAGCTGGTGGGCCAGCAGCCGGGCTACACCTACGCCAACACGACGGCAACCTACACGGTGACGGCCGTTGATCGCGGCGGCTCGATCACGGCAACTGTCGATGCGGCGCAGAGCGCGACCTTCACCAACACGTACACGGCAACGTCGGCGACGGCGGCTCCGTTCACCGCTGTGAAGACGCTGGAAGGCAGGGCACTCGCCGCGGGCGAGTTCACGTTCCAGCTGGTCGATGAGGCGGGCGACGTGGTGCAGACCGCGACCAACGCGGCCGACGGCACGGTGACGTTCGCGCCGATCACGTACACGCAGGAAGACCTTGACCTCGCGACGTCCAAGACGTTCACGTACACGTTGTCCGAGGTGGGCAACGGGATCGGTGGCGTCGCGTACGATACGGCGACCCACACGGCATCCGTGACGGTGACAGACAACGGCGATGGCACGCTCAGCGCGAGCGGTCCGGTATACGACACGCAGCAGGCGCCGAAGTTCGCCAACACGTACAAGGTCGTGCCAGCGGCGGTTGCGCTGCCGACGGCAACCAAGACCGTGTTCGGCGATGAGTCCGATGCGTACCCGACGTTCTCGTTCACCATCGAGGCGCTCGACGGGGCGCCGGTTCCCGAAGGCGCTGTCGGCGCGGCGCTCACGCGCACGCTCGAGGGCCCGGGGACGGTCGACTTCGGATCGGTCACCTTCACCGACGAGGGCACCTACCGGTACCGCATCTCTGAAACCGCAGGTGACGCCGACGGTTGGGCGTACGACGCGACCGTGTACACGGTGACCTATAAGGTGACCGATGCCGGGGATGGCACGTTTACCGTCGAGCGCTCCATCGTGAAGGACGCGTCGGGCGAAGCGGTTGGCGCCGTCGCCTTCCAGAACGGCTACACGGCGCCGGCGGCCCTCGACGACCCGGCAGCGCCGGACAAGTCGAAACCGGAGGTCGCAACGACTCCGGCGACCGGTGACGGCCTGCCGATCGTGTTGCTCGTCGCTCTGACGGCCGCGGCGGGCGTGGCTGCCGTCGGAGCTGCGAAGCGGCGCCAGGCACATGCGACCAGCGCTCACGGGCGCGGCGCCCACCGGCGCTAAAGCGAGGAGGCGGCGCGAACGCGAGGCGTGCGCCGCAGGAATGAGTTGAGAGGCCGAGGCGAGCGGTGCGACCTGCAGTGTTCGGTCGCGAGTGACAAGGACGAGCCGTCGCGCGTAAGCGGCGAGCAACAACGAGGCGCCCTGCAGGCAAAGCTGCCGGCAGGGCGCCTTTTCGAAAACCGGCGAGAAGCGGCCGGTTGTTTGCATGGGGTGCAAGGTTACCGGCTGTTTGCATGAAGCGAAAGCATGGGGCGAAAGGTCGTCGGCTAATCGCAACGGGCGAAAACGCTTCGTTTCAACCCCATGTTGTTCGCAAATTTGGTAGCAAACGGAAACTAACAAATTTGCAAACAAAAATCGGCGTACAATTCGAATTGCGATTATTTTTGCGTGGACGCATCTGCGCGCACCAAAGATGGCAAGGAGAACGCCTCATGCGGGAGACACGGAACCTGGAATTCAAGCAATCTGTCTCGAACACCTTCCTTAAAACCGTTTCCGCTTTTGCCAACTACGAAGGTGGAACGATTCTGTTCGGCGTGGATGACCAGGGGATTGCCGTCGGCCTCGACGACCCCATCCAAACCTGCCTGGACATCGAGAACAAAATCAACGACAGTATCACGCCCCAGCCTCCCTATTCACTGGAGGTCAACGACGAAAATGCCACGGTGCGCCTTATCGTGCGTCCGGGGAACGCGAAGCCGTATCTGTACCGATCGAAGGCGTACAAGCGCAACGACAGCGCGACGATCGAAGTCGATTCGGTCGAGCTGACGCGGTTGATACTCGCCGGGCGCAACCTGACGTTTGACCAGCTCCCCGCCAACAGCCAGGACCTGACATTTGCCAAACTCGGCGACGAGGTTAAGGCGAAGGTGGGGGTAAGCACATTCGACGGCGACACCCTCAAAACCTTGGGACTGTATTCTGAACAGGGGGGATACAACAACGCTGCCGCGCTCCTCGCAGATGTCAACGATTTTCCGGGCATCGACATGGCCCAGTTCGGCGCGACCATCAGCATCATTCGGCGCCGGCTGACCAGCGCGGGAAAATCGGTGCTGCAGGAATACGAGGACGCCATCCGGCTGTTCCGCGAATGCTATCGCTACGAGGAAGTGGCAGGTGCCACGCGTCAGTTCGTCACGCTTCTCCCCGAAGAAGCGTTCCGCGAGGCGATTGCGAACGCAATTGCCCACCGGACCTGGGACGTTCCTGCGCACATCCGCGTGTCGATGTTCGACGACTGCATCGAGGTGGCCTCGCCGGGCGGGCTTCCTGCGGGCATCTCCGGACAGGAGTACCTGAACGACACCGTGTCCATCAGGCGCAATCCCGCGCTCGCTTCCGTGCTGTATCGGCTGGGCATCATCGAGACGTTCGGCACGGGCATTCACCGCATACGCGAAGCATATGAGAAAAGCCTGACCAAACCGCGATTTTCAATCACGGAGAACAGCATCACGGTGACTCTGCCGGTTGTAGAAACGGATATGGGGCTTACGTCCGATCAGCAGACGGTCTACGACTTGCTCAGCTCCGTCGTGTCCCAGCCGAGCAGCGCGCTGCTGCCGCATGTGGATTTCAGCCGGTCGAAGCTCAACAACATCCTGAGGGAGCTCATAGCGCTGGGGCTGGTGCAATCCGAAGGGCGTGGCAGGGGCGTGAAGTATCGCCGTGCATGAGGCGGCGGGCGGGTGCGAAGCGCTGCCGCTCGACGGCGTCGGTGCGTAGCGTCGCCGACGAACACCGGCGGCGCACAACGCCAGAGCGTGCTGCAACGCGAGCACGCGCGCCGCAGCGCGAACACGTGCGCTGCGGCCGACGTAGGATTCCTCTCGCATGACGCACTTCGCCGGGCATGCTTCGCATCACCGAGTCGTTGAACCCAGATCGGAGGGCGAACGAGGGAGACAATCGGTTCGAGCAAGCTCATGCCGCACCGACGAGGCGTTCTCCTGGCTTGCCCGCCCGTCTCTTCTTCCTAAAAACCCTTTCAGCTGTCCCTTCTGTGGTACACGCAGAAATTGCCGATGCGAGATAATTCAGAGGGCGATGCACGAGGGCATCGAAAGGGAGAAGGGCGGCGCGCAATGGCTGAATTTCAGAGATACACGCATGTTGAACGGCTTGGGACCGAAGAGTGCGATGGTCTGCTAGACAACGACGCCGTGTACGTTACGGCGAAGGTCGACGGTTCGAACGGATGCGTCTTCTGGGACGACGAAGCGCAGGCGGTTCGTGCGGGGTCTCGCAACAATGTTCTCGCAGGCGAAGAGGACAACGCGTATTTTCGCGCGTGGCTTTCCAGCAATGCTGAGGAAGCGCGTCTTCTTCGGTCGTATTGCGAACTGCATCCGCGGCGGGTCGTCTATGGCGAATGGATGGGCCGCGATACGTTCGTCGGGGCATTCAAGGGCTACGACAAGTCCGCGCGGGCGAAGCTTATTCTCTTCGACGTGCTCGACGAGGTCACGGGCGAGTATCTGCCCGAAACGCAATGGCGCGCTGAACTGGCAGAATCGGGTCTCGAACCCTATTTCGTAAAGCTCCTCGCCGTGCTCAGCCATCCCACCATGCAAGACGTGCTCGAGGTTGCCAAGCGCAATGATTTCCTGCTCGAGGGGACGGGCATGGTCGGCGAAGGCGTAGTGTGCAAAGTTCCCGGTTGGAAGAACAGATTTGGCCGATCGGTTTACGGGAAAATCGTCCTTGCGGAATTCAAAAAGCAGAGAAAGCCAGCGGCGGATAGGCGTTTCGTCGAGCCGGAGATCGTGGCTGCGTTCGTCACCGATGCCGAGATCGAAAAGACCATGGCGAAAGTGTGCGTGCTGGTCGGTGCAGATAGATTCGACGCAAACAGCCGCAAGATGATGGGCATGCTCTCCTCGATGTGCTGGAGGGATCTGCTTGAAGAATGTCCCAACTGGGTCAAGAAGTTCAAGAATCCAACGGTGAACTTCGGCAAGCTCTCAGGTGCCTGCTCGAAACGCGTGCAGGAGCATATTGAAGCCCTGGGGAACTAGTTTCATTTCGGAAGCTCGTTTCGCTCGTGCCGATGCCGCAGCAAGCAGCATTGCCGTCCCTCCACGTCAGAACCGCATGCGCATAAGCATCCGCATGCGGCCTGCAAACTATGTAGCTCTTTCGCTCCTGCGGGGCCACTCTGCGCGCTGGGCTATCATAAGCGCAGAACAGCGCACGAATCGGGTCGGCTCGTCAACCGGGAAAGAGGAAACCATGGATTTGAACGTTCTGATGATCAACGGCAGCCCGCGCGTGAAGGGCAACACGACGGTGGCGCTCGCGGAGATGGAGAAGATCTTCGCCGCCGAGGGCATCGTATGCGACACGGTGCAGGTGGCGGGCAACGACGTTCGCGGCTGCATTGCCTGCGGCCACTGCTCGAAAGGCGAAGGCTGCGTTTTCGACGACCTGGTGAACGAGACGGCACCGAAGTTTGCCAAGGCGGACGGGCTCGTCGTAGCCGCGCCGGTGTACTACGGCAGCGCCAACGGCAGCGTCGTCAGCTTCCTCGACCGTCTGTTCTACAGCACGGGCTCCATCAACAAGACCATGAAGGTCGGCTGCGCGGTGGCGGTGGCGCGCCGCGGCGGCTTGAGCGCCACGTATGACGAGCTCAACAAGTACTTCGCCATTTCGGGCATGCCCATCGCCACCGGCCAATACTGGAACGGCGTGTTCGGCGCCGCCAAAGGCGAGGCCGCTCAGGACCGCGAGGGCATGCAGCAGATGCGCACCCTCGCACGCAATATGGCGTTCCTGATGAAGAGCATCGCCTTGGGCAAGAAGGAGTTCGGCGTCCCCGAGAAGGAGCCTTTCGAGCGTATGAACTTCATTCGCTAGGCTTGTGGGACGACTGCGCTTCGGCGAGGCTCGATTGCAGTGCGTCGTGCGAGTATGTGGTAGACGTATGCGAATCAGGCGGTTGGATCGTGCTGAATTGGGTGCGCGGAGTTTGGCGGTTTGTGTCCGCTGTGCGGGTCCCTGCGCCCCGTCGCGTGTGTTTCGCCTTCTCGTGATTTGCCGCGTCTGGAAGCAGATACGCTTTGTCGTGTCTGGCAGCCGCCTAAACCCGCGCACGTTTTATCGCACGTCATGTTCGCCTCGCTCCTGCTGCGCTTCGCCGCTTCTGTCTCGCGCGAAAACCATGCAGACGGATGTGCCATAATGAACCCGAGTGTTCGCGCGGGAACAGATTGTCCGAAGCGGATCGCCAAGACGGACTGCCGCCCCTTTCTGCTGGGTTTTCCCAGGGCGGCTTAGCGGACGCACGGGGGAGCAGCACGGGCGCCAATTCTGCAAGCGCCAGCAAGGGACGAGCCCCGTTTTCATCCGCATCCGTATGCACACGCGTAGAGGCAGGCGTTTGCGCCGGCTCGCGAATGCGTAGGCATATGCGTTCGCGCCAGCTTGCGAATTTGCATGCGTGCGCGCTCTCATCCGTTTGCGTAATCGTATGAGGGCAAGCGCTCATCCGTTTGCGCATTCGCATGTGTGCGCATCCGCCGGCGCTGGGCGGAAATCACGACCGTATGCGCATGCGCCGGCATCCGCCTGCATTCGGCGACCTACGCAATCGCCTTCGCGGGTTCGGAGCCCCCCTTGCCCGCGCGCTTCTGCAGCACTTCGGCACACCTTATCTTTGCGAGAGAGGAAAGCACTATGGCCGAAGAAGTCGACTATTACCCCATGTGGGAAAGCTTGGGCATGGACACCGCCTCCCATGACGCGCTGCTGGGCGCCGTGGGCCAGATGTACGGCAGCATGTATCTCACACAGAACAACCGTCCGGCATCGACGTCGTACCTGGACAATTTCGCGACGAACCTGCACTCGGGCGCCATCAAGGAAAAGCTCGATGCCAAGGAGTCGGGCAAGGCGAAGAAGATCATCGGGTCGTTCTGTCTGTACGTTCCCGAGGAAATTGTCACGGCTGCCGGCGGCATCGCGGTGGGGCTGTGCGCGGGTGCCGACTTCGCAACGGACGAGGTCGAAAAGCACCTGCCGCGCAACACCTGCCCGCTGATCAAGGGCTTCACCGGGTTCAAACTGGGTCGCGTGTGCCCCTACATCGAAAGCTCCGACCTGGTGGTGGGCGAAAACACCTGCGACGGCAAGAAGAAGGCGTACGAGTTCTTCGCCACGCAGAAGCCCATGTACATCATGGACGTCCCCCATGTGCGCACCGACGAGACGAAGCAGATGTGGCGCAACGAAATCCATCGTCTCGCCGAGCGGCTCGAGCAGGAGACGGGCCAGAAAATCACGGCTGAAAGCCTGGCCGAAGGCATCAAGGTGGCCAACGACAAGCGGCGCGCGCTCCAGCGGCTCTACCACGCACGCGCGTTCGACCCGGTGCCGATTTCGGGCCTGGACAGCCTGCTCACCGTGCAGGCTGCGTTCATGGACGACCCGGTGCGCCTGACTGGCGCGATCAACGACATGGCCGTCGAGTGCGAGAAGCGCGGCGCCGCGGGTGAGGGCGTCGCCCCCAAGGGATCCAAGCGCATTCTGTACACGGGCACGCCGATGGCCGTCCCCAACTGGAAGCTGTTCAACATCATCGAGAAGGCCGGCGCGGTCGTCGTGGGCGAGGAGTGCTGCACGGGCTCGCGCTACTACAAGGACCTGGTGGACGAGTCGGGCACGACGGTAGACGAGATGCTCGACGCCATCGCCGACCGCTATTTCAACATTCAGTGCGCCATCTTCACGCCGAACCCCGGTCGCGAAGAGGACGTCATTCGCATGGCGCGCGAGCAGCACGCAGACGGCATCATCGACTGCTCGCTGCAGTTCTGCACCATCTACGAGATGGAGTCGTTCGGCATGGAGCAGGCGGCCGACAAGGCGGGCATCCCGTACCTGCATCTGACGACCGATTATTCAACGGAGGACGCGGGTCAGCTGAACACCCGCATCGAGGCATTTTTGGAGACGCTGTAACACATGGTTCGCATCGGCTTGGACATAGGATCGACCGCAGCGAAAGTTGCGGTTCTCGACGAGAAATCGCAGCTCATCGACACGCTGCTCGCTCCGACGGGATTCAACAGCGCCGAAACCGCGCGCGCTATCGAGCGCACGCTTGCCGAGCGGGGATTCAGCCCGCAGGACAACCCGGTGGTGGCCACGGGCTACGGGCGGGTGTCGGTGCCGTTTGCCACGAAGACGGTGACGGAGATCACCTGCCACGGCAAGGGCGCGTGGTACCTGTTCGGCGCAGACGGGACGGTCATCGACGTCGGCGGTCAGGATACCAAGGTCATTCAGCTGGCGAACGGGCGCGTGAAGAAGTTCTTCATGAACGACCGCTGCGCCGCTGGCACGGGCAAGTTTTTGGAGGTCATGGCGAACCGTATGGGACTCACCCAAGACGAGCTGTCGGCGCTTGCGCGCCAGGGACGGCCGGTCGAGATTTCGAGCATGTGCACGGTGTTCGCCGAAAGCGAGGTCATCTCGCTCGTGGGCAAGGGGACGCCGCGCGAGGATATCGCGAACGGCGTGATCGAATCGATTGCGCAGAAGGTGGTGTCGTTGGCGAAGAAGCTCCCGAGCAACCAATACTTCCTTACGGGCGGGCTGTGCGAGAACGGCTACATCGTCGAGCGCTTAGGCGCGCGCCTCGAAGCGCCCGTGACGACGGTGCCGCAAGCGCGTTACGCCGGCGCGATCGGCGCGGCGCTGTGCGCACCCGAGGAAGGTGCATAGCGAGCGGGGCGGATGCCAGCATGCGCTCCGCCCGCTCGGGCGAGCGTGTGCGTGAATTCGCGCTCGCTATGCGACGCGCTGTGAGCTGATCCGCGCCGAAGGGGATGGCGTTTGCCGGAGGGCGCTGGTCACCCGGGGTTCCCGGAATTGGCGGGCATGCTTGGCGGGCGTGCCCGAACAACAAAAAACGAGCCGCCGGACGCAGTTCGAAGCGTCCGGCGGCTCGCGGTTTTACGGGCTTGTCGCGCAGGCGGATAGCCACGCGAGATTCGCCTGCTGCAGTTGGCGCTCGTTTAGCTGCGCGGACGAGCGTGGATCTTCGCGCCCGTTCGCCCGCACCGACGGCTATGTGCGGGACCTTATCCCAGCAGCGCCGCGACCTTGCCCAGCAGCGGCTCGAAGTTGACGCCGCGCTCCTGGAAGTGCGGCTGCTTGGTGGACACCTCGATCGCGTCGTGCGTCAGGTTGCCGGCGAACCATGCCGCCTCGTACAGCGTGCGACCGGCCATGATGCCCGCCAGCAGGCACGATGCGTACAGGTCGCCGGTGCCGTGCAGCAGGTACGGCACGAACTCGTTGTGGACCTCGAACACGTCGCAGTCGACGCCGCCCACGAAGTTGCGGATCTCGTTGTCGCCTTCGCGCTGAATGCCCTTGAGCACGACGTTCTTCGCGCCCTTCGCGATCAGCTTGTCGATCATGTCCTTGGCTTCGTCATCGGAGATGTCGGTGCCGTGCCACTCGGTGCCCAGGATAATGGACGCTTCGGTCAGGTTGGGCGTCAGGATGTCGGCGTCGCACGCGAGGTCGGCCATGGCCTGGCACAGCTCGGGCGTATAGGTGGGGTACACCTTGCCGTGGTCGGCCATCACCGGGTCGACCACCTTGAGCGCTTTCGGGTAGGTCTCGTAGATGTCGCGGATGATGTCGACCTGCTCAGGGGCGCCGAGGAATCCCGAATACACCGCATCGATGTCGACGTCGATGCCCTTCCACGCCTCCAGATAGTCGTGCAGGATGTTCGTCGTGTCGTGCATGTACCAGCCCGGGAACGCCGTGTGGCTGGAGAACAGGCCCGTCGGCACCGGGCACACGTCGCAGCCGGCGGCGGACAGCACCGGAATCGCCACGCCGAGCGAGCACTTGCCGTAGCCGCACAGGTCGTGGACGGCGGCGACGCGCGGGATGTAAGCGCCTTCGCGCTGATAGAGGGTCGGTGTGGTGGGCGTTTGGTTCACGGGCATGGGGAGAGGTCCTTTCTTGGATTGCGAGGCCGGCGTGCCGTCGAGCTCTGCGGGTGTGGGGCAAAGGCGCCCGCGCCGTGCGTTCGAGGGAGTCTGCGCCGAGGCGGGTGGGCGTCACAAACAAGCCGTGTCGGGGGCGGCTATTTGTCAGAGGTGCTGGAATCGTCGTCGATTTCGTCTTCGTCGCCATCGTCGAAGAACCAATCGTCTTCGTCGTCCTTCTTCTCGCCGCGGTCGACGAAGGTCTTGCGCGTCTTCACTTCCATGAGCGCGCTCAGGATGATGCAGACGATGATGCCGCCGAGGACGAGAATGCCCACGCCGGCAGGGGTTTCGAACAAGAAATGGTAAATCTGGTACGCGTCCATGAATGCTGTGCCTATCTTCTCGAATCGGGCGGACGGGTGTCGAGCGCCGCACGGCTTGCGCGGGCGGCTGCGGCATGCACGGGCGGTGCCGCGCGGGGCGGGCCGCCGCATCTGCTCGCTGTTATGCACATAGTAGCGCAGCTTCGCCGCGCATTGCCCGCAGGTGGGAAACGCGCACCGCATCCGCGCGAGCGGGGTCAGCACATCTTGTCGATCATGTTGATGATGTCTTGCCGGCGGTGCACATCAAGCTTGCGGTAAATGTGCTTCGAATGCGTTCGGACGGTGTTCTCGGAGATGAAGAAGATTTCCGCAATGCGGGCAACGCTGTTTCCGCGCACGATGGCTTCCATAATCTCCGTTTCGCGATTCGTTAGGCGGTACCGTTCCTGCAGCTCTTTGCAGCGAAGCGATATGCGATCGCGCGCTTTGGGGGCATCTCCATGCGAGGGCTCATCGAGCAAAGGCTCGACGCTTCGTTCCAAGGGAAGAGACTGCTGGTCGGGTTTTTCCTGAATCTCGGCGTTCTTCCTTGCAGGCTTGACTGCGGAGGTGCTGGTTTCGTCCGGTTCGGCATCCTTGCGGCTTTCGGGAGGGTTTTGCGCCGCCGATTTCATAGCGCGGAACTCGACGTCGTCTGGTCTGAACACACTTGCCGAAACGTCATTCGTTCGTGCGCCCCCTCGCACGAAATACAATGCGAGCGCAAGCACGAAAGTTCCGGCGAGTGCGGTGGCGAAGCTGTCATCAACGCTTACCGGGAGTGCCATATGGGACGCGTAGCCGAATATGAAGCCGACGTTCTGGAAGGTGTAGACAATGGAGCCGAAGAAGCCGAACACGAACCCTTGGTTGACGCCTCGGTCACGCGAGATTTGTGCGCACTGCAGCAACATCACGGTAAACGCGAAGGTGAAGATCATATAGACGATGCCGGCCATCACGAACAGGTGATTCGCGGGAACGAGGGGAAACGCCAGCAGGCAGATAGCGGCAATGGGGAATAGCACCAAAAAGACCCGTTCGCTGTCGATGGCATAGGTGCGATGCATCCAAAGACCGAGCATCAGCCCAGCCGCAACGCCCGTGCCGATCATGGATGCGATGTTTGTCGCATCGCCCATGCTGATATCGCTGATTGCGCCAGCTCTGACCATTCCAGAAGCGAACCCGAGGGCACCGACCGCTAATGCGCTTCGCCAGTGATCCTGGATGACGCGGAGATACACGCGTGGGTGTTCGCGGGGGACGTCCTCGAATTGCGATTGGGAGAAGTCGATACGTCTTGTGCTCAGAACAGCGCAGAGCCCGCAGAGCGGAACCATGATGAGGGGAACCAGGTAGACGCGGACCGCGATGGGCACGACGTACAGGCAGAAGAAGATGACGGGAGCTATGAGCGCGCCGGAAAGCAGGTAGAAGTTGCCTGCTTCAGGTTCTTCAGCGGCAAAGTATCGCTGCCATGCGAATGAGAATCCCGCTCCGCCAACACCGAGCAAGATTCCGCCCGCAACCACGAACGCCATCTTAAATACCGGGAGGTAGAGCGCAGCAATCAGGCAGAATGCGCCGACTGACAGGGGAACGCCGCCGGCGACAATCAGCGAGCGACGCAGAAACTGCGGGTAGCGATACGCGCCGATCGCCGTCGCCAAGAACGCCGCCAAGAACGAAATCGATTGCGTTATCTCGAAGGCGAACGTCGTCTGCTCGGTGTGGAAGTCGGCAGGGAAGAACGGGAAAACGCCGCCCCACAAAGATGTGGCGTTGATGACAAGGTAGAGGGCGTAGCCGAGAACCGCTTCGTTGGGTATAGGCCAGCTTTTTGGAAGAGGACTTGTTCCGTTGTTCGCCATATCTATATCCCCGCGGTCGTGTACAGGGCGTAGAAGCCGAAGCGGATGATGAAAATCGCGCCGAGCATCAAAGCGCACGAAACTATCCCGGAACGGCGTGTGACGAGGTCGTTCTTTCGGAGGGAAAGGGAGCACAGAACGATGGAGCCAAAGGCTATGGCGCCCGAGACGGCGATGCAGATGGGGTAGAACGGCGCGATTGAAGCCACCGATGAGAGAAGGCCGCTCGACAGCGTTTCCATCTTTATATATTGAAGGCTCTGAGAGACGATTGCCGCTACGCATGCTGCTGCCGCAATGGCGACGAGCGCTTTCTCAAACGAGCGGCTGTGCGCATCCTTGGTAGCGGCAAGCGTGCACGCAGCCAGCATGGAGCCGCCCATTGCCGCTGCAAGAACCTGGTTGACCTGGGTGAATGCGAGGTTCCAGGAAACGACCGTCGGTATCGAATATGCGGAGGACGTGAACCAGATTTGAATGACGCCTGAGAAGGCGGCTACAACGAGAAGGAGGGGCTTGAAGCGCTTCATGGGGCGCGACGAATATCCCAAAAGCCAGCGGATCCATGCGCAGCCGGCGAATACGACGGACGCGAGGACCTCGTTTGAAAGAGGGGACCGTCCAACGCCCGTCAGCACGTAGAGGGAATTTGCGGGCTTTCCCAGGTGATTGGTCGAAGCGATGAGCCCCACCAGCGCCACGGCGATGGGAATCACGAGGTAGTGGTCGAGCCGCCGGCGCGCCTGGTCGTCGATCTTTGCAAAAAGCAGGTAGATTGCCAGCAAGATGAATGCGAAGCTTCCGGATGGTGCGGTGGTGGTGAACAGGGCAAGTGACAGCTGGTCAAGAGCGTGCGAGATTCCCGAGCCCACGCCTATGATGGTATCGAGGGTTATCATCAGGACGCCTCAACGATACGGGGGACGTCCGACGGTTCGATTGCCTGCAGTCCCACTTCGCGAAAGCGCCGCGCCCCATCGGAGTCTTGCTCTACCACGGCCGAGGCCAGGAAAAGACGCAAACGGGAATCGCCAAGATTCAACCGTTCGAGCAGCGCGGGGTCGAACGCCACCATGCCCTGCGATTCGTCTGCATAAACAGGTGCTTCGAGCGTGGACAGCTGTTCGGCGACTAACGCCGCAGATTCTTCGAACGCGCGAATCGTCTCGTAGAAGAACGTTCGATTCGAGAAACGGTACCCTGGAATTTCCAGCTCGCCGCCTTGGTTCTGCTCGTAAATCTGCGCGGTGTTCTTATTCTCAAGGGAGCAATAGTGCAGACCGATTGAGCAATCGCGTTCGCGCGACTCCACGAGAAGGCGCAATGCAAGCTCCTCGCTGCCTGCGATGGGAAGCGCTCCGGCGTAACCATAGTCGTAGGGGATACGAAACGGATGCCGCACCAGCTTGAAGCCGCGCGCGCGATAGGCAGAAGCGTTGTGCAGAGGGAAGCAAAGCTCAAGAAGGTTCATGCCGCCGATGTGGCATTGCTCAAGGCTTGCTATGAGCTTGGTCATTTCGTCGTAGGTCCCGGGTACTATCGGCATTTCTACGAGGACGGTCGGTATGAGACGAACGGCTTCTCGGATGGTCCGCAGGGTTTTTTCAATGGCTTCATCGGGATCATCGAGCTTGATGCTGAACCGTATCTCGTCGAGGCCGCATTGTGCAAGCTGGTAAAGCAGCTCCGGCGTTGCGCTGTCGCCCGAGGTATACAGGCGAAGATGCGCGTTCGGATTCGACCGCTTTGCCTCGCGGAAGAAGGAACACGTTTCGTTCGCGAACAGCAACGGCTCGCCACCGGTCAGGGCGATGAAGTCGAGGCCGCCGAATGCCTGCTTGTACGTTTCAAGTTCGGAATGCCAATCCTTGCGCTTCGAGCGGTATTGGCTCCAGTCCGCTTGGTTGGGGTTGAAGCAGAACCAGCAGGATCGGTTGCAGGCGAGTGAGATGAACTCAGACACGCTTCGCACCCCCGTGCGGCACCGCTCGCAAGCGGGGGACAAGAAACCAGCCGCAATGCTTTTTTCGTCATTGCGCGAAACCGCGCCGAGTGCTTGTGCTCGATCGAGCAGGCTGCGGGTTCTCTCGATGCGGGAGCTTTCTTCCGCACTGCTTTCCAGGGGTACGCCGAAACTGCGCATGGTAGATATCAATTGCTCATTGGCGCGCGCAAAACGTTCGATGTAATGGCGGTAATCCGCTTGCCTGACGCTTCTTGCGTCAATTGCATTCACCGGTCTCATCAGACACCCCCTCTTCGTGTCTTTCCCCTCGTTATGCGATATGACATCACATGATAATGCCCAGTTCAGACCCAATATCACATAAATCATGTGATTCGAGCTGCTCCCTTGCCTGTATCGTAGGCTCACCGTTTTATTGCGGATAGGAGCTCGTCGGCTGGTTGCTAGGATACTAGAGAATAGCCGACGGGGGAGTGACGAATGAGGAGGGGTCTATGGGGCTCGAAGAGCGCGACGATGTTTCGCGGCGGTCTTTTCTCAAAGGGACGACC
This sequence comes from uncultured Eggerthellaceae bacterium, assembly GCA_903789375.1. GTDB lineage: Bacteria > Actinomycetota > Coriobacteriia > Coriobacteriales > Eggerthellaceae > CAIFEB01. The sequence continues at coordinate 7,294 of CAIFEB010000002.1, read as the reverse complement.
ATTGCGGCAACGACGCTTGCTGCAAGCGGCGTGCTGCTCGACGATTTGTTTGAGCGGACCACGCCGGCGTATGCGGCGGAGGCCAACCAGGAATCCGCTGAGGAGAAGGTGGTGCAGAGCCATTGTTCGTGCAACTGCGCGAGCCGCTGCCCGCTGTGGATGCACGTCAAAGACGATGAGATCCAATGGATTCAGTCGGAGACGGTGGCGTGGGACGATGACGAGACGAGTAAGCAGCGTGCCTGCCTGCGCGGTCGCTCAGTGCGCCGCTGGATCAACAACCCGGATCGCCTCAAGTACCCGATGAAGCGGGTTGGGAAGCGCGGCGAAGGCAAGTTCGAGCGCATCACGTGGGACGAAGCCATCGACACCATCGCTGAAAAGCTTAAGTACACCTACGACAACTACGGTCCCGAAGCCGTGTATTGGACGTTGGGCTCGGGCGTGTACAGCCTGACCGGTCGCCCGATCGGGCGCATGCTCGCGTGCACCGGCGGGTACCTGGGGTACTACGGAACCTATTCGTCGGCTCAGATGACCTATGCGAAGCCGTTCATGTGGGGCAAGGGCGGCTCGTCCACCCCGACCGCAATCAAGGATTCCGACCTGGTCATCCTCATGGGATGGGCTCCGAGCGATTCGATGATGGGCTCTACCGGCGAAGCGAAACACGGCTATAACTGGGCGCATCGCATGAACCCTCATGCGAAGTACATCCACATCGACCCGCGCATGAGCGATACCATCGCGAACACGGACGACGAATGGATCGCCATCCGCCCCGGCACGGATGCCGCGCTGGTTGCCGCCATCGCCTATGTTCTGATCACCGAGAACCTTGTCGACCGCGACTTCCTGGATACGTACTGCGTCGGCTTCGACGAGGGGACCATGCCGGAAGCCTACCAGGGCAAGAACATGTCCTACGAGGCGTACGTCATGGGCGAGGGCTATGACAAAGTGGCCAAGACGCCGCAATGGGCTTCCGCCATCACGCTCATCCCGGCGGAGCGCATCACGAAGCTCGCGCACGAACTCGCAGAGGCGAAAGCCCCGTTCGTCGGCCAGTACCTGGGCATTCAGCGCCACTCCAACGGCGAGCTTTCGGCGCTATCGGTCAGCCTGTTGACCCTTCTGGTGGGCAAGCTCGGCCAGCCCGGCACGTCGAGCGGCTTGGATGTCGGCTCGTACAGCTTCTCGATCCCGTGGATTTCGGGCGACAACCCCTGCAAGTCGAAGATTTCCATCTTCACGTGGGCCGACGCCATCGACCACGGACACGAGATGACGGCGACGCATGACGGTGTTCAGGGTACGGACAAGCTGTCGACCGATATCAAGTTCCTCGTCGAGTACGGCGGAAACTGCTTCACCAACCAGCACTCCGACGCGAACAAGGCGCACGATATCTTGGTCGACGAGTCGAAATGCGAGTTCATCTTGGTGTTTGAAACCCTGATGAACGATGCGGCAAAATACGCTGACATCCTGCTGCCCGACGTGATGCGCGCGGAGCAGAAGGGCATCATCAACGACGGCTGGTCCGGCGATGTCGCGTCCATCACGTTCGCAAGCGCGGCGACGACGGGCGAGAAGTTCGAGCGTCGCACCTCGTTCGACGTATGCGCCGACATCTGCGACAAGTTCGGCGTCAAGGACAAGTACCTCGACGGCAAGGACCAAGAGGGTTGGACGCGGGAGATTTACGAGACTGCTGCCGCCAAGGATCCGCGCATGCCTTCGTACGAGGAAGGTTACAAGGTCGGAGAGTTCCACTATCGCAACCCGGTGGGATACACCCCGGCGTTCAAAGCGTACGTTGACGACCCCGAGGCGAATCCGCTGACCACCCCTTCCGGAAAGATCGAGATCTTCTCTGAGAAGCTTCAGAAGATTGCTGAAACGTGGGAGCTCGACGATCCGCGCGATGTCATCGCCCCCATTCCCCTGTACACGCCCGGCGTCGACAGCTACGAGGACTGCACGAGCGAGTACCCGTTCACGCTTATCGGCTTCCACTACAAGGCGCGTACGCATTCAAGTTGGGGAAGCATCGACGTTGTCAAGCAGGCTGCGCCGCAAGAAGTGTGGATCAACACGATTGACGCTGACAGGCTCGGCATCGAGAACGGCGAGAAGGTCTCGGTGTTCAACGAGCACGGTGAAATGTGGATCCAGGCGAAGGTGACCGGCCGCATCATCCCGGGAAGCCTGGCCATTCCGCAGGGCGCGTGGCGCGATGCGGACATGAACGGGGACCGCATCGACAAGGGCGGATGTATCAACACGCTCACCAACATGCATCCGTCGCCTTTGGCGAAGGGCAACCCGCAGCATTCCAACGTCGCGGGCGTCCGCAAGATCAAATAGGGGAGGTATAGACGATGAAGAACTACGTTTTCTATTTCGATGCCTCTCGCTGCACGGGCTGCAAAACCTGCGAGCTGGCATGCAAGGACTACCACGACCTGTCTCCTCAGGTCGCGTTCAGGAAGATCTACGAGTACAGCGGAGGCGGGTTCACCCAGAACGCCGACGGCACGTTTACGAACAACGTGTGGGTCAACTACATTTCGATGAACTGCAATCACTGCGAGAACCCCGCGTGCGTGAAGGTTTGCCCGACAGGGGCTATGCACCGCGATGACCAAGGGTTCATCTCGGTCGACCACGACCGCTGCGTTGGATGCAAGTACTGTGAGATGGCATGCCCCTACAATGTTCCGTCCTTCGACGTCGACCTGGGTCAGATGCGCAAGTGCGACGGCTGCTCGGCACGCGTTGCAAACGGCGAGAACCCCATCTGCATCGATGCGTGCCCGCTGTACGCGCTCGATTTCGGTCCGGCGGACGAGATGAAGGCGAAATACGGCGACGGCGAATGGCTTGCGCCCCTGCCGGATCCCTCTTACACCAACCCGACCACCATCATGAAGGGCTGCGCCGTGTCCCATGAGGGTGGATCTCATGATGGCGCCCTCATGAATCCCAAGGAGGTCATGTGATGCTGTTTCAAACCGCTCAATCCGAGATCTTCCTGCTCATCTTTTCTCTGCTCGTTCCGTGCGGCATCGTCGCGATGGGCGTAGCGGGCCTGGTGAGGGGAACCGCTGAAGGGCTTGACGAGTCCGCGGGCAAGCGTTTTGAAAAGCTGCTTGTGGTCCCGGCCGCTTTTATCGTTGTCGGCCTCATCGCTGCGGTTGCGCATGTTGGGTATCCGGCTCATATTTTCGATATGGCGAACGGCTTCGGTATGTCGCCTCTGTCGAACGAAATAGTTGTTGCGGGCTGCTCGGCTGTGGTCGCTCTCGTGTATTGGATCATCGCGCTGGCGAAGCATCCGTCCGAGCGTTTCCATCGCGGTTTCGGGGTCGCTGTCCTCGTTCTCGGGATTTTCACAGCAGTCATGACGGGCTTTGCCTACATGATGCCGACTATCCAGACGTGGAACACCCCGCTTGCCTGGATAGGCCAGTTCTTCAATGCGTGCCTCGGCGGCTCGGTTCTCGGTGCGCTTGTTCTCGAGATTTCCGATGTTCGCGAGAAGTCAGCGACGAAGGTCCTTGCGATTGCCGCGATGGTCGCGGCGGCTGGTGCGGCTGTGTGCGTATTCGCGCAGGGTTCTGTTGCCTCTGGGGCGATGACTTCGGCGGGTGCCACGCTCGCGTCGTCCATGGGGGCCTATTACGGCTGCGCGGTTGCCGCTCTCGTATGCATGGTCGCTGCGGTTGCTGCCTGGCTGGTGCCGGTTCGCAAAGGCAAGGCGAACGTGGCGAGCATCGCTGTGGCGCTCGTGCTTGTCGCCATCGCTCTGGTGTTGATCAGAATCGACTTCTACGGCATCTTTCTTACGGTTGGCATCATCTAACGGGTGCCGTTGAACCATCTGAGGGGCTGCCTTTCAGGTGGCCCCTCAAGGGAACAGGAGGACCGCATGGGTGCCTATGACGACATTGCGGACGCAGCGGCCGTTCTCGGTACGCTGTTCTATCGGGATCCGGCAAGCGACCAAGCCCAGCCAGCATTGAGCTGGCTGGAATCGCAGGAAGCCGGTCCGGCGTGGGCGTTCGGGCAGCCTTATGCGGCGAAGGCCATAAGCGCCGCGGCGAATGCCTTGGAAGACGAAGGGCTTCAGCTCGTTCACGAGGACTTCAATCGGTTTTTCGTCGGACCCTATAAACTGCCGGCTCCGCCTTGGGGGTCGGTGTACACGGATCCCGAGAGCGTCATCTTCGGAAACGAGACGCTTGCCGTGCGCCAATGGATGCGCGACAACCTCGTGAAGATGAATCTGCCCGAGCGCGAGCCTGAAGACCAGTTCGGACTGATGCTGCTCATGGCTTCATGGGGCGTTCGCAACGGCGTCGCCGATGAGGAGATCCAACGGCTCTTCGAGGAGGACCTCCTCCCTTGGGCATTCCGCTTTCTCGAGCTGTTCGTCGATGCCGCTGCCGGTGGCGAGGCTGCCCGGCGTTCGTGGGGCGACGATGTCGCTCCGTCGCCGTTCTACCAAGCGGTCGGGCAGCTTGCGCGGTTGACGCTTGAGGACTGGCAGACGCGTTACGGTTGGAAGTCGCGCGAGATTCCCCTTTCGCGCTGACCGGTGGATTGTTGGCAGATTATTGATTACGTGCCGGCGAACGCACCCTCGCGCGTTCGCCGGTCTTGTCTTTTCCCTGATGTGCGGCCTGCGGATGTATTTCGCACTTCGCCCGCCTGCGGCCGGGGGCTTCGGTCCCGTGCGCTATACTTGCCCCAACCGTAGGCTGAACGCCCGGTCGGAGCCGGGCCAAAAGAGGGAGTCATCATGCTTGATCTTCGTTTCGTCCGCGACAACCTGGAGCTGGTCAAGAAGGCGACGGAGTCGCAGCATAACGAGTTCGACGCCGAAGAGTTCGCGCGCTTGGACGAGCAGCGCCGCGCCGCCATCGCCAAGGAGGAATCGCTCCAGGCCGAGCGCAACGCCGCGTCCAAGGAAATCGGCAAGCTGATGGCTTCCGGCAACAAGGAAGAAGCCGAAGCCAAGAAGGACCGCGTTCGTGCCATCAACGACGAAATCGCGCAGGCCACGGCTGCGCGCGAAGAAGTCGACGGCAAGCTGCACTACATCATGATGCGCATCCCCAACATCCCGTCGGACACCACGCCGTTCGGCGAGGACGAGAACGACAACCCCGAGGTGCGTCGCTGGGGCACGCCGCGCACGTTCGACTTCGACTTCAAGCCGCACTGGGATTTGGGCGCCGACCTGGGCATCATCGATGTCGAGCGCGCGGCGAAGCTGTCCGAGAGCCGCTTCTCGGTGCTCGCTGGCAAGGGCGCCCGCCTCGAGCGCGCCATCATCAACTTCATGGTCGATTCGCACGTTGACCACGGCTTCAAAGAGTGGTGGATGCCGGTCCTGGCCAACGAGAAGACCATGACGGGCACCGGCCAGCTGCCGAAGTTCGAAGAGGACATGTTCCACACGCGCGAGGGCCTGTACCTCATCCCTACGGCCGAGGTCGTTCTGACCAACCTGCACGCCGAGGAAGTGCTCGACGCGAAGGACCTGCCGCTGCGCTACACGGCGTACACCGCGTGCTTCCGCGAAGAGGCCGGCAGCGCCGGACGCGACACGCGCGGCCTCATTCGCCAGCATCAGTTCGACAAGGTGGAGATGGTCAAGTTCGCCAAGCCCGAGGAAAGCTACGACGAGCTCGAGTCGCTGACCACCGAGGCCGAATACATCCTGCAGCAGCTGGGCCTGCCGTATCGCGTCATCAACCTGTGCACCGGTGACCTGGGCTTTTCTGCAGCAAAGACGTATGACCTTGAGGTGTGGCTGCCGTCCTACAACGGCTACAAGGAAATCTCCAGCTGCTCGAACTGCGAGGACTTCCAGGCGCGTCGCGCCAACATCCGCTATCGCGACCCGGAGAACTTCAAGGGCACGCGCTTCGTGCACACGCTCAACGGATCGGGTCTGGCGGTCGGCCGCACCATGGCGGCGATCATGGAGAACTACCAGCAGGCCGACGGCTCCATCAAGGTCCCGGACGTTCTGGTTCCCTACATGGGCACCGACGTCATCGGCCCGGAGGAGAAGTAGCGGCGCGGACGTAGCGCGAAACGATTGCGGAATGCACCACGGTAATTGATACGGAGGGGCTGTCGGATGCCGGAGCGCACCCGGCACCCCTTCGCTAGTTCAGGGAGAAAGCGAGCGCTCGATAGGGCCACGACGGCTCGAGCTCACAGCGTGCGATGGCGAAGAAGACGAAAGACACAGACGACGAATATGCCCAGTTCCTGGACGAGATCAGCAAGTCCATCGACGAGCTGGACCGTCCGTACCGGGAAAGCCGCCACACGCGTGCGCGTCGTGAGGCGCGTGCCAAGCGCGCGTCTGCCGAGGCTGGCGCGAACGCTGCGACGGATGCGTCAGCGGGCTCGGACGCGGCAGCCGACGGAGCTGCGCGGGGAAGCCGGTGGCGCCGGCGTGCGCGCAGGCAGGCGGCCGCGGGTGACGCGGAAGCCGAAGGCGACCGCGGGGCCGATGCAGCAGAGGCAGCTGCGGGCGAACCGGCGCGGTCGCGTATCGGCAGGCGCAGGCGCGATGGCGAGACCGCAGGGCAGGCGCCCTCGCTTCCGCGTCGCATGGGCGCAGCCATCGTCCGCCATCCATTCATCGTCGCACTCATTGTCATCTTGATTGCGATCGCCCTGGTTGTGGGCGGATTCTTCTGGAACCGCTCCCTTCGTTATGACGACGCGGCCGACTTCCAGGGCACGTGGTACATCGAGGGCACGACGACCGCCGTCGACGTCACGGACGATTCCATCCAGCTGACGTCTGACGTCGCCTACCGCTACACGCTCAACACCCAGGACAAGCTCATCGATTTCTCGTTCGGCAATATGAGCGGGGCCGGGCGCTACTGGTTCAGCGACGATCGAACGAAGCTCGTCATCATCGACGGTACGGGCTACACGGGCTCGAAAACGCTGCAGGAGGACATCGCTCGCGCGTTCGCCATCCTCGCGTGCAAGATCGAGGGCAAGGCGTACGTGCTGCCCTCGGGCGAGGGCGTGACGGTGCTCGACCGCAGCCCGTATGCCACGCAGGGTACGGCAGCGGACGAATCGGGCGCTGATCAGGCGGAATCCGCAAGCGCGAGCGAGAGCGCGTCGGCGGCGTCGAGCTCGGCCGGCGCGGCTGCCTCGTCGAGCGCGGCGAGCGCTTCCGGCTCGGCGGGGTCGGGCTCTGCATCGGGCTCCGCGGGCTCGTCGGCGGCATCGGGCGCCGCCAGCT
>CAIFEB010000001.1:89311-235951 GCA_903789375.1 uncultured Eggerthellaceae bacterium | reverse complement strand
GCATGGGCCCGGGCCGCCTTCCGCACCCGCCGTGTGCGTTTCCCGTGATATTGTTTTCTTCGGCCGACTTTTTGGAGCCGAAACGCATCCCGATGGTACGCTTGAGCTGACACATTGAATGCGGCCGGGGCGCGTCTGCTTGGAGCCTTGGGCTCTAGGGGCAAGCCGTGCGGGTCGCAACGGCCAGCTGCGGCACGTGCTGCCGCTGCGGCGTTCGGGCGCTCCACCGCGACCACGCGGCGGGGCAGGAGCGCAGGGCGCTGCCCGCATCCGCGCGAGCAGCAGCCGAGCGAACGACCAGGCGCGAAGACGAGAGGCCGGAGACGAAAGGCATGACGATGGGAACGACGGAAACCGCGCGCACGGTGCGCGATCTGGAGCTCGGGCAGACAGCCCGCGTGACGAAAGTCGGCGGCGAGGGGTCGCTGCGCCAGCATTTTCTGGACATGGGCATCATCCCCGGGGCGCGCGTGACGCTCGTGAAGTACGCGCCGATGGGCGACCCGCTCGAACTGCGCATCCACGGCTACGAGCTGACGCTGCGCCTGGCCGACGCGGGGCGCATCGAGGTGTGCGACGTGCGCGACGGCGGCGCGGCGTCCGACGACGCGGTCCCGCTTCCGGACGAGGCGGAAGACGACCATCCGGGCCTCGGCGAGGGCGGCATCTTCCACGAGAAGGCGACCGAGCACCCCTTGCCGGACGGCACGACACTCACGTTCGCTCTGGCCGGCAACCAGAACTGCGGCAAGACGACGCTGTTCAACCAGCTCACCGGCTCGAACCAGCACGTCGGCAACTTCCCCGGCGTCACGGTTGAGGCCAAGAACGGCCCGATCAAGGGCCATCCCAACACGCTCGTCACCGACCTGCCGGGCATCTACTCGCTGTCGCCGTACAGCGCCGAAGAGGTGGTGTCGCGCCGGTTCATCCTGGACGAGCACCCCACGGCCATCATCAACATCGTCGACGCGACCAACATCGAGCGCAATCTGTACCTGACCATGCAGCTCATGGAGCTCGACGTGCCGCTCGTCATCGCCGTCAACATGATGGACGAGCTGCGCGAGAACGGCGGCTCGATCCGCATCAACGAGATGGAGCGCCTGTTGGGCGTTCCGGTCGTGCCGATCGCCGCCGTCAACAACGAGGGCGTCGACGAGCTGGTCGACCACGCCATCCACATCGCGCGCTTCCAGGAGCGCCCGCGCCGCATCGACTTCTGCGGCAAGGACGATCGCGGCGGAGCGGTGCATCGCTGCCTGCACGGCATCATGCACCTGATCGAGGACCACGCCGAGCGCGCGCACATCCCGGTGCGGTTCGCGGCGAGCAAGCTCATCGAGGGCGACCCGCTCGTCGCCTCGTCGCTCAACCTGGACGAAAACGAGCGCGAGGCCATCGAGCACATCGTCGCGCAGATGGAGACCGAAAGCGGGCTCGATCGCGCCGCCGCCATAGCCGCCATGCGCTTCTCGTTCATCGAGCGCGTGTGCGGCCGCGCCGTCGTGCGCCCGCACGAGAGCCGCGGGTCGGAGCGCAGCCGCCGCATCGACCGCTTCCTCACCGGACGCTACACCGGCATTCCGGCGTTCATCGGCATCATGCTCGTGGTGTTCTGGCTGACGTTCGGCGTCATCGGGTCGACGCTTCAGGACCTGCTCGCCGCGGGCATCGATGCGCTTGCAGGGGTGGTGGATGACGCCATGGCAGCAGGCCAGGTCAACGAGGTGGTGCGCTCGCTCGTCGTCGACGGCATATTCAGCGGCGTGGGCAGCGTGCTGTCGTTCGTGCCCATCATCGTTACGATGTTCTTCTTCCTGTCGCTGCTCGAGGACTCGGGCTACCTCGCGCGCGTGGCGTTCGTCATGGACAAGGCGCTGCGTCGCATCGGTCTTTCGGGCCGCAGCATCGTGCCCATGCTCATCGGCTTCGGCTGCAGCGTGCCGGCCATCATGTCGACGCGCACGCTGCCGTCCGAGCGCGACCGCCGCATGACGGTGCTGCTGACGCCGTTCATGAGCTGCTCGGCCAAGCTGCCGATATACACCCTGCTCACGGCAGCGTTCTTCCCCGACCATGCCGTGCTGGTCATGGCGCTTCTGTACTTCGGCGGCATCGCGGTGGGCGTTCTGTGCGCGCTCGTGTCCAAGAACACGCGGTTCAAGGGCGAGGCCGTGCCGTTCGTCATGGAGCTGCCGAACTACCGCATGCCGGGCCTCAAGAGCGTGGGTCGGCTCGTGTGGGACAAGACGGTCGACTTTCTGGAGCGCGCCTTCACGATCATCTTCCTGGCTACGATCGTCGTGTGGTTCCTGCAGACGTTCGACTTTTCGTTCGCCGTGGTGGACGACCCGCAGACGAGCATGCTCGCCGTCGTGAGCGGGTTCATCGCGCCGGTCTTCGCGCCGCTCGGGTTCGGCGACTGGCGCGTGTCGACGGCGCTCATCACGGGCTTTCTGGCGAAGGAGAGCGTCGTGTCCACGCTGACGGTGCTGTTCGGCAGCGTGGAGGCCATCCGCGCCGCGTTCACGCCGCTCGCAGGTGCGAGCCTGCTCGTGTTCTGCCTGCTGTACACGCCGTGCGTCGCGGCCATCGCGTCGGTGAAGCGCGAGCTCGGCGGCAAGTGGGCGCTGTGGGTGGTCGTGTTCCAGTGCGCGATCGCCTGGGTGGCGGCGTTTGCCATCCGCTGCGTGGGGATGCTGTTCGGCCTGGCGTAGGGCTTTTCGAACGCCGTCCGCGCAGCCGCGCGCTTCCTCGCACGTCTAGCGCGGCGACGGGGGCCGGCGCCTGCGCCTTTTGCTGGCTCGGCGCGCTCTTTCCACTGACCTCGCGGAGCTTCGTCGGCGCCGCGAGGCGCGCGGAGCCGTTTGCTATACTCGAACGCATGAACGATGACGCGAACATCCAAGACGACGAAACCACCGCCGCTCCCGCCGAGGCCGACCTGTGGGAGGGATCGCACTACGCGCCCGCCGTCACGACCGACGACGAGGCCGTCGCCGCCCGCACCGCCGCGGTCAAGCGCGCGCAGGCGGACAAGATCGCCCGCATCAAGCGCGAGCTCGACAGCGTGCCCACCCTTCCCGGCTGCTACCTGTGGAAGGACAAGAGCGGCCAGGTCATCTACGTGGGCAAGGCCAAGCAGCTGCGCGCCCGCATGCGCCAGTACGTCAACTTCCAGGACGACCGCGCCAAGATCCCGATGCTCGTCGAGCAGATCGACTCGTTCGAGTACATCGTCGTGGAGAACGAGCACGAGTCGCTCGTACTGGAGAAGAACCTCATCAACCAGTACGCGCCGTTCTTCAACGTCGATTTCAAAGACGACAAGTCGTACCCGTTCATCGCGCTCACCAAGGGCGACACGTTCCCGGCCATCAAGTACACGCGCGAGAAGCACCGCCGCGACACCGTGTACTTCGGCCCCTACACCGACAGCCGCGCGGCCCGTCGCCTCGTCGACATCGCGCGCAAGGTCGTGCCCATCTGCTCGGCGTCGTGCGCGGACTGGCGTGCGCTCAAGCGCCGCATCGAGAAGGGCGAGGGTCCGGAGGCGTTCCTGTCTTCGTCCGGGTCAATCCGGCCCTGCTTCGACTGCCACGTGGGGCTTGGGCCGGGGGCGTGCTGCGGCCAGATCACGCCCGAAGACTACGCGAAGAACGTCCGCCGCATCGCGCGCTTTCTGGACGGCGAGCACCGCGAGTTCATCGACGAGATGCGCGACGAGATGCGCGACGCCGCCTCCGAGCTCGACTTCGAGCGCGCGGGGCGCATAAAGGATCGCATCCAGACGGTGGAGGAGCTCTCCGACCGCCAGCGCGCCGTGTCGCAGCGCAACCTCAACGCCGACGTTGTCGGCCTGTACCGCGAGGAAACCATTGCCGGCGTGCACGTGTTCATGGTGCGCGAGGGGCGCGTGCTCAACTCCAACGAGTTCGTGCTGAACCGCGGCGCCGACGTGCCCGACGACGACCTGCTGCACATGTTCCTGCTGCGCTACTACGATGCCACGACGTCGATCCCGCACGAGGTCATCCTGCGCACGCTGCCCGAGGACGCCGACGCCATGGAGGACTGGCTCACGCGCAAGCTCGACAGCGCGCACGGGGCCAAGGTGCGCTTCACGGCGCCGAAGAAGGGTGAGAAGGCCGACCTCGTCGCGTTGGCCGAGAAGAACGCCCAGCACACGCTTCTGCGCTACAAGGTGCGCACGAACTACGACGACAAGCGCATCAACGACGCGCTGCTGCAGCTGGAAAGCGCGCTTGGCATGGACAAGCCGCCGCTGCGCATCGAGTGCTTCGACATCTCCACCATCCACGGCTCGTACACGGTCGCGTCGATGGTCGTGTTCACCAACGGCCGGCCTGACAAGAACCAGTACCGCCGCTTCAAGATCAAGACGCCGCTCGACGAGGCCAACGACTTTGTCAGCATGCAGGAGGTGATGGAACGCCGCTACCGGCCCGAGCGCCTGGCCGACGAGCGGTTCGGCAAGAAGCCCGACCTCATCATCCTGGATGGCGGCAAGCCCCAGCTCACCGCCGCGCTCGAGATGTTCGACCGCCTGGGCGTGCACGACATCGCCATCGCAGGCCTGGCCAAGCGCGATGAGGAGCTGTTCGTGCCGTGGCAGGATTCGGGCCCGGTGGTCCTGCCGGGCGGGTCGGCATCGCTGTACCTGGTCAAGCAGGTGCGCGACGAGGCGCATCGTTTCGCCATCACGTTCCACCGCGAGCTGCGCGGCAAGGGCATGACGGCGAGCATCCTCGACACGGTGCCGGGCATGGGGCCGGTGCGCAAGAAGGCGCTCATGCGGCACTTCAAGTCGTTCAAGCGCCTGCGCGCGGCGTCGCTTCAGGACATCGTCGACGCCCACGTAGTGCCCGCAGAGGTCGCGCGTGAGCTGTACCAGGTGCTCGCGCAGTATAATGACGACGAACAAACCGTCTCTCGGAAGGCGGAGACGAAGGCGCCGCAGACCGACCGGCCCGCGGACGCGCGTCCGCTGCCGTCCGCAGGAGAGTGAGGAGCTTTCGCCATGCAGCAACAGCAATCGGAGCCGCAGCGTCCGGCTCCCCGAACCACGCCGGCGCCTGCGGAGGGCGTTGAGCGGCCGGCGGAGGGAGGCGCAGTCGGGGCGCACGCCGCGTCGGCGGCAGGCGAAAACGCTGCCGCGACGTCGGACGTCCCGACGCCGCAAGGCGCTTCCACGCCCAGCGCCATCGACGCGGAGGAGGGTGGACGCACCGAGCTCGTGCTGATCAGCGGCATGAGCGGCGCCGGCCGCACCGAGGCGGTCCACGTGTTCGAGGACCTCGGGTTCTTCTGCGTGGACAACCTGCCGCCCGGGCTCATCACCGCGCTCATCAGCATGCCGGGCCTGCCGCGCGACAGCGCGGGCGACCGCCGCATCGCGGTCGTGTGCGACGCGCGCACGCGCGGGTTCTTCGACCAGCTCTCCGACGAGATCCAGAAGATGCGCGCCCTGGGCGTGTCGTACCGCATCGTGTTTCTGGATGCCGACGACGAGAAGCTCATCGCCCGCTACAAGGCGTCGCGCCGCCGCCATCCTCTGTGCTCGGACGGCGCCACGGTGTCGACAGGCATCGAGCGCGAGCGCGAGCTTCTCTACGAGCTGCGCGACCACGCCGACTACATCATCGACACCACCTCGATGCTGCCGGCCGAGCTGCGCAGCAAGCTCAAGCAGCTGTTCGCCGACGGCGTCGAGCGCGAGGGACTGGCGGTCACGGTGTACTCGTTCGGTTTCAAGCACGGGGCGCCGCTCGATGCCGACGTTGTCATCGACGTGCGCTTCCTGCCCAACCCCTACTACGACCCCAACATGCGCTCGCTCACCGGCCTTGACGCGCCTGTGCGCGACTTCGTCATGTACAACTCCGAGACCGAGAAGTTCATGAAGCGCTGGGAGGCGCTGCTCGACTGTATCATGCCCGGCTACGTTGCCGAGGGGAAACAGCAGCTCGCGATCGCGATCGGCTGCACGGGCGGCCAGCACCGAAGCGTCGTTCTGGCCGAGGCCACGGGCGACTACCTGCGCCAGGCCGGCTACCGCGTGAGCGTCGCCCACCGCGACCTGGCGCTCGCCGAGCGCGGCGACGGCGCGCTCGTCAACGCCGACGTCGTCCGCCCGCGCCGGCCGATGCGCGGGCGCTGAAGGGAAGGGAGGATGTCCGATGACCCAGGAAAAGCCCCCATTCACCCATGATCCGTCGGCGACGGCCGCGTTCGCCGCGCTTCCCACCATCGACCCGGGCGAGGTGCCCGACAAGAACCTGCGCGCCATCGTCATCGGCGGCGGAACGGGCGGGCCGGTGTCCATCCGCACGCTGCTGTCGATGGAGCTGGCGACCGACGCCGTGGTGGCCATGGCCGACGACGGCGGCTCCACCGGCATCCTGCGCGCCGAGGCCGACGCCACCGCTCCCGGCGACATCCGCAAATGCATCACGGCCATGGCGGCCGACGCGTCCGACCCGCTCACGCGGGCGTTCAAGATCCGCTTCACGTTCGCCGAGGGCCACACGCTCGGCAACCTCATGTTGTCGGCGCTCGAGGAGACGGCGGGTGGCTTCCCCGAGGCCATCCGCATCTGCGAGCGGCTGCTCAACGCGCGGGGCCACGTGTATCCCTCCACACTCAACCGTGTCACGCTGTCGGCGGTCACGCGCGAGGGGCATAAGCTCGAAGGCCAGGCCGTCGCCTGCCATTCGCGCGTCGCGCTGCAAAGCGTCTCGCTTCACGCGCCGTCGGGCATCACCGCCTACGAGCCGGCGCTCGAAGCCATCCGCCGGGCCGACCTCATCGTGCTCGGTCCCGGCTCGCTGTTCACGTCCATCATCCCGAACCTTTTGGTCCCGGGCGTGGTCGACGCCGTCAGGGAGTCGAAGGGCACCACCGTCTTCGTCTGCTCGCTCGCCGACATGCAGGGCGAGACGCGCGGCATGACGGCGCGCGAGCACTACGAGGCGCTCTGCCGCCACGGCATGGCGGGCGCCGTCGACTACATGCTCGTGCACGCGCCCGAGTCGGTGCTCGCGTCCGACGCGCGCACCGGGCTGTACGACGGCATGATCGGCTCGCCCGCGCGCAGCGCCTCGTCGTCGTACGGGTTCTCCGACTCGGGGGACACGCGGGTGCGCCCCGTGGGCATCACACGCGCCGACATCGCCGCCATCGAGAAGCGGGGCACGCGCGTCATCGCGCGTGACCTCGTCGACAACACCCATCCGACCTGGCACGACCCGGCTAAGCTGCGCCGGGCGTTTCTGGAGGTGCTCAAACTGTGTCGTTCACCTCGGATGTGAAGGAGGAGCTCTCGCGCGTGCCGGCCGAGTGCTCGCACTGCGACCGGGCGGTGCTCGCGGCGGTCGTGCGCATCGAGGGCACGCTGTTCATCAGCGGCCAGGGCAGAAACCGCCTGGAGGTGGCTACCGACGTGCCGGCCGTGGCGCGCCTCGTGCTCAAGCTGCTGCACGAGCTGTACCACCTGAAGACCGAGCTCACCATGCGCCGCAGCGTCCTGCACAAGACGCCGAACTACCTGATCAACACCCCTGCGCAGCCCGGTCTCAACGACGCGCTCGTCGATATGGGCATCCTGTCCGAGGACGGCGGCCTGGAAATGGGCGTCAAACCCGAGCTCGTGGCCAAGCAGTGCTGCTCGGCGGCGTACCTGCGCGGCGCGTTTCTGGGCAGCGGCTTCATCGCCGAGCCGCGCGGCGACTTCCACTTCGAGATCACGGTCGAAACCGAGCCGCTCGCGAACGCTCTCGTGGACCTCATGGCCGAGAAGGGCATCACGGCGCGCGTCATGAAGCGCCGCAGCTCCTACATGGTCTACCTCAAGAGCGGCGAGGCCATCATCGAGTTTCTGGCCTACGTCGGCGCGCACCAGGAAGCGCTCGTCATGGAGAACGAGCGCGTGGTTAAAAGCGTGCGCAACGAGGTGAACCGCGTGACGAACGCCGAGGTAGCCAACCAGATGAAGGCGGCCAACGCGTCGGTCGACCAGATCTACGCCATGCGCACGGTGCTCGACAAGTACGGCATGGACGGCATCGCCCCCGCGCTGCAGGAAATCATCCGCCTGCGGGTGGCGTATCCAGGCGCGACGCTCAAGGAGCTGGGCGAGAAAGCGTCCCCTCCGCTCTCAAAATCGGCCGTCTACCACCGCATTCGCAGAATCGAGCAGATGGCGCGGGATGCGAGGGTCTAAGATGGAACAGACCGCTGCCGCGCGTATCGGCGACAAAAGCGGTCGGACTATCCGCATGTGACACAGATCATCCATGAAAGGGGCTGCAGCATGACTACGAGGGTAGGAATCAACGGGTTCGGACGTATCGGCCGTCTCGCGTATCGGGCGATGGCGAAGGACCCGGACATCGAAGTCGTTGCGATCAACGACCTGGGCGATGTTCCCACCTTGGCTCATCTGCTGAAGTACGATTCGATTCACGGCCGCGCGTTCGAGGACGTGCACACCGACGGCGACACGATCGTGGCCGACGGCAACGCGATCCGCGTCCTGCAGGAGCGCGACCCTGCGCAGTTGCCGTGGGGCAAGCTCGGCGTCGACGTCGTCGTGGAGTCCACGGGCCGGTTCACCGACGGCACCAAGGCCAAGGCGCACCTCGAGGGAGGCGCCAAGAAAGTGCTCATCTCCGCGCCGGGCAAGAACGTCGACAAGACCATCGTCATGGGTGTCAACGACGACCAGTACGACCCCGAGCGCGACAACATCGTGTCCAACGCGTCGTGCACCACGAACTGCCTCGCGCCGTTCGCCAAGGTGCTGATGGACGAGTTCGGCATCAAGCGCGGCTACATCAACACGGTGCACTCCTACACCAACGACCAGCGCATCCTCGACCTGCCGCACAAGGACCTGCGCCGTGCCCGCGCCGCCAACCTGTCCATCATCCCCACGACGACCGGCGCCGCCCGCGCGGTGGCGCTCGTCATCCCCGAGCTCAAGGGCAAGCTCGACGGCTTCGCCACGCGCGTTCCCACGCCGGACGGCTCGATGGTCGACCTCACGGCCGAGCTTGAGCGCCCGGTGACGGCCGAGGAGGTCAACGCCGCCATGAAGAAGGCGGCCGAGGGCCCGCTGGCTGGCATCCTCGCGTACACCGAGGACCCGATCGTGTCCTGCGACATCGTCGGCAACTCCGCTTCGTCAATCTTCGACGGCCTGATGACGATGGTGCTCGGCGGCGAAGGCGACTTCATCAAGTGCGCCTCGTGGTATGACAACGAGTGGGGCTATTCGAACCGCGTCAAGGACCTGGCGAAGATCCTCCTGTAACATCATGCGCGCCGGCATCCGTCGGCGCGTTTTTCGTCTCAGACGGCGCCGACTCCCCCTGGGGCGGCGCCGTCGCACGTCAACCGAAAGGACGTTGCACCATGGCAACACTTCGCACCATCGACGACCTGGACGCCTGCGCCAAGCGCGTGCTCGTGCGCGTGGACTTCAACGCGCCGGTCGAAAACGGCGTCGTCACCGACGACACGCGCCTGCGCGCCGCGCTGCCGACGATCAACCACCTGCTCGACCAGGACGCGCGCGTCATCCTCATGAGCCACCGCGGCCGTCCGGCGGGGAAGGGCTACGAGGAGGACTTCTCGCTTGCGCCCATCGCCCGGCGCCTGGAGGAGCTGCTCGGACGCCCGGTCCAGCTCGCGCACGACGTCACCGGTCTCGATGCGGGCGGCAAGGCGGACGACCTCAAGCCGGGCGAGGTGCTTCTGCTTGAGAACCTGCGTTTCGATCCGCGCGAGAAGAAGAACGACCCCACGTTCGCAGCCGAGCTCGCCGAGCTCGCCGACGCCTACGTCGACGACGCGTTCGGCACGGCGCACCGCGCCCACGCCTCCACGACCGGGGTGGCCAAGCTTCTGCCCGCGTACGCCGGCTACCTGATGAAGCGCGAGGTCGAAACGCTCACCGGCATGCTCGACGCGCCGGAGCGCCCGTTCGTGGCGATTCTCGGCGGCAGCAAGGTGTCTGACAAGATCGGCGTCATCGACGCGCTTCTGGACAAGTGCGACACGCTCATCATCGGCGGCGGCATGTGCTTCACGTTCTTGGCGGCGCAGGGCAAGGGCGTGGGCACCTCGCTCAAGGAGGACGACTGGATCGAACGCGCCGCGCAGATGCTCGACCGTGCGCGCGAGAAGGGCGTCGACCTGCTGCTTCCCGTCGACGTCGTGTGCGCCGACCGGTTCGCGCCCGATGCGAAGACGCTCGTGTGCGGCGTCGACGACATCCCCTCAGACATGATGGGGCTCGACGTGGGGCCTCGGACCTGCGAGCGCTACGCGGAGGCCACAGCCCAGGCCAAGACCGTGTTCTGGAACGGCCCCATGGGCGTGTTCGAGATGGACGCGTTCGCCGCGGGAACGCGCAAGGTGGCCGAGGCCGTGGCGGAAAACGAGCAGGCCAACACCATCATCGGCGGCGGCGATTCCGTGGCGGCCGTCAACAAGTTCGGCCTGGCTGACCGCATGACGTTCATCTCGACGGGCGGCGGCGCCTCGATGGAGCTCGTCGAGGGCAAGGAGCTGCCGGGCGTCGCGGCGCTGCGGTCGTAACGGACGCAGCGGGGGCGCGATTCATGCGGAATGCGCGAAGGGACGCCGGGCGATTCGTGCGGAATGCGCGAAGGGACGCCGGCCGCGCCGGGCGTCCGACCCGCGCGGCCTAGGATGCGGGTGTGCGGCGATGCGAAGGCCCCGCGTCCGGGACGTTCGCGCTTCGTGCGCCGAGCATACCCGATTCTTTCGGAAAGGAGCATCATATGCCCAGGAAACCCCTTATGGCGGGCAACTGGAAGATGAACAAGACCATCGCCGAGGCGGTGGTGCTGTCGCAGGACATCTCGAACAATTTCGAACGCGACTGGCTCGATGCCGCCGACGTGCTCGTGTGCCCGCCGTACGTCGACCTCAAGCCCGTGAAGACGGTGTTCGAGTTCGACAAGCTGGATATCGCCATCGGCGCGCAGAACGTCTACTGGGAGGAGTCGGGCGCCTACACCGGCGAGATCTCCATCCCGATGCTGTCCGAGATCGGCTGCACGTACTGCATCGTGGGCCACTCCGAGCGACGCACGCTGTTCGGTGAGACGAACGAGGACGTCAACCGCAAGGTGGACGCGCTCACCAAGGCGCACATCAACCCCATCGTGTGTGTTGGCGAGTCCACCGCGGTGCGCGAGAGCGGCAAGACCCGCGAGTTCGTATGCGCCCAGGTGGAGGCCGCGTTCGCCGGCATCGAGCCCGAGGAGGCGCGCGGCAGCGTCGTGGCGTACGAGCCGCTGTGGGCCATCGGCACCGGCCGCACGGCCACGCCCGAGCAGGCTCAGGAGGTGTGCGCGAGCATCCGCGCGACGCTTGCGGACCTGTTCGGCGCGGATTTCGCCGACGAGACCCGCGTGCTCTACGGCGGGTCGATGAACCCCGGCAACGTCGAGATGCTGCTCGCGCAGCCCGACATCGACGGCGGTCTCGTGGGCGGGGCCAGCCTGCAGGCCACCTCGTTCATCCAACTCGTGAAAGCGTGCCTGTAGATGACGTGGGAACGAGCGAGCGAAACAGAGCGCGCGCGGCTCAACCTGCCGGCGTGCCTCATCATCATGGACGGCTTCGGCATCGCGCCGGCGGGACCGGGAAACGCCATCGACCAGGCGAAGACGCCGAACCTCGACGCGCTGTTCGAGCGGTTCAGCACTACGAAGCTCGCGGCGTCCGGCGAGGCCGTGGGCCTGCCCGAGGGCCAGATGGGCAACTCCGAGGTCGGGCACCTCAACATCGGCGCCGGGCGCGTCGTGCCGCAGGAGCTCACGCGCATCAACCGCGCTTGCGCCGACGGCTCCATCCGCGAGCGGCCGGTGCTCAAGCAGGCGTTTGAGCAGGCGAAACGTCCGGGCGCGGCCCTGCATCTCATGGGGCTCGTATCCGACGGTGGCGTGCATTCGTCAAACGCCCACCTCTACGCGCTGCTCGAGGCCGCGAAGGCCGCCGGCGTCGCGCAGGTGTGCGTGCACTGCTTCATGGACGGCCGCGACGTGCCGCCCACGAGCGGCGAGGGGTACCTGGCCGAGCTCGATGAGCGGCTGGCGGAGCTGTCGCAGGACGGCTTCTCCGCGCGCATCGCGTCGGTGTCGGGCCGCTACTACGCCATGGACCGCGACAAGCGCTGGGACCGCGTGGAACGCGCCTACCACGCCATCGTGGACGCTGAGCCGCTTGAGCGGGAGTCGGCCGAGGATGCGATGCGCCGCTCGTACGAGAGCGACGTCACCGACGAGTTCGTCGTGCCGGTGGCGCTGTGCGACCGCGGCGTGCGCGCGGGCGACGCCGTCGTGTTCTTCAACTTCCGGCCCGACCGCGCCCGTCAGCTCACGCGCGCGTTCGTCGACGCGGATTTCAGCGGTTTTGCGCGCTCGGAGCATCCGGACGTATTCTTCGCGTGCCTGACGGAGTACGATCCCACGATTGCCGCGCCGGTGGTGTTTCCCAAGGAGTTCCCCGAGAACGTGCTCGCCGACGTGCTGAGCGAAAACGGCCTGGCGCAGTACCACATCGCCGAGACCGAGAAGTACGCCCACGTCACGTTCTTTCTGAACGGCGGGCGCGAGGAGCCCAAGCCGGGCGAGGAGCGCATGCTCGTGCCCAGCCCCAAGGTGGCCACGTACGACCTGAAACCCGAGATGAGCGAGCCCGAGGTCGCGTCCGACCTGGCGGCGGCCATCGATGCGGGGCAGGCGGACTTCTACGTCGTCAACTTCGCGAACTGCGACATGGTGGGCCACACGGGAAGCATCCCGGCGGCCGTGAAGGCGGTGGAGGCGGTCGACGCCGGCGTGGGGCAGGTGATGGCCGCGCTCGAACGTCGGCACGGCTGCGCCCTCATCACGGCCGACCACGGCAACGCCGACCAGATGCTCGCGGACGACGGCTCGCCGTGCACGTCCCATTCGACGAACCTCGTGCCGCTGTGCCTTGCGGACTACACGGGCCGTGGCATGCGGCTCGACGGGCGCGAAGGGGCGCTTTGCGACCTGGCGCCGACGCTGCTCGACATGATGGGCGTGCCTCAGCCGCCCGAGATGACGGGCAAGAGCCTGCGCGCGCACGACTGACGCAGGTGGCGTGCGAAACGCGCGAGCGACGATGACGGGCGCGTGGCTGCGGCTGCGCGCCCGTTTCGCGTTGGGTACGTTCGTACGCGGGTGTGGATTGTTCATAGATGACGGCGGTGGGTGCGTAGGCCCCGAACGGAGTTCGACTATACTCGTTCGCGTTTGTTGTCCGCTTCTTATGGGAGGATTCTCGTGAGTCCACTGTTGATTTTCCTGTTGGTGCTGCTCGTGGTTTCCGGATGCGGCATGATCGTGTTCATCCTGCTGCACTCGGGCAAGGGAACCGGCGTTTCGGACATGATTGCCAGCTCCATGTCGGGCTCTCAGAGCGGCACCGGCATCGTTGAGAAGAACCTCGATCGCATCACCATCGTGTGTGCCGTCGTGTTCTTCGTCGTGCTCGTGATTTTGATGTTTGTGTATCCTACGGGGACCATTCAAGGTTAGAAAAATTTCCCCTTTACAAGCGGAGCACAGTCGGTATAATAGCCACTGTTGCTCATGCAACCCAAGTCGGAGTGGCGGAATTGGCAGACGCGCTAGCTTGAGGTGCTAGTGCCCACTTTTACCGGGCTTGCGGGTTCAAGTCCCGCCTCCGACACCAGCTCATCAAATGCGAACCCTTTGCGGTTCGCATTTTTTTATTCTCGCAGGTTGGATGCTGCGCGGGTCGCACGCGAGAAGCCGTCGTAGCGTGTGCCGCCCGTTCGCGTCGCAGCGCCCGAGCGCGAATCTTCCACGCACACACGTCGTCTTCAAAGGGGGATGAAACCATGACGCTCGATCATTCGCAGGATGCGCGCTCGGCCGATGTCGTGTTCTTCGACGTCGGCAGCACGCTGCTCCATCCCGAGCCGAACGTCCCCGAGATGTTCGCCCAGGTGGCGCGTCAGCAGGGCTACAGCCTGTCCGTGCGCGACGTGGAGCCCGGCTGGGCGGAGGCGGACGCGTTCTACGAGCGCGAGTATCTGCGCGACGGTGATTTCTGGTGCGCGCACGACCGCGCCATCCAAATCTACCTGGACATGTACGAGCTGATGGCGCGGACGATCGGCATCGAAGACGGGGCCCGCGATCTGGCGCTTGCGATCAACGAGGCCTACGCCGATCCGGCAAACTGGGCCGTGTATTCTGACGTCAGGGCCACGCTCGACGGCTTGAAGCGGCGCGGGTTCGAGCTCGGCGTGATTTCAAACTGGGATGCGAAGCTCGAGAACCTGCTGCGGGGCGTGCGGCTGCTGCCGTACTTCGACGAGGTGCTCTCGTCGGCGGCGGTCGGCTGCCGCAAGCCCGACGGGGCAATCTTCGAGCTCGCGTGCGAGCGCATGGGCGTGCGTCCCGCGCGCGCCGTCCACGTGGGCGACAACCCCGAAGCAGACGGGGAGGGCGCCCACGACGCCGGCATCCGCCCCGTCATCATCGATCGCACCGACCATCTGGAGAATTGCCCCTACGAGCGTGTGAACATGCTCACCGACCTCGTGAGCCTGCTGTAGGCGCGATCTGTGGCGCAGGGACCGCGGACCCGCCGCCAAAAACGCGCTCGTCCGCACGGCGGTGCGGCTTCACGAGCACGAGCGGCGCATCGCCGACGCGCAGCGCTGCCAGGCGCTCGGTCGCAGCGAAGCGCCGCAAAGCATTCAGCCTCAGAGCAGCGCTGCGATGCGCTTTCTCAGGTCGGGGACGACGCGCTTTTCGAACCAGGGGTTCTTCCGCATCCATATCTGGTTGCGCGGCGAGGGATGCACGACCGGAAAGCACGCGGGCAGGTAGCGTTGGTAATCGCGGACGACGTCGGTGAGCTTCGCCTGAGAGCCCAGGTGGAGGTACCCGCGCACCGCATAGCTTCCGACCAGTACTTTCAGCTGCACGTCGGGCATGAGAGCGAGAAGCTGCGGGTGCCATTTCTCTGCGAAGCCCTTGCGCGGCGGCAGGTCGCCTGACTTCCCCGCGCCGGGGAAGTAGAAGTCCATCGGCATGACGGCGATGCGGTCCGACCCGTAGAACGTGGCGCGGTCGACGCCCAGCCAGCTGCGCAGGCGGTCTCCGCTCTTGTCGTTCCACACGGTGCGCGTTTCCTGCGCGATGCGCCCCGGCGCCTGCCCCACGATGACGATGCGCGCGTTCTCGCTCACACGGTAGAGCGGCTCGACGCCCTGGGTCGTGAACGCTGCGTTCATGTCGTCGCGCTTGATGGAGTCGAAGATCGCGGCGAACGCGGCTGCGGAATCGGTTGTGCCCATGCGCTCCTCCTCGCGTGCCATCTGCGTGCCGCGCGCCTACCGGCAGGCAGCGCAGTCGCCGATGCAGCTCGGGCACGTGGCGATGCCGCCGAGCGCCGTCTCGCGCAGCTCCATCGGCAGCGCCTGCCCGACGCGCCGGGTGGCGTCGACCGTCTCGTCGAACGGCGCCGTCGCCGTCACGCCCGCTAGCGCCAGCTCGCACGAGACGAGGGCGTTCGCCGCCGCCGAGGCGTTGCGCTTCTGGCAGGGTTCTTCGACGAGACCCCGCACCGGGTCGCATACGAGGCCGAGCATGTTGGTGATGGCGATGGCCGCCGCGTCGAAGCACGTCCGCGGGCTGGCGCCGAACAGCTGCGCTGCCGCTCCCGCGGCCATGGCGCTCGCCGTGCCCATCTCGGCTTGGCAGCCGCCTTCGGCGCCGGCAACGGTGGCGTTGCGCGAGAAGAAGTAGCCGATGGCCGCCGCGCACGCGAGCGCGTCCACGAGCTCGTCGTCGGTGAAGCCCTTCTCTTCCTGGAGCGCCAGCAGCACGCCGGGCAGCACACCCGAGGCGCCCGCCGTCGGCGCGGCGACGATGCGTCCCATCGACGCGTTGGTCTCGAGCACGGCCATCGCGTACTGCGCGGCCTTCGTGAACACGCCCGAAAACGTCTGCGGCACCGCGCCCTGCAGGCGCTTCGCCTCGCCGCCGATCAGCCCGCCCATCGTCTTCACATCGGTGCCGAGCGGCGTCTGAGCCGATTCACGCATAACCTGGAGCGCGCGGGAGAGGTAGCGGCGCGCCTCGTCCTCGCACACGCCCAGGACCGCATCGCGCACCTGCTCGCGCTCGATGAACGCCGCGCCCACGCTCAGCTTGCGCTCCTCGCAGAACGCAAGCAGCTCCGATCCCTCTTCGAACGTGTAGGTGGGCAGGAGCTTCTCGGCTTCCTCGGGGGCGAGGCGCGGGCTTTCCGTCTGCGGCACGCGGTTCAGGCCGTTCGCGGGGACGAAGCGGATGAACTCGATGTCGGGGTAGGCCAGGAGCTCGGCGCGCACGTCGTCGGGCACGGGGTCGTCCACCTCGAGCATGTTGATGGCCTGGCCACCTTTGCGCCGGCGCTTGAGCGAGACCGAGCCGATGTTGATGCCGGCGCGGCCGAACGTGCTGGCGATGAAGCCGAGCACGCCGGGCACGTCGCGCTGGTACACGATGACGGAGTTGTATTCGCCCGTGATGTCGACGTCCAGGTCGTCGAGCCGCGACAGGCGTGCGGCGCCACCGCCGATCGACTCGCCGCGCACGTCGAGCACGCCGCCGGTGTCGTCGAACACGTGGATGTCGACCGTGTTGGGATGGCGCACCTTCGTGGTGGGATCGACTTTGAAGGCAAAGCGCAGCCCTGCCTCGTCGGCGAGGCGGAACGAGTCGCGGATGCGCAGGTCGTCGGTGTGGATGCCGAGCATGCCGGCGACGAGGGCGTGGTCGGTGCCATGCCCGCGGTACGTCTGCGAGAACGAACCGTAGAGCGTGAACGTCACGTCAACAGGCGCGCCGTCGAGCAGGTCGCGCGCCATCGAGGCGATGCGCAGCGCGCCGGCGGTGTGCGACGACGAGGGCCCGACCATAATCGGTCCGACGACGTCGCGAATTCCCAGGTCCTTCATCAGGCGAGGCTCCTTCCAATTGATTGCCGCAGCGCCCCGAAGGCGCGCGGCATCGTGTAAACGCGCCCATTATAGGCAGCTTGCTTTAACAAACGGTGACCGTCGTGCGGGCGGGCCGTGACGATGCGGCAACGGCTCGGGAAGAGGCCGGGGCGGCGTCTGCGCCGGAGCGCCCTAGCGAGCCGGCGCAGACGCGCGTCGCCAGCATGCGGCCAGGTGCAGCGCGCGCGTGCGGTCGGCAGGGCTCACGCGGCCGAGCTGCGCGGTGAGCGGCTCCTTCAAGGCGGCCGTACCCGCAGGGCTCAGGTCGGGCACGATATGCGCCTCGCGGCAGGCGTCGGTGACGAAGGTGGCGAAGAACCGCCGATCGTCGGCGCGCAGCTGCCGGGCGAGCCGGGTGAAGGCGAGCCCGTCCCACATCTCCTCGAACGTCGGGACGCGCGGCACGAACCGCCCGTCGACGACGCGCTGCGAGCACACGTTGTGCGTGAGGTCGGGGTCGTTGCCGGCGACGTAGATGAATCGGTCGAAATCGCGGTACTCCATCGTCAGGGCTATTTCCGACTCGAACGCATAGCGGGAAAGCGGAATCGTGCACTGGCGGTAGAACGTCTCGATGTCGGCGTCGTGTGAGGCAAGCTCCGGTTCGAGCGTGCCGCCGATGCGCGAGAGCGCCGGGCCGTCGAAGCTGACGGCGCGCGCGACGCGGGCGGCCTGGCGGCTGTTCAAGAACAGCGCCGCGTACTCCGCGCACGAGCCGCCCTTGGAATGGCCGCAGATCAGGTACGTGCGCTCGGGGCGCTTTCTGATGGCGCGCCGGGCGAAGTCGAGCGCCTCGATCTGTGCGGGCACGGCCGGCAGCGAGAGCATGAGCAGGTCCTCGTGCCAGCCGACGAGCGACGTGTCGGTGCCGCGGAACGCGATGACGGTGGTGTCGCCGGGCAGGTCGAAGGCCACGGCGCCGAACTGGATGACGCGGCTCTCGTCGAGCATGGCCGCGGTGCGCGCGATTGCGGCGGCGCCGAAGCGCGGGCTTGCGACCGCGGCCGCAAGCAGCTCCTCCATCGCGCGCGGGTTGCAGTCTTTTCCCATGTAGTCGGCGGGCGTGCCGTATCTCAGCAGGTCGGCCACACGCACCGGCGCGTCATGCGGGAACCCGTCGACCGTTTCGAACGTGGCGTAGGCGAGCGCGCTGAACACCAAGAGGTCGACGTCGGTCGGCGCGCATTCCGCGAAGGAGCGCTCCTCTGTGCGCGCGTACGTGATGATGTTGTCGTTGGCGGAGGTTTCCATGGCGTTCCTTTCCAGCGGAGGGAAAAGAGGGTTTCGAATGGTTCGATGCTAACACGGCGCGCGCTCTGCCACGCTTAGGCAAACGCGGGCGTCACGCGGGAATCATCGAACCGACGACCATGTCGACAGATGTCAGGATGAACGACGGCCGTGCGCAGGCAAGCGGCAGCGTGCAAGCGCACCGGAGTCCGCTTGTTCATCCCCAAGACGCACTTCTGTGTGAAATTTCTAAATAGGAACGATTCTCAAGAGACTCTCATGCTTCATGCGTGATATATTCTTCCCAGCGTTCAAGGAACGCCACAGACAAGAGAAACATTGGGGTGAAACGAAGGAGAGACTCATGGAACTGAAGGGCTCCAAGACCGAAGCGAACCTCGCGGCTGCATTCGCAGGCGAATCGCAGGCTCACACCAAGTACCAGTATTACGCCAGCAAGGCGAA
The DNA here is from genome assembly GCA_903789375.1 of uncultured Eggerthellaceae bacterium. Taxonomy (GTDB): domain Bacteria; phylum Actinomycetota; class Coriobacteriia; order Coriobacteriales; family Eggerthellaceae; genus CAIFEB01. Next base: position 217,146 of record CAIFEB010000001.1, on the reverse strand, counting down.
GAAGGACGGCTACGAGCAGATCGCCGCGCTGTTCACCGAGACCTCGATGAACGAGAAGGAGCACGCAAAGCTCTGGTTCAAGTATCTGCACGGCGGCGATGTGCCCGACACGTTGGTCAACCTCAACGACGCAGCTGACGGCGAGAACTACGAGTGGACCGACATGTACGACGGCTTCGCGAAGACCGCCGAAGAGGAGGGCTTCACCGAGATTGCGGCGAAGTTCCGCATGGTCGGCGCCATCGAGAAGACGCATGAGGATCGTTACCGCGCTCTGATCGACAACGTCGAGACCGGCCGTGTGTTCAGCCGCGACGGAGATGCCATCTGGGTCTGCCGCAACTGCGGTCATGTCTCCATCGGCAAAGAGCCGCCCGCGGTGTGCCCGGTGTGCAACCATCCGCAGTCGTTCTTCGAGCTGAAGGCTTCGAACTACTAAGCCGCAAAGAGGTTCGTGCATGATGAGAGGCCGGTTCCGGTTCTAACCGGGCCGGCCTTTCTGCGTTTGGTACCATAGCGGGCGGTTGAGCCTGTGGTGCCATGGCAAAGCCGCAGGAAGTTGAGCGCTGGAGAGCCGCAGGAAGATGAAGGTCGGGAAGCGAAGGGGAGCGTCGATGGAGCAGAAGCAGGACGGCACGGGCAGCGTGTCATGCGTCGTGTGCGCCGATGCTGCGTGCGCCGACCGCGCCTGCGCGCTCGCCGCGCGCATCGGCGTTCCCTGCGTTTCAGAGCAGCCGACAGACGACGCGCTCTGCCTGGTCGTCGACGCGCAGGGTTGCGCGCTCACGGCGGGCGCGCTTACGTGCCGCTGCGACTTCGCCGACGAGGTGCGCCGGCTTCGCCCGGACAGCCTGTCGCGCGAGCTCGTCGTTCGCGCGGCGCGCACGAAGCGCGCGGCGGGAGCCGAGCTGCCGCTCGTCGTCGACGCGACGGCGGGGTTCGGCCAGGACTCGCTGCTGCTCGCGGCGGCGGGCTTCCGCGTTATCCTGTTCGAGCGCGACCCCGTCATCTGCGCACTTCTGTCTGACGCGCTCGAGCGAGGAGCGCGCGATCCGCGTCTGGCGGACGCCGTCGCGCGCATGGAGCTGCGCTGCGAGGACAGCATACAGGCGCTGCCGGCTCTGACACGCGCGCCCGATGTCGTGCTGCTCGATCCCATGTTTCCCGCACGCACGAAATCCGCCCAGGTGAAGAAGAAGTTCCAGCTGATTCACCGGCTCGAGGGTCCGGCGTGCGACGAGGAGGCGCTTCTGCGCGCGGCGCTCGCCGCCCACCCGCGCAAGGTCGTCGTGAAGCGTCCGGCCAAAGGACCGCATCTTGCCGGCGCGAAGCCGAGCTACGCCATCGCGGGCAAGGCCGTGCGCTACGACGTGATCGTCCCGCCACGGGCGGGCGGCGTCGCGGACTAGCGCCCACGCCGCACGGCATGCGGCAGCCCTTTGGCGAGAGCGAGCCATGGGCCGCGAACGCATGCGAGCGGCTTGCGCGCGGGCCCAGCGTGCATCTGCATATGCGAAGGGCGGCGGCCCCGTGCGGAGCCGCCGCCCTGTTCGAAATCGCTTCTCTTAAAATCGCGCCGCGCCGAACGGCGCCGCCTGTTAGCGCTGCTGTGCTAGGAAGAACAGCGCCAGCGTGCCCGGGCCGCAGTGCGCGCCGATGACCGGGTCGACGTAGTTCCAGCGGATGTCCTTGTTGCCCCACTTCTGGCGGATCTTGTCGGCCAAGAACTTCGCGTCGTCCTCGCAGTCGCCGTGCGTGATGAAGACAGTCTGCTCGCCGATGGGCTCGATCGCCGAATCGACCATGTGCTCGAACATGCCGAGGATCGACTTCTTGCGTCCGCGCACCTTGTACACCGGGATGAGGTGCCCCGCGTCGTCCATGTGCATGACCGGCTTGATGTTGAGCACGTCGCCCGCCCAGGCGCTCGAACGCGACACGCGGCCGCCGCGCCACAGGTACTCCAGCTTGTCGACGGTGAACCAATGGGCCAGGTGGAACCGGTTGTCGAGCACCCACTGGTACGTTTCCTCGATCGAGGCGCCGTCGCGCGCCATGCACGCGGCCTTGTACACCAGAAGCCCCTCGCCAAGCGACGCGCCGAAGGTGTCGACGTGGTAGATCTTGCGCTCGGGATAGCGCTTCTTCAGCTCTTCGAGCAGGGCCGACGTCGCCTCGTACGTGCCGGACAGGCCGCTTGAGAACCCGATGTACAAAACGTCGCGTCCCTTGTCCAGAAGCTCGGTGATGGAGCGCTCGGAATCCTGGATGTTCGGCAGCGACGTGGTGATGGTCTTGCCGTCGCGGATCATGTCGTAGAACTGCTTGAGGTCGGTCTTGCGGCCTTTGACGTAGCTGGCGTACTGCTCGCCGTCGACCATGAACGTCAACGGCAGAATCGTGATGTCGAACTCGTCGATTGTTTCTTCGAGCAGGTTGCAGCTCGAGTCGCTGACTATCGAAAAATCCATTCAGGTACCCCCATGGGCCTCGATGCGGTGTGTGCACGAGCCATTGTAAGGCAACGCCGTGCCGGCGCTCAATACGCCTGCTCGCGAATGCAGCGAAGTTGCCCATCCGGGCCGTTTCGGTGGAATTTCGCAGGTCGCGGTCGGGTGGGGAGGGGCGGGCTTTCGCGACGGCAGCACGGTTCTGCTTGAGCCCGCTGCGGACGCTCACCCGCCGTTAGTGTCGCAATTCTGAAATGTGGAGCGGGCTTGAAGCCGCTCAGTGGGTTTCATCTATACTTTGAGAATCTGTATACAGGGGATATTCAAGCGCGCGCTGCGCGTTTGCGAAAGGACGGTTGCGTCGTGGCGAACACGTACAAGAAGACGATGAACCTGCCTCGGACGGACTTCGCCATGAAAGCGAATCTGCCGGAGAACGAGCCCAAGCGTCTGGAGAAGTGGCGCGAGGAGGACCTGTACGGCAAGGTGCTCGAGAAGAACAAGGACGGCAAGCCCTTCGTCCTGCACGACGGCCCGCCGTACGCAAACGGCCCCATCCACATCGGTCACGCGTTCAACAAGACGCTCAAGGACTTCGTCAACAAGAGCCATGCGCAGCTCGGCTACTACACGCCTTACATTCCCGGCTGGGACTGCCACGGCCAGCCGATCGAGCACATGGTCGAGGAGACCCTCGGCAAGGAAAAGATGGCCAAAACCGACCAGCCCACGCTGCGCCGCCTGTGCCGCCAGTGGGCCGAGAAGTACGTCGACATCCAGCGCGAGGGCTTCAAGCGCCTGGGCGTCAACGCCGACTGGGACCATCCGTACCTCACGTTCGTGCCCAACTTCGAGGCCGGCAACGTCGAGGTGTTCAAGAAGATGTACCTCGACGGCGACATCTACCGCGGCCGCAAGCCGATCCACTGGTGCAAGCACTGCCACACGGCGCTCGCCGAGGCGGAAATCGAGTACGGCGACGAGGTCTCGCCGTCCATCTACGTGCGCTTCAAGCTCGACGCCATGCCGGGCCTGTTCGAGGCCGCCGGCGCCGAGGGCGACGCGTGGATCCTCATCTGGACCACGACGCCGTGGACGCTGCCGGCCAACGTCGCCGTGTGCGTGGCGCCTGACGCCGACTACGTGATGGTGCGCGCCCAGGGATACAACATGATCATGGCCGAGGCCCTCGTCAAAAAGGTCGCGGGGCTTCTGGACTGGGGCGATTACTCGATCGTCTCCGATGAGTCGGGCACGCCCATCCGCATGAAGGGCAAGACCATGACCGGGCTCACCTACACCTGCCCGGTCCACAACGAGATGAAGGGCCGCGTCGTCTACGGCGACCACGTCACGCTCGACGACGGCACCGGCTGCGTCCACACCGCTCCGGGCCATGGCCAGGACGACTACCTGGTGGGCCAGGAGTTCGACTTGCCCACGCTCATGCCGGTTGACGACGACGGCCGCTTCACCGAGGACGGCGGTCCGTTCGCGGGCATGGACACCGACGAGGCCAACCCCGTCATCATTGACTGGCTGCGCGAGCGCGACGTGCTCGCCGGCAAGCTCGACATCACGCACAGCTACCCGCACTGCTGGCGCTGCCACAACCCCGTCATCTTCCGCGCAACCACGCAGTGGTTCGTGTCGATGGACGCCAACGGCCTGCGCGAGCGCGCGCTCGACGCCATCCACAACAAGGTCGAGTGGGTGCCGTCGTGGGCCCAGAACCGCATCGGGTCCATGGTGGCCGACCGTCCTGACTGGTGCATCTCGCGCCAGCGCTCGTGGGGCGTGCCCATTCCGGTGTTCACCTGCGCGAAGTGCGGCGAGACCGTCGCGACCGAGGAGACGTTCGACGCGGTCATCGACCTGTTCTACAAGGAAGGCGCCGACGCCTGGTTCACGAAGAAGCCGTCGGAGTACCTGCCGCACGGCACCAAGTGCCCCAAGTGCGGCTGCACCGAGCTTCTGCCCGAGAAGGACATCCTCGACGTCTGGTGGGAAAGCGGCGTGTCGCACACGTCGGTGCTCAAGCATCGCGCGTCGGAGGGACTGCACTTCCCGGCCGAGATGTACCTCGAAGGTTCCGACCAGCATCGCGGCTGGTTCCAGTCCTCGCTTCTGACCAGCATCGGCGCGTACGGCGTGCCGCCCTATAAGACGGTCATGCACTGCGGCTTCACGGTGGACGAGAACGGCGAGAAGATGTCGAAGTCCAAGGGCAACGGCATCGACCCGGCCGAGGTCACGTCCAAGTACGGCGCCGACGTGCTGCGCCTGTGGGTGGCCAGCGTCGACTACTCGCACGACGCGCGCGTGTCCGAGAAGATCCTCGACCAGGTGGTGGGCACGTACCGCCGCTTCCGCAACACGTTCCGCTTCCTGCTGGGCAACCTGGCCGACTTCGACGAGCAGACCTGCGCTGTTACGTCATGGGATGAACTTGCGCCGATCGACCAGTGGATGCTCGCTCGCACGCAGCAGCTCGTGCACGAGGTGAAGGACGACTATCTGTCGTACGACTACCACGGCGTGTACCGAGCGGTGTACGACTACGTCGTGGGCGACCTGTCCGCCGTGTACATGGACGTGTGCAAGGACCGCCTGTACTCCGAGGCGCCCGCATCGCCCAAGCGCCGCAGCGCGCAGACGGTTCTGTTCAACGTGCTCGAGGCGCTCGTGCGCATCCTGTCGCCCATCCTGTCGTTCACGTGCGACGAGGTGTGGGAGCACTACCCGGAGGCCGCGCGCAACCGCGCCGGGCGCCCCATCAGCTCGCAGCTGGCCGGCTGGCCCGACGACGACACGTTCGTGCCGCTGGTGCCCGCCGACGAGGCGCGTGAGGTGCTCGACCTGTTCGACCAGGTCATGGGCGTACGCGAGGTCGTCATGAAGCAGCTTGAGGACGAGCGCACAGCCAAGCGCATCAACAAAAGCCAGGAGGCGGCCGTCACCATCTCAGCCCCGAAGGCTACGCTCGACGTGCTTGCGGCGCTTTCGGAGCCGGAGTACGAGGAGCTGTTCATCGTGTCCGGCGTCACGTTCGCGGAGGCGTCCGAGGGCGCCGAGGTTTCCGTGACGGTTAAGCCGGCCGCAGGCGAGAAGTGCCCGCGCTGCTGGAACTACCGCGAGCTCGGCGGCAACCCGAACCACCCCGGCGTGTGCAAGCGCTGCGGCGATGCGCTCGACCAGATCGGCTTCAGCGAGGCCGAAGCGGAATAGGCTCGAAAGAAGCATGCAGAAGCGGTGCCGGTTTCGGCTTTCCCTTGGGAAGGCGGGGCCGGCACCGCGCGTCTTGGCATGTGGGTGATGCGATGGGCGCGGCGATGCGCAAGCGCAGCGCGCCCGCAGGGAAGGAATCGGACATCTTGGCGGAAGAATCGAAGACCAAGCCGAACCGCGGCCGTGCCGTCAAGGCGCGCGTCATCACGCTGTGCGCTATCATCGCGGGGTGGCTCACGCTCGATGCGGCGACGAAGGCGGTGTTCCTCGCGTATCCGGCGAACGCCCTGGTGGGCGGCCCGTATCTCGGGTTGATCGACTTCCGCGTCGTGCACAACACCGGAGGGGCGTGGGGCATGTTCTCCAACTCGACGGTGGCGCTCGGCGTGTTCTCGCTTATCGTGTGCGCGGCGCTGGCGGTCTACTTCGTCATCACCGCGCGCGAGCAGGGCTGGCTTGCGACGGTGGGCATCGCGCTCATCATCGCCGGCGGCATCGGCAATGCGATCGACCGCTTCGTTCGCGGGTTCGTCATGGACTTCATCGAGTTCAGCTTCTTCGACTTCCCGGTGTTCAACGTCGCCGACATCGGCGTAACGTGCGGATTCGTGCTGCTCATCCTGGGGCTTCTGATTTACGGCGTGCACGAGGGCGACGATGGGGATGAAGCCGCTGCGCAAGGCGACGGCGCGCAGGCGGCTGAGGGCGCCGCGGACGATGGATGCGAGCAGCCTGCGGACGACGCTGCGAGCGCGTCGGAGCACGCGCAGACGGTAGCATCGCCGGTGAAGGAAGATGGCGACGAAAGCGCAGGTGAGCGCTGATGGCGGTCTCGCGCATGTACATGGCCCAAGCGGGCGACGAGGGCATGCGGCTCGACGCGCTCTGCGCCGCGCGGGGGCTCTACGCCAGCCGCAGCGCCGCCGCGAAGGCCATCGAGGCGGGGCTCGTGCTCGTTGGCGGCGAGCCGGCGAGCAAGAAGGACCTCGTCCGCGCCGGCAGCCCCATCGTCTACGAGGTTCCCGAAACCGAGGAGCCCACACCGCTCCGCGGCGAGCCGATCGAGCTCGACATCCGCATGGAGGATGACGACGTCATCGTGCTGTCGAAGCAGGCGGGACTCGTCTGCCATCCGTCGGTCGACCACCGCGAGGGCACGCTCGTGAACGCCCTCATCTACCACTGCGGCGCCGACCATCTGTGCGATGTCCAGGGCGAACGCGACCGCCTCGGCATAGTGCACCGCCTCGACATGGACACGTCGGGGCTCATGCTGGCTGCGAAGAACGATGCGGCCGGCTACGCGCTCATGGACGAGATTCGCGAGCGCTCGGTCGACCGGCACTACCTGGCGCTCGTGCACGGCATCATCGTGCCGGACACGGGCATGATCGACGCCCCGCTCACGCGCTCGCCGCGCGACCGTCTGCGTCAGGCGGTGCGCGACGTGCCGCAGGCCCGCGACGCGGTCACGACGTTCCGCGTGCTCGAACGATTCGAATGCGGACGGCGCGACAACGGCTACACCCTGATAGACTGCAAACTGTTCACCGGGCGCACGCATCAGATCCGCGTGCACATGGAGTACACGAAGCACCCGCTCGTGGGCGACCCGCTGTATACGGCGAACAAACCCAAGGCGCCCGAGGCCGACCGCGGCCTGCACCGGCAGTTCCTGCATTCGTACCGGCTCGCGTTCGACCATCCGACGACGGGTGAGCGGCTGTCGTTCGCGGATCGGCTGCCACGCGACCTGCGGGACGTGCTCGAGGGCTTGGCGGAGCGCTCGACGGGCGTGACCGACGCGGGCCGCGAAGTGGAAGCGCTGCTCGCGGACGCGCCGACGCCCGCGATCGACGGCGTGCCCTGGGAACTGCAGCGGTAGGAGCTGAGGCGGCAGCTGCTTTGAGGTGCGGCGGGACCGTAATACGAATGCGTTCGCGCAGCGGACGCCGGATGAGAGGACTGGGGCGATGGACGAGACGAAAGCCGAAAACGCGGCTGCCGCGCAGCAGAAGACGGTGCTCGTGGGCGTGACCGGCTGTGTGGCGGCGTACAAGGCGTGCGAGCTCGTGCGCGCGCTGCAAAAGGCTGGCATGCGCGTGAAGGTCGTCATGACCGAGCATGCGACGCACTTCATCGACCCGCTGCAGTTTCGCGCCCTCACGCGCGAACCGGTGGGACTGGGGCTGTTCGACAATCCGTCCGACCCCATCCACCACATCTCGCTCGCATCGGAGGCCGACGTGTTCGTCATCGCGCCGTGCACGGCCAACGTGGCGGCAAAGCTGGCCTGGGGCATCGCAGACGACCTGCTGACGACTACGGCGCTCGCCACTACGGCTCCCATCGTCATCGCGCCGGCCATGAACGTGCACATGTACGAGAATCCGGCGACGCAGCGCAACCTGCGCGAGCTCAAGGCGCGCGGCATGACGATCGTCGAAGCCGATGCGGGCTATCTGGCCTGCGGTGATGTGGGGAGGGGGCGGCTTGCCGACCCGGAGGCCATCGCGCAAGCGGTCATCGCGGCGGCGAATCCCAAGCGCGACCTGGCGGGCAAGCGCGTGCTCGTGACGGCCGGCCCCACGCGCGAGCCGATCGACCCAGTGCGGTTCATCACCAACCACTCGTCGGGGAAGATGGGCTACGCCGTCGCACGTGCAGCCGTCGCACGCGGGGCGCAGGTCACGCTCGTGTCCGGTCCGGTTTCGCTCGAGGCGCCGGCGCAGGCACAGGTCGTGCCCGTTGAGACGGCGGCCCAGATGGCGGAAGCTGTGAAGGCGCGCCTCGCGGAAAGCGACATCGTCGTGTGCGCCGCGGCCGTGGCCGATGCGCGTCCGGCGGCTCCGGCCGACCACAAGCTGAAGAAGGGACGCGACGACGACGCGCTCAGCCGCATCGATCTGGAGCGCACCGAGGACATCCTCGCGTACGTGGGCGCCCATGCGACTCCGGGCCAGGTCGTCGTCGGGTTCGCGGCCGAGACGGACAACGTGGTCGAAAACGCCCGGGGAAAGCTCGAGCGCAAGAAGGCGGATCTCATCGTGGCCAACCGCGTCGGCGGCGGACACACGTTCGGAAAAGACGACGACGAGGTGACGTTCGTGACGGCCGCGGGCGCCGAAGCGCATCCGCTGCAGTCGAAGGACGCGGTCGCCGACGAGCTCTTCGACGCCGTCGCGGCGTTGGGCGCGCAGCGCTGAAAGCGCCCGTGAGGCGCGGCGCCCTCGCAGATGCCGGATAGCGCTCATGGCTGCGAGCGTTGTGGCGAAGGCGGGCGACGCTGCGCTATGGCCGCCCGTACGCGCAGGGATTTGATGCGAATCGCCCATCGCGGGCCTGTTAGGCGCCGACGCTCTGCGCCGCGTTCGTTGGAAACGTCTGTCTCACCTGTTCAGGGCAAAAAAAGAACCGGCGGAACCAACGAGGGGGAGGTTCCGCCGGTTATCAGGGCAGTCAATCGACGAAAGTTTGGGAAAGAAGGTAGGCGCTGGGAACAGGGCGCCAATGTGTGCGGTTGCTCAGACGTCGGTCGATGCCACGGGTCATCTGGTCTCCGGTTGCGCCGGAGTCTGTCAAGGGTCGTCGGGCGAGAGCGCCGAGTTCGTTTGCGGTTCGGAAGGCTCTTGCCTTGCTGCCGTTCACGCTCTCGCATCGACGATGGTGCAAATATAGGAGACCTACCTGAAACGAGTCTTAAAGGTTGGCGGCAGGTCCGTCACACTTCCTTCAAACGACTTCGATGACCCCATGGACGACCGAAAAAACGCCGCCCGTGGCGACGATGGCCTTCAAGGCTGTGTCGGACCACGGGCGGCGTCGGCAGGGGCGACGGCCGCAAGACGGTGTTGAGATGATGTCCGCCCGATGACGTCGCCGGGCGGGCGATGATCCGCGGCGTTTCGGCCCATGGTCATCGACAACCGGGCGATGACCCCATGGCGGGCGAAACCCCATGGCTGCGCTCGCTAGTCAACCCACGCGGTCGGGCTCTTGCCCTCCTCGACCAGGCGGTCGGACAGGCGCTTCTTCGGCGAGCGCTCCCAGAGCGGCTCGGATTCGACGGCCCAGTCGCTTGCGGCCTTCTCGGTCTTCTTCACCAGGTCGTCCACGTTTTCGGGGTGCGTGTAGTCGGTCGAGCGCGCGCCGGTCTCGTGCACGATCTCGGCGAGCATGGCGGGGTTGTCGAGCAGCGGGCACGGGCGCAGCATATTCGTGTTGAACGGCTGGTGGGCGCGGTACGACTCGAACAGCGGGCTCTTGTAGCATTCGAGCAGCGTCTTCTCGCGAATGTTCGAATCGGAGTAGTGGATGAACCCGCACGGCTCCACGTCGCCGGCCGCGTTGATGTGCAGGAAGCGGCGCCCGCCGGCGATGCAGCCACCGGTGTACTCGCCGTCGTTCCAGAAGTCGGCGAAGAAGATGGGAACGTTGTGGCGCCAGTCGTCGCGCACCTTGTGGTACATACCGGCGCGCTGGTCGGCCGAGGCCAGAAGCTCGACGGGCGAGCCCACTCCCACGGGGATGAACGTGAAGATCCACGAGAACAGGACCCCTTCGTCCACGAGGAACTGGATGAACTCGTCCGACGTGATGGAGTCGTAGTTCTGCGACGTGTAGCACAGCGACGCGCCGAACGGCAGATGGCGCTCGCGCAGCAGGTCCATGGCATGCGTGACTTTCTTGAACGTGCCCTGGCCGCGCCGTGCGTCGGTGGCTTCCTCGAAGCCCTCGATGGAGAACGCCGGGATGAAGTTCTTCACACGCAGCATGTCGTCGGCGAACTGCTCGTCGACAAGCGTGCCGTTGGTGAACGCCGAGAACATGCAGTCGGGGTGCTCTTCGCACAGGCGGATGAGGTCGTGTTTGCGCACGAGCGGCTCGCCGCCCGTGAACAGGTACACGTACGTGCCCAGCTCCTTGCCCTGCTTGACGACGTTGTTCATCTCGTCGTACGTCAGGCTCTTCTGCTTGTTGTCGGTGTAGTTGGCGGCCCAGCAGCCCTGGCAGTGCAGGTTGCACGCCGTGGTGGGGTCCATGAGGATGGCCCACGGGCAGTTGCACTGCTCCTTCTCGTTGACCTGGCGCTGGATGTTGCCGCCGATGGTGACGGAGTTCACGAAGAAGTTCTGCAGGAACGTGCGGATGATCTCGGGGTCGATATCGGTCCGGATGTGGTCGACGAGCCGCCGCCAGTTGTTGTTCGGATCCTTCATCTCGCCGATGATCATGTGGAACAGGCGCATCTGCGCGTCGTTGACGTCGTCGCCCTGTCCGACGAACTTGCCGATGATGCCCTCGACCTTCGGCAGGTTGCCGTCGAAGTCCTTCATCAGCATGTCGAAGCCCTTGTTCACGGCAACGCTGATGGCGTTCGCCTTGATCTTGTCCATAACGGCCATAAGCCCAACCCCCTCTGGTTTGAAACCCCGCGATTCCCGAAATGCGCGGGCGGTTCTGCTTTCGGGATACTGTATCACCGTTACTGTACATGTGGGGATTAATTTGCCGGAATGTTTCCCGTCGGCAGCATTCGGCGTGCAAGCGAACGGCCGGCGGCGGTGCCGCGCGTTGCGGTATGATGTTCCGTCGGAACCAAAAGGCCGGGGATGAGGAGTTTTGCATGGCACAGAGCAAACGCGGCCAAGCGCTCGACGCGCAGGCCAGCGTCGAAACCGAGCAGCTGAGGGCGCGCGCCGACGCGCTGCCCGCACGCGCTCCCAACGGCTGGGCGCTTCTGCCCATCGTGGTGTTCCTGGTGCTGTATCTGGGCGCCGGCATCTACTTCGAGTACATCCATCCGCTGCCCGGCCGCATGGGCTTCTACGTCATGTCGGTCGTCGTCGCGTTCCTCGTGGCGCTCGCCGTGGCGTTCCTGCAGAACCGGGGCCTGTCGTTCGACGAGAAGATCCGCGTCTGCGCGCGTGGCATCGGCGACGAGAACATCGTCATCATGGTGTTCATCTTTCTGTTCGCGGGCGTGTTCAGCGGGCTGGCGAGCGCCGCGGGCGGCGCGGAGAGCACGGCGAACATGCTGCTCAACGTCGTGCCGAGCAGGTACGCCGTGCCGGGGCTGTTCGTCATCGCGTCCATCATCTCGCTCGCCATGGGAACGTCTGTCGGCACGATCACGGTGCTCGCGCCCATCGCGGTGACGGTCGCCAACGACACCGGCATCGACATGGCGCTCGCCATCGGCTCGATCGTCGGCGGCGCGATGTTCGGCGACAACCTGTCGTTCATCTCCGACACCACCATCGCGGCGACCAAGACCCAGGGCGTCGAGATGCGCGCGAAGTTCGCGGAGAACTCGAAGATCGCCCTGCCCATGGCGGCGCTCACGGTGGTAGTGCTGTGCGTGGTCACGGCGGGGCAGCCGGTCGTCGAGATGGGGTCGTTCGCGTTCAACATCGTGCTCGCGCTGCCGTACTTCGTGGTGCTGGCGCTCGCGCTCTGCGGCATCAACGTGTTCGCCGTGCTCGGCATCGGCATCATCCTGACGCTCGTGTCGGGGTTGGCCGTGGGAACGCTCGGCGTCGAGAGCGCGCTCGAGGCCATGGGCACGGGCGCGTCGGGCATGTTCGAGACGATCATCGTGACGGTGCTCGTTGCGGCCATCGGCGCGCTCATGGAGGTGCACGGTGGGTTCGCGGCCATCCTCGCGTTCGTCCACAAGCACTTCCACGGCAAACGCGGCGGCATGGCCGGTATCGCCGTGCTCACGATGACGCTCGACGTAACGGCGGCGAACAACACGGTGGCCATCGTCATGGCCGGTCCCATCGCGCGCCAGCTCAGCGACGAGTACGGCGTCGAGCCCCGGCAGGCGGCGTCGATTCTGGACACTTCGTCGTGCATCATGCAGGGCATCATCCCGTACGGCGCGCAGCTGCTCGTCGCGGCGGGGCTGTCGGGCGTGGCGTCGGTGGCCATCATTCCCACGCTGTGGTACCAGTTCCTGCTGGCGGCGGGCGTCGTCGTCTACATCTGCCTCGGCGGGTTCGGCACGAAGGACGCGCGCGGAAAGCGCGCCGCGGCATAAGCCGGCCGTCGTTTCGTGCCGTCCGGGAGGAAGTGTGCGCGGCATACTGGGAACCGGCGGAACGAACCACGGCGCGAAGCGAGGCGTCGCTTGAACCTGCGCTTCAAGCAAGGCAGCATGAAGCCGCGCATCGGTTAAGCACTGCGTCGACGCCTTTTGCTTCGATGGGACGTCGGCGCGTGGGAGCGTATTGAGAAGGGAGCTCGGTAGGATGGCAAAGATCGCCGTCGTCGATTTCGATTTGGAGAACTACGATCTGGTGGAGCGCATAGCGGCCGAGGCGGGCGTCGAGCTCGAGCGGTTCGACGAGCGTCCTGCCGACGCCATCATCAGAAACGCGCAGGGGGCGGACGGCATCATCACCTCGTACGGCGAGTTCCCGGCGCGCGTTTTCGAGGCGCTTGCGCCCCGGCTCAAGGTGGTAAGCCGCACCGGCGTCGGCTACGACAGCATCGACGTCGCCGCGGCGACGCGCGCGGGCGTGGCCGTCTGCACGGCGCCCGGGTACGCCAACGAGGTCGTGTCGGACCATGCGATTGCGCTCGCGCTGGCGGTGCTGCGCCGTATCAACGAGCAGGATGCGAACCTGCGGGCCGGCATCTGGGACTATGCGGGCACGCGCCCGCTCGGCCAGGCGAAGGGGCGCACGTTCGGCGTCGTGGGCATGGGCGCCATCGGCCGCGCCTGCGCGCGCAAGGCGGCGGGCCTCGGGTTCGACGTGGTGTGCTGGTCGCGCTCGCTTGCGCCCGGTGCGACCACGCCTGAAGGGTATCGCACGCTCGAGCTCGACGAGCTGCTGCGCACGGCCGACGTCGTAAGCCTGCATTGCGCGCTCACCGACGACACGCGCCATCTGATCGACGCGCATCGTCTGGCGCTTATGAAGCCGACGGCCGTGCTCGTCAACACGGCGCGCGGGCCCATCGTCGACACGGCGGCGCTCGCGGAAGCGCTGGGCGCGGGGCGTCTGTGGGGCGCGGGCATCGACGTGTTCGAGCACGAGCCCATCCTGCCCGACGACCCGCTGCTTTCGGCCCCGCACACGGTGCTTACGCCGCATGCGGCGTACTGGTCGGAGGAATCGGGTCGTGAGCTGGCTGAACGCACGGCGCGCAGCGCTATCGACGTCGTCTGCGGGCGGCGTCCGGCCGATTGCCTGAACCCCGAGGTCCTCGCGTAACCAAGGTGCTCGCGTAGGGAAGGCGCTCCTCGAAGCGCTATTGCGCCGACACGTAGCTCGAATCGACCGTGATCTTGCAGATGGCCTTCGGGTATTGTGCGCAGACGAGCTCGGCGATGCGGTCCTTCAGCTCGTCTTCGGACAGCGAGAGGTCGTGCGGGCGCACGACGTCGAAGATGACATTGGTGTGCGTGGGCCCGGGCACGGTGCGGAAGTCGTGGATGGTGAGCCGCGGGTCGATGGTCTTCACCTGGCCGGCCACCCAGGTGCGCATCTCCGACGTCTTCGTGTCGGTGGTGACGATGGGGTCGTAGTGCAGCACCATGAGCAGGCCGTCCTCGCGCTTGAACGCCTCCTCGATGTTGTCGAGGGTGTCATGGCTCTCAAGTGGGTCGGTTTCAGCCGCCATCTCCACGTGGGCGCTCGCGAACCGGCGTCCGGGGCCGTAGTCGTGCACCATCAGGTCGTGCGTGCCGAGCACGCCGGGGTAGCTCATGATCTTGTCGTGGATCGCTTTCACAGTCTCGGGGTCGGGTGCGCGCCCGAGCAGCGGGTCGACGGCGTCGCGCAGGAGCCCGATGCCGCTCACGATGATGAAGACGCCGACGGCCAGGCCCGCCCAGCCGTCGAGGTTCACGTTGGTGAATGCGGACACGGCCGTAGCGGCGAGTACGGCCGCCGTCGTGATCACGTCGTTGCGCGAGTCCACGGCCGTAGCCTGCAGTGCGTCCGACGAGATGCGCTTGCCGATGGTCGCGTTGAAATGCTGCATCCACCATTTGACGGCGATGGAAAGCAGCAAGACGATAGCGGTGGCCAGGCTGAACTCGATGGGTTCGGGATTGATGATCTTGTTCAGCGACTCGCGCACGAGCTCGACGCCGATGACCAGGATGAGGACCGATACGGCCAGGCACGACAGGTACTCGAAGCGGCCGTGGCCGTACGGGTGCTCGTCGTCGGCGGGACGGCTCGCCAGCTTGAAGCCAGCGAGGGTGATGATGTTGCTCGAAGCGTCCGACAAGTTGTTCAGGGCGTCGGCCACGATGGACACCGACCCCGACAGGATGCCGATAGCGCCCTTTGCGACGCAGAGCGCCACGTTGCAGATGATGCCGACGACGCCGGCGAACATGCCGTACGCGGTGCGCACGTGCTCGTCGGAGACGTTGTCGCTGTCCTTGACGAAGCGGCGGACCAGCCGGTCGATCATGAGTGAGTCCCCTTTGATGGTTGCGTTGCATGCTGCCCTGGCCGCATGGCGCACTAGGGGCATTGCGCCCCAGCGTACTCAATCTGTGCGTGCAAAGGGAAGCGTGCACGCGGGAACGCACGCAAACGCCAAACAGCCGCATGCGCCAGCGATTGCGGTGAGCGGCGTTCGAGTGCCTCATCGATGTCGGTCGGGCTGACCTCGGAGCCCGAGACGCTTTCGCAGCGTCAGACGAACGGCATGTGCTCCAGCGTGCCGTCGTTGCGCCGGCCGCGTCATCGAGTTCTGCCGCTTTGCGGGCGGCCGCCCCTGTCGGGTTTCTGCGCGGGCGCGGGTCGCGCGCTTGCAAGTCAACCGCAGCATATTCACAATGGACGAGTGAAACCACGGCGGGGGCCGTCCGAACCGAAAGGGAGCATATGAGTTCAAACGAGTTGCGGGGCGTCGTCATCGTCAACACCGGATCGCCGGAAGCACCGACGCCCGAGGCGGTAGGGGCGTACCTCGAACAGTTCCTGAGCCACCCGCGCATCTGCCCGATGAACCCCAAGGCTTGGTCGTTCATCCTGCGCCACTGCATCCTGCCGACGCGCAGCAAGAAGTCGGCGGCGAAGTATCAGACCATCTGGACGGGCGAGGGCTTCCAATTCATCATCGACCACGAGCACATCGCGCAGGCTGTGCAGGAGAAGCTGCAGCAAGCAGGAGAGAACGTGCTCGTGCGCGCCGGCATGAGCTTCGGCACGCCTGCGATGACCGACGCACTCGACGAGCTGCGCGGGGCGGGTTGCCGCGAGCTGTTCGTGCTGCCGCTGTATCCGCAGGCGGCGTTCAGCACGGTCGGCGTCGTCGAGGACGATCTGGCGACGTGGAAGAAGGCGAAGGGCGCCGAGGACGTTTCGTGCCACGTCATCAATGGGTACAGCGACAACCCGCTGTATGTGCGCGCCATCGCGCAGAACATCCGCGCCGCTGGCTTCGACGCCGCTGCAGGCGACGTGCTGATGATGTCGTTCCACTCGATCCCCCTATCCGACGTGCAGAACGGCGACACGTACGAGAAGACGACCCATGCAACTTGCGAGGCCGTCGCCGCCGAGCTGGGCATCGGCGCGGATTCGTGGGTCGTGGGGTACCAGAGTCGCTTCGACAAGGAGCGCGAATGGGTGAGCCCGTTCACCGACCACGTGTTCGCCGAGCTGGCGCAGCGCGACATCGCGGGCACGCTGTACTTCGTGTGCCCCAATTTCTCGGTCGACTGCCTGGAGACGTACTACGACATCCCGCACGACATCGAGCCTGCGTGGCAGGTGCATCTGAAGGAAGCCGGCAAAGCCGCCGACGCGGTTCCGTTCTCGTACGTGCCGTGCCTCAATGCGACGCCGGCGCAGGTCGAACTCGTAAGCGACGTGCTTCTGCGCGCGTTCGCTTCGGAAGGGAAGTAGGCAGCATGGATTACAAGGTTCCCGCGGGCAATCCGGAAAAGCCCCAGGGCGCAGATGGATACGCCCTGCTCGAGCGCATGAACGCCGGCCATCACGAGATGCTCGCCAACTGGGGGCTGTCCTACCTTTCGCTCGCGGACGATGCGCGCGTGCTCGACTGCGGCTGCGGCGGCGGAGCGAACCTGTTGCGGCTGCTTGCGAAGGCGCCGGCGGGGAAGGTGTGCGGCATCGACTACTCGGACGTGTCGGTGAATCTTTCGCGTGAGACCTGCGCCGCGCAGATAAAAGAGGGCCAGGTGGAGGTCGTGCAGGGCGATGTGGGCGCGCTGCCCTTCGACGACGACGCGTTCGATGCGGCGACGGCGTTCGAGACGGTGTACTTCTGGCCTGATTTCGCCGGAGCGCTTGCCCAGATCAAGCGCGTGCTCAAGCCGGGCGGCGTGCTGTTCATCTGCAACGAGTCAGATGGCTCGTCGGAGAAGGACCAGGCCATCGCCGAGCAGATCGACGTGATGACGCTCTACACGCCAGCGCAGCTCAAAGACGCCGTGCGCGAAGCGGGATTCGCGAACCTGCGCGTCATGCACGACCGCACCCGCGGTTACGTGTGCGTGCTGGCGGAAAAGCCCCGCGCATAAGGAGCGCGGCTCGGCTGCGCCTGTGCTCGCTCGGCGCCAGACGTTTCGACCGCGCCTGCGGCGTTCATGCGGGCATCGTCACCCCGCTGCGCCCAGCGACTGGCGGGCAGAGGCGGGAACGCACGGCTGTATGAGAGACAGCCGCATGCCTGAGCGCTTGCTGGAGGCTCGGCTGAGCGTCTCACGAGCCGCCCAGCTGCATGCCAGGCGCCTGCCGCACAGCGCCGCTACGCCTTTTCCACCTGCAGTTTCGCGTTGAACGACAACGTGCGCGGCGTGTCGAAGCGGTCGAACTGCACCTCGTAGGACTCCTCCGTCGTATCGACGTCGACCACGGTGCCCGCGCCGAACACCGGATGCGCAACCCGCGTGCCGCGTGTGAGCACGGTTCTCGCCTCCGCGCTGGAAAGGCGTTTGGTGCTGAAGTCGTAGTAGACCCGAGCGTCGTGCACGAGCGAATCCTCCCATGGCTCCGTCAGGTCGAGCAGGCTCTGGTCGATGTCGAACACGAACCGGGATGGATAACGCGGCATGCCGTTGTGCGTGGTGCCGTCCGCGCAGGTGAGCGCGAGCGACTGCTGGGCGCGGGTGATGGCGACGAACGCCAGGCGACGCTCCTCCTCCATGGCCTCGGTCGTGCGCGTCTTGCGTGCCGGCAGCACGCCCTCGTCGAGCGAGCAGAGCACGACGTGCGGAAACTCCAATCCCTTGGCGGCGTGGATGGTCATGAGCTTCACCTTGTCGGCGTCCATGCCGGCGTCGAGGTTGCTGAACAGGGCGACGTGCGCCAGGTAGTGGTCGATCGTCGCCTCCTCGCCGCAGGTGGTCTCGTATTCGTAGACCGATTGGCGCAGCTCGGCCAGGTTGTCCAAGCGCTCCTGGTCGCCGGCGGTGCGCAGCATGTCCTCGTAGCCGCTCTTCTCAAGAAGGTCGCTCAGCAGCTCGGACACGCGGCGCTGCTCCGCCTGCGGGGTGAACCGGTCGATGAGCTCGACGAACTGGGCCGCCTTGGTGCCCTTCATGATGGCGCTGTCGAGCGATGCGCGCAGCGCTTCGAACAGCGACATGCCCGTACCGTCGGCGTAGTTGCGCAGGAAGCGCATGCGGCGTTCTCCCAGGTTGCGCTTGGGAACGTTGGCGATGCGCTGGAACGACAGGTCATCGTGGAACTGCACCATGCGCAGGTACGACAACGCGTCTTTGACCTCGCGCCGGTCGAAGAACTGCACACCGCTGTAGATGGTGTAGGGAATCTGATGCGCGGCAAGTCGCTCCTCGACCGAGCGCGTGACGTAGTGTGCGCGGTACAGGATGCAGATGTCGCGGTAGGCGGCTCCCTGCGCATGGAGATACTCGATGTGCTCGGCGATCCAATCGGCCTCGGCCTGCGAGCTCTTTGCATGATGGGCGATGACAAGCGGTCCATCCGCGCGCTGCGCCGCGAGGTTCTTGGGAATGCGGTTTTCATTCTTGGCGATGAGCGAGTTGGCTACGCTGCAGATTTGGGGCGTGGAGCGGTAGTTGTCGTTCATCATGATGGTGGTGGTGCCTGGAAAGTGCTGGTCGAAGTCCAGCAGGAACCGCACGCTCGCACCGCGCCAGGTGTAAATGGTCTGATCGGGGTCGCCCACGACGAAGAGGTTGCGGTGGTAGGCGGAAAGCTCCTCCATCAGGCGGTACTGCAGTGCATCGATGTCCTGGAACTCATCGACCATGAGGTACTGGATGCGCTTCTGCCATTTGAGCCGCACCTCGGGGCTGCGGCGGAACACCTCGAGCACCAAGATGATCAGGTCGTTGTAGTCCAATCCGAAGCATTTGCGCTGCTGGTACAGGTAGCCGTAGAACAGGATGTCGGCCGTCTGCTCGGCCAGGTCGTACTTCAGCTTGAGCTCTTCGGGCGCAAGATCGACGAGCGCATGGAAGTAGTCGGGCTCCGTCATGGTCTTGCGCACTTCGAACAGGTCGCGCGCGCGGGCGAACGTCATATCGCGCAGGCTGAGGTTGCGTTCCTCGTAGATGATGGAAAGCATGGCGTCGATGTCGGAGTTGTCGAGCACGAGGAAGCTTTTGGGGAACGAGATGACGGACGCGTCCTCCTGCAGGACCGACACGCAGAACCCGTGGAACGTGTTGACGTAGCCCGCGTCGTTGTCGCCGGTGAGCGCATGGATGCGCTGGCGCATCTCGTTTGCAGCCTTGTTGGTGAACGTGACGCACAGGATGTTCGACGGCATGATGCCCAGGTACCCGACGAGGTAGGCGAACCGGTGGGCGAGGGCGCGCGTCTTGCCGGAGCCGGCGCCCGCGATGACGCGCACAGGGCCTTCGGTCGTCGTGACCGCGCGGCGTTGCGCTTCGTTCAGCCCTGCCAGCAGGTCATCCATGCGTTGCTCCTTGTGATGTCGCGTTCGCTTTCTCTCCATTGATAATAGAACAAATGTACGATGTACGCAAGGGCTGCATCGGTTCGGCAGAAGCGTGGCATTACTTCAGCGTTGAAGTGAAAGCTGTGCCCGAGATGCAAGGATGCAGGGTGGTCGATATGTGAGCGGGACAGCCGCTATCTGGATGCGAGAGCGCATGGCCGACCTGAGCGGCCTCGCTGCGGTTCGGGTCGCCGGGGGTTCGGGGCAAAGCGGGGCAAAGATGCGAAAACGCCTCCTGGACCGCGCGAGCCCAGGAGGCGTTCTTCATGAAAATGCAAGGCAACGGCGAGCCAGCTCGCAGCGCCCGTTCAAGCTGAAGCGCGCGGCGCCTGCCGCAGCCCACATGCCGGCAGACTGGCTTCCTACATCGGAGGGAAGCGGATGACCAGGTACACCGCCGAGATGGCGATGCTCATGAGCATAATCGGGTAGCCGATCTTCAGGTACTGCATGAAGGTGATCGGATGCCCGTGACGTGCGGAGATGTCGGACAGCACGACGTTGGCCGACGCGCCGATGAGCGTGCCGTTGCCGCCCAGGCATGCGCCGAGCGACAGCGCCCACCACAGAGGCGTGATGTCCATGCCCTCGGCCTGCATGGCCAGAAGGATGGGGATCATCGTCGCCACGAACGGGATGTTATCGAGCACGGACGAGATGATGGCCGACGCGATGAGGATGACGAGCATCGTGAGGAAGGTGTTGCCGCCGGTGATGGTGACGAACAGCGTGGCGAGCATCGTGATGATGCCGGTCTCCTGCAGGCCGCCGACGATGATGAACAGGCCGGCGAAGAATGCGAGCGTGGTCCATTCGACGCCCTGCAGCGCCTCGGTGACGTTGCGGTGCGAGATGCCGAGCAGGATGGCGGACGCCGTGATGGCGACGACCGAGGATTGCAGGCCCAGGCGGTCGTGCACCATGAAGCACACGACGACGACGACGAGCATGACGACCGACTGCTTCATCAGGCGGTCGTCCTCGAACGCCGGCTCAAGCTCCATGACGCGCGCCTTGCGCTCGTCGGAGACCTCGAGCTTGCGCCCGAAGATGAAGTAGAACGAGGCGATGGTGGCGGCCATCACGAACACAACGGCGGGGCCGTCGTAGATCAGAAAGTCGGTGAACGAGTATCCCGCCGCCGAGCCGATCATGATGTTGGGCGGGTCGCCGATGAGCGTTGCCGTGCCGCCGGCGTTGGACGACATGATCTCGATCAGGAAGAACGGCACGGGGTCGATGTCCAGAATCTCGCAGATGGTGAGCGTCATCGGGCCGATGAGCAGCACCGTCGTGACGTTGTCCAGAAACGCCGACAGGATGGCCGTCAGTATGGCGAACATGATCATGATCTTCCAGGGGTCGCCTTTGGCCAGCTTGGCGGTGCGGACGGCCAGGTACTGGAACAATCCTGACTGTTTGGCGACCGACACGAACAGCATCATACCGAACAGGATGCCGAGCGTGTTGAAGTCGATGTGCGAGACCGCCGTGTCGAAGCTCATGATGCCCGTGATGATGAGCAGCATCGCGCCGACGAGCGACACGACGGTGCGGTGCACCTTCTCGGACATGATCAGAGCCATGGCGACGACGAAGACCGCAATGGCGAATATTTGGTTGAATTCCATACGCTACGCTCTCTCGAGGCCAATACGTCAATGAACAGACATGCTACCGTTACTTATGGAAATTTGACCGCGCAGCGTGCGACATTCGTTCAAACGAACAGATTACGGCGTGCGAATGGACGGCGGCCGATTGCGTTGCGCGGATGCGCGGGAACGCGGTGAGCGGTGCGGGAAACCGCGCGTCGTGCGGGAGCATGCATGCGTTCGCCCGCGCCGAGCGGACGGACGGCGTGGGCGCGCGCCGCTCATGCCTGCGCTGCGCGGACGACGATGTTTCGGGAAGGGGTGCGCCATGGCCGACGGCTTTCTGCCGATTTCGCGGGCCGACATGGAGGAGCGCGGATGGGACCAGGTCGATTTCGCCTACGTGTCCGGCGACGCGTATCTGGACCATCCCTCGTTCGGGACGGCGCTCATCGCGCGGCTGCTCGAGGCGCACGGCTTCCGCGTGGGCATCATCGCCCAGCCCGACTGGCGCGACCCGAAGAGCATCGCCGTGTTCGGGCGGCCTCGGCTCGGCTTCCTCGTGTCGTCGGGCAACATGGACTCGATGGTCAACCACTACACCGTGGCGAAGCACCGCCGCAAGACCGACGCGTACTCGCCGGGCGGCCAGGCGGGGCTGCGCCCCGACCGCGCCTGCATCGTGTACGGCAACCTCATCCGCCGCACGTTCAAGGACGTTCCGATCATCCTGGGCGGCATCGAAGCGAGCCTGCGCCGCCTTGCGCACTACGATTACTGGGCGGATTCGGTGCGGCGGTCGATCCTGCTCGATTCGGGCGCCGACCTGGTGTCGTACGGTATGGGGGAGAAGTCCATCGTCGCCATCGCCGAGGCGCTCGACGCGGGGCTCAGCGTGTCCGACCTCACCTTCATCCCCGGCACGGTCTACCGCGCTCGTTCGCTCGCGGCCGCGTACGACCCGCTCATCCTGCCGTCGTACGAGCGCGTGGCGCACGACAAGCGCGCCTACGCCAAGAGCTTCGGCATGCAGTACCGAAACCTCGACCCGTTCTCGGCCCGCACGCTCGCCGAGGAGTACCCGCACGGCGTCTACGTTGTGCAGAATCCGCCGGCCGAGCCGCTATCGACCGAGGAGATGGACGCGGTCTACGACCTGCCCTACCAGCGCACCTACCATCCCGTCTACGAGAAGGCGGGCGGCGTGCCGGCCATCCGCGAGGTGAAGTTCTCGCTCACGTCCAACCGCGGCTGCCTGGGCGAATGCGCGTTCTGCGCGCTCAACTTCCACCAAGGGCGCATCATCCAGGCGCGCAGCCACGAGTCGCTTCTGCGCGAGGCCCGGCTCATGACGCAGGACCCCGACTTCAAAGGCTACATCCACGACGTGGGCGGACCGACGGCCGACTTCCGCGTGCCCGCCTGCGACAAGCAGCTCACGCACGGGGCCTGCGTGAACAGGCGCTGCCTTTCGCCCCAGCCGTGCCCCAACCTGACCGTTACGCACAAGGACTACGTCGCGCTTCTGCGCGAGCTCTCTGCCCTGCCGGGCGTGAAGAAGGTGTTCGTGCGCAGCGGCATCCGTTTCGACTACGTGCTCCTCGATTCCGACCCGACGTTTCTGCGCGAGCTCGTGGAAAACCATGTGAGCGGCCAGCTGAAGGTGGCGCCCGAGCACGTGTCCGATGCGGTGCTTACCGTGATGGGCAAGCCCCCGCACGCGGTGTACGAGCGCTTCGCGAAAACGTATGCCCAGATGAACCGGAAGCTCGGCAAGAAGCAGTACCTCGTGCCGTACCTGATGTCGTCGCATCCGGGGTCCACGCTCAAAGAGGCGGTTGAGCTTGCGGAGTTCTGCCGCGATTTGGGCTACAACCCCGAGCAGGTGTCGGATTTCTACCCGACGCCGTCGACGGTCTCGACGTGCATCTACCACACGGGACTCGACCCGCGGACGATGGAGCCGGTGTATTGCCCGACCAACCCACACGAGAAGGCGCTCCAGCGCGCGCTCATCCAATACCGCAATCCCAAAAACCACGACCTCGTGCGCGAGGCGCTCCACCGCGCCGGCCGGGAGGACCTGATCGGCTTCGACGAGCGCTGCCTCGTGCGCCCCGCGCGGGCGGACAAGGCCGGGCATGGTGACGGGCGCAAGGGGCCCGGGCGCAACCGGAAGGGACACGCCGGCAGCCGCAAGGGGCACAGCGGAAGCTGCAAGGAGAACAGCGGCGGGCGCGGAAAGCCCCGCGGGAAGACTTCGCGTGCGCACGCAGAGGGCTCGTTGCGTCCGAAAGCGCAGCGGCCGCAGCGCGGAAAACGCCGTCGCTGACAGCGGCGGCCGCACGCCGCACGCCCATGCCCGCGCGGCATCGACGACGAGGAGGACTCCAACTACGCGCTCATCAGCGCCCGCTCGATGGCGGCCGTGTGGTCGGAGATCGAGGAGTACTGCAACGGCGGAAGCGACCTGGGCGCCTGGCTCAAGAAGCTGCTCGGCGAGACGACGTCGTCGTTCATCCGCAACGGGCTCGACGGCACGGCCGACGCGCAGGCGACGGGGCAAGGCGCAGGCCAGGGCGGAAACCAGGGTGCCGGCTCGTTCGGGCAGCAGATCGGCGGCATCCTGTCGGCTGCGACGGGCACGGGCGGCGCCGCTGGTGCGGGTGCGCAATCGTCGAGCGCTTCGAGCGCCGCGTCGTCGAGCGCCGCAGAGCAGGCCGAGGTCGCCGACGGCGGCTGGACCACCGAGGAGTACCGCTCAAGTGGAAACGTCGACCTGTCGAGCGCGTCGGTGTACGATAAAGCCGGCTGGATTTCGGACGACTACTGGGGCAACGCCGTCAACGACTGCGCGTTCATCGAGATGGACGGCCGGGTGTACCTGCTCTCCATCATCGCGTCCCAGCCCGACGACGCCTCCTCCGAGCAGGCGGTCGCGAACCTCGCGTACGCGCTCATGTCCTCGCACGACGCGCTGGCGGCGTAAGGCGCCGGCGGGGCGCGCCCGTGCGGGAGCGCGTCCGCTCGCTGGCGAGTCCCGGCGGCGTTCGCATACGTTGCGCATGCGAGAGGCGCGCCATGCGTCAGCGGCACCGTTCGCCCCAAGAATGACGCGTCCGCAAGCGCCGGCTCCGGACATCGACGCCGCATCTGTCCGAAATGCGCTTCGGACGCTGCGCAACGTGAACGCCCCGGGCGTGCGGGATTGCCCGATTATCGTCGAATATGGCCGATTCGCGGCATGGCGGGAACGCGTGTTCTTCTATACTCACAACCACGGGCGATGGGCTTGCGGAACGCTGGCCGTCACGCGCGCTGGAACGTACGCGACGCCAACCACGGCCGTTGCAGCGTCGGAAACGCCGATCGCGGTCGTCGGAACGCTGACGGCTGCTGGCGCTCACCGAAACGTCGGCAGCATGAGCCGCGGCCGGCACAAGCGCCGGCGGCGCAGCCGCAGCAATCGCCCCCAGGCTTCAAGCACAAGGAAAGGCACGCGCATGAGCAATCCGCAGGACATCCTGAGGGCTCCCCACGAACGCATCGAGCAGATCCAGCTCGAGGGGTTCAAGAAAACGGCGGTCAACTGCTACGAGAACATCCCGTTCTACAAGAAATCGTTTGACGACGCAGGCTTCAACCCCTACGCCATCACGTCGCTCGCCGACGTGGCGAAGGCGCCGTTCGTCACCAAGCAGGACCTGCGCGACGCCTATCCGTACGGCATGTTCGCCGTGCCGCTCGACCAGGTGCGCGAGATCCATATGTCGTCGGGCACGACGGGCGTGGCCACGGTGGGCGGCTACACCAAGCACGACCTGGACATCTGGGCCGACTGCTTCGCGCGCGGCCTGTGGTACGCGGGCTGCGGCAAAGGCGACGTCGTGCAGGTGGCGTACGGTTACGGCCTGTTCACGGGCGGTCTGGGCGCGCACTACGGCTCGATGCGCTCCGGCGCCACGGTCATCCCGACCTCGGCCGGCAGCACCGAGCGCCAGATCCGCATCATGCGCGAGATGGGCACGACGGCTCTGTGCTGCACGCCCAGCTACGCCATGCACATCGCCGACACGGCAATCGATATGGGGCTCGATCCCGCAAAGGACTTCACGCTGAAGTGCGGCATCCACGGCGCTGAGGCGTTCAGCGACAACCTGCGCGCCGAGCTGGAGCGCAAGCTCGATTACAAGGTGCTCGACATCTACGGCCTGACCGAGACCATGGGTCCGGGCGTCGCCATCGAGTGCCTGGAGCAGAACGGCCTGCACCTGGCCGAGGACCACTTCTACGCCGAAATCATCGACCCCAAGACCGGTGAGCTTCTGCCCGACGGCGAGTGGGGCGAGCTCGTGCTGACGTCGATCGACCGCGAGGCCTGCCCGGTCGTGCGCTACCGCACGCGCGACATCACGCGCATCATGCCCGGCGCCTGTGCCTGCGGCCGCACGCATCGCCGCATCGACCGCCTGCACGGCCGCACGGACGACATGCTCATCATCCGCGGCGTCAACGTGTTCCCGAGCCAGATCGAGGACGTCATGGAAACGTTCCCCGAGGTGGCGTCGTGGTACCGCATCGAGCTCACGCGCAGAAACGGACTCGACGTCGTCACGTTGAAGGCCGAGGTCAACCCCGACTACGCCTTCGACGAGATCGCGGCCATCGAGAGGCTGCAGAAGCGCATGAAGGGCGCCATGAAGAGCGCGCTGTCGGTGAACATCGACGTGAAGATCGTCGAACCGAAGTCCATCGAGCGCAGCACCGGCAAAGCCAAGCGCATCGTCGATTTGAGATAGGGTGGAGGCATCATGATCGAACAGATTACCGTATTCCTCGAGAACAAAGAGGGGCGCCTCACCGCCCTGTGCAAGACGCTGGGCGACGCGGGCATCAACATGCACGCGCTGACCGTGGCCGACACGGCCGATTTCGGGCTCGTGCGCATCATCGCCGACGACCCCCAGCGCGCGGTCGACGTCCTGCAGACCGCCGGATACCGGGCGGCCCTCACCAAGGTGGCCGCCATCCAGGTGCCAAACGAGCCGGGCGGGCTGGCGCGCCTGCTCGAGACGCTCGACAGCCTCGACGTCAACATCGAGTACGGATACTGCTTCTCGATGGGCGCGGACTTCTCCGTGGACGTGCTGAAGGTGCACCATTCCGGCGAGGTCGTGTCGGCCATCGAGGCCGCGGGTTTCCGTGTGCTCACCAACGAGGACATCTGCGCGTAACGCGAAGAACGCGCGCAAACGGCGCGCTGCGCAGGCCTTACGCTACAATGAGACGCCGCAGGAACGATACGTTCCTGCGGCGTTTTTTCGAATGTCAACAGCGGGGGATCGACCATGCACTTGAGTCAAGAACAAGCGGATCGCTTCTACGATCTGATGGATTCGCTGCTGCTCTACGTCAACGACCGCTTCCGCGTGGTCGAGGGCTTCGCGGAAGACTCAAACGACAAGTTCGCGGATGCGAAGGCCCAGCTCGTGGCCCAGACGCTGTGGGACCAGCCCGACGTCATCGACGATTTCGTCGCGGAGAACCGCGAGGGTTGGGACGAGCGCGATTTGGACCAGGTGCGCCAGTGGAAGTACGCGCTGGCCGACTCGTACCTGCTCGTGCGCTACCAGGACGGCATGGCCATCCTCATGAGCGATGCGGGCCTGTTCGCCGTGGCGGGGCTCGACGACGACCCCGAGGAGGCCATCGGGCCCGCGCCGGCGAGCGTCGACCTGGTACTCGTGCCGTTCGAGGGCGGCATCGTCTACGACGGCTTCATGAACGTGTACGACCTGTCGTCGGTGGACGAGGCGCGCCAGATGTACGACCGTTACGAGGAGCTCGTGGCGCAGGGCATCGCGTTTACGGACGTCGACTTCATCGCACGTGCCAAGGGCGTGCTCGCAGAGCGGCACGAGAAGGCGCTCGACGACCTTCTGGCCGACGTGGAGCGCGAGGCGGCGGGCGACGTGCCCGAGCAGCTGCCGACGGGCTACCACCGCGGGGCTCTCGCGGGCCTTTCGCCCGAGGAACGCGCGCGGGCCAAACAGGCGCACGACGCCAAGCAGAACGGCGGGTTCATGTACTTCCACTGCAAGGATGAGGAGCCGCACGAGAATCTGAACGCGTGCCTTGAGCTGTTCTCGAAAGAATCGCTGCTCAGCCTGGCGCGCATGCTGGGCATGCGGCGCTACTCGCATCTGAAGAAGTCCCAGCTCGCAGCTCGTCTTGCGGACGAGCTTACCACCGACGACCTGCTCATCTGTGCCACGCTCACCAGCGTGGACGACACGGCGCTCTCCGCGTTCGTGAAACTGTACCGCGAAGGGGACACGGCGGTCGCACCCGAGGAGGTGGCTGATTCGGGGCTCGTGCCCGCGCTTCCGCCACTCACGTATGCGTTCGAGCAGGACGGGGCGGTGCGGTTCGTCATGCCGCCCGAGGTGCGGGCGCTCGTGGACGACGAGCTGATCGACGCGGTGCGCGAGACGCGCGCGGCGGATGACGCCATCTACAACTGCGCGAACGCCTGCGCCATCTACCTGGGCATCGCTCCCGTGGAGCACGTCTACGCGGAATACCGCCGGGTCGCGCCCGACCCGGTTGCGCGCGAGGACTTCGACCGCATCGTGGGGCAGATAGCCCAGGCGAAGACGGGGCTGTTCGACTGCATCACCTACGGCGAGACCGACTACCTCGTGCACTTCACGCTGAGCGGGGACTACGTGGCGCAGCAGGTCATGCGCGTGCGCACCGGGGATGTGGGCAGCCCGCAGATCAGCGTGAACAAGGAGACGCACGAGGTGAAGGTGTCCGGGCTGCGTTCGGAATCGAGCCCCCTGCGCATGACGGGCGACCTGAAGGCGGAGCTTGAGAACGTCGATGCCGTGAGAACGTCGCTGCTCGAAGACCACGCGTCTATGGAGCCGCGGCCGATTCCGGACGATTCGGCGACGACCGACCAGTACGCAAAGATCCTCGACGACAAGCGCGTGCGCGCGCTGCGCGCCTATCTGGACGAACGCGTGCCGGACGGCGCCGACGACTACGCGTACGCCGACTGGGTCGCCGAGGGCCTCGTGCAGAGCGCCATCGAGATCGGCGATGTGGAGGACATGCTCGACATCTGCGACGACGTGGGGGCCACGGCCGCCTCGTCGGGCTCGCAGCGGCTGTACACCCTCGTGAGCAACGTGTACAGCGTCATGCCGTCGTGGGAGAACAACGGCTGGAGCGCGGTGGAGCTTCTGGAGAAGATGACGGGCCGCACCGTGTTCTTCAACGACGATGGCCAGGTCATACGCGTGGGCGCCGACGACCCGTGCCCGTGCGGCAGCGGGCTGAAGTACAAGGACTGCCACGGCAGATAAGGAGCGCGGCGGATGGGGCGCGCAGCTGATACGGCGCGCGCTCGCGCGGCTGCGGGGCGCGGGCGCGCGAGCAGCATGCGAAAGGCCTGGCAGAGGGCGCAAAGCCTCCTGCCAGGCCTTTCGCTTTATGCGTCTTCGCTCCAAACGCCGCGCGCCCCGCCGAGCCATCGCATGATGCGGCTCGGCGGGGCGCAGAAGCACGCTCTTAGAACCCGCCGCCCTGCACGACGGTCATGACGGTGCTCAGCACCACCACGACGGCCAGAAGCACGATGCCGAGCGTGAAGCCGCGCCCGTCGACGGCGCTGTTGCGGCTCGTCCGGTCACCGCGGTCGCCTGAATGCTCGCTCTCGCCTGTGTCCGCCTCGCGTTGGGTCGTTTCAGCTGCGGTTCGCGCGGCGCGAGAAGGGGAGTGCGCCATGATCGTTTCCTCCGTTCGGTTGCGTGTCGCCTACGCGGTGGCCTTGAGCGGAACCGCGCACGTATCGTTCTTGTCGGGCTTGTACTGGGGTTCGTGCTCAGCTTCCCAGGTTTCAAGGATGACGTTGCCGCGGCTCTTGTACACGCCGTAGATGCCGCAGAACTCGTAGTCGAGCACGCGGAACGTGCCGCCGATCGACGTCACGAAATCGGCCGCCTGGGCGTTGAACGCTCCCTGGTTGAAAACGTGCAGGTTGGCTATGTTGTCGCGGCTGCCCGTGGGCGCGAGCATCACGCCCGTGCCGAACTGGATGGGCACGCCGTCGGTCTTCATGCGAATCTTCTCGATGGAGAGGTCGGGCGTGAAGTAGCCGAGCCAGTCGTGGTGGGACAGGCGCGCAGCCTCCGCCCACAGAAGCGACATGCGGTCCTCGGCGTCGGTGACGATGCGGTTGAAGAACTCGCGGTACGACGTGGACGCGTCGAGCAGCTCGGCGTAGGCGTCGTCGATAGCGCCGCCGGGCGACACGTACAGATACATCCGCTGGTAGGTGCTCCGCGTCGACAGCGGCGAGGCGTCTATCTGCGATTTCAGCGTTGCGAGGTCCATGGTGCACGCTCCTTCTCTCGGGTGTACGTAGGGTGGTTCAAGTCTTTACGGTTCTTAGTCGTAAGGTGCGGTCGCGGCGAACCGGGCTCAAAGGCTTCACGGCATGCAAGCCCGCGCTTGCCGCATCCGCACGCAAGGTTTCCGCCGAGACGAAGAAGGCCGCTCCGTTGCGGAAAGCGGCCTTCTTCCGAGCGGTTCTCTGCGGGATGCGCAACGTCGGAGACGGGGCGTCACGCATCCCGCAGACGGGGTGTCACGCTACGCGCTTTACGCGCAGGGCGGCACCCACAGGTACTGCTGCGGCTTGTCGGCCAGGTCGCCTACGAGCTCGTCCACCGGGCCGAACTTCATGCACTTGGCCTGGCAGTGGAACACGCACGAGGGCTTCTTGCCCTTCTCCAGGCGGTCAGCGCACAGATCGCAGATCTTGGTGAACGCCGGGATGAAGTCGTACACGTAGCGGTCGGTCGGCTCGCCGTTCTCGTCCTTGATCGGCCACGGGCCGTTCTGCATGACCTTCACGCCCCATTGCTCGAGCGGCAGCTCGTGCTCGGCCTGGCACGCTACCTCGCACGAGTAGCAACCCGTGCAGTACTGATAATCAACAAGAATGCCATTGCGCGTCATTACAGGTCCTCCTCGCTGCAGCGATAGATCTTGCACAGGGTGCACTTCAGGTCAGCGCCGAATCCGGTCGCGCCCGGCTTGTTGGCCAGAAGCTGGTTGATGTTGGACTGGCGGAAGCCGTACAGGTTCGGCTCGGCGCCGTCCTGCTCGGGGAACCACCAACCGTGCTGAGCGGCGATCTCGTGCTCGCCCACCTCGTAGGTGACGCGGGCGCGCTGGCGGCAGCGGCCGCGATGATTCTCGATCCAGACCCAGTCGCCCTCGTTGATGTTGTGCTCAGCGGCCGTCTTCGGGTTGATCTGCACCCACGGATCAGGCGTGAGCTGACGCAGGTACGGAATCTGACGGTGCTCGGAGTGGAAGAACGACGTAGTGCGGGCGCCCGTGATCATGATCAGCGGGTACTTCTCGTACAGATCCGGCGTGGAGACGGGGCCGATGCCCGGCTCCTCGATGTAGGGCAGCGGATCGTAGCCGAAGTTCTGGAACAGCGTGGAGTACAGCTCGACGCGGCCGGTCGGCGTGTTGAAGCCGGGCTTGCCGTCGGGGCGCATGAGGCCCTTCTCGTACTTCTTGTAGATGTACTTCTGGTACACCGGGCCGTTCTCCATGAGCTCGTGGAAGGTGAAGCCGGACGGCTTGACGATCTCGTCGTATACCTCGTCCTCGGTCTGCCACGGCCAAGCGTTCTGGTCGAGCGGGCGGCCGATGGCCTTCTTGAACTCCTCGTCGTGGTCGAAGTACTGGGCGAGCTCGCGGTTGATCTCGCAGTCGGACTTCGCCTCGCCCTCGGTGGCGCAGCCGCCGGTGATGGCGGACAGGAAGTAGTAGTGGGCGCGGACGGAGTGCTTCTCAGCCCAGGTCTGGACCGGCATGACGATGTCGGCGCTCGACTGGATGGTTGGGGTCATGAAGATGTCGCACGCGGCGATGAACTCAGGCTTCTTCATGGCCTTGTACCAGCGCTCGGTCTCGCAGCTCATGCAGGCGATGCCGTTGGACGTCTGGATCCACACGCCCTTGACCTTGCCCTGCTCCATCTCCTCGAGGCACATGTCCGGCATGGCCTGCGTCAGGCCGTAGCGGTACATCGGGTACTCGTGCCAGCCGACGCGCTTCTTCTGCTGCTCTTCGGACAGCAGGTCGTAGTAGCCCCACGCACCGGCGGAAGGCTGGTCGACGCCCATAGGCGCTGCGGTGTAGCACATGCCGCCGGGGATGTCGAGGTTGCCGGTGATGGTCCACAAAGCCGCGATGGCGGCAGCGCACGGGGTGCCCTGCGACTGCATGTCGACGGCCAGGCCCCAGACGATGTTCGCCGGGTGCGAATTGGCGAACAGGCGGGCGGCGGCGATGATCTTGTCCTTCGGGACCCAGGTCATCTTCTCGACCTCGTCGAGCGAGAGCTCCTGGGCGCGGGCCGCGAACTCGTCGAAGCCGTAGCACCAACGCTCGACGAAGTCATGGTCGTATAGGTCCTCGTCGATGATGACCTTGGCCATGCCGAGGGCGAGAGCGGTGTCGGTGCCCGGGCGCAGCATCAGGTGGATGTCGGCGTGAGCGGCCAGCCAGGTGACGCGCGGCTCGACCGAGATCAGCTTGCAGCCCAGCTTCATGGCATCGGTGACCCAGTGGCCCATGAAGAAGTCAGGGTTGGAGATCGTGGGGTTGCAGCCCCAGACGATCGTGCATTCGGGGCACTGCCACTCGGGGTCGTTGTAACGCAGTGCGGAGAACTGCGAGAAGTCGGCGATGAGCATGCCGCCGTAGGTCATGATCATGAGCGACAGACGCGGGAGGTAGCACGCCGTGCCGGACAGGAAGCCGTACTCGTTGGGCGAGTTGAAGGTGTTCGCCAGACGGCCGACCTGCCACTGGTTGTCGCGGGCGGTGCCGCGCAGGCAGTGGATCGACTCGCCGCCGTACGTCATGGAGATGCGGCGGAACTCCTTGTAGCACGTCTCGAGCGCCTCATCCCAGGTGATGCGTTGCCACTTGTTCTCGCCGCGCTCGCCGATGCGCTTCATCGGGTGCAGAATGCGGTCGGGATGGAACTCGACCTGCTTGAACGCCAGGCAGCGCGGGCAGAGCGCGCCGCGGTTGTACGGGTCGTCGGGGTCGCCCTCAACCTTGATGAAGCGGCCGGTCTCCGGATCGGAGTACACCAGAACGCCGCAGCCCTCGTGGCATCCTGGCGCCGACCAGACGCTCGTACGGGTGACGAGCATGCCGTCTTCCATGTACTGCCATTCACCGGGATGCTTCCAATCCTGCATCTCGGGGCGCTCGCCGGCGCCGAAGTTAAACTGGTTCTCCTCCTTAGAAGTGCCGATGTCATCGCGATTTTTGCTTTCCAGCACTTGTTCCCCCATCGCAACTCCTCTCTCTGTTCGGACCGCTTCGCGCTTCGAACGGCCCGCTGCGCGCATTCGTCCGTGCGCGCTGCGGAACCCAGGTGGCCTCCCCGGATTCCGGGGGATGTTCGAGTAACGGCCTCGAACGAGCCCGTCCCCATCGGGCTTGCGTTCATATGACCACCGGGCGGAGTATGAGAAATCACGAGATGGGTATGCAATCCGCAGGCGAACGGCAATCAGTCCAGCGGTATGAGGTTGTGAACAGGGGAGACGGTAAGTTATCCGCGAAGAACTAATCAGAAGATTAGTTCTTCGGGAGCGCGGAGCGGCTGATTTCGCGGGCGCCTGCGGCAGTCTGAGGCAGGTGAACGGCGGTCGTGCGCAGTCCGATTGGAGCTCTCGCACAAAGGCGTTCGAAGGGCGCTGCGCGAGCGACGGCGGCACGCCAGCCGCTGGTGCGAGCGATGATCACGCTTCACCTGATGCGCGATCGCCTGGTGATGGCGACGGCGCGAACGGCGGTCGTCCTGCGTCCTATGGCGACGGCGCAGGTGGTCGGGTCGTCCGTCGTTTACAAGGCCGACGGCATCGTGCGGCAACTGGTCGCGTACGCGCCTCTGATGCACGGTCGACGAGGACGAGGGCGGAGCATGTCGAATTATTACGAAAAAGAATTTTACCAGAGCTTGATATAGCGCCTTAATACCGTATGATTATTCATGCTCTCGAAGGTTTCTGCGGCCTCGATCGAGCTCTGTGCGCGGACTGCTCAAGCAAGTATGTCGCTGTCTCTCGACGTGCGTGCAGCGGTTCGCCGTGAATAAAACACATATCAAAACATCATTGCCTGCAGTGCGCGCATGTCGCGCACGTTCTGCTCCAGGTGTGAGATAAACGGTGCAAATCCCGTTCCCTTGGGACACGGGCGGGGAGTTGTGCGCCTTACGACCAGAGTGGAAGCGTGCATGAAGACACAGGACCTTACAACAAGGAGAGCGCTCATCCGCCATCGCGGATCGACCGTGGCATGCGTCGCCATCGGCGCTGCAACCGTCGGACTCGTGCTCCTGTTCTCGGTCGACCCTATTCTGTCGCTGCTCTCGAAAAGCATAGGCGGCAGCTTTGGCCGCGTCCTCGCGAACAACCAGCAGATCGTCTGGAACAGCATCGCCGCTGGCGTGGCGACGGCCGTCATCTCGACGGCGCTCGCGCTCGCCATCTCGCTGCGCGTGGCGTTCTCGTCGTCGAAGCTGCGCGGTGTCGTGCTCGCGCTCGTGTTCGCGAGCATCATCTCGCCGCCATTCGTGTCGTCGCTCGCCTATGTCGAGCTGTTCGGGCGGCGCGGTCTCATCACCCACGAGCTGCTCGGCCTGTCGATCAGCCCCTATGGGCCGGTCGGGGTCGTTGTCATGCAGTCGGTGTTCTTCTGCGCCATCAACGTGCTGCTCTTGCTCAGCACCATCAGAAACATCGACCCGGCTGTGCTCGACGCCGCGCGCGACGTAGGAGCCTCACCGTCGCAGGTCGTGAGGCGTGTCGTACTTCCGCTCACGTGGCCGTCCGTCGGCGCGTGCCTGCTTCTCACGTTCATCCGCTCGCTTGCCGACTACGGTACGCCGATCGTCATCGGCGGCAGCTTCGAAACCATCTCCACCGCCATCTACGAGCAGGTCGTGGGCTATTCCGACCTGGCGACGTCGGCCGTGCTCGGCGTGCTTTTGTGCGGCATCGCCATCATCGTGTATGCGGGCTACGCCGTGCTCATCGCGCGGTCACGCAAGCGCGTGGCGGGAACGGCCACCTCGGCGTTCGAGATGCTCGGCGACCGCCGCAGCGCCCCCATGCGGCTGCGCGGCGTGCTCGGCATCGTGTGCGGCATCGTGTGCTTCGCGTTCATCGCGTTCATGATCCTTCAGTACGTAACCATCGTGCGCGCCTCGCTTACGGCGGGCATCAGCTGGAAGGCGAGCTTCACCACGGCCAACTATGACCACCTGGTTGAGTACCAGGCCACGCCGCTTGCCCGCAGTGTCGGGTTCGCCCTGCTCGCGGCCGCCGTTGCCACGGTACTCGGATTCTTGTGCGCCTATCTGCAGGAGCAGGGAAGACGCGGCCGCGGCCCTGCGCGCAAGGCGCAGGCGCTGCTCGGCTTCGCCGTGACCATGCCCTACATGCTGCCGGGCACGTGCCTGGGACTCGGCTACATCCTCGCGTTCAACGCCGCGCCGCTCAAGCTCACGGGCACGGGCGTGATCATCGTGCTGGTGCTCGCGTTCAAGGAGCTCGCCATCTCGCAGCAGGCGTTCTCCAACGAGATCGCCCAGCTCGACCCGCACCTTGAGGAAGCGGCGCGCGATGTGGGCGCGACGAAGTTCGCGAGCGCGCTGCGCATTGCGGTTCCCAGCGTGCGCCGTGCCGCCGCCGTCAGCTTCATGAACGCCTTCACGTCGGCGATGGTGGCCTACGGCGCGGTGCTGTTCCTGATAACGCCCAGCAACAAGACGGCGATCTTCGAGCTGTTCGACGCGCTGTCGAGCGGCAAGTACGGCCAGGCGGCGGCGACCTCGGTCGTCATCGTGGCGATCACGCTCGCGGTGGACGCCGTTCTGGGCTTTCTCTTTCTGAAACGGAGGCGACGCGCGCATGGCGATGATTGATCTGCGCGATC
The DNA here is from genome assembly GCA_903789375.1 of uncultured Eggerthellaceae bacterium. Lineage (GTDB taxonomy): Bacteria > Actinomycetota > Coriobacteriia > Coriobacteriales > Eggerthellaceae > CAIFEB01. The sequence continues at coordinate 181,868 of CAIFEB010000001.1, read as the reverse complement.
TGCAGGTCGGCTACGGCGAAGGCGCCGTGCTTGACGGCTTCAACCTCACGGTGGACAAAGGCGAGCTCGTGTGCCTGCTCGGCCCCTCGGGCTGCGGCAAGACCACGGCGCTGCGCGCGGTAGGCGGCTACCATCTGCCAGATGCGGGCAAGGTGCTCATCGATGGCGAGGATATGGGACGCCGCCCGCCTGAGCTGCGCCCGGTGGCCACGGTCTTCCAGTCGTACGCGCTGTTCCCGCACATGACGGTGCTCGACAACGTCGCCTTCGGCCTGCGGTTCCAAGGACTCGCACGCGCGGAGCGCACGGAACGCGCCCGCGTGATGCTTGCTACCGTGGGCATGGAGGGGCGCGAGAACGCGTATCCCGCCGAGCTCTCCGGCGGCCAGCAGCAGCGTGTGGCGGTCGCCCGCGCGCTCGTGCTCAAGCCCAAGGCGCTGCTTTTAGACGAGCCGCTGTCCAACCTGGACGCCGGCCTGCGCGTGCGCATGCGCGAGGAGATCAAGGCCGTCCAGCGGCGGTTCGATATCGCCATGCTGTTCGTCACGCACGACCAGGAGGAGGCGATGGCCATCGGAGACCGCATCGCGCTCGTGCACGAGGGCAAGGTCGTCCAGGACGGCGCGCCGCTCGACGTGTACGACCATCCGCGCGATGCGTACTGCGCGCGGTTTTTGGGCACGGTCAACGAGCTTGCGGCGCCCGACGGCTCGCGCGTGCGCTTCCGCAAGGAGGGCGCGAGCATTGCCGATGACGGCGCGTACGCGGGCACGGTCTCCCAGGCGGTGTTTCTCGGCGCGCAATGGGAGTATTTTATCGATGTCGACGCGCAGACGGTACGCATTCGGACGGACCGTTCGCGCGTGTTGTCTGAAGGGGAGAGGGTGCGTTTCGACATAACGCGCCCTCTGACATGGAAGGAAGATGATTAGATGACGCAGAAGGGGCTTTCGCGCCGCTCGTTCGTCGTGGGCTCGGCTTCCGCCGCGCTCGCGCTGTCGGCGCTCGCAGTGACCGGCTGCTCCGGCTCGGGTTCGAGCAGCAGCGCGGCCAGCAGTGCTTCGTCGGCATCGCAGACGGCTAACAAGACGGACCTGAAGTCGACGTCGGGCAAGACGCTCAAGGTCATCTGCACGAGCGAGTCGTACAAGAAGCTCTTCGAGAAGTTCACGCAGGACGTCGGGTGCGAGGTCGAGTTCGTGTCCATGTCCTCGGGCGAGGCGCTCTCCAAGCTCAAGGCCGAGGGCGGCACGCCCGCAGCCGACTTGTGGTTCGGCGGCGGCATCGACTCGTTCATGTCCGCCAAGGACTCCGGACTGCTCGAACAGGTCAACTTCGAGGCGGCGTCGCGTTTCGCCGACACGTTCAAGGATCCGGACAACTACTGGTTCAGCAAGGGCGCCACGGTCGTCGGATTCATCGTGAACAACGACATCCTCGACGAGATCGGCGCCGAGGCGCCGAAGAGCTGGGCCGACCTTACAAACGCGGCCTACAAGGACGAGATCGTCATGTCCACGCCGGCCGTTTCGGGCACCAACTACGCCGCGGTCGACGCGCTGCTCCAGTACATGGGCGAGGACGCTGGCTGGCAGTACTTCTCCCAGCTCAACGAGAACATCCCGTACTACACCAAGCGCGGCTCCGACCCGTCTACGCGCGTGAGCCAGGGTGAGGCCGGCATCGGTATCACCTACATCGACGGCACGCTCGACGAGCTGCTCAAGAGCGGCGAGCTGTCGCTCGTGTACCCGACCGAGGGCATGCCGTACATGCCCGACGGCGTGGCGGTGTTCAAGAACGCCGACGATGTGGACGATGCGAAGCTGTTCGTGGAATGGCTGTTCAGCAACGATGAGAACATGGCGTACCTGGCAAGCATCGACAAGAAGAGCACGATCCTCATGTGCATCCCCGACGTCAAGGGCGTCGAGGCGACCTTCGACACGTCGCAGCTCATGAAGGAGGACACGACGAAGTTCGGTCCCAACCGCGAGGCGGTGCTCGCCAAGTGGCAGGAGGTCACGGCCGGCAAGGAAGTCGTCAGCAGCTAAGACGGCGTCGGCACGGAGCGAAGTCCTACGAGGACTCAAGCGCCTGCGAAACGCGGCATCGACCGCACAGCATATGGAAACGGGGGAGCGGCCCAAGAGGTTGCTCCCCCGTTTTTGTTTCATGAACCCGATGCGAATGCCCCCAGGGCGCATCGGAGATTGCATACCCCAGGTCGGATGCGGATACCCCGTGCGCTTCAGGTCGTGCACACGAGCGGGCGAGGGCTGATGGAAGTGCGACCCGACAGACGCCTGCAAACCTGCTCCCGCAGGTCGAAGATTGCGAAACCGGGCGGTGGGGAAGCGCGCAGGTCGGTTGCCGCGCCTAGCGCTTCTCCTGTTTCTCCTCGGCGATCCTGCGGGCGGCTTGGTCGTCGAGCGGGAACGTCTCCACGAAGTCCATGAGCTTCTGCTGCGAGTGGATGTCCAGCTTGCGGTAGATGTTGTAGATGTGGCTCTTCACCGTGTGCGGCGAGATGGTGAGCTTCTCCTGGATGTAGGCGGCGTTGCGGCCGCGCGCCAGGTACTCGAGCACGTCCTCTTCACGCGGGGACAGCTGGTAGAGCTTCGTCACGGCCTGGCAGCGGGCCTTCAGCAGATCGCTTTCGGTGGTGGTCACCTCGACGATTACGTTGGGCGCAGCAGCCTGCTCGGCGGCGTCGAAGATCGTGCCGTCGGCGGCGTGGTGCTCGTCGACCGGCAGGAAGATCATGATGACGACGACCAGAAGCAGCGCGCAGAACAGCCGCATGTACATGAACGCGCCCGCGTGGGTGCCGAAGAAGACCGAGATGATAGCCGCACACGCCCAGCCGCAGGCGAACCCGAACGGGATGGACAGAAGCCGCAGCGGCGCCTGGCGAAACACCGGAATCGTCCGGTCGAGCGAGCATTTGCGCAGGACGAACGACTCGTTGATCACGAGCAGGATGGCGTTTGCCGCCACGATGACGCAGCAGAGGACGATCTGCGCGCCCGTTGGCACGAGCGGCATAAGCACGCACGACCCCACGGTGAGCGCCACAAGGATGCGCTGGTAGGTGGTGATGTTCGTGCGCCGCGTGATACCGTTGAGCGACAGCAGCGCGATGATGACGCCGCCCGCGATGGCGCTCATGAGGCCGAGCAGCACGGCGTTGCGGCCCGTGTTGAACAGGTACACGAACGTGAAGGCGAACACGACGCCGAACATGAAGAACGACGGCTCAATCTCGCGTGCGAACCGCCAGGTGCTTTCCTTCTCCTCGTCGTCGACGGTGGGGAAGTCGACGTCCTTCGTGCGGCGTGAGATGAAGAACGTCAGGATGAAGCTGAGCGTGGCGCACACGAGCGCGAAGACGGGCTGCATGACGCCGGGCGCCGCCGCGCCGAGCGCGAACAGGATGCCGCCGCCGATGAAGCCGAGCGCGCAGTACAGGTCGTACTGGGTGCGGCCCGTGCGGCTGAAGATGTCGAGCCAGGCGATGTTGGCGAACGAGCCTGCCACGCCGGTGACGAACCCGAACACGCACAGCAGCGGGAAAGGCAATGGCACGGAAGCGTAGAACAGAAGGGCGCTCACGGGAAGGAGCGCGTTGGCGATGGCAACGGGGATGACCGTGCGACGGTTGAACACGTTGAACGATTCGGAGCGCCTGCCGGCCAGATGCTGGATGCAATATCCACAGGCGAATCCGACGAACAGCCACAGCTGCGTGAAATCGCGCCCGCCCGGGGTGCTTCCGGTGGGGAAGTCGCAGAACAGCCAGAAGAACGTGATGAGCAGCCACGCGCAGAAGAGCGCGTAACCGCCGATGATCAGAATGTCAAACGAAGAGAGTGTCGAAGCGGAAGTGCGCCTCGTGTTGACCATGAAGATGTCTCCCCAGAACTCGTCAGATTCGGAGCTTGCGTTGTGCCGACCGCCCTGCGAAGCCCTTGGCGTATCCTCGCAGTCGGCCTTACAGTCTGAATATTTTACCCAAACGATAGCGTCTGCGTATTATAAGAATAGAGAATAAATATGCATGACGATTATTCGAGTACGACCGATGGTGCGTGCTGGTGGAGCGCATCTTAGCGCGTGGGCTGCGCATTTGACCTGTCTGCTGCTGCGTTCATATTATCCACGGGAGCGGGAGCGCGAGAAATCGCAGACCGTGTGGCTAATAGGGTGAGTGGCAAAGATTCACAAAGAAGAATAAAGCCGCAGCGACAAGGGCGGACGCGTCGGACATGCCGAATCTCGTTGCTGCGGCTTTCTTTTTAAGCCTTCTCGGGTGGGACCTTTAGCGCTCTCCGGGCGGTTTCACGCCCAACAGCAGGTCGACGGTGTCGGGGGAGGTGAAACCGTAATCGCGACAGGCGGCGGCAACGCCCGGCGTCGCGCCCGTGATCGTGTCGGGCACATCGGACGCCTCGGAGATGTCGTCGGAGACGGCAGCTGCGTCGTTGGAGCCGTCTTCAGGCTCGGGGTCGGATCCGGCGGGCGTGTGGTTTCCGGACGGCTGCGTGTCTTCGCCTGTCACCGTCACAGTCGCGCCAGATACGGCGTCCGGACGCCCATCACCGGACATCTCGCCGGATGCGTCGTATGGCTCTGCCGTGCTGGCGGTGTGCTCTCGCGTTATCGTGCCGGCAGGCGCCTGAGCGTCAGCTACGTCTGCCGCTGGGGCGCCAGCAGCCGCCGGGCTCTGCGCGGTGGCCACGGTCGTCCCCGCGCTCGTTCCCTGCACGGTATCGTTCGCATGGGCCATGGGGGAGTGCTCCTTTCTTCAAAAGAAAGAGGCCGTCCCGCTTGTGCGAGACGGCCTCTGAAAGCGGGCGCTTGTTCGGGCTTGCACCCGACTCACGCTTTCACGCTGCGTATGCGAAGCAAACGCTTAGTGCTCCGACTTCTGCGCACCCTCGGCGGGCTTTGCAGCCTTCTTGGAAGGCTTGACGCCGAAGGACAGCAGGCAGCCGACGACTCCGATGGGGACCAGGGCCCAGAAGATGAGCGCCGGGTCAACCATGCCGGTGCCGGTGGTCGCAGCCGTCAGCGTGGCGTTGAACGGCTCGCAGGCGTAGCTCGTCACCATCTGGCCGATGTACTGGCCCAGGGTCAGAAGCGAGAGGCCGAAGGCGACGGCGGTCTGGCCGCCCTTGAACACGAACGTCGGGATGAGCGGGCGGCAGCACGCGTTGAGCATCATGTTGCCGATGCAGAAGAAGATCACATACGGGATGAAGAACGATGCACGGAAGGACAGAGCCGAGCACACGGTCAGACCGATGATGCCGGCGACGACGCACAGGTACTTCTTGTCGCGCGGGGTCTTGTCCAGGATGATGCCGCCGATAGGAGCCAGAGCGCCGCAGGCGACGATCAGGCCGCCCCAGAGACCTGCAGTCGCAGCGTCCCAACCGAAGCCGCCGTTGGCGACCGGGATCTGCAGCCAGGTCTTCAGGTACTGGCTGAAGGCGTAGTTCATGTAATTGAAGATCACGAACATGAAGATCAGGCACCACAGCTGGCGGTTCTTGAACAGGTACAGAACCTCCTTGAGGGGCTTGCGCACAGGGGACACCTGCGAGCGCTCGTTCTCACGCGGGGCGCGGAACACCACGGCGAAGATGATGGCGCACACGACGATCAGGATGCACCACACCCACTGCAGGGTGCTCATCGAAGAGCCGACAGCCTTGTACACGCTGTCGTTGACCAGGTTCGACAGGAAGATGCCGATCGGGGCCCACGTGGACCAGATGGCCATGGCGCGGCCGCGCGTGGAATCCGGGAACCAGATCGAGATGCAGGTCGGGCCGGACACGACGGTGGTCGCAAGGCCGAGGCCGAGGATGAAACGGCCGGCAAGGAACACGTAGAAGTTGGAGCCCACAAACGCGGCGGACAGCGCCGAGCCGATGATCGAGAACGCAAGACCGAGCAGCGTGCCTATCTTGGCGCCCCACTTGCGCACGATGACCGTGGTCGGAAGGGCCATGATCAGAGCGCCGATAGGCACAAGGCCCATGACGTTGGACAGAAGGGCGAAGTTAGCGGCACCAGCGCCCTGGAAGAACGGGTTGTTCGCAGCCAGCCAGGCCTTGAACGTCGGGAACGTGATGCCCGGCAGCCACATCCACGAGAACACGATGGACACGGCGGCCAGAAGCGATACGACCAAGCACGCCCATGCGTAGCTCGGGGTCTCTTCGGCCTGCTTCTGCGGGGCGGAAGCCGCCGCTGTAGCGGGATTGCTCATAGATTATTTCCCCTCCTCGTGACGGCAGTTGCCGTCGATGCACGAAGAACGGGTGCGATGCGGCGAGCGCATGTAGTTGTGTTGCGCTTCCCCAAGCGCATGCGGACGCCGCGGCGCACCCAGGGAGGGGGCTTCGCGCTTCGGCTGAAGCCCCCTCCAAAGACCGCGCGGTTTATTCCCACGGGGCCTTTGAGGCCGAACGGCCTCGGTCGGGGTTGAACTTACAGGTTGAACAGGCGCTGAGCGTTGCCGCCCTTCATGAGCGCCTTGTCCTCGTCGCTGACGTTCATTGCGTCGATGGAAGCGACCGAGCGCGCCATCCACTCGTAGAACACCGGGAACGAAGAGCCCATCAGCAGGTGGTCGGCGCCGCAGACCTTCGCAGCGCACTCGAGCTGAGCGGTGCCCCAGCTCATCGGGTGGGTCATGTCGAAGTAGATGTTGTTCTTCAGGAACTCGTCGTAGTCCTCGCGCGAGATGTCGGCGGTCAGACGGTTCATGGCCTCCTTCTTCTTGGCGGCATGCGGAGCCAGAATCTCCTGCAGCGCGAAGAAGTTGCCACCGAACATGGTGTGGATGAACTTCAGGTTCGGGTACTTGGCGAAGATGCCGGAGTACAGCTCGCGGCCCACAGCGGCGGCCTGCGCATGGACGCGGCCCAGCTCACGACGGAGCACCGTGTAGTCGGAGAAGTTCGTGAAGGCGTTCTGGCCCGGCGTATGGTGGATGACCGCGGGGATGTTCATCTCGTTGATGACCTTCAGGTACGGGTCGAACAGCGGGTCGTCGAGGAAGCGATCGCCGTAGCAGCAGGCCAGCTGGACGCCCACCATGCCGAGCTCTTCGATGCAGCGCTTCAGCTCGTCGACGTCCTCCTTGCGGCCGTACGGCGGGACAACGGCGTTCGCGACCAAGCGGCCCTCGGAACGCTTGCACATCTCGGCGGCCTGGGTGTTCACAATCTTGCACATGTCGAGCGGCAGCCACTCCTGCCACACCGGCATACGCAGCATCGCGATATCGACGCCCGCCTCGTCCATGGCGCGGATCTTCGTCTCCAGCGTGTAGTCGCCGTCGACGTAGTTCAGAATCTGCTTGCCCTCGGGGTACTCGAGGATGACCTGCTTCTTGGAGCCGTCCGGGGTCTCGCCCAGGTACGCCTTCATGCCGAACGTGATCGGCGCGGAGTACAGGAATCCGTTGAGCACCTCCTCATCGGTGAACAGGTTCGTCGGCAGGAAGTGCATGTTGACGTCGATGACCTTGGATTTGCTTGCCATTGATTGTCTCCTTTGTCGATATTTCGACCGAGCAGATCGTTGTCGGTATACGCCCGGCAACGCTCGGGACAAGCCGTAATGGATTGAAACTGAGTGCAGAAAAGGGGCGGGGGCGCGAAACCCCTCAAAAGACTCACGTCCCCGCCGGGTGCGCGTGATGCTGCGCTACTTGATGTAGATGTCGTTCACCTCGTGGCGCTTCATCTTCTCCATGTTCTCGGTGCAGCGGACGCGCCAGTCGATGCGGCCCTGCTTGCGCTGCCAGGGCTCCACCGTGTGAGAGAACTCGCGCGGTGCACGCACATCGATGTTGGCAAGACGCTCAACAACATCCATCCCCATAGTTCCTCTTCCTTTCTCTCTCTTCGCCTCGGATCGTTATCACCGAAGCAAAAGCCCTTCACGCTCTGGCATGAGGGGCGCAACGCGCCAAGCTACTCGTTGATGCCAACGAGGTACTGCTTGCGCGACGTCACCTTCTTGGCGAGCTCCTCAACGGGGCCCCAGTCCAGGCACTGGGCCTGGCAGTGCTGCACACACGTGGGCTTCTTGCCCTTGGCCGTGCGCTCTTCGCACAGGTCGCACCATTCGGTGAAGGCGGGGAGGAAGTCGTACTCGAAGTGCTTCTCCTCGTCGTTGATGTGGAGGGGACCCAGCTTGAAAACCTTCACGCCGAATTCCTTCTCCGAATAGCCGTGCTCCTGCTGGCAGGCGAGGATGCACGATTCGCAGCCGGTGCACCAGTTGGCATCGACGAAAATTCCCTTTGCAGACATGGCACATCCCTTCGCTTAAGCCTTGTAGATCTTGCACATCATGGCCTTGTAGTTCGAACCGAATCCGGACACGCCGGCGTCGAACGGGACCAGGTTGTTGATGTTGCTCTCGAACACGCCGAACAGTCCGTCCATCTCGTTTTCGGTGTTCTCCTCGGCTTCGTCTGTGCGCTCAGGGAACCACCAGCCGTGCTCGGCCTGCATGACGCGCGGATCGTAGGTGTCGTTGAAGCTGGCCTTGTACTTGCACTTGCCGTGCTTGTTCTCCAGCCAGACCCAATCGCCTTCCTCGATGCCCTCCTTGGCGGCGGTATCGGGATGGATGTAGACGAGCGGGTCGGGATGCAGCGCGCGCAGCTTGGCGATCTGACGCTGCTCGGAGTGGAAGAAGTGCGGCACGCGGGCACCCGACGTCACGATGTACGGGTACTCCTTGGCGTCCTCCGGGTCCGAATACGGGCTCTCAACAGGCTCGACGTAGCTCGGCAGCGGATCGAGGCCCGACCACATGGTGTGATGGAAGACCATCGAGTAAACCTCGGCGCGGCCCGTCTCGGTGCGGAAGCCCGGCTTGCCGTCGGGGCGAAGCAGGCCCTTCTCGTACTTGCGGTACTGGAACTCCGGGTACTTCCATGTGGCGTCACGCAGTTCTTCCCAGGTGAAGCCGCCGTCTTCGAGGGCGTAGTCCCACATTTCCTGAACGTTGTCCCACGGCCATGCGATGTCGTCGTTTTCCGGCTTGATCGCGTCGGTCAGGCGCTTGCCCAGCTCAAGGAAGATCGTGTTGTCGGCCTTGGAGTCACCGACGGGCTCGATCGCCTTGTTGATGCAGCTGATGCGGTACGCGTTCAGGCCGCCGAAGCCGTCGCGCTCTTCGTACGTCGCAGCGGGGAGGACGACGTCGGCGAGAGCCATCATAGTCGGGGTCATGAACAGGTCCTCGACGACGATGAAGTCGATCTGTTTGTACCACTCGAGCTGCGTTTCGGCCTGAGCGCCCATGGTGGCCAGGAAGTTGTTCGTCACGATATAGGCCGCGTGGATGGGAATCTCGCCGCGCTGCCAGGCTTCGATCGTCGCGTTGGACGACATGTTCTTGAAGCCGACGGCGAACATCGGGTAGCGGTCGATGCCGATGCGCTTGGACTGCTCCTCGTCGTCCATGAGCTCGTCCCAGCCCCAGGTGCCGACCCAGTTCGGCTGCTCGATGCCCCAGCACGCGTCGGCCATGACGTTGCCGCCGGGGATGTCGAGGTTGCCGGTAATGCACCACATGGCGGTGATGGCATGAGCAGCTTGCTGGCCGCCGGTCTGCTGGTCGAGCGCGACGCCCCACTGTATGGCCGCCGGGTGGGAGGTGGCGTACGTACGCGCAACGCGGACGACGTCCTCCTTGTCAACCCAGGCCTTCTCGCACAGGTCGTCGAGGTCGTACTCCTTCACGCGCTCGCACAACGCGTCAAGGCCGTACACCCACAGGTCGCAGAACTCCTTGTCGTAGAGCTGCTCGTCGCAGATGACCTTGAGCATGGCCATCGCGAGCGCTCCGTCTCCGCCCGGGCGCACGCGCAGCCAGTCGCGGCCGGCCTTCGCGGCCACCCAGGACAGCTGCGGGTCGACGACAGCGACCTTCATGCCGCGCTTCATCAGGTCCAAGATCCAGTGGCCGTAGAAACCGTCGGCGTTGCTGTAGAAGGGCTGATGGCCCCAGATGATGCAGTACTCAGGAACGGTGTAGCGCGGGTCGTCGTAGCGCTTCGGCAGAAACTGCGAAGCGTCCATGACGCACGAGCCGCCCAGCATGCAGGCCATCGACGCGATGCGCGGCAGGTAGCAGGAGTTGCCGGCGAAGTACGGAACGCCCTCGTTCGGCGAGCCCATGCATGCGTTCAGGCGCGTGACCTGGTGGATGTCGCGGCCAGTGCCCTGACACATGGCGATCTTGTCAACGCCGTACTTGTCCGCGACCTTCTTGAACTCGTGCACGATGATGTCGTACGCCTCGTCCCACGTGATCTGGACGAACTTGTCCTTGCCGCGGTCCTCGCGAGCACGCTTCATCGGGTGGAGCAGACGGTCCTTGCTGTACACGTAGTCGGGGATGCACAGGCAGCGGCTGCACAGACGGCCCTGGTTGTACGGGTCCTCCGGGTCGCCCTCGACCTTGACGAGCTTGCCGTCCTTCACATAGGACAGGATGCCGCAGACGTTGTGGCATCCCGGAGCGGAACGAGCCGTTCCGCGGATGACGGTGTAGCCGTCCTCTTCCCACTTCCAAGGGACATGCGGCGTCTCGGCCGCAGGCGTGGGGGTACCCGTCTTCTTGGGCAGGCGCGACCCTCTCTTATAGCGCTTGCCGTTGGTTTCGCCCCAGTGGTACTGGACGGGGGCTTTTTGACTGTCCGATGCAGTCGTATCAGGTGCTTCGGTCATGGCGTTCCTCCTCGATTTCTCGCCTCACACGATGCCCATTCCTCGATCGCCACTTTCCCGCGCGTACGTGGATCCGGCGACGCCGAATCGCATACGACGCGTGTACATGGGGAAAACGACCGCCTATCGAAGCCATAGGTCCTGACGCGGAAAACTGTATTATCCGGGCTGCGCGAGCGGTCCCCCTGCGGTTCCTAATCTGAGTGAATTAAGCCGAAAAGGTTGGAGCCGAAGCGCAGCTCAGACTATCGGTCTTAGGCAACGAACAGGCAAAACGCGAAACGGTATGAAAACGCGCATGAGGGACTACGGCGCGGGACGCGAAGCGTTGTGCGTCTGCGGTGGCACAAGGGTGAAACCGCTTGTCAGACGCCGCCAACCGCAAGCCGGTTTTGAACGCGTGGGCGTCAAGCGGCTCAGCGTAGGATTGAGGTGCGCCCCGCAGAGCGTGGGCGTGGGAACCATCACCAACCGGACGATCGCAGAGGAGGAAATACGTTTATGACCATCAAGAACGTTACCGTGGCCGGTGGCGGCGTGCTGGGAAGCCAGATTGCCTTCCAGGCGGCTTACAAGGGCTTCAACGTGAAGGTGTGGCTGCGCAGCGAGGGCTCTATCGGGCGCGCCAAGCCGAAGTTCGAACGCTGGAGGGACACCTACCTCAAGACGCTCGAGGCCATGAAGACCAACCCGCAGGCCTACTGTCGTGGACTGGCCGATTCCCCCGATGTCGACGCTGCGACCATCGACCAGCTGAAGGAGAACGTCCAGCGCGCCTTCGATAGCCTCGTGCTCACCACCGACTACGAGGAGGCGGCCAAGGACGCCGACATCGTCGTCGAGGCCATCGCGGAGGACCCGCAGCAGAAGATCGCCTTCTACCAGGAGTTCGACAAGCATCTGCCGGAAGACGCCATCGTCGTCACCAACTCCTCGACGCTGCTGCCGAGCCAGTTCGCCCAATACACCGGCCGTCCCGAGCGCTACCTGGCGCTCCACTTCGCCAACGAGATCTGGCGCAACAACACCGCCGAGGTCATGGGGCATCCCGGCACCGATCCGGCCGTGTACGACCAGGTCGTCGAGTTCGCCAAGCAGATCGGCATGATTCCTCTGTGCCTGAAGAAGGAGCAGCCCGGCTACATCCTGAACAGCCTGCTCGTGCCGTTCCTCAACGCCGGCCAAGCGCTGCTCGCCAACGGCGTCGCCGACCCTGAGACCATCGACAAGACGTGGATGCTCGGCACGGGCGCCCCGCTCGGCCCCTTCCACATCCTCGATATCGTCGGCCTGCAGACGGCGTACAACATCGTCATCATGAACCCGCAGTCGAAAGACCCCGAGACCACGGCGGGCAAGATCGCAGCCATCCTCAAGGAGAAGATCGACGCGGGCCACACCGGCATCGCCGCGGGCGAGGGCTTCTTCAAGTACACGAAGTAGGTTCGCTGGGTGGACGCGCCGGGTGCCGTTGAGAGCGGAGCTGCGAGCGTGTGAGAGCGAACGCCGGTGAGCGCGGAGTCAGAAGCACGAGAATGCGTGCACCGCTCGACGCAGGGCAAGGTACGCAGTGCGTAGAAGTTAGCGGGCCGTCGTAAGCGGAAGTCAGCGGCGGTTCGCGGCATCCCGCTGAAAGCGACATATAAACACGAGGGCGCAGGTACAGGCCGGCGCCCTCGTTGTTTTTCCAGCGCGTTTCGCGATCGGCGCATCTGTGGAACTCCTGCAAGGTTTCGCGTCATACACGCAGCGCTCATTCACAATTGTATGCGGTGAGACCGAGAACGCGTGGCGGCAGAATATGCTGCGCGATGAAGGCGGCGCGCGGTTTCGCGCCGCATGCCGAACCGGGACGATGCAGACAACCTCAGGAGCGCACATGACCAAGATCGAGATGAAGACGCCGCTGGTCGAGATGGACGGCGACGAGATGACGCGCGTCATCTGGAAGATCATCAAGGACGAGCTCATCGAGCCGTTCGTCGACCTGAAGACCGAGTACTACGACTTGGGCCTCAAGCACCGCGACGAGACGGACGACCAGGTGACCCGCAATTCCGCCGAGGCCACCAAGCGGCTCGGCGTGGCCGTCAAATGCGCCACCATCACGCCCAACGCCGCGCGCGTCAAGGAATACGACCTGAAGAAGATGTGGAAGAGCCCCAACGGCACCATCCGCGCCGCGCTCGACGGCACCGTTTTCCGCACGCCCATCACGGTCAAGGGCATCGAGCCGTGCGTGCGCAACTGGAAGAAGCCCATCTGCCTGGCGCGCCATGCGTACGGGGACGTGTACATGAACACCGAGATGCGCATTCCCGGACCGGGCAAGGTGGAGCTCGTCTACACCGCAGCCGACGGCACCGAGCAGCGCTCGCTCGTGCACGAGTTCGATGGTGCGGGCGTCGTGCAGGGCATGCACAACCTGGACGCGTCCATCGAGAGCTTCGCGCGCAGCTGCTTCGACTACGGTCTGGAAACGCACCAGGACGTGTGGTTCGCCACCAAAGACACCATCTCCAAGGTGTACGACCACCGGTTCAAGGACATCTTCCGCGCGGTGTTCGACGCCGAGTACGCCAAGCGCTTCGATGAGGCCGGCATCGAGTACTTCTACACGCTCATCGACGACGCGGTGGCCCGCGTGATGAAGTCAGAGGGCGGGTTCATCTGGGCCTGCAAGAACTACGACGGCGACGTGATGAGCGACATGGTGTCCAACGCCTTCGGGTCGCTGGCCATGATGACGAGCGTGCTCGTGTCGCCGCACGGCTACTACGAGTACGAGGCGGCGCACGGAACGGTGCAGCGCCACTACTACAAGTACCTGAAGGGCGAGGAGACGTCCACCAACTCCGTGGCCACCATCTTCGCGTGGACGGGCGCGCTGCGCAAGCGCGGCCAGCTCGACGGCACGCCCGACCTGTGCGCGTTCGCCGACAAGCTGGAGAAGGCGACGCTTGACACCATCGAGGCCGGCGAGATGACGGGCGACCTCGTGCGCATCACCACGCTGCCGAACGCCCGCAAGCTTTCGACCGAGCAGTTCATCGCGGCCATCCGCACGCGCATGGAATAGCGGGAACGCCAGCATCAGAGGCCGCCTGCGACGACGGATTCTCCGAGCAGGCGAAACGAGGCCCCGCAAGAACCGCTCAGCGCGCGGTGATGCGGGGCCTTTGCGTTTGCGTGGGCGGTATCGAACGGACGCCCCCGCCGCTTCGCGCCAGCGCGTCTGAACGAAAAAGCCCCGCAGCGTATGCGTGCCGAGCACGTCCGCTGCGGGGCTTCGCGTTTCGTGAGGAGAAGAGGCTAGCAGATCTTGCAGACCCAGCCTTCGGGGCCTTCGATCTCGCCCGACTGGATGTCGGTCAGGGTCTTGCGGAGCTTCTTCATGACCGGGCCGGAGGTCTCGGCGCCGTCGGGGAACGTGACGTGCACGCCCTCGGCCTCGATGTGGCCGACCGGGCTGATGACGGCAGCGGTGCCGCACAGGCCGCACTCGACGAAATCGCCGTTGGTGACCTCGGAGAACTTCACCGGGCGCTCGATGACGGTCATGCCGAGCATGTCGCGCGCCACCGTGACGAGCGAGCGGCGGGTGATGGACGGCAGGATCGAGTTGGTGTGCGACTGCGGCACGATCAGCTCGCCGTTCTTGTTGACGAACATGACGTTGGCGCCGCCCGTCTCCTCGACGTAGGTGCGCGTCGCGGAGTCGAGGTAGAGGTTCTCGGAGTAGCCGTTCTTGTGAGCCTCCTCGTACGGGTACAGGCTCATGGCGTAGTTCAGGCCGGCCTTGATGTTGCCGGTGCCGTGCGGTGCCGCGCGGTCGTACTGCGCGATGGTGATCGTGATGGCCTTGTCGCCGCCCTTGAAGTACGGGCCGACCGGCGTCACCAGGATGCGGAACTGGTATTCGTCGGCGGGCTTGACGCCGATGACCTCGCCGGTGGCGAACATGAGCGGGCGGACGTACAGCGTGGCGCCCGAGCCGAACGGCGGCACCCACGCGGCGTTCGCGGCGACGACCTTCTTCACGGCCTCCACGAAGCGGTCCTCGGGGAACGGCGGCATGACCAGGCGCTCGGCGGAATCGTGCATGCGCTTGGCGTTCATGTCGGGACGGAAGCAGACGATGTCGCCGTGCTTGGTGGTGTAGGCCTTCAGGCCCTCGAAGCACTCCTGGCAGTAATGCAGGATGCCGGCGCATTCGGACAGCGTCACGGTGTGATCGGTGGTGAGGCGTCCCTCGTCCCACGCGCCGTCACGCCACGTGCTGACGTAGCTGTAGTCCGTCTTCATGTACGAGAAGCCGAGATTGCCCCAGTCCAGGTCCTTCTTCTCCAACACGATCATCTCCAAGCGGTAGGTTGCTCTTTACATGCGTGAAAACTCTACCGCTCCACAGGGAAAAGTGGGGATGAATTCGGCGATGTGCGTCATTTTTGCAGATTGGGACCGCAGATGCAGGGCGGCGCCGGCGACATCCGCACGCGTTGAGCGAGCCGTGCGGTGCAGCGTGTGCGGGATGCGGATGCTGCGCTGGGTCATCATCTGCGGCGTGGTTATGCAGTGCGCTTGCTCGGGAAATCGAACGCCGAATGGCCGAACGGCGTCTCCGGCATGCCCATGCAGGCGGAATGCACGATGCACGCGTTCGATTATGCCTTCCTGACGATCTTCGCTACGAAGAACCCTTCGAACTCCTGCGTGGGCGCAAGCAGGAGCGTGCCGTCGAGGCGGGGCTCAAGTCGGGGGAACTCGTCGGAATCGGCTAGTTCCACCGGCGCAACTTCGAACGTGCCGCGTTTGCGCGCGCGGGAAAGGGCGCCCTGCACCTGCTGCTCGTTTTCGCGGGGGAGAACCGAGCAGGTGGAGTAGACGAGCGTGCCGCCGGGCTTGAGCATCGAAAGCGCCCGGTCGAGGAGCTGCGACTGGGTTTTCGCGCAGCGGGCGACGAGCTGGGGCGTCACATGGCCGAGCTGCTTGGCGTTGCTGAGCAGCAGTGTGCCCGATCCGGAGCACGGCGCGTCCACGAGGATGCGGTCGAAGCGGAAGAACTCGTCGAGGCGGCGCGCGTCCTGACGCATGACGGTGACGGTGTCGCAGCCTTGTTTGCGCAGGTTGAAGGCCAGCTTGTCAGCGCGGACGTTGTTCTTCTCGCATGCCGTCACCTGCACGTGGCCGCCGGCGACTGCGCATATCTCGCTCGTCTTGCCGCCGGGGGCGGCGCACATGTCGAGCACGTCGTCGCCGGGGCGCGCGTCGAGCACGAGCGGCGGCAGCATCGACGAAAGGCTCTGCAGGTAGATGGCGCCCTGCTCATAGCACCCCAGGCGCCAGAACGCGTCGGCGGCGGCGCCTGGAGCGGAGAACGCGTCGGCGAACCATGGATGCCCTACGTGCGCGATGCCCGCTTGGTCGAGCTCGGCCAAGGTGTCTGCACGGTCGGCGCGCAGCGGGTTCGTGCGAAACGTCGTCGTGCGCGGAGCGGCGGAGCCTTCGACGATGCGCTCGAGCACGGCGGCGCCGTACGCCGCGCGGATCTCGTCGGCGAGGAACGCGGGGAACGCGTCGGCGCGGGCGGAGCCGTGCGCGCGGGGATCGCCGCCTGCGGTTGAGGATGCGTGTTCGGGTGCGGTCGTTGTCATTGCTTGTCTCTCCTTGAATGGGTGCGCGGTGTGTTGCAAGCGATTGTACGGCAAACGACGGGCGCATGAGCGGCGTCGCGCAGTGCATAAACGGCGCGAATGAGCATTTGATGTGAGCTTTGTAATCGAACCGTTACGAAGCGCTAGCATGGGTCATTGCGTCTTCGCGACGCACCTCCCAGCACTTCCCACCAGCGGCTTACGAGCCGTACCTTGGTCGACTGCGGTCGGCCCAACGATACGATAAAAACAATCCAAGACGTCAGAAGGTCGCATCCGACTATGAATCGCGCTGCCAAGCACTACGAAAACGTCATCACGTTCTGCTGCTTTCTGTTCCTCTTCGTCAATGTCGGATTCCCGAGCACGTCGTTCAACGTGTACCAGTCCTACATCGTGGCCATCCCCGGCGTCGGCGACGTCGGGGGCTCGATGATCCTGGCTATTCGCACGCTCGTGTCGCTCGGCCTGATGATCGTCGTCGACCGCTACTATTTGTGGCTCGACGTACGGCGCGGCGTGTTCGCGGCCATCTGCATGACGGCGGTGGCGTTTCTCATCTACAGTTTCGCCGACTCGTTCGGCTTGTTCATCGTGGCGGCGCTGTTCGCCGGCGCGGGGTATGGCCTCGGCGGCATGGTGGCCATGACGATGCTCACCAATCGCTGGTACCAAGGCGATGTGGGCGGCGCCGTCGGGTTCTCGACAGTCGGCAGCGGCGTGGCGGCCATTGTCGTGCCGCTCGTGGCCACGCACATCATCGAGACGACGTCGCTCGCCATGGCGTTTCGCGTGGAAGCGCTTGTGGCCCTCGTCATCGGCATCGTGGTGTTCGCGCTTCTGCGCAACCGCCCGTCTGATATAGGAGCCGAGCCGCACCGCAGCAAGGAACAGCGGCAGAACACCCGTGCCGCCTCTTCGCGCGTCGTGGTGAAGCCGCTGTCGCGCGTGGCGTACGCCCTGCTCATGGCCGCCTGCCTGTGCGTCGGCGTGTTCAGCGTGGGCGCGCTCACGTATCTGGGCGTGCTGCTCACGTCGTCGGGCTACGACGCGTACTTCGCCGCGGCGATGCTGTCGCTCGGCGGCGCGTGCCTGACCATCGGCAAGTTCCTGTGCGGCAAGCTGTTCGACCGCATCAGCTCGGTGAAGGCATCGGTGCTCATGCTCGGTTTGGAGGCGCTCGGCTGCATCCTCGCGTGCTTCGCCGTGACGGGGGCGGCTGCGCTCGCGGTGGCGGCCTCGGTGCTCGCAGGCTTCGGCATCGCCATCGGAACGGTGGGCATCACCATGTGGTCGCTTGAGCTGTCCACGCCGGCCACGCGCACGAAGATGATCAAGAACCTGCAGGTAGGATACGCGCTTGGCGGATTCGTGACCAACCTGTTCCCCGGTCCGCTCAAAGAGCTTCTGGGCACGTACGCCGTGTCCTACGCCATCATGGCGGCGTGCGCGCTCTTCGCAGCGTTCGTGGTCGTGCGCATCTACCACCGCTACCGCACGCATGCTGCGGCGGCTCCGGCGAACACTGCGCCCGCGACGGCGGAGTAGGGAAGGCGATGCGGCACGATGACGGTAGTGCAGAGGACCGTGAAGCGCATCTGCGACGCATGATTTGGCAGTGCAGGATCTTGCAGCATTGAAGCAGGGATCGAAAGCCTGCCAGCGTTCAGTCGAGAGCGTCGAATCGGATGTTGGGACCTTGTCAACGCGGCATCGGACTGCGCAAGGTGAATAAGCCAAGAATGAAAAACGGCCCGCGCGGTCGGCTTGTGGGATTCGCTTCAAGAAGAAAGCGAATCCGAAAGCGACCGTGCGGGCCATCGTCATGCGGTTCGCGCGCAGGCGCTGCGCCGCTTCAGCTGCTTACAGCTCGGTCTTCCACAGGCCGTGCTTGTTGCAGTACGCGTACACGGACACCGGCGTCTGGCCGTCGAGCGCGAACGTGGCGGCGGGAGCGTCGCCCGGCTTGAGGCACTTCGCCAGGACGCCCTCCTCGGTGACCAGGTAGATCCACTTGATGTAGTGGTCCTCGGCCATCGGGTGCTCGATCTCGCCGACCGTCACCTTCAGCGTGTCGCCCTCGCGGGTTGCCACGGGCAGGTGCTTTTCCGGAGCCGCGCCGGACGTGTTGGGCTCGATGATCGACATGGGCTCGCCGCAGCAGGACAGCGTGCCGCCGCCGTCATTGACTTTGATGACGATGTTGCCGCACTTGAGGCACTGGTAGAACGTCTCTCTTTTCATGAAACCACCCTTTCGGTTGGGGGAATGCGCAACCCAGCGGTTGCGCTGGTGTAACTATATCAGGAATCAGTCTCAATGTAAGCAACCTTTGGGCCGTTTCCCGATTGTTGACGGTCAAGGGAGTGGTGAGGGATCACCGCGGTCTAACGCATTGTCGGATCTAGGTAGCTGTTGTCTGAGCGCTTAAAGCAAGCAGGGTCGTAAGGCTGTGTACTCGTTGGGTACTCTGCTGTGTACATGGCGCGTACACAACCCCTAAAAAAGAAAGCAGGCCAGAAGCTTCAAGCCCCTGACCTGCTGTTTTAATCTGGTCGGGTGAACAGGATTTGAACCTGCGACCCCTTGACCCCCAGTCAAGTGCGCTACCAAACTGCGCCATCACCCGATTCGTGCAACTTCCCGTTGCGCAAGTTGGTACTCTACCATTCCGCTTGGCACGGTTCAAGCAAAATTTCTTGCTCCGCGGCAAATCCTTATCTGGCCGACGGAATCATGCCCTCTGCTGCGATGCGATGCGGCGCTCGGAAGGCAACAAGCGGTTAACCCAGCGGTCGCTTGTACGACGGATGCGGATGCTCAGGCCAAATTGCTCAGCACCATGCAACGTGAGAGTCGCGAAAACAAGAAGGACCTCGAGCTCCCGACAGGCGAGACTGCCGGGAGCGCTTCATGCCGCTCCGATTGGGCCCTTCCTATATGCGGCTCCTTCTGAAGCGCAGGGCAATCGCTCTTGCCACCGCTGATCGTGATGGTGCTGTTGAACTTGCCGTTTATGGCTGCACCGATAGCTGCGACATCGTTGTTTCGCATGGTGTAGACGTTGCCGCCGGAAATGGTGACGTCGCCGTTGAGAACGCTGCCCTGGCCAGCGCCTATGGGGATACCGCCATTCCCTCCGCGCACATTGACGGTACCGTCGGAGCGTGCTCCAGCACGGCACGTGCTTCGTCACTCCCGACGGCGGTTCGTGGACGGTGAACCCGGGCGTGAGGAGTGTCTTGGAGTGGGGAGCGTGCGCGGACCGTGCGCCCGCCGGGGAGCGAGCGTTCGAAACCATTGCGGCGGGGCAGTCGGCGCACGAGCTTGCGGAACGACGCCGGCGGCGCGAGCACGTCGATCTTGAGGACACTCGCGTAGAAGCTGACTCCGAAGAGGACGCAGGCTGCCTCGTGAACGAACGCGTACTCCACGCCCATGGCGTTCAGGTCGCTCACGGCCTCGCGTACCGGGCGGTCATTTTGCATAGCAAGCACTCCGTGAGAAGGGGTCGTCAAAAAGTCTGTGTAAGTCTTCTCAGACACGCTATACACGAAAAGTCGGCTTGTCGCGTGCAAATATCTAAGTTATTTGCACATGTATCCCAATTTTCGACATTTTCGGCAGTCGCATGCTTGTTGAGGCGCGGGTATAACTCAAGATACGCCACGCAAAGTATAAGAATGTAGATTAACAAGATCTCTCAGCTGCCGATTTTCGGCTAGAAGAGCTCCCATGTGCGAATTACTAAGATATTTGCACATGGGACGGGCGAAAAACGTGTATCCACCATCAGCCATGGCTGCCTCCTGCCCACCGTGCCATCCCGGCGACTCGCGCTGCGCCCGGTGCATCCCGGCGGCTCGCGGCGTGCCCGCCTCTTCCCGCCTTGCGCGCTGTGCGACCCGTTCACCGAAAGCTCGCTCAAAGCCGTCTTCGCGCTGCGGACGATGCCTACAATAGACGCATTATGCGAGTGCGGATGAACTGAGGTCCCGCGCTCTTCGTTTCTTCGAGGCAGGCGCTTCAGCGCAGGTGAGGCGCGTGCGCAGAGGAGTAGTAACGTGATTCTGATAGATTCGCTGGTCGTGTTCCCGCTCATCGCGGCCGTGCTTCTGCTCATCGGTCGCACGGACGCGGTTCGCGACGTCATCGTCGTCGCGTCCGCCGCCATCATCGCGGTGCTCTCGATCGTCCTGGCCGCCCAGTACCTCGGCGCCCCCACGACGTACTTCATGTTCGAGTCGCCGGTCATCGACGCGCTCGTCCCGCTCATAAGCATCGCCATCTGCGCGACCATCTGCGCGTTCGGCATCAAGTACAAAAACGTCTTCGCCGTGGTGCTCGCTATCGTGCAGCTGGCGGGCTCGCTCGTGTTCGAGTTCGTCTTCGCCCACGGCATCGATGTGCAGCTCAGCCTGTACGTCGACACGCTGTCGGCCATCATGGCGCTCATCATCGGCATCATCGGCTCGGGCATCTGCGTGTACGCGCTCGGCTACATGAAGGACTTCCAGGCGCACGAGCCCGAGGGCGCGCGCGACCGTCGGCCGACGTTTTTCGCCATCATGTTCTTGTTCCTGTCGGCCATGTACGTCATCGTCTTCAGCAACAACATGTCGTGGATGTTCACCGGTTGGGAAGTCACCACGCTGTGCTCGTTTTTGCTCATCGCCTACACCCGCACCGACGAGGCCGTGCGCAACGCGTTTCGCCAGATCATCATGAACATCGCCGGCGGCATCGGCTTTTTGGTGGCGCTGTTCGCCGTCGTCATCTGCTTCGGCACGCTGTCGTTTTCGGAGTTCATCGCCCTGGGGTCGCTGTTCCCGTCGTTCGCGGCGCTGCCGGTGTGCGCGCTCGCGTTCGCAGGTCTCACGAAGGCCGCGCAGATGCCGTTCCACACCTGGCTTCTGGGCGCCATGGTGGCACCTACGCCCACGTCCGCTCTGCTCCACTCCTCGACGATGGTCAAAGCGGGCGTGTTCCTGCTGATCAAGTTGGCGCCGCTGTTTCTGGTCTGCCCGGTACCGGCCGTCATGTGCGAGCTGGTCGGCGGCGTGACGTTTCTGTTGTGCTCGTGCATGGCCATCGCGCAGAGCAACGCCAAGCGCGTGCTTGCGTACTCGACCATCGCCAACCTCGGCCTGATCGTGGCGTGCGCGGGCGTCGGCACCCCCGAGGCGGTGTGGGCGGCCATCTTCCTGGTCATCTTCCACGCTATCGCCAAGTCGCTTCTGTTCCTGTGCGTCGGCACCGCCGAGCACCACATCGGCAGCCGCAACATCGAGGACATGGATCTGCTGTTCCAGCGTATGCCCAAGCTCGCGCGCTTCATGATGCTCGGCATCATGTGCATGTTCATCGCGCCGTTCGGCATGCTCATCGCCAAGTGGGCGACGCTCATCTCGTTCGTCGAGACGAACAGCTTCGTGCTCATCCTGCTGCTCGCGTTCGGCTCGGGCGCCACGTTCATGTTCTGGGCCAAGTGGCTCGGCAAGCTCACGGGCATCGCGGGCGAGCCCGAGGACGTGGAGCTTACGGTGCACAAGTCAGAATGGGCGGCGCTCTACCTGATGGCGGGCCTGATCATCGCCGTGTGCGTCCTGCTTCCCGTCATCTCGTCGTGCATCGTCGAGCCCTACATCGCCAGCATGTTCGGCGTGCCCGCCCAGGGCGTGGGCCAGGACAACCTCTGGATCGCGTCGGTGCTCGTCGCGTTCGTGGCCATCGTCCTGTTCGGGGGCTTGCGGCATTCGCGCCAGAAGAAGGTCGACGTCTACCTGTCCGGCGTCGGCACCGACTTCGCCACGCGCACCTACGTGAACAGCATGGGCGGTCAGACCCAGGCCACGGCGCGCAACCTGTACCTGGAGCCGCTGTTCGGTGAAGGCCGGCTCAAGGTTGCGGGCGAGGTCATCTGCACCGTCCTCATCGTCATCGCGTTCATCGCCAGCGGCGTTCTGTTCTAGGCCGCGCAGGGAAGGATCGATTCCATGTCACTCATCCAAACGTTGCTCGGCACGGTGCTGTTCGCCGTCCTGGCGCCGGTGGTCGGCTGCCTGCTCGCCGGAGCCGACCGCATCGTGTCGGCCCGCATGCAGGGACGCGTCGGACCGCCGCTTCTGCAGCCGTACTACGACGTCCGCAAGCTTCTGGGCAAGGAGGACGTGTCGGTCAGCGGCGTCGACGGGCTATACATGACGTGCGCGCTCGTGTTCACGGCGTTCTCGGGCGGCTTCTTCTTCAGCGGTGGAAACCTGCTGATGAGCGCGTTTCTGATCACGATGGCGGCGCTGTTCTTCATCATCGCCGCGTACTCGTCGCGCAGCCCCTTCGCGGAGATCGGCGCGGGGCGCGAGTCGCTGCAGGTGATGGCGTACGAGCCGATGGTCATCCTGATGGCGGTGGCGTTCTACCTGGCCACGGGAACGTTCCAGGTGGCGGGCGTGTTCGACCTGCGCCACCCGATCGTGTGCACCACGTGGCTCGCGTTCATCGGGTTTCTGTTCATCCTCACCATCAAGCTGCGCAAGTCGCCGTTCGACCTGTCCAGCTCGCACCACGCGCACCAGGAGCTGGTCAAGGGCGTGACCACCGAGATGAGCGGCCGCACGCTCGCGAAGGTGGAGGTCATGCACTGGTGCGAGACCGTGCTGTTTTTGGGCTGGACCGGCATGTTCTTCGTGTGGGGCGGCCCGGCCACGCTCATCGTGGGTGTCGTCTTCGCGCTGCTGGCATGGTTCTTGGAGATTCTGATCGACAACAACTTCGCCCGCGTCAAGTGGCAGGCCATGCTGAAGTCCGCATGGATCGTCGCGCTTGTGTGCGGCGGCGTGAACATCGCCGTGCTCATGCTGCTGTAGCGCGCAGCTACCGCGAGCTGTTTCGTATGTGAAGGGAAGCTGACTATGAGCTTTGCGACAAAGTCACCGTGGGTCATCCACTACGATGCGTCGAGCTGCAACGGCTGCGACATCGAGGTGCTGGCGGCGCTGTGCCCGGGCTTCGATCTGGAGCGGTTCGGCATCGTCAACACCGGCAATCCCAAGCACGCCGACATCTTCTTGGTCACCGGCTCGGTCAACGAGCGCAACCAGCATGTGGTCAAGCAAATCTACGATCAGATGGTCGAGCCGAAGGTGGTCGTCGCCTGCGGCATCTGCGCGTGCTCGGGCGGCATCTTCCACGACTGCTACAACATCCTGGGCGGCGTGGACAAGGTCATCCCCGTCGATGTGTACGTGCCCGGCTGCGCCGTGCGCCCCGAGGCGCTGATCGACGGCGTCGTCCAGGCGCTCGACATCTTGGACCAGCGGGCGAAGGCCCTTGAGGCGAAACGGAAGGGAGCGTGATCGCGTGACGATTCCAGCGACATGGGATACCATCGCGCTTGACGAGCTGCACCCGCTCGCCGTCAAGCTGAAGGGCGAGGGCTATCGGTTCGTGCAGACGCACGCCGTGAACACCGACGCCGGCATCGACCTGTACTACACGTTCATGAAGGACGGCGTGCTGCACAACTACAAGGTGGCGCACGTCACCCCCGACCAGCAGGTGCCCAGCGTGACCGACCAGTTCCTCTCCGCGTTCGTGTTCGAGAACGAGGCGCGCGAGCTGTTCGGCGTTGACATGCGCGACATCGCCATCGACTTCGGCGGGCGCATGTACGACGTGTCCGAGAAGGCGCCGATGACGTACGTGTCCCCGGTGCAGAAGAAGGAAATCGACAAGGCGCGGCGCGCGGCACTCGCCAAGGAGCAGAAGCTGCGCAAGGCGCAGGTGGCGCAGGCGGCGTTCAACGTGGAGCATCCGCAGCCGCAGGAGAAGGGCGCGGTCATCGACCCGAAGGCCATGGGCACGCGCTCCACGGTGGGCGACGCGATGAACGAGTCGCTCATGGGAGCGGCCAAGACGGCCGCGCGGCGCGACGCCGGCGCCTTCTCGTTCGAGTTCGCCATGCGCGACGAGAAGGCCGAGGCGCAGGCGGCGTTGGAGAAGAAAATCGCCGGCATGCCGCCCGAGAAGGCGGCCCGCGTGCGTGCGGCCATGGCGGCCAAGGCGGCGCGCGAGGCGAAGGCGCAGGCGCAGGCTGCGGCGCAGGACGAGCAGGCCACGGGCGCGCAGGCGTCCGAGAAGCCGCTCGACCCCGCCATAGCCGAGAAGATCAAGAACCTCCCTCCCGACAAGGCGGCCAAGGTGCGCGCCGCGTTGGAGGCGAAGGCGGCCCGCGAGGCTGCTGCGAAGGGCGGCGCTGACGCGGCGGCGCAGAAGGGGGCCGAATAGGCATGGGCAAGCAGACGATCATCCCGTTCGGTCCGCAGCACCCGGTTCTGCCCGAGCCGATCCACCTGGATCTGGTGGTCGAGGACGAAACCGTCATCGAAGCGGTCCCGCAGATCGGATTCATCCACCGCGGCCTCGAGCGCCTCGTGCAGACGAAGGACTACAACCAGTTCGTGTACGTGGCCGAGCGCATCTGCGGCATCTGCGCGTTTGGCCATTCGATGGGCTACGCTGAAACGGTAGAGAACCTCATGGGCGTCGAAGTGCCGACGCGCGCTCAGTACCTGCGTGTCATCTGGCACGAGATGTCGCGTGTCCATTCTCACACGCTGTGGCTGGGCCTTGCGGCCGACGCGTTCGGCTTCGAGAGCCTGTTCATGCATGCGTGGCGCCTACGCGAGAAGATCCTGGACGTGTTCGAGCGCACGACGGGCGGCCGCGTCATCTTCTCGGTCGTGAAGGTCGGCGGCGTCACGCGCGACCTGGACGACCAGCAGATCGACTACATGAAGAGCGTGTTCGCCGATTTCCGCGCCGAGTACACGAAGCTCATACGGGCGTTTCTGGACGATTCGTCCGTCAAGAACCGCACCGTGGGCGTAGGCACCATCAGCCGCGCCGATGCGGTGAACCTCGGCATGGTCGGGCCGTTTCTGCGGGCGTCGGGCGAGCCGTACGACGTGCGAATGCTCGGCAGCAACGGTTACGGCGAGCTGGAGCATTTCGAGCCGATCACCGACGACCAGGGCGACTGCTACGCGCGTATCCGCGTGCGCTGCGAAGAGGTGCTGCAGGCCCTCGACATCATCGATGAGATGCTGGCGAAGCTGCCGGCGGGCGACATAGCCGTCAAGGTGAAGGGCGCGCCGAAGGCCGGGTCGGAAGCATGCAACCTCGTGGAGCAGCCGCGCGGCGAATGCTACTACTACGCCAAGGGCAACGGCACGAAGTACCTCGACCGCATGCGCATGCGCACGCCCACCTCGCAGAACCTCGCGGGCATGGCGGCGACGCTCAAGGGCTGCGACGTGGCGGACGTCAACATGATCGTGCTGACCATCGACCCCTGCATCAGCTGCACGGAAAGGTAAGGCCATGGGTTTCTTCAAACTCGGTTCGATGACGATGGGGTCGCTGTTCAAAGAGCCGTCGACGCTGCGCTACCCCTTCGAGACGAAGGAGCCGCCGGCGGGCCTGAAAGGCCGCATCGTCAACGACAAGGATAGCTGCATCCTCTGCGGCGCGTGCATGCGCGCGTGCACGACCGGCGCCATCGCGGTGGACCGCAAGGGGCGCACCTGGTCGATCAACCCGTACCGGTGCGTGCAGTGCGGCTACTGCATCACGGTATGCCCCAAGAAGTGCCTGTCGATGAACCCGCATTACAGCGAGGCGGCGCGCGAGAAGAAGATCCGCATCGTGAACGTGCCCGAGCATCCCAAGCCCGCACGTGCGAAGGCTGATGCGGCGAAGGGCGTGGACGCAGGCGCGAAGGCAGGCGAGGAGGCGGCGGCCGCGAAGGCTGGCCAGAAGGCTACGGCTGTGAAGGATGCCGAAGGCGCCGAGACGAATGGCGCAGCGGGCAAGGACGCCGCTGAGAACTAGTCCCCACCGCGTGGATAGATGACGATGCCCGCAGGCTCTCGCATGAGGACCTGCGGGCATCGCTGCATAATGCTGTCGACTGTGAGCCACGCCCGCACGGAGCACTGACCTTCGCATGCAAACCTGCTGCGGGCGTTGCTGCGTTCAGAGGTTGTTGCTCCGACCCCCAGGCGCTGTGGAGCGGCGCGCGGAGTGCGACACGCCGGTTGTTTCGGGTGCATGCGGCGGAGGGCGGGTGCGGGGCTCGGGCGGGGCTTGAGGGTATGCGCCTGTGCGCTTCGGCGCAATCCGCTACGCCGACTTCTGCTCCGGCTCCTTGTCGTCATGCGTGGCGGCCGCATCAGCCGGTTTCGGCGCGGGGCGCGCGGCGTAGCGGGTGAAGAACGCCCGCGGATGCGCGAACTCCGACGTCGTCGCGGTGTCGGTGCCGAAGATGCCGCTGCGCAGCCAGTCGCCGTACACGCGCGCCTTGCGCTCGACCGTCGGCAGTGCAAGCCCGTGATAGCCGCGGTGCGCGATCCACGCGAGCAGGCCGTTCGCCCCGTGGCTCTTGCTGCCGTTGGTGAACACACCCAGGCCTGCGCCCAGTCCGGCGACCATGCCGGCGTTGGCATGGTAGTACTCGTACAGGCGCCGCCCGTCGAGCGCGGCGGACAGATTCGCGCACAGAAGCTTCGCCTGGCGCATGGCGTGCTGGGCCGTGGGCGCGCAGGTGCCGTCGGGCAGGCCATCGCCGCTCGCGTCGGGCACGTTGCAGCAGTCGCCCGCGCCCCACACGTCCGGCACGATGCCGTCGTCGCCTTCCACCCGCAGGTCGCGGCGGCAGCGCAGGCGCCCGCGGCCGTCGAGCGGCAGATCGGAGTTCTTGAGCACCGGATTCGCGAGCGATCCCGCCGTCCACACGATGAGCTCGGTGGGGTACTCGGACCCGTCCGACGTCTTCACCACGCCGCCTTCGGCCGAGTTCACAAACGTGCTCAGATGCACGTGGGCGCCGCGGCATTCCAGCTCGGCGATGACGCGCTCGCTGCGGGCGCGCGGAATCTCGGGCATGATGTGGTCTGATGCCTCCACCAGGTGAAACTCGAGCTCGCTGTCGTCGATGGCGGGATAGTCGCGCAGCAGCTGGGTCGCCAGGCTGCGCATCTCGGCGAAGCACTCCATGCCCGAGAAGCCGCCGCCCACCACGACGAACGTGAGCAGGCGCTTGCGGTTGGGGTTGTCGCGGTACATGCTTGACGCCCGGTTGAAGTTCATGATGATCTTGTTTCGGATGTGCACGGCCTCCTCGACCGACTTCAAACCGATGGCGTAGTCGGCGATGCCGGGCGTGGGGAAGGTCTTCGTGACGGCGCCGAGCGTGACCACGAGCCGGTCGTACGGCAGCGTCCACGCCACGCCGTCGAGGTTCACCAGGTACACCTCGTGCTTGGCGGCGCTTATGCCCTCCACCTTGGCGCAGACGATCTCGCAGTTGCGCAGGTGGCGGTGGTAGGGGACCTCGATGTGGCGCGGCTCGATGCTGCCGCTCGCGACTTCGGCGAGGAACGGCTGGTAGACCATGTGCGAACGCTGGTCGACCAGGGTGATCTTCGCTTTGCCGCGCAGCGTGGTCTGCAGCGTGCGCGCGATGGTGAACCCGGCTTCCCCTCCGCCGAGTATGACGATGCTCTCCATAACGAAATCCCTCCTTCGTGCGCCGTGCGCGAAGCGAACGAACCCGCCGCAGGGCGGCGCCGACGGGACGTGCGGGACGGAGCGGGCGGCAGCGGAAGCGTCCTGCTGCTTGCGATGCCACCCGCCCTGACTTTTGTCCCGCGCCCTGCGCCCTGGCTCCGCGCGCTGTGGCGGCGCCGTCCGCTTGAGCCGGCGCTAGTACAGGTACGGCTTGTCCCAAAGCTTGAGCTCGGTGCCGATGCCCTTCGCCTTCGCGTTCTCGTAGACGGTCTTTCCCCAGGCCACGTCCTCGACGGGCATGCCGCCGATCGAGTAGATGATGATCTGGTCGTCGCTCGCGCGGCCCGGCGCCTTGCCCGCCACGATCGCGCCGATGTTCTCGATGCGGTCGCGCGTCAGCTCGCCGTCGTGGATCATGTCGGTGAACTTGCTTCCGATCAGAAACCACGTGTCGAACGTCGGATACGGGTACTCCTCGGCCCACGCGTCGTAGAGGCCCATGTTGTCCACGACGAGCTTCGTCGCCGGGTCCTCGATGAGCTCCTTGTCGGTGTTCATGGCGCCAGGGCCGCAGACGAGTGCGCCGGGCTTCAGCCATTCGGGCTTGAAATAGGGGTACGAGTCCTGTCCGCTCGTGGGCGTCGACGTGGCGAAGTTCAGGATGTCGGAGCCGCGCACGCAGTCTTCGAGCGTGTCGCACACCTCGATGGTGGTGAACTGCGGGCAGTGCGCCTTGACGTAGGCGATGCAGCGGTCGATCGACGCGCGGCCGCGGCCCTTGATCTTGAGCGTGCGCAGGCTCGGGCGCAGCTTGGCGAACGTCTCGATGGTGATCGAGTTGATGAAGCCGGGGCCGACGATGCCGAGCACTTCGGAATCCTCGCGCGCCAGACGCTTCACGCCCACGCCCGGGATGGCGGCCGTGCGGTAGGCGCTCACCAGGTTGGCGGACATGTAGGCGATGGGCGCGCCGGTGTCCTTGTCGTTGAGCGTCACCATGAGGATGGAGCGCGGAAGCCCCAGCTCGCGGTTGTCGACGTTGGAGCCGTACCACTTGACGCCGGCCATGGCGAACGTGCCGCCCAGGTAGGCGGGCATGCACATGAACCGGCGGTCGGGACCGTCGGCGGGCATGCCGGGGAATGCCGGGTGCTCGGGGAACTGGATCATGCAGCCGTGGGAGTTTCCGTTCTCGCCGCCCATGCGGTAGTCTCCCTCGTCGAGCAGCTTCACGACTTCCTCCATGCAGTCGGTGCAGGCGACGACGTCCGTCACGCCAGCTTCGATCATGTCCGGCTCGCTGAGGTACAGAAACGAGATTGCGGGGTATGCCATGATGTGCTCCTTTCGGCGATATGTGATGAAAGCGTGCGCTTCCCAATGAGAACGATACGGAGCGCTCGTTGCGAAACGGTTGCGGGCGCTGTTACGGACCGGTTAAGACTTTGTTTCATAACACCAGGTGAATCAGCCTTTTGCGGCGAACCGGTCGTAGGTGAGCGCCGACACGTCGATCGTGTGGGACGCGCCGTCGAGCAGGATCTCGGACAGCGCCAGGCCGGTGGCTGGAGCGATGCCGAAACCATGTCCCGAGAACCCGAATGCGCACACGAGCCCTGGAGCCTCGGGGATGGCGTCGATCACCGGCACCACATCGGCGCAGGCGTCGTAGTAGCCCGCCCAGGTGCGGATGATCTTCACGCCTTCGAGCGCGGGGAAGTACTTCAGGATGCCGCGCGCGATGGACGGCGCCGTGATGCTGTCGGTGGAAAAGCGGTCGTGGTGCTCGGAGCAAAACGCCTCCAGGCCGTTGTTGCCGCCCATGACGAACGAGCCGTGCTCGGTCTGGCCGCCGTAGAACTCGCCGCCCGCCACGCCGATCATCACGTCGAACAGGTGCGGGCACATCTCGGTGACGAGCACCTCGTTGCGGCGGGGGACGACCGGAATCTCGACGCCCACCGTCTCGGCGATGCCCTGCGATTCGTAGCCGGCGCACAGAAGCACCTGGTCGGCTTCGTAGGTGCCATCGTCGGTGTCCACGTAGCGCACCCGTCCGCGCACCTTGCGCAGCCCCGTCACGGTGACGCCGGTGACGAAGGTGACGCCCATCTGGAGCGCGCGCTGGTAGAAGGCAAGCGTCGTCTTCAGGGGGTTGGCGTGCCCGTCGGTGGGACACCAGCTGGCACAGAGCACCTCTTCCGACATAGCCGGGCAGATTGCGCGCGCGTCGTCGCCTTCGATCATCTCCACCTCGAGGCCGACGCGAGTTGACTTGGCCACATGCGCCTCGAGCGTCTTGCGGTGAGCCTCGGTGAGCCCCAGGCGGAGGTTGCCTTTCTGCACGTATTCAACGTCGCAGCCAAGCTCGTCGGAGAGCGTCGGCCAAATCTTTCCCACGGCGTACATGGCGAGCGGAAGCTCGCGCACGTCGCGGGCCGACTGGCGGACGCCGCCGGCGTTGCGGCACGAACCGCCGTTGCCGATCTCGGCCTTCTCCAGCACGATGACGTCGTTCATGCCGCGTTTGGCAAGGTTGTACGCGGTCGCGCAGGCGACGATGCCGCCGCCGACGATGATGACCGACGCGGATTTCGTTTCGATCGACATGGTCTACGCCTCCTTCTGCTCGGTGACTTCGTGGGCGAACGTGGTGATGGTCGCGGGGCGGACCGGGCTGCGACCGGTGATGCGGCCGATGTCGGCGGGGCTCACGCCCAGCTCGCGGGCGATGATGCCCTGGAAGTTGCGCTGGCAGGTCTGGCCCTGGCACAGGCCCATCCCGCAGCGCAGCCAGCGCTTGACCTCGTTGGTCGTGCTCAGGCCCGCGTGGACGACGCGGCGGATATCGCCTTTGGTCACCTCCTCGCAGCGGCAGATGATCAGGTCGTCGTCCGGTTGGGGCACGAACGCGGTTTCGGGTGCGCGTCGTATGATCTTCGCCATGATTACTCCTTAGTCGCGGTAGAAGCGCGCCTCGGAGGCGAACTCCGCCGGCACCTTCATGGTTAGAAGCACGGTCTTGTCCATCGCCTTCGTGTATTTGACGGAGACGACCTCGGCGTCGCAGATCGGGGCGCCGGCGCGGTTGAGCGCATGCCCGCGGGCGCCGGCCTTGGGCACCGGCACGAACTCGTACGGGATGCCCACCGACGCGTACCCCGGCTCGTACGCCTCGTCGACCAGGAAGATCGCCTGGCCCGAGCACGATGCGACGCACATGCCGCAGCCGGTGCAGCGCTTGGTCTCGTCGATGACCGGCAGCTTCACAATGTCGTCGCCGACGGTGATGCAGCCGAAGCGGCAGGCGTCCTGGCAGGGGTTGCACGGGATGTTCTGCGTGCACTCGATGACGGGGTGGACGCCCACCTCGTGAACGGTGGCGCAGGGAAAGGCGCTCACCTCGTTCGGTTCCAGAAAACCGTGCGCGAGCAGGCTTTTCGAAAGCGGGTAGCCCTCGTCGGTTTCGGTCATGTCGGTGCGGCCCTTGTTCTGGGGCGCGAACATGCCGCGGCGGAGCTTGCTGAGCGAGGCCGCGTACTCGTCCGCGCGCGCCGTGAACTCCGCCGCGCCGAGGAAGCCCGCCTTCTCGGCCGCGCGGATGGCGGAGATGCGGCCCAGGATCATGGCCGTCGAGGCCTCTTCGATGCCGGCGGCGTCGCCCGCGCAGTAGACGTTGGGAACGCTCGTCTCGCCGTACTCGTCGATGACGGGCACGGTGCCGCCGCGCTTGCGGTCGAGCACCAGGTCGCACCCGGCCGTGTCGGCGAGCTGCGACATGGGTGACAGGCCCACGGCGATGCAGATGGTGTCCACGTCGAGGGTCTTCTCGGTGCCGGGGATGGGCTGGAAGTGGTCGTCAACCTCGGCGATGACGGCGCCTTCCACGCGGTCTTTGCCGAGCGCTTCCACCACGGTGTGGCGCGTGTAGAAGGGGACGCCTGTGCGGGCCACCTTCGCCGCATGCACGCCGTAGCCGCCGATGCGCGGGGCGGCGTCGATGACGGCGGCCACCTCGCAGCCGGCTTGGAGCAGCTGGAACGAGACGACTAGGCCGACGTTTCCCGAGCCCACCATGAGGATACGCTTGCCAGGCATGACGCCCTGCAGATTCATAAGCGCTTGCGCGGCGCCGGCGCCGATGACGCCCGGCTTGTCCCAGCCGGTGAACGGGATCATGTTCTCGGCTGCGCCCGTGGCGATGATGATGGCGTCGGCTTTCGCGTGGACGGTTTCGTCCTCGTGTTTGACCAGCACCTCGCGCCCCTCGTAGATGCCCATGACGGTGGCGTTGAGGTGCACCGCCACGCCGAGCTTCTCGGCATCCGCGAGCAGGTCCTCGCCGATGCGGAACCCGCGCTCCTTGGCGTGGTGCTCCTTGGAGCCGAAGAACTTGTGGATCTGCTTGAACAGCTGGCCGCCCGGGCGCGCGTTCTCGTCGAACACGGCCACGTCCATGCCGAGGCGCGCCGCCTCGATAGCGGCCGACAGCCCCGCGGGACCCGCTCCGATGACGATGAGGTCGTGGCGCATCATTGGTGATCAGCCTCCCATTGCTCGCGGTTGACGACGCCGTACTGCGTCTGGACTTCCATGCCTTCTTCCAGCGGCGTGATGCAGGTGCGCACGTTGGGCTGGCCGTTGACGATCATGACGCAGTCCGTGCACCTCCCGATGCAGCAGAACACGCCGCGCGGGGTGTGCCGTTTGGCGGTGTAGCGATGGGTCATGATGCCTGCGGCGTGGAGCGCCGCCGCGATTGAGTCGCCTTCGTAGCCGACCATCGGCTTGCCATCGAGCGTGAAGCTGATCTGCGCGCCCTTGCCGTAGTCGTCGATTATCGGGTGCTGCTTGATTCTCATGGCGTCCTTCCTTTCCGCTGTGGTTTCCGTTGCAAGGCGCCGCGTTGTCCGTTGCGGTCTGGGATTATTGTTGAGCCGCTTTAACGATTTGAATCTACGAATGATTCGATGTAACAATTCGAGATGTTCGAATCAAAGGCGCGGAAGAGGGGAGTGGCAGGGCGCATGGAGCTTCGATGCATCACGACGTTTCTGAAGGTGGCCGAGCTCGGCAGGTTCGCGGCCGCGGCCAACGCTCTCGGCTATGCGCAGTCAACGGTGACCACGCAGATCCAGCAGCTCGAAACCGAGCTGGGAAACCCCCTGTTCGTGAGGGGCAGGGGGTCGGTTGAGCTCACGGAGTTCGGGCGGCGCTTTCTGCCGCTCGCCATCGACATGCACAACGTGGAGCTGGAGATGGGCACACTCGGGCGCGCCGACGAGGAGCTTGCAGGGTCGCTGCGCGTGGGCGTGATCGAGTCGCTGTTCTATTCCAACCTGCTCGGCGCCATCGCGCAGTTCTCGCAGAAATATCCGCGCGTGAAGCTGGAGTTTTACACGGCCTCGGCTGCAACCCTGCACAAACTGCTCACGGAGAACCAGGTGGACGTCATCGCCAGCCTGTCGCGGCCGCTCGACTACGCGTTCATGGACGTCGTCGCAAGCTGCACGTGTCGCGTGCTGTTCGCCACGACGCCCGAAAACGAACTGGCGGGCAAGCGCGGCGTGACTGCGCGCGACATCGCGCGCCAGCAGCTGTTTCTGACCGAGGAGGAGAGCGTCTACCGCCAGGCGCTCGCGAAGCGGTTCCAGGACGAGCGGGTGTCGGCGCCGCGCACGTACCGCATCCAGAGCAGCCATGCCATCAAGGAGCTCGTGCGCCAAACTGCGGGCGTGTGCTATCTGCCCGCGTACGCCGTGGAAAACGAACTGCGCGACGGCACCTTCACGGCGCTCGACACGGCGTTCGAGTCGATGAGCGTTGAGGTGGTCGTCGCGCAGCGCAAGGAGAAGTGGCATTCGCCCCAGTTGCACGGGCTGGTTGAGATGCTCCAAGACATGGCGTGGCTGTAGGCGAGATGCGCGTTCACGTGCGGAAACCGCCGCGAGGGCGTACGGTGCGTCCCCGCGGCGGTTAGGGTTGGTGCTCTGCGGTAGCGTTCGGCGATGGTGTTCGACTGCCCTTATTTTAGATGTGCGAAGCTCGTTGGGCGGACGTGCGGGTCTTGGGTCACGGGCGCCCGAGACGTGCCGGGCGCCCGCGGCGGCAAGGTCCTAGCAGTCGAGGCCGTTGAACGCTGGGTAGCAGCTCTCGGCATGGACGGGCGCGTCGAGGCCCGTCATCTCGATCTCGCGCGAGACCCGCAGGCTTCCGCCGCAGACGGCCTTCGCGATCAAGCCGATCACGCACGAGATGCCGCCGGCGAACACAAGGGTGAACGCCACGGCCAGAAACTGGCTTCCGAGCAGGCTGAAGTCGCCGGTGAACAGCACGCCGCCCACACCGGTGGGGGACAACTCCGGCAGCGCGAACACGCCGGTCAGAAGCGCGCCGACCATGCCGCCGACGCCGTGGCAGCCGAACGCGTCGAGCGCGTCGTCCCAGCCGAGCTTCGTCTTGAGCTTCGAGATGAACAGGTAGCAGATGGGCGATACGATGATGCCCATGACGATGGCGATGCCGGGTGTCACGTAGCCGCAGGCCGGCGTGATGACGACGAGGCCCGCGAGCACGCCGGTGCACAGGCCGACGAGCGTTGGCTTGCCGTGCTGGATTGCCTCGATCGCCGTCCAGCAGGCGCCCGCGGCGCACGCGGCGACGAGCGTGTTCAGAACGGCGAGTCCGGCGAACCCGTCCGCGGCGAGGGCCGAGCCTCCGTTGAAGCCGAACCAGCCGACGAACAGCAGCCCCGCGCCGATGACGACGTTGGCAACGTTGTGCGGACGGTACGACACGATGCCGAAGTCGGAGCGCGGCCGCAGGAGCAGTGCGAGCACGAGACCCGACACGCCCGAACAGATGTGGACGGCCGTGCCGCCGGCGAAGTCGATTGCGCCGATAGCGTATTCGTTGCCGATAAGACCGCCGCCCCAGACCATGTGGGCCATGGGCGCGTAGACGAAGATGGGCCACAGGATGCAGATGACGGCGAGCGCGCGGAAGCGCAGGCGTCCTGCGAGCGACCCGGTCACGATGGCCGTCGTCACCATGGCGAACGACGCCTGAAACGCGACGCTCACGGCGCCGGGATAGGCGTCGGCGAGGTCGGCCGTGCCGGTGAGCTCGCCGAGCGTCCAGGTCGAGAACAGGCGGTCGGTGCCGCCGAAAAAGAGCCCGGCGGCATTCACGAGGTTGCCGGCTTCGTCAAAGGGATCGTCGCCCCCGTAGGCGATGGAGTCGCCGCACACGACCCAGATGACCCCGACGATGCACATGGCGAACATGCTCATGAACATCGTGTTGAGGGTGTTCTTTCGACGCGACAGGCCTCCGTAGAACAGTGCGAGCGCGGGGCTCATCATCACGACGAGCGCCGTCGCCGCGATCATGAACGCGGTTGTTCCGGTGTCGAACATAAGCTGCCTCCCGTCAATCGGATGGTTCGTTCGTCTTCGACGATACGAAGCGGCAGTTTTCGCGGACGTTTCGCCGCGCGCAACGAAACGCCCTTTTAACCGCGTGGATACCGATTCGATACGAGTTGGATACTAACGGCGGCCGCCTCGAAACAATCGCCCCGGCACGTGCGGCGGGGCGCGGGACGGACGCTGCGACCGCGAAGGCGAAAAAGACGGGGGCTTTGGGTCCGGGGCTTCGCACGGAAGGGCGCACTCGGGCGAGAAACCCCCTCTGACCTAGCACGATGCGAGATATTCACGTGAGCTTCAGCAATGTGGGCACATGAGTATTCTCATGAAGTTTCGCAGCCCCTCGTGCGCTTAGCGTAGAATCCTTCCAGAGGAACGAACACGATACCGGGCTTAGCGGCCCGGTTGTTTTATGCGGCGTTGGAATCCGCCGCCGCACGAGGGTCAAAGGGTGAACGATGGTCGACGAGCTGCTGAAGAACGAGCGGACGGTCAACGAGAACGATAAGGACGAGCAGGTTCTCGACACTGTGCTGACGGTGCCGAACCTCATCTCGTTCGTACGCCTGTGCATGGCGCCGGTGTTTTTGGTGCTGCTGTTCCAGGACCAGAACATTGCGGCGGCGATTCTGTTCGCGGTCGCAGCCGCAACCGATTTCGTCGATGGTCAGGTGGCGCGTCGCACGCATCAGGTATCGCGCCTCGGTCAGCTGCTCGATCCGGTGGTCGACCGCGTGCTCATGATTACGGCCGTCATCGGGCTGCTCGTCGTCGGGCGCCTGCCGCTGTGGATCGTGCTCGTCGTGCTCATCCGCGACCTGGTTCTGCTGCTTGGCGGAGCGTACCTGCTCAAGCGCTACCGCGTGCGCGTGGCGGTCATCTATCCGGGCAAGTTCGCCACGACGTTTTTGTTCGTGGGCCTGGCGGGGCTGCTCATCAACATGCCGCTCGTTGCAGGTCTCGGCTGGTGCGATTTCACGTGGCTGCCCGGCTTCAACGCGGCGATGTGCTCGTGGGGCATCTGGTTCATCTACCTCGGCCTTGCGGTCGGCGTGTTCACCACCACGTACTACATCGTCAAAGGCGTGTCCGGAGCGCTTGCGGTTCGTCGGGAAGAACGCCGATGAGCAACGGTCGGCACCCGCAGCCGCGCAACGGACGGCCGGACGGCACGGGCGCACATCGGACGTTTCACCGAACGCTCGTCGACGACACGATCACCGCGCGCACTGCCTCAACAAACGATAAGAATTCCAAGTCAGCGGTGAAATCCCAGCCGCGCAGGCCATCGGTGCCCAATGAACGGGCGCGTCATCAGAAAAACGCGGCCGCGTACGAGCAGGCGGCGGAGTACGCCGCGAAGTCGGAGGCGCAGCGCGTCGTGCGCTTTGGCACGCCGTCGGCGGATGCGTGGACGACCATTGAGGTCGAAGACCACACGGCTGATACGGATCCGGCGGGCGCGACCGCGCCGCGTGCGGAAGCGGCAACTGACGCGAGCAGCCTCGGCAGCGGATGGGAGACGATACCCGCTCCGGAAAGCGCACCGCAGGAAACGCCGGCCGCAGCGCCGGCATCACATGCCACGCGTTCTCAAGCAGCTGGGGTGCCGCATGCCACACGTTCTGAAACAGCTGGAGCGTCGCATGCCGCATGTTATGAAGCGGATGCCGCGCCATCGCGCGCTGCCCGGCGAGGGAGCGCTGCCGGAGCGGCCGAAGCCGACTCTGGCCGCGCATCGAACGCGGATGCCGAAGCCGAGGCGCACAGCGGATCGCGAGCGAGCGCTGCGCGCGGAAGCGCTGGCGCAAGTGACCGGGGCAATCACGCGGGGGGCAACCGTCAGCCGCGCAAACAGCAGGCGCAGACGCGCAGAGCGGATCGACGCGGCGATGCGAGCCGAGTTGATCGTGGCGCCAGTGCCGGGAAAAGCCGCGCGGGGAGAGTCCGCGCTGCCAACGATGCGGCTGCGGCCTCAGGAAGTCGCGCGCGGTTCGCCGGCACGGGTGCGGCTTCGGGCAATCGCCAGCGCTTCGCCGACGCGCTTTCGTCCCTGCCGCGTCCCGGGCATGCGGGGCGCAAGAATCCTGAGCAGGCGCAGCGCCGCTCCGCTGAACCGAATCGCCCAAGTCCTCACGAGGGCCGCCATTCGAGCGTCAAGCAGCTCGGACGGGGCGCCATCGTCGCGGTCATCGTCGTACTTCTGCTGATCATCGCGTTGGCCGACGGCTGTTCCCACATGGGGCGGGCGTATGCCGGCGTCACGGTTGGCGACATCGACGTATCGGGCATGAACCACGACGAGATCGTGGCGGCGCTCGCCGACGAATACGGCGGGTACGCCACCAAAACCGTCACGGTGTACGCCAACCAGCAGGCGCGCGACGAGGCTCAGAGCGGTTCGAGCTACAGCGACATGAAGCAGCTGGAGAACGCGGCGACCGCGACCCAGGTCAGCTCAAGCGACGCCTCCGCCAGTCAGACGCAGTGGAGCGCAACGGCGGCATCCCTCGGAGCGCAGATCGACTACGACCAGCTTGCCGACGAGGCGCTTGCCGTCGGGCGCTCGAACGGCGGATGGCAGGCGCGCTGGGGCGCTCAGCATGGCAAGGCGTCAATTCCCGTCGAAATGAACATCTCATCCGACCAGGTCGAAAGCTTGGCATCCCAGATCGACCAGACCATCGGAACGCCGCGGGTCGATACATCGGTGACCGTCTCCAACGGCGTCGCGCAGGTTCAGGCGGGCACAGATGGCATGCTCGTCGACCGCGACTGGCTTTCGAATCAGATAGAGCAGGCGCTCATGGCGGATGGCGACACGTCGATCGTCGCCGAGACGATGGACGCGCCCTCGCGCATCACCGCAGACGAAGCACAGCAGACGGCCGACCAGATCAACCGCGCCATCGCTGGCGGCGCGCAAATCTCCTCCGAGGGCATCACCTGGCAGGCTACGGCGGCCGAGCTCGGCTCCATCGTCCGCACCGACGAAGTGCAGGCCGACGACGGCAGCTGGGACCTTGTCCCGTTCGTCGACCAGGAGCTCGCCAAGCCGCTCATCCTGCTCGAATGCGGCGATGCCGACGTGGGCAACCTCACCGTCAGCTTCTCCGTGTCGGACGGCGGGGACGTCACCGTGCACACCACCGGGTCGGGCAAGACCCTGAGCACGCCGGACGCCGCCGACGAGCTGCAGCAGAAGCTGTTCGGGCCGGACGGCCGCGCGTG
The DNA here is from genome assembly GCA_903789375.1 of uncultured Eggerthellaceae bacterium. Taxonomy (GTDB): domain Bacteria; phylum Actinomycetota; class Coriobacteriia; order Coriobacteriales; family Eggerthellaceae; genus CAIFEB01. The sequence goes on along the minus strand of CAIFEB010000001.1, from coordinate 143,216 downwards.
GCCTCAGGACGCATCTGCGCCGGTCACCGTCCAGGTGGGCACGATGGACGTGCCCCAGGAGATGTCGCTCGACGAGGCGGAGGACTTGGGCGTGGTGGCGACGCTCGGCTCGTACACGACCACGTACTCCAACACGGCCGGCACCGAGGCGCGCAACACCAACATCCACTTGGCGGCGGACATCATCAACAACACGGTCTGCCCGGCGGGCCAGCAGTGGTCGTTCAACGATTGCGCCGGCGACTGCAACGAGGAGCGTGGGTTCCAGGCGGCGGGCGCCATCATCAACGACGAGTACGTCGATTCCATCGGCGGCGGCATCTGCCAGGTGGCGACCACGGTATTCAACGCCGTCTACGAGAGCGGGCTGCAGGTGGACAGCCGCACCAACCATTCGCTGTACATTTCCAGCTATCCGGCCGGGCGCGACGCTGCCGTCAGCTATCCGGAATTGGATTTGAAGTGGTCGGACCAATTCACCAGCGATGTGCTGCTGCAAATGAGTTATACCGATACCACGGTGACGGCGAAGATCATCGGCATGTCGACCGGTTACACGGTCACGAGCGATGTCGGCGAATGGCAGGCCGGCCAGTCGTACACGACGAAGTTCGTGGTCGACGACACGCTGCCGACCGGGTCGCATTACACCAAGACCACCGGTACCGACGGCCGCTCCATCAGCGTGACGCGCACCGTGCGCGATCAGAACGGAAACGTCGTCATCAAGGACACGTTCAATTCGGTTTATCAGCCGAAGAACGAGGTCATCTACGTCGGTCCGAATACCGACACGTCGAATCTGGGCACCTCTTCGTAGACGGCGCCTTCCGCACGGACGTCGAAAGGACACGTTCATGGGCATCAACACAAGCGGAGTGCGCGAAATGACAGCGGGCGATCGCAATCGGTCGCTCGGGATACGCGCCACGGCACTCGTCTGCGCACTCGTCTTCGCCTTCGGCATCGCGTTCCCACAGGGAGCGTGGGCCGACGTGCGTCGCACGGACATCGTCGGAACCGAGACGGTCGGCGACATGGGGTTGTCGTACGACGAATGCCCGTCGATCGACGCCGAGCGCGCGGTCCTCATGGACCAGTACGGAAACGTGTACTTCCAGCGCAGCGCCGAGGACTCGGCGAACATCGCGTCGCTCACGAAGGTCATGACGGCCATCGTCGCGCTCGACCGCGCCCAGGAGGGGACGGTCGTCAACGTCAGCTCTGCGGCCGCCGCCATCGGCGAATCGTCGGCGGGTCTCAAGGAAGGCGACTCGATGGACCTTACGACGGCACTCAAGGCCATGCTCGTGCCCTCGGGTAACGACGCTGCCGAGGCCATCGGCGAAACGGTCGGCGCTCAGATCCTTGCCTCCAATCCCGGCATCGCGGACAACGCGCTCGACGCCTTCGTCGTAGCGATGAACGAGAAGGCGCAGGAGCTGGGGCTCACGAACACGGTGTACGAGAACCCGCACGGACTCGACTACGACCAGTATGCGGGCAACCTGCATTCTTGCGCGCTTGATCAGGCGAAAGTCGCCCAATGCGCCATGTCGTACAGCACGATCCGCGACATCGTCTCCGGTGGCAGCACCACGATCACCGTCTCGCGTGGCGGCGACACGGCCGACATCCAGCTGTCCACGACCGATTCGCTGCTCGCCATGTACGAGTACGCGATCGGCGTCAAGACCGGCGTCACCAACCTGGCGGGCGAGTCGTTCATGGGCGCCGCCGACAACGGGTCGCTGCAGCTGTACGCCGTCGTGCTCGATTCGTCAGACGAGTACCAGCGCTTCCTCGACGCGCAGGAGCTGTTCGAGTGGGGCTACAAGCACATCGTGTCACTGCCGCTCGCGAACACGGACCAGACGTACGACATGTCGGGCTCGGGCGAGACGGTGCCCGTCGTGGGCGAGGTGGCCCTCGGTGATCGGCTGGACCAGACGGTCAAGGTGACGTACGCCGACCCGAATGCGGCCGTGCAGGTGTTCGACCTGAACGGCAACGTCACCGAGAAGTTCGACTACTACCAGGTGACGGGCAAGGTAACGGCTGGCCAGGTCGTCGGTAAGGCGACGTTCTACCAGCACAACCAAGTGGTGGCCGAACAGGATTTGGTGTCGTGCGAAAACGTCAGCGCGCCTTCGATTTTCGATGACATCCATACCTGGTGGACGCGCGTGACGAGCGGCATCACCGGCGCGCAGACCGAGGCGGATTCGCACGTGTACAATGTGATGCCGACCATCAATGACAATACGACGAGCGCCGCTTAAAGCAGACGGTGCACACGAGCGCTTGCGGGCAACCGCGGGGCGCAGCGAAGGAGGGAACCATGGCGAACACCTGCCCGGTATGCGGCAACGTCCTCGACGAGAGCGCGGCATCATGCCCGTTCTGCGGCTACAAGATGCCGGGGTCGACGCAGAGCTTCAAGCCCATCCAAATCGGCACCGTCGGCTTCGACGAACAGCCGGCTGAGCATCAGGCGATTCTGAGCATCATCCGTGGGCCTCAGACGGGGCTCGACATCGAGCTCAAACCCGGCACGCAAACGATCGGCCGCAATCCGCAGTGCGACATCTTCCTCAACGACATGACCGTGTCACGTCAGCACGCCGTCATCGAGTCGACGCCGCAGGGCCGTGTCGTGCGTGACACCAACTCGTACAACGGTGTGTGGGTGAACGACCGTATCGCCGATGAATCGCTGCTTCACACCGGCGATACGATTCAAATCGGCGCGTTCTGCCTGCTGTACAAGGAGAACTGATAAAATCTTGGGGCCCCGCTCGAAAAGAGCGGGGCTTTGACATATCAGACGGGAGAAGTTTATGCAGCTGATGTCGGGCAATGAGGCCATCGCCCATGGCGCATGGGAGGCGGGAGCGCGTATCGGGGTCGCGTATCCGGGAACGCCTTCAACGGAGACGATGGAGACCTTCGGCAAGCTCGAAGGCGTCTATGCGGAATGGTGCACCAACGAGAAGGTCGCGGTCGAAGTCGGCCTCGGCGCATCGGCGGCGGGCGCGCGCGTGCTGTCGACGATGAAGCACGTCGGCGTCAACGTCGCGGCGGACCCCCTGTTCACCTCATCGTACACGGGCGTGGGCGGCGGCATGGTCATCCTGGCCGCCGACGACCCGGGCATGTACTCCTCGCAGAACGAGCAGGATTCGCACTGGTACGCGCGCGCGGCGCACATCCCGATGCTCGATCCGTCGGATTCGGCCGAGGCGCTCTCGTTCACACGCGAGGCATACGATCTGTCCGAGAAGTTCGACGTGCCGTTCATGATTCGCTCGTCCGTGCGCGTATCCCACACCAAGACCCCTGTTGAACTGGGGCAGCGCGAAGAGAGGCCGCTGCGCGCCTATCAGAGCGATCCGGCGAAGTGGGTCATGATGCCGGCGTTCGCCAAGCCGCGCCGCAAAGTGCAGCTCTCGCGCGACGACGAGCTGGAGGCCTGGGCAGAGACGTGCGCGTACAACCGCGTTGAGGCGGGCACTGACGGCGGCAAGCGGGGCGTCGTCTGCTCCGGTGCCGTGTACCAGCATGTGAAGGCTGCGCTTCCCGACGCCGCGGTGCTCAAGCTGGGCTGCACGTGGCCCATCCCGCAGAAGCTCGTAAGCGACTTCGCTGAATCCGTTGACGAACTCTACGTGGTGGAAGAGGCGTCCGACTACCTGACCACCGAGGTGCGCGCTGCAGGCGTTGCGGTGTCCGCGTTCCCGAACGAGCTGCCGCGCGACGGCGAGCTTTCTGCGGGGCTCATCAAGCATGCGTTCGGCATGGCCGATCCCACGTTCGAGCCGAAACCCGCCGACGTGCCAAACCGCCCACCGGCGCTCTGCCCGGGATGTCCGCACCGCCTGGTGTTCAAGGAGCTCAACCGCATCAAGGCCATCGTGACCGGAGACATCGGATGCTACACGCTCGGTGCGCTGCCGCCGCTTTCAGCGATGGATACCTGCGTCGACATGGGTGCGTCAGTGTCGATGTCGCACGGCTTCGAGCTTGCGCTCGCCGGAACGGAGCATCGGCCGGTCGTGGCAGTCATCGGCGATTCGACGTTCGCGCATTCGGGCCTGTCGTCGCTCATCTCAACCGTGTACAACAAGGGCGTCGGAACGGTGTGCATCCTCGACAACCGCACGACGGCCATGACGGGCCGTCAGGGTAACCCCTTCAACGGCGAGACGCTTCAGCACCGTCCGAGCCGCGAACTCGACCTGATCGGCGTCCTCAAAGCGCTCGGCATCGAGAACGTGCAGCAGGTCTATCCGCACGACGCCAAAGCCGTGCGCGCCGCCCTCAAACAGGCGACGAAGGAGCAGGCCGACGAGCTGTCGGTCATCGTGTTCAAGGCGCCGTGCGTGCTTCTGGAGCGTCATCGCGAGCCGGCGTACTTCGTCAACGCCAACTGCCGCTCGTGCGGATCGTGCACGACGCTCGGATGCCCGGCCATCTCGCGCGATGCGGAAACCGGCATCGCCGCTATCGACCCGGCGCTCTGCATCGGCTGCGGGCAGTGCGCGCAGTACTGCGCGTTCGATGCGATCGAACAGCCGAACGGCACGCAGAGCGATTCTTCGAAGGGAGCCAACTAATGGATGAGGCGACTACCGTTCTGCTGTGCGGCGTCGGCGGGCAGGGCACCATCACGGCGGCCGATTTGCTTGCGCGCGCTGCGCTCGAGGCCGGGTTCGAAGTGAAGGTTTCGGAAATCCACGGCATGGCCCAGCGTGGCGGAGCCGTGTCCACGGTCGTGCGGTTCGGAAAGCACGTCACCACGATGACGGCCGACATCGGCGAGACCGACTGCCTCGTGTCGTTCGAGACAACCGAGGCGCTGCGCAACATCTCGTATCTGAAGCAGGGCGGCTCGCTGCTCGTGGCGGACGAGACGATCAAGCCGCTGCCGGTCGCGTGCGGCAACGCCTCCATGCCCCTGCAGGCGCGCAAGCGCTTGGAGAAGCTGGGAGCGGCCATCGTGCCGGTCGGCAAAATCGCACGTGAGGCGGGCAATCCGAAGACGGAGAACGTCGCCATCCTGGGCGCGCTCGAGCATTCGCTCGGCTTCGGTGAGGGCGTGTGGAAGCGCGTCATCGAGAAGCGCGTGCCCCTGAAGACGATCGAGGCGAACCTCGCGGCATTCGACGCGGGCCTTGCGTTCGCAACTGAGCATGCGCGGTAATGCCTGAATTGTCCACGCCTGCACATTCGTTCGTGAACGGCGCGAAGGCTGCAAAGCAGCCGAACGCGTCCGATACCCCGAGCATGTCAAAGCCCTCCGTTGGCGATACGACAGCCGTGTCGCCGACGGGGACGGCTTTTGTATCCGGATTAACGCAGCAAACTACATTTGAATCGGCTATGGCTATCGGTCAAGCCGATTCAAACAACGCTATAGAGCCAGCTGCCTGTGGAACGACGAAAGCGCAACTAACGGTCCCGGCTTCTTCGCACGGTTGCGAGCAGCTATTCGCTACGGATGCGATGACCACGTTGCCGACAAGTACGTCCAGCACACCCGCAATGAAGGGGTTCAATTCAGCGAACATGGCATCCACTTTGGAAGACGCCGCTGGGAATTCCTCAGCTCCACTTGGTTCACTCGACACCTCTCGGTTTCCCATTGTCAGCTCGTGGAACGGCGGATTCGACCAACCGCTCATCAGCCGATTTGCGCCGAGCCCGACGGGGCGTATGCACGCGGGCAATATCTACGCATCGCTCGTAGCCTGGCTTCTGGCGAAGGCAAGCGGTGGGGAAGTGGTGCTGCGCATCGAGGACCTCGACCGTGAGCGGTCCAAGCAACGTTTCATCGACCAGGTGCAGCGCGATTACGAAACGCTTGGCCTGACCTGGGACCGCGGTCCCTATTTCCAGCACGATCGCGATGATGCGTACGCGGAGGCGTTCGAGAGCCTGCGCGCACAGGGGCTGCTCTACGAATGCTTCTGCACGCGCGCGGATCTGCATGCCGCCTCGGCTCCGCATCGCGGCGAAAAGCTCGTGTACCCGGGGACCTGCCGTAATCTGACCGACGAGCAACGGCGGGAAAAGCGCCTCGTGCGAAAACCGGCGATTCGCCTGCGTGTTCCCGATGAACGGATGGGATTGGACGACCTGGTGCAGGGACGCTATGTTCAGGAGCTGGCGGATGAATGCGGCGACTTCATCGTGCGCCGGTCGGATGGGGAATTCGCCTATCAGCTCGCCGTCGTCGTTGACGATGCCGCGCAGGGCGTGAACTGCATCGCGCGTGGCGTCGACCTGCTCTGTTCGACGCCGCAGCAGCTCTACCTTCAGCAATTGCTCGGTTACCCGCACCCTCGGTACGCGCATGTTCCGCTGCTCGTCGCACGCGAAGGGAGACGTCTTTCGAAACGCGATCGCGATGCCGCGCTCGACACACTACTCGCGACGTATAAGACGCCAGCCGGCGTCATCGGCCACATCGCTGGGGTCACGGGACTCGCCGAGACGGATGAACCCGCCACGCCGGAGGATCTTCTGAAAACGTTCGACCCTCTGCGTCTGAAGACGTGCTTCTCGGACAACGTCCAAATCTTCTGGCGTTAGACGTTCGGGAATTCGCGCTCGGGCATTAGCGTCCGGGGATCGGTGATCTTTCTGGACAAACAACCTCTAAATCGTCGTGACAATGAAACCACCTGCGAGGATGCATGCGCAGTAGAAGGCGCCGAGTATGACGTTGACGCTGCAGATCTGCCCCATAGCCTGGATGCGCGCTGCCTGGTTCAGCGGGTTCTTTAGAAGAGCACGCAACGGGGCGAACGCAGCCAACAGCATGAACGGAACGATGAACAGGCCCTGCGTGAAGAACACGCCGGTGATCAGCGTTATCGCGATAAGCCAGATGACGACGAGCGCGTGATAGAGAGCGCGCGCTCGGGCGCGTCCCAGAAGCGTCGGGAGCGTATGGCGCGTCGCCGCAACATCGCGCTCGATATCGCAGGTGTTGTTCGTCATCATGATCAATCCGACGCCGATGATTTCTGGGATGGCGAACAGGAGGGCGAGCCAGCTGAACGTCCCCGTGGCTGCTATGTAGACAGCAAGCGGTATGAGCCCGCCCATGACGACGCCACTCGTAATCTCTCCGAGCGGCAGATATGAAATCGGTGTTTTGCCTGCTGAATATAGGAAGACAAACGCCGCTCCGACGAGTGCGATGATGAGCGGAATCCATCCGCAGATGACGATGATGTAGACTCCCAGAAGGAACGCAGCGACGATTTCCCCAATGGCGAGACCGAGCGCTGCCGAAGGGTTGACGTTGTTGTAAACCAGAACCGCATCGGTCGGATCGACGTTGTCCTCGGCGGAATCGGCGCCCTTTACGTAGTCGTAGTAGTCGTTGATCGTGTTGACGGCCGACTGCATGAGGATGACGATGAGCAGGCAGACGAACGATGCGATAAGCGGCAGTCTTCCCGTCATCGCAGCTGCGGCGCACAGTGCGACGAGCGTTGGCATGACGGCAGCGACCCACGTGTGCGGAGCAGCTAGCTCGAGCGCCATAATAGGAGAGAGGGCGACGTAGCCGTTGCCATCGCTGGTGGGGCTTTGAGGACGCGCAGCGCGGACTCGAGCATTGGTCGGTGCATCGCTAGCTCGGTACGGACTCGAAGCATTTCCTACGCTGGCTTGGGTTTGGTTTGAGATATTGGGGCTGTCAGCATGGGATTGATTCGCCCAATTAGAATCGCCGGCTTGGTGCGGATTCATGTCGTCGAAGCTGCGCTCTACCGCACGCTGGGAATTCGTACGCGCTCGCTCGTCAGGCGTTGCCGCGATCCATCGTTGGTATGCTTCGGATCGTTGCTGCTCCATGGCGCGCTCTTGGTTTGCGCGCGCTGATTCGGCCTTTGTGACTTGGGACCGCCGTTCCTGAGCGCGTTTCCGGCGCTGTTCAGGGCTCAGATCGTTTTCACGCTGGCGACTTTGAGCACGACGATTGAATTCTTGCTGTTCTGCCATGTAATCCTGCGATGTGTACGCGCGTGCTGATGCGCGGCGCTGCTCATGGACCATGTTTTGCGTGCGCAGACGACGCTCCTCTTCAGGGGCAGCGAACGCGGGGAATTCGGTCGGACCGAGCTGGGATGCATGCGATCTGGACGCGTCGTTCTCCCGTGCGCTGTCTCGCTGGGTGCGATGCGTCTCGAATCTGCTGCGATGGCTATCGAGATTGATGCGCGCTTGCGCCTGTTGAGCTGGTTTCCTGCGGGTTTGGTTCGCCTCGCGTAGTGAAGCGCGTTCGCGTGGCGCTTCGGGCGACGAGCTCGGCTCATGTTTTGCAGCTTCAAAAGCTGACGAATCGTATTCGGGGGTCGGGGCAGTGCTGTTTGCCATTGTTTCAACTTCCACTCGAACAACTGTTCTATAATCAAACCGCAATGCGGGTCACCACGGCGGTATCGCTTTGGAGCCGCAAATTCCAGTGACTCCAGCGTATGCGAGCTGCGTGAAATGCTCACATACGCACAAACGATCAAACTCGCAGGCGTATGTGCGCACCCTCAAACACCCTCAAACACCCTCAAACACCCTCAAACACCCTCAAGCACCCTCAAGCGTCCACGCACAAACGTTTGTGCCAACGCTGGAACGTTTGGGCCGACGCAGGAAAGTTTGCACCGTCGCATGAACGTTGGCGTAAACGAGCGAACATTCGAGCGCAAGCGTAAGCGTACGCATGAACGAATCAGCTTCGCACAAGCGCATGAGCGCACGTGGGTGCTGCATTGCCAATATGCTCTATGATGCCCGTTTTTGGCTGGGTGAACAGGTTCATTCAACAACGCCTGCAAAACTGTATATGAAGATAATGCTGGTGAAACCTTGCGTGACGCTGAAAAGCGAGGCACGACCGGACGACGCAGAGATGTCCAGACGTGTGAAACCAGCTTGTAAACGCACCACTGATATTCGAGGAGGCTATCGGTCAGAAGGTTGCTGGTTACGTAGTCAAATAGATACCGCAGGATGCGTACGATATGCATTATGTAGACCGCGGCAATTGCACGAAGCCGGTGAAGGCCGTAATCCTTCAGCTCGAAACCTGTGATTTGTATTTCAGCTGGCCAGGCCAGAGCGTGCCCTGTGATGAGAACGGTAGGCCCGCTTATATGACGGATAGGCGAGCTGAAAGAAGCGGTCAGCTATTATAGCGAGCTGTTCGACAAACGCCCCGAATAGATTCATAGAGAAATGCTGCCGAATTTGGTTTTCAATACAATGTTACATAACATACGTTATCAAATTACTGTTTGAAACGATTATGGTGAGCCAGAATACTTTCCCGGCTTTGGTATTGAAATGCGATTAGGAAATCTGCAGAGTAGCTAGACCCCGCCGCAGACCGCAGAACACGCGCGATTCGAATTCTGCGCTTCGCGAACCGAACTCAGATAGCGAGCATTGCTGTAAGTCGAGTTGCAAACGATTCAGATTCTGGCATCTCGTTTCGGTCCATGCCGCTTAGATATTCCACGCCGCTTCGGCATCGTGACGCTTCGGCGCCATGCCAAAATTTGCGTTGAAGCGTCATACACCGACGATCGACATTGCGCCAAAGAACCTATGCGTTTAACCCCACGCAGACGACCCTGATCCTCCAGAGCCCGAGACCGATCCAGTACCGGTACCAGATCCTTGACCAGCATCGAAGCCGTTCAAAAGCTGCGAGTAATCCCCCATTTCCGCAGCTTGCATAAGTGCTGGGAAAAGGATAATCAGAGAAACGACGTTGAGGGCGAGCGCTATGCCGCACACAGTGATCGACAGCCGACCATTATGCTTGAGCGCTTGCATAATACGAGGGTCGTGAGGATATCGCTCGCCGATTCGTCCCAACCGGCGATACCCGACTATGGCGGTTATCAGGCCTATTGCACCAAGAACAATGCCACCGAAGAACAGCGAGAATATTCCACACGTGCTCGCGATAAACGTCAGTCGCTGGGCTCGTCTGATCTCCTCCGCGTCTGAAACGCTTGCCCGGAATGACGACTTGCCTATCGTCACGTATACGTGATCGTCGAAAGTAGACGCCCTTCGTGAATCGTTGCCAGCACTGAATGTATCCTGGTCTGGACCGTTGCTTCTCTCGTTGCCGTCACTATCGAACGTTGGCATGATGCTGTGGGGATTGGTTTGATGGCGAGGCTGCGGGGGTTCGGGAAGTTCGGAGTTAGATGAAGTGCTATGAGCTGCTTGGCGGTTCAATTGCCCACTCGTCTCTTTCAGGCCCTGAGGCGTAAGAGCATGAGAGGTACCAGCCTGCGTCTGAGTGGGCTCCGTCCGATGGTCGCAGTTTTGAGTGCTTGGATTTGAAACGCTGGGACGCGATTGCTGCTGCGAAGTACTCTCTGTGACGTTCTTCGCGTCGGAGTCGACTTCTTCGTTCTGCTCGGACGAGCTCAAGGCGTTGTTCGTCTGCTGTGCTGGTTTCGAGTTGAAATCGTCGGTCATAATTGCGTTTACCGCATCTTTCTCATCAGGCTAAATATCATTTATGGTACTTAAAATGCGTTCTGAGGGCCGCTCTGCGAAATTGCTTGTCTCGATACAAGATAGTAGCTGAAAGCGCCTGAAAAATTCAGGCGCCCAAACTCTGTTCGGCAAACGTTATGTTCGGTAACGAAGGCGAAGACAAAAAACGTGCGTTGCCAAATCGACGCGTAGGCATGCAAAACAATGAGCCCGTGGATAGGGGCTCATGAGAGGAGCTAGCAAACGAGATAGATTTTGCTGTTGCAATATGCACGTTGACGGAGACGCTCGACCCAAAATGCGTTTGCGCAATCGAGCACAGGCGCCCCATTGTCTGTCGTCCGTAATGTTTTAGGCTAAGCCTTGACGCCGCTGCTCCCGAAGCCGTTCACACCTCGTTCGCTATCGGACAGCTCGGCCTTAACCTGAAGTGTGGCGGGAGGAACCGGCAAGAACGAAATCTGCGCGATCCGGTCGCCGCGTTCGATATGGAAGGTTTCGTGGGCATCGAGGTTGATGAGGTTTACTTTGAGTTCGCCGCGATATCCGCTATCAACAAGTCCAGGCGCGTTGACGATGGAGATGCCATGCTTAACGGAAAGACCCGAACGAGGGATGACGAATCCCGCATACCCCGTGGGTATTTCAACGGCGATACCGCACGGTACAAGCATCCGCTCGAACGGTTTGAGGTCTGTGGAAATTGCAGCTCGCAAATCGAGGCCGGCATCGCCCTCATGGGCGTACCGAGGCATCGGCATGTCCTCGTCAAGAAGTTTGACGCCAATGGTGATTTGGTGCTCAGTCATGACGGATGGCCTCCAGGGCTCGTTCGAATTCTTGGACGTTCTTGAAATCCTTGTAGACAGATGCGAAGCGGATATATGCAACGTCGTCGAGCTTCGCGAGACGCGCCATGACCATGTTCCCAAGCTCTTTAGAGGACACCCGGTTATCGCCGTTGCTTCTCAGGTCAGACTCGATACCGTCTACGATGGCATCGATTTGCTCAGGTGAGATTGGTCGTTTGGCGCATGCGATCAGCAGACCGCGCATTAATTTTGTGCGATCGAAGGCTTCCGACGAACCATCTGCCTTGACGACGATAAGCGGCGAATCACCCAAACGCTCGTACGTGGTGAAACGCGTACCGCATGAGAGGCATTCGCGCCTTCTACGGATGGCTGTGCCGTCTTCAGACGGACGAGAATCGACTACTTTGGACTCGGTGTAGCCACATGAGGGACAACGCATAAGAACACCCCTGCTGTGCTTCGTTTCTGCAACATTTAATGTCAGATAATATACACTGAACCGTCGCTGCATCGAAGACCGCAGGTAAAAACCCATGTGCTCTTTTCAAGGTTCTGACTGAAACTGATGGTTTCCACGCTGTCGAATCATTCTCAGATGAGCTGATTGCCAAAGTTCCAATGACGTTTACGCGCCAACGACGATGGAGACAACGGCAATAGCGATGCTGACCACTGAAAACAGAGAGACGTCGCGTTTTGATGAGGGGCCGAGGCTGATGCCGCGAACGTCTTCGTAGCGAAGGCTGCAGATCATGTCGCTTGAATCTGCGAACCGACGCACGTGCTCGCGGAACGATAGCGTGTCGTTGGCGCGTTCTGATATCGACGCTGCCGACGCGTTGGATTCTTCAGCGCGCGAAACACGGTAGGTGCCGTGCATACCGTTGTTGAATCTACCGGTCTTGACGCGACCATCGGAGTTCGCAGCATGTCGAGCGGTATGCTGCGCTGACCCATTGCGACGTTGCTCGATGTCCGACCAATCGATGATTGTTCCGCATTCGCGCTGGTGCTGAGCGATTTCGGCAGACATGTCGACCGCGTTGGAGCCCTGAACATAATGTTGATTGGTGCGGTAAATCATTGTGGTCACCCCTTGCATAGAACCTTTGTTCGTGTGTATAATAAGGCGAACAAAGGTTCTTGTCAACAAAAAGTCGTACAAATGTTCTTGCTAATTTGGGAGGATGCACCATGGCGACCGAGAAGCTCACGAAACGACAGAGCGCAGTACTGAAGTGCATTGAAGACTGCATTCGCGAGAAGGGGTACGGCCCCACAGTCAGGGAGATCTGCACGGCGCTCAACCTGTCATCCCCCTCGACGGTTCACGTGCATCTGAAAGCGCTTGAGAAAAAGGGATACATCACGCACGATCCGCTGAAATCGCGCTCGATTGCTTTGACCTATCAGCTGGATGGAAGCGAGCCTCAAGCCCAAAAGGACGAAGCGGTCCTTCCCAGCTTCAGCAAGATCGTCAACGTGCCGCTCGTCGGCAACGTGGCCGCTGGACAGCCGATTCTAGCGGAGCAGAACATCACGGACACAATGTCGCTTCCCACCGATATCGTGGGCGACGATCCCTCGTTCATGCTGGCCGTGCGCGGCGAGTCCATGATTGAGGCCGGCATCGAAGACGGTGATTACGTCGTGGTGAAGCAGCAGCCCGTTGCCAACAACGGGGACATTGTTGTGGCCATCATCGGAGACGGGGCAACGGTCAAGACGTTCTACAAGGAAAAGGACCATATTCGCCTGCAGCCTGAGAACCATACGATGGAGCCCATTATCACGCGGGATTGCCACATCGCAGGCAAGGTCGTGGCGGTTTTTCGTCGGCTGTAGATACGGACGTACCCAGCGGGCTGGTCAATCGGATACATGCATGTTGCGGGCAAGCTCTTCCAGAGCGTTTGGCTAACGCATGGCGTGTTTGAGCTTAAGGAATGAGCAATGCGCAACCCGCAACTCTCTATGGCTGCAAGCACCGGGGCGTGCCTGAATGTGGTGAAGCAGCTGATGCTCGTCTTGGTGCAGAGTCGTTGCCTGCCCGGCGTTTGCTCCGCTCTACAGAGCGATCGCCCCGCCCAGGAAGGCGTTCACAATCTTCGTCGCGATCGGCTTCCTGTTCTGCGTTCGTCACACGAGCACCGTTCGGCATCCAGCTCGACGATCGAAACCCTATTCCCCGTTCGTTTGTTCAGGTAACGCGTACGGTTCGAACTGCGGCACGAATTTCGTGGGAACGTACAGGGTGAGCTCGGTACCGTCGTCGGCGTGCTTCTCCTCGATAATCTGGCAGCGCTCATGCGCGAGCGATACCAAACTCCCGTTCGTGTAGGGAATGAGCACGCACAGATAGCGCTCGCCCGAGGTAGCAGCCAGGCTGATGCGGCGAAGCAGCTCGTCAATCCCCTGCCCAGTATGGGCTGAAACAAACGCGGCATGGGGGAAGCGCCGCTGCAGCGTGGAGAGCTCATCGTCTGATAGCAGGTCTATCTTGTTGAAGACGTCGATGCGCGGAATTGCGGCCGCTCCTATTTCCTGCAGAACGCCTTCGACAGCCTCTATCTGAACCGCCCGATCATCGGCGGTCGCGTCGATAACGTGCAGCACGAAGTCCGCACCGTTGATTTCGTCGAGCGTCGATTTGAAGGCGTTGACGAGGGTCGTCGGCAACTTCTTGATGAAGCCGACGGTGTCGGTCACGGTGATTTTGCGTCCTTCGGGGAGCTTAAGCGTACGCGTCGTTGAGTCGAGCGTGGCAAACAGCTTGTCGTACGCGAGTACGCCCGCATTGGTCAGCTGATTGAGCAGGCTCGATTTCCCCGCGTTGGTGTATCCGGCGAGCGCCACCTTGAACATCCCGCTTTCATAGCGGCTTTCACGTTGAAGTGCCCTGACGCCTTCGAGATGTTTGAGTTCGCGATTGATGGAGGTGATGCGCTTGCGCACCATGCGTCGGTCGACTTCCAGCTGGCTTTCGCCTTCGCCGAAGCGCGATCCCACGCCGCCGCCCATGCGGTTCGAGGCCAGATGCGCCCACATGCCGCGGAGCCGCGGAAGCAGGTACTGGTTCTGTGCAAGGCGCACCTGCAGGCGTCCTTCCTTCGTCGTCGCATGGAGTGCAAAGATGTCGAGGATGAGGGCGGTCCGGTCGATGATTTTGACGGCGCGGTCGACTGATTTCTCCAGGTTGGACTGCTGTGATGGGGACAGCTCGTCGTCGAATATGACGAGGTCGGCGCTCAGCGCGCGCACAAGCGATGCAATCTCTTCGACCTTGCCGGAGCCGACGAACGTTCGCGGGTTGGGTGCTTCGAGTCGTTGGGTGATACGTCCGACCACGTCGGCACCTGCTGTCTGGGCCAGCCGTTCCAGCTCGTCCAGCGACGAATCGACCGACCATTCCGTCGAAGGCAGCTGCACACCTACGAGAATGGCGCGCTCGCGCGGCTCCTCCGTCGGAATGGTCTTGGGTCCGAAAACCTCTACCCCATCGATCGAATCAGTCATGCTCCCCCTTGGTATCGTTTCGAAAAGACGCGGCGCTTCGCTGAACAGACGAGTCATCCTGTCCCACCCACGCATGATACGCTTCATCTGCCCGTGCGATGATCGGCAGCGATTCAGCGAGCATGCGTGCGGAATCGGCATCGTCGGCATTGATCCAAACGATGCGCTTGTCCTTTCGAAACCACGTGCGTTGCCGTTTCGCATAATGCCGTGTCGCCGTCTTGATGCGGGTCGCGGCCTCGTCCATGGTGCACTCGCCGTCGAGCGCGGCGACGACTTCCTTGTATCCGATTGCCTGCTGCGCGGTAAGCGCAGAGCGAAATCCCTGGTCAAGCAGATGCGTTACCTCGTCGACCAGGCCTTGCGCGAACATCTCATCCACCCGCTTCTCGATGCGCTCGTTCAACACGCTCGGCGTCACGCGCAATCCGATCAAAACGACGGGGTACAGCTGTTCGATTGATGCAAGCTTTGCCTTCTGAACAGCGTACGATGTTCCGTCTTCGCGCAGCTCGAACGCACGTACGACTCGCTTCACATCGTTCGGCGGGATGATGCCGGCACTCGCCGGATCCACGGCATTGAGCTGGTCCCAGAGCGCTTGCGGGCCGTTGAACAGGGCATATGCGTTCCAGCGTTCGCGGACAGGGTTCTCCACCTGCTCGCCTTTGGGGAACGAGTAGTCATCGATGGCGGCGCGCACGTAGAATCCCGTTCCTCCGCAGAGGATAGTGCGCGACCCTCGCCTATCGCATTCGCTGAAACACGAACGTGCGTATGTTTGGAAGAGCGCGGCCGAATACGCTTCGCCCGGATTCACAAGATCGAGTCCCTGATGGGGGACGCGACGCTCCGACAGCGGCACCTTCCCCGTTCCGATGTCCATACCCCGGTACACCTGCATGGCGTCGGCGCTCACCACTTCCCCGCCGATGCTCTGGGCAATCGCTTGCGCCAGCTCGGACTTGCCCGATGCCGTCGGTCCCACCACGCCGATGACCGGTCCGCCCGCCAGACGGATGTCGCCAGAGCACGCGGACGTGACGGCGCGCTCGACCAGCTCGTTTTCCATGCGCTAGAGCTCCGGATTCGTTTGATCGTGGTCGAAGGGGCCTGCGACAAGCGATCCGCGAAGATACCATGTCCGCGCTTGCTCGACCTTCACGTTGACGAAACGGCCGGCGAGATCGCTGATCCCCATCCCTTCGGGAATGGGCGCGTGCACGGTCTGGTTCTGAGGGCTGCGTCCGACGAGCAGCCGCGCGTCGCGCTTCGATGCACCTTCGACGAGAACGGAAACCGTCTTGTTCGCGAACGGCTGGTTGTAGTCGAACGCACCCTGCTGAACGACGTCGACGAGGCGGTCGAAGCGTTCCTGGATGACTTCGTGCGGCGTCGGGTCGTCGATCTTCGCTGCGGGCGTCCCTTCGCGCTTCGAATAGATAAACGTGAAGACCTGTGCGTATCCCACGTGTTTGACCAGGTCGTACGTTTGCTGGAAATCCTCTTCCGTCTCTCCGGGGAAACCGACGATGATGTCGGTCGACAGTGCGATTCCCGGGCAAGCGGTGCGCAGCTTGTCGATGAGCTCGAGATAATGTTCGACCGTGTAACGTCGGTTCATCGCCTTGAGGATGCGGTCCGATCCCGACTGAGCAGGCAGGTGCAGCGCGGGCATCAGGTTGGGAATGGTTGCGAACCGCTCGATGACCTCGTCGGTCAGGTCTTTCGGATGGCTTGTAGCAAAGCGGATGCGATCGACGCCCGATTCAGCGACCGCATCGAGCACCTCGGCGAACTTCGGCTCGCCGTAGAGGTCGCGCCCGTACGAGTTGACGTTCTGTCCGAGCAGCGTGATTTCCTTGACCCCGGCCTTTGCGTACGCCGAGGCCTCGGCAGCGATCTGCTCGAGCGGTCGGCTCTTCTCACGCCCGCGGACATAGGGAACGATGCAATAGGTGCAGAAGTTGTTGCATCCGACGGTGATCGGCAACCATGCGGCCCACGAATGCTCGCGGTCGCTCGGGAGCTCGGTCGCCTCCGTGCTCGATTCCTCCACCGTCGCCACATGATGCTGCTTGTCCCGCATCGTCTCCTTGATGAGCTGCGGAAGGGATGAGAGGTTGTTCGTCCCGAAGACGACGTCGAGGTGCGGCATCTTCTCGATGAGCTTGTTGCCGTCACGCTGGCCGATGCAGCCGCCCACGGCCACAATGCGCTTGTCGAGCGGCGAATCAGGGCGCAGCGGCACGTTCTTGAGCGACATGACCTGCCCATAGAGGCGCGTGTCGGCGGCTTCTCTGACGCAGCATGTCATGAAGACGATGATGTCGGACTCTTCGACGGTGTCGACAGCTTGAGCGCCCAGGCTCTCGAGCGTGCCATATACGCGTTCTGAATCGTGCTTGTTCATCTGGCAGCCGAACGTATGCACGGTGAAAGTGATGCCGTTGAACGGCACGAGGGATGTGCTCATGGAATCCTTCGGATGGTATCGATGGGACGTGGAAGGGAGGTTCGTCTTCGGCGCGAGATGCAGTTGCTGACCGTTTCGGCAACTGTGTTCACAGACTCGGTCGATGGGACTCGGTGGCGATGATTGCCGATCTGACTCCGGTGACGCGAATCGGCCGCGTTGCAGACCCGGTTATCAGGATGCTTTCGTTTGTCGGTGACGATGGGTCAGCGATCGTCTTCAGGCGTTTCGGAAGCCGGATCATCGACGACGCCATGGAGGCGATGCGCCTCGATGGAGAAATGAATGGCAGTGCGATACTCGCCGTCGATCACGATATCGGCGAACGACGGGATGCACGCGACTTCAATGCCGACGGGCGACAGGAATCCGCGCGAGATAGCGATGGCCTTCACCGCCTGATTGACCGCGCCAGCGCCGACCGCTTGCATCTCAACGGGCAGGCCGTCCTTGATCATGCCGGCGATAGCGCCCGCCACCGATGCCGGCGAAGACTTCGAAGAGACTTTCAAGCAGCTGACGGGTTCTCCGTGAGCGGTCTTCTGCATGGTTTCATTCCTCATGTTCTTTGCTGTGTTTATGGTTCAACCTGCTCGGAGCGTACGTCGCACATGCGACTCGTACCTGGGTGGAGCATGTTTTCTTTACATTATTGCGATTTTATCAACAATGAACACGTGGCGTTCGGTGAACGCGCTCGTGGACGCTAGTTTTCATAGATTTGCTGCATCGCG
The DNA here is from genome assembly GCA_903789375.1 of uncultured Eggerthellaceae bacterium. Classification (GTDB taxonomy): domain Bacteria; phylum Actinomycetota; class Coriobacteriia; order Coriobacteriales; family Eggerthellaceae; genus CAIFEB01. The sequence continues at coordinate 125,142 of CAIFEB010000001.1, read as the reverse complement.
ACGATGAGTCAGCTTTACGTGCTGAAGCATCGTGTTTACGGTCTGCTTCGATAGCGCCGCGAATGAGCGTCAGGGCTTCTTGACGATGGGGATGCTGATGGTTATGCGATCGGCCGTCACCCGAACCGTAGGTTCGACAGAGGGTTCGAGATAGTAGCGACTTGCAATGTCGTCGAAGGCCTGCGATGCGGCGCGTTTCAGCTCGGCGATGTCGGACGACCCGAGCTTGAGTCCGCGCTGGTCGACGCGATTTCGCAAGGCGGGTCGTTTGCCGGCGTCTTTCGAGGACGGCTTCGCACCCGCAATCGTGATGCGGTTGAGCAGCGGTTCCGCCGGTTCGATGGTGCCGTCGAGGATGCGGCGCGCCGTGCGCTCCGAAAGCTCGAGCCCCAGCGTTCCGGCGAGCGAAGCGAACGCAGCAGGGTCTTCGGCGCATGCGAGCTGCTTGCAGAGCGGGAGGTCGTCCACATCGCTGCAGAACGCCCGGTCGACGGCCGACAGCGTCGCCTTGCCGTACGCGTACAGCGCTGCTGCGACCTCGACGATCGATCCCACGGTGACGTTCGCGCGTCCGTGCTCTTCGATGGCGAATTCGCAGCTGGTTCTGAGGATGTTCTTGGGGCCGCGCACGGCTACCGTTCCCTCGTCGTTCATCGAGAACGTCGGGAACGTCGACTGGTCCTTCTTTTCAGGCAGCGTCGAACGGTCGACGATGACCTCCATCGCCGTTCCTTTATCGACGTTCGATTTCGCCACGCGCGCCTCACGGCAGTTCTGCTTGATCGAGAACAGCGCCATGCCGCGTCCGTGGTAGCCCCAGCGGTCAGGGTGCGAGGTGTCGAGCTTCGATGTGACGCGCGGTTCGAAGACGAGCGTTTGCATGTTCTGCGGGATTCCGTCGCCGTTGTCGATGACGACGATACGGCGGGTTGCACCGTCGTTGCCGGTCGCCAGGAAGATCTGCGATGCGTGCGCGTCGACCGCGTTGCGCAAGAGCTCGAGCACGACGTCCTCCGATGTGCGGATGTCCTGGAGCGCTTGGCGCCGCTCCGCCTCGGACGTCTGCAAACGGACGAAGCCGCCCCCGAAGTCCTCTTCGACTCGAAGGCGGCTCGTTCCTGAAACCTCGCTGACGAATGTTTCCAGGTCTTTGTCCATCGACTACTTCGCGATGCCGATGGCGCGGCTTTCGCGGATGACGACGACCTTGACCTGGCCAGGGTACTGGAGCTCATTCTCGATGCGGTTGGCGATGTCATGCGCGAGCACGACCGTCCCCGCTTCGTCGACCTTCTCCGGCTCGACCATGACGCGTACCTCGCGACCGGCCTGGATGGCGTACGTGCGCTCAACGCCCTCGTACGAATTGGCGATTTCCTCAAGCTTCTCAAGGCGCTTGATGTAGGCATCGAGCGTTTCCTTGCGCGCGCCGGGGCGTGCTGCCGAGACGGCGTCGGCCGCCTGGACGAGCACGTCGAGGACGCTGTTGGGCTCGACGTCGTTGTGGTGCGCTTCGATGGCGTGAACGATGTTCTCGCGCTCGCCGAAGCGACGCGCCAGATCGGCGCCGATCACGGCATGGCTGCCTTCAATTTCGTGATCGACTGCCTTGCCGATGTCGTGCAGCAGGCCCGCGCGCTTCGCCGGGACGGGATCGAGGCCGAGCTCGGAAGCCATGACGCCCGTGAGATAGGCAACCTCAAGCGAGTGGTTCAGGACGTTCTGACCGTACGACGTGCGGTAGCGCAGACGTCCGAGCGTGCGGACGAGCTCCGGATGCATGTCATGGATGCCCGTGTCGAACGTCGCCTGCTCGCCCGCTTCGCGGATGCGGTCATTGACCTGGCGCTCCGCCTTGTGGAACATCTCCTCGATGCGAGCCGGGTGGATGCGCCCGTCAGCGATGAGGTTCTCCATCGTCACGCGACCTATTTCGCGGCGAACCGGGTCGAAGCACGAGATGGTGACGCACTCGGGCGTGTCGTCGATGATGAGGCTCGTGCCGGTCAGCTGCTCGAAGGAGCGGATGTTGCGGCCTTCGCGGCCGATGATGCGGCCCTTCAGGTCGTCCGACGGAATGTGGATCGTGGAGACCGTGTTCTCGACCGTGTGCTCGGCGGCTACGCGCTGGATGGCGAGGCTCAGAATCGAGCGCGCCTTCTTGTCGGCTTCTGCCTTCGTGCGCGATTCAGCATCGCGGATGATGGCGGCGCTTTCGTGCGTCACTTCGTCTTTGAGGTTGCTGAGCAGCTCGTTCTTCGCTTCCTCGGGCGTCATGCCTGCGACGGTTTCAAGGCGCTGGTTGACTTCTTCCTGAGCGGCCTCGACATCGCGCTTCTGGCGTTCAACCTGGCCTTGCAGCGAGGAAATCTGATGCTCGCGCTGATCGAGGGAGTTCGTGCGGCGGTCGAGTGACGCTTCGCGCTGGTTCACGCGGTTCTCAGCCTCACGAACCTCCTGCTGACGCTCTTTGCGTTCGCGCTCGATTTCGGCGCGCATCTTGAGTTCTTCGTCTTTCGCCTTGACTTCCGCATCGCGTTTGAGCGCATCGGCGTCCTGACGGGCTTTTTCGAGAATGCCGTCCGCCTCTGCCGCCTTCTCTTTGGCGCTCGTGTTGACCAGATAACGCGAGATTGCGAAGCCGATGGCGACGCCGACCACCGCGAAGACAACAGCGATAATGATGCCGGTCATCGTTACCCATCCTTCCATTTCGTTCGCATTGTTGAGAATGTGCTGATGAAAGCACAATTGGAGATGGGCGCACGAGAGCGTACGTGTGCAGCAAACATATTCAATTTGCCATATAGAAAACACCCGCCCGGGTGCAAAATCTCCAATTCATATGATACGGCTAAATCACCTGAATATGAACCTGACAATCTCGCTCGGCTAACAAAAACAGGACAGCGGCATACGGGCATCTATCGCTGGACGTCTTGGTGTGCGCACCAAGAACGGGCGGCTCGCATCGCGATGTCGGAGGAATAGCCGTTGACGACGAGCTTGCGATAGGAGCTCTGCAGAAGGTTCTTGGCACGTGATGGCTTGCGCTCGAGCAGCTGGGTTGCGCGTGCAAACTCGCTACCCCGCCCTTCCGTATAGGCCTCGGGCCATCCGACGAGTATTGACGGGCTGATGCCGTTTTCTTCAAGCTCGCGCTCGATGCCCGGGCAGCCCTTGCCCTGCGCGATGCGCGTCCGTGCCAGGGCGTCCGCGAACCGCCGGTCGTCGACGATGCCCCAGGCAACGGTGCGGCAGATGGCATCGTGAGCGCATTCGCCATCGAAGCCTGCCTTCGAAAGACGCCGGTACAGCTCGGACTGTGAGCGCTCGCGCACGCTGGCGAGCTTTACGATCCTCTTCACCGCGTCATCGACGGTCTTCTTCTCGTCACCAGCACCGCAGACATCCGAAGTTGCGCCGTATGGTACGGTGCGCTCGTCTTCAAAAGAAGCACCGCTGGCGCCTTTGCTGGAACGCGAATGACGCGTGCACCGGGCAGGCGACCGTTCGGGCGCAGCCGTACCCGACGAGCCGAATGCGTGAGCCGTTTGGCGGCTATGCGCATCATCGGGCCGCGCAGCAGTGCGCACACGATGGCCGCTATCGTCGTGTGCGCCGGTGCCGCCCGACTGAAGGTGCTTCACCTGCTGGCGCAGCTGCTGTATGGTTTCCTGCTTGTCCATGGTTTGACACTCGCTTCAGCGGCGATGCTGCATGCGCCTAACGCTTCTTCGGCTTGGCGACGGGCGTGACCTTGTCCGCCTCTTCCTCGCTGCGGGTGATGACGGGAATGCCGAACGCCTCGCGGACCTTTGTTTCGAGCTCATCGCGAAGCTCGGGGTTCTCCCTGAGCGTCTGCTTCGCCGCTTCCCTGCCCTGGCCGAGCCGCTGATCGCCATAGGTGTACCAGGCGCCGCTCTTCTTGGCGACGCCGGCCTCGACGGCCATGTCGACGACGCAGCCCTCTTTGGAGATGCCTTCACCGTACATAAGGTCGAATTCGGCTTGACGGAACGGCGGCGCCACTTTGTTCTTGACGACCTTCGCGCGCACGCGGTTGCCGACGACCTCGCCGTTGCGCTTGATGGAATCGATGCGGCGGATGTCGATACGAACGCTTGCGAAGAACTTGAGGGCGCGGCCGCCGGTCGTGGTTTCGGGATTGCCGAACATCACGCCGATCTTCTCGCGCAGCTGGTTGATGAAGATGCAGGTGGTATTCGATTTGGAGAGCGAGCCGGCGAGCTTGCGCAGCGCCTGGGACATGAGGCGTGCCTGCAGGCCGACCGTCGTGTCGCCCATCTCCCCTTCGATTTCGGCGCGCGGGACGAGGGCGGCAACGCTGTCAACGACGACGACGTCGATGGCACCGGAGCGCACGAGCATGTCGCAGATTTCGAGCGCCTGCTCGCCCGTGTCGGGCTGGGAGATGAGCACTTCGTCGATGTCGACGCCGATGCGGGCGGCGTAGACGGGGTCGAGCGCATGTTCGGCGTCGATGAATGCGACGATGCCGCCGAGCGCTTGGGCTTCGGCGAGAATCTGAAGGGCGAGCGTGGTCTTGCCGCTAGACTCGGGGCCGTAGATTTCGACGATGCGGCCGCGCGGAACGCCGCCGATGCCGAGCGCCGCGTCGAGCGGCAGCGCGCCGGTAGGAATGGCGTCGATCGTGAGGTCGGCTCCGTCGTCGCCGAGTTTCATGATGGAACCCTTGCCGAACTTGCTTTCGATCTGGTCGGTCGTCAGCTTGAGCATCTTCTCTTTTGATTCGTTCATGACTACGCCTTCGTTTTCATCTTCCATAGCTGCCTCCATTATTACCGAACATATGTTTGCTGTCAACGAAATACCCTGACGCGGTGAAGATGATAGGGAGGCAATCTATCACCACCGCCGTTGGCACGTCGTCGGTAATCCGTTGGGAATCCGTCGTGGATCCACCCAGGTGCCAAGGTAGAGGCAGTGCAGAATCGGGTTGGAGACGTCGTTCGCTTGCCTGAGGCCATCGAACATCGATGTATTCGCATCGAAGGATTCGGTTCGTCCGACTTCGCGCAGCTGATCTCGCTCCACCCCGTGCATCGAGATCAATGTACGGGCTTTCTTGCCCGCGGGATCGTGTTCATCCGTAGGTTCGCGATTTCGCAAACAGTCCGGCGAACCCGTAGAGGTTCTTCCGACAGCGACGTCCCCGTGCGCTACGCCTGTTCAACGGCCTTCCTAAGCGCCTCGAGCGCCGTCTCGACGGTCTGACGCCTGACAGCATCGCGGTCCCCGCCGAAGTGCAGGCAGACCGCATCGGTGCCCTGTGGGCTGGAAAGCCCCATCCATACGGTTCCGACCGGCTTTCCCGGTTCGGCTCCACCGGGTCCGGCGATGCCCGTCACGGAAATGGCGATGTCGCAGCTGAGCGTCCGGCGTGCGCCTTCGGCCATCTGGCGGGCGACCGTCTCGCAGACGGCGCCTTCGCGTGCGAGCACTTCCCCATCGACGCCGAGCACGTGGTCTTTGACGGAGAGCATGTAGCTGACGATGCCTCCGGCGACGACGGCAGACGAACCGGGCACCGCAGTGAGCGATGAGGCGATGAGTCCGCCGGTCAAGCTCTCGGCCGTGCCGACGACAAGTCCCTTCGCCGTCGCTTCCTCGACGATGCCCTGAGCAGTCTTGAGCGCCTTCGCGCTCACAGCATCGCCGCCGGGCAGATCGCGCACAGCGGAGGATCCGCTTGAAATAGTTTCGGACGCGCCATCCGCCGCAGTCGAATCGGTGCCGGACGCGTGTTGCGTGTGGGTGCCTTTCGAAGCGTTCGGCTGAGCTTCACTTTCGACGATGCTCGCATGGCTCGTATTCGGCGCAGCGCCGTTCCTCGAACCTTCCGGCCCTGCCCCATCTTCCGAGGTGCCGCCCTGCGTTGCTCCTGATGCGACGGCGTCTGGCACGAGCGAACCATCTTTCGCAATAGTCTGCACGTCTTCATCCATGAACGCCGGATCGGGCCCCAAAACGGCCTTGTCCGCCTTCTTCGGCGCGAATCCGATGAGGTCGCGCGCCTTGTACAGGTAGTCGATCATCGAGAGCACGGTGAGCACGAGCGCGATGATCATGACGACCCAGCTGATGATCCACATCTTGTCGGACAGCGCCTCGCCCACGTTCCCGATCATATGGGAATCCTTGACGGTGAACAGCACAATGGCGATCATCTGGAAGACGGTCTTGAACTTGCCGAGGTAGCTCGCCGCGATGACGACGCCTTCGGCGGCGGCCATCATGCGCACGCCCGACACGATGAACTCGCGCGCGAGGATGATGAGCACGACCCACGTTGGCAGAGCCCCCAGCTCGACGAGCGCGATGAGCGCTGCGGCCACGAGGATCTTGTCCGCGAGCGGATCCATGAACTTGCCGAACGTGGTGACCTCGTTGCGGCTGCGCGCGAGGTAGCCGTCGAGCCAGTCGGTGCACGAGATGAACACGAACACGGCGGCGGCCACGATGCGCTTGTCGCTCGCGTCGAACCAGTTCGCGATGCCGAACCATTCGGGCCACGGGCACAGCAGCACCGCGACGAAGATGGGCACGAGAAGGATGCGTGCGATGGTGATCTTGTTCGAGGTCGTCCAGAGCTTGTCCGTCTGGCCGCCCCCCTGCCCCTGACTCACTGGACTTCAGATCCTTCCATCTCGTACATGAGCGTGTCGTCGATGCGGACAGTGGTGAACTCGCCGGGCGTTCCCGCGTCGACGTACGTGACGCCGTCGACATCGGGCGCCTGGCACTGGGCGCGGCCGTACAGCTGGCCGTCCTCTTCGGTCCCGAGCACGAGCACGTCCATCGTCGCTCCTATGCGCTGGGCTATGCGCGGTGTGCACACGTCGTCTGCCAGGTCGCGCAGCCGCTGGGCTCGCTCGAGCTTCTCGTCATCATCCACCTGGTCATCGTAGCGATAGGCGCGCGTGCCCTCCTCGCGCGAATAGGCGAACACGCCGATGTAGTCGAGCTCGCACTCCCCGACGAAGCTGCACAGGTCCTCGAACTGGTCGTCCGTCTCGCCCGGGAAGCCCGCGATGAGCGTCGTGCGGATGGTCGCATTGGGGATGCGCTCCCTGATGCGATGAATGAGCGCAAGGTGCTCTTCTGCCGAGCCGGTGCGGTTCATGGCGGCGAGGATGGTCGGATTCGAATGCTGGAACGGCACGTCGAAGTAGTCGCAGACGTTGTCGTTGGCGGCGACCGCATCGATGAGCTCGTCGGTAACGCCCGTGGGCTGGATGTACATCACGCGGAACCACGTGGCGGGGAATTTCTTTGCCAGATGGTCGATGAGCCATGCGAGGGTCAGCGGATCGTCGAAGTCCTGACCCCAGCGGCCGGTGTCCTGCGCGATGAGCACGATCTCGCGCGTTCCCCGCGCGACGAGGTCGGCCACATCGGCTTCGATCTGGTCCGCGGTGAAGCTGTGGTAGCGGCCGCGGATGTAGGGAATCGAGCAGTAGGCGCAGAAGCGGTCGCATCCGTCGGAAATCTTCACATAGGCAGACGCCGGCGCCGCCATCCGGTGCGATGCTGCCGAATCTTCGACGAACGAGTCGCGTGATACGGCGAGCATGCGGTCGATGACCTCGACGATGTCGTCCTCTTTGGAGCACGGGACGAACGATGATGCTTCGGCCAGCTCCGACTCCAGGTCGGCGCCGTACCGCGCGGGCATGCAGCCGGCAACGACGAGCTTGGCCTTCCCAGAAGCGACGTTTCCGTACGACGAGGCCTCGAGCACCGCGTCGATGCTCTCCTCTGTCGCCGCCTGGATGAACGAGCATGTGTTGACGATGACCACATCAGCCTGCTCCGGGTCGTCTTCGATGCGGTAGCCTGCGTCAACGAGCTTGGCGGACATATCGGCGCTGTCGACCTCGTTCTTCGCGCATCCCATCGTGATGAAGGCGACGGACGGAGCCGCGGTCTGCGCCGTTGTGGGCGCTGTTTGATTCGGTTCGGACATGGGCGGCGGATCCTAGCGGTAGTTGACGTACTGAAGCGGCTGGCCGTAGTCCTTCTCGCGGAGGAAGCCGATGACCTGCTGCAGCGTGTCGATCTTCGGCGAGGACACGCGCAGGTGGTCGCCCTCGATCTGAACTTTCACCTTGAGCTTGGCGGCCTTGATGTCCTTGCTGATGGCGCTCGCCGTGTCTCGGTCGATGCCGTCGATGATCTGAGCGGTCTTCGTAACGGTGGCGCCGGCCGCGGGCTTGGTGTCGCCCCAGGTGACCGCCGTAAGGTCGATCTTGCGCTTGACGAGCTTGGACGAGATGACGTCGACGATCTGATTTGCGACGAAGTCGCTCGGCGCCTTGACGGTGAGCGTCTTGGCGTTCTTGTCCAAGTCGATCTCCGAACCCGAGTCCTTCAGGTCGTAGCGCTGCGTAATTTCGCGTTTCGCCTGCTGGTAGGCGTTGTCAACTTCCTGCATGTCGACGGTCGAGACTATGTCGAAACTCGATTCCTTAGCCATGGGGCCGTTCCTTTCCGTGGTGTCCTGTGAGGGTTGCATCCTTTTTGCTGTTCAAAGGCATGGGCGCGACGCCGAATCGCCACCCTCTGACGAATCTGTCGCCGAAGGCCAGAGCATCGCTCGCCCCTGCAGAGCTCGTCGCGAGTGCTGCAGGGGCGAGCGACCATTATGCTAGCGCGTCGTCGTGGCTGTCGACGTGGTGTTGGTGGAGGTGGTGCCCCCGGTGGTCGTTCCCGTCGATGTGGTGCCGCTCGAATTCGTGTTGTTTGTGGTGCTGCCGGTCGTGGTTCCCGTCGATGTGGTGCTCGACGAGCTGCGCGAAGCAGAACTCGACGACGTGCCCGATGCGGCGCTCGAGCTGGAGCTCGACGTGGTCGGCTGCGGGCCCGACGTGACGCTCAGCGTGTCGTTGCCCGACGAGTCGACGGTGCTCGTGATGTTGGATGTGTCGACTTCCTGGTTGTGGCTCTTCCCCCACTGCTCGAGGTAGGTCTTGAAGTCGACCGTGTAGGCGTACATGTTGTTGAACGTCGACTTCGACGTGAGCTCCACCTGCTTGCCGTCGACGGTGACCGTCAGGTTTGAGGGCGTCCACGTGGCGATCGACCAGGTGCCGGTCACGTTGACGGTTTGACTTGAGCCGGCGCTGAGCGTCTCGTTCGCCTGCACGCCGTTCGTGTACGTCTGAAGGTACACGTTGGCGCTACCGGATGCCGTGTACGTGACGGCGACGCTCGTGGGCGCGGCGACCGTAGTCGCAGCAGAACTTGACTCCCCGCTTGTCGTGTCGGCGATGCCCGAAACCGGCAACGTCGACACCTCCGAGCGCGCGGCGGCGTTGCGGTTGCTGATCGTAACGGCAAGCACGATGATCAGGATGACGAGCGCGACGAGTGCGACGGCTATGATGAGCGACCGGTTGCCGGCGAAGCTCGAGAACCGCGACGCGTTGCCGCGGTAGTCGTCGCGCGAATAGCCGACGTTGGACGTGCTTGTGCGCCGGCCGCGCGATGACGACCCGCCGATCGAGAAGGGGAAGCTCGGCAACGAGAATCCGCTGCCCTCCTTGGAGTCGTAGCCGGAATGGTGGCTCTGGAAGTCGCGCGAGCCGTTGTCGTTGCGCTTTGCCGAGTCGCGCATGAGCCCGTAGTCGTCACGCGAGAACGGCGTGCGGTCGTCGTACAGGTCGCGCGTGAAGAGCGAGCGCTTGTGCTCGTGCTCGTTCGCATCCCGATGGTTATGCGCGCGGTCGTCCGCTCCCCCATCGAGATCGGCAAAGCTTGTCCGATGACGCTCCGAGCGGTCTGCGCGCTCGCTCGTGAAGCCACGAGCGCTCGAAGACGCGTGGGCGCGTGCCACCTGGTTGGCGCGCACTTCGTCGAGGTACATGTTAACAACTTCGGTCGGGTTGAGCCCGACGAGACGCGCGTAAGCGTTAACCATGTTGCGCGTGTAGCCGCGCGGCGGCATGCCCGAGAAATCGCCGTTCTCTATCGCCCGCAGGATGTCGGGCCGAATGCGCAGGCGGCGCGCAACCGTATTCAAATCGAGGCCTTTGCGCTCGCGCGCTTGGCGGAGCACCATCCCCGAGGTCATCTGAGCCACGATCTACTCCTTCGAACTTCGCTCGTCGTCCAGCTCGAATGCCTTCAGAGTTTCCAATTCCATCGCGTCGACGAGCACCTCTCGCGGCTTGCTCCCGTTGGGAGGGCCGACGACGCCGTGCTCTTCGAGCATGTCCATTATACGGCCAGCGCGCGAGTACCCCACTTTGAGCTTGCGCTGGATGTTGGACGTGGATCCCATACCCGACGCGACTACGATGTCGGCCGCTTCCCACAGAAGCGGGTCGTCGGCGCTGACCGAGCCGCCCGAGCCGTCGGGCATCGAATCACCAAGGGTGATGACGTTCGTCTTGAGGATCTCCGAATGGTAGTCCGGTTCGCCCTGCTGTTTGACGAAGTCGACGACCGAGGCTATTTCGTCCGGCGACACGAAGCAGCCCTGGATACGGCGGGGCTTGGCGTACTCCGGCTTCGAGAGCAGCAGGTCACCGTTGCCGATCAGGCTTTCGGCGCCCGACGTGTCCAAGATGACGCGCGAGTCCAGGCTGGAGGCCACGTTGAACGCCATGCGGTTCGTGATGTTCGCCTTGATGAGGCCCGTGACGACGTTTGCCGACGGACGCTGCGTGGCGACGATCAGGTGGATGCCGGCGGCGCGGGCGAGCTGGGCGATGCGGCTGATCGAGAACTCGACCTCCTTGCCGACGTTCATCATGAGGTCGGCTAGCTCGTCGATGATGATCACGATGTAGGGCAGCTTCTCCGCTTCCTCGTCGGGAATCGAGCCGGCGCGCACCTTGTCGTTGTACTGCGTGATGTTGCGCGCGCCCACCTTCGAGAACACCTTGAGCCGGCGCTCCATCTCGGCGACGCCCCAGGACAGGGCACTTGCCGCCTCCTTGGGCTCGGTGACGACCGGGACATAGAGATGCGGGATGCCGTTGTACGGGGTGAACTCGACGCGCTTCGGGTCGATCATGATGAAGCGCACCTCGTCGGGAGTGGCGCGCATGAGCATGGACATGATCATCGAGTTGATGCCGACCGACTTGCCCGAACCCGTGGTGCCGCCGATGAGCAGGTGCGGCATCTTGGCCAGGTCGCAGACGACCGGCTTGCCCTCGACGTCCTTGCCGATTGCCATTTCAAGCGGTCCACCCTTGACGTACTTGAGCACATCGCCCAGGAGCACCGTGTCGCGCGTGGCGTTGGGCACCTCGATGCCGACGTAGTGCGTGCCCGGAACCGGGGCGTAGATGCGCACGCCTGGCGCGGCGAGCGCGAGCGCGATGTCGTCGCAGAGGGCCGTGACGCGGCTCACGCGCACGCCCGGCGGAAGGTCCACCTCGAAGAGCGTGACTGTGGGGCCCGCCACCCAGTCGACGACGGTGGCCATGATGTTGAAGTCCTCGAGCGTCTTCTGCAGGCGCCCAGCCGTATCGGCCAGCTCCTCTTCGAAAGCGCGGCTGCGACGCTTTGACTTGCTGACTTTGAGCAGCGAGGGGTCGGGCAGCGTGAAAGCGCCCTCTTCGGCGGCGTCGGAGCTTGCGGGCTTGACGTCGGACGGGGCGAGCGCGGCGGTCTTCGCGGGGTCTGCCTTCGGATGCTCGCCAAGTTTTCGCGTGAGCTGGGACGTCTTCGAGGCGTCGGGCGTCTTGCGGCCGCCGGTGAGGCGGTCCGCGAGCGCGATAGTCTTGCCCGCCGCATCTTCTGCCGCATGGGAGCCGCGACCTTTTTGGGATTTCGCCGCAGCGGCGGCTTCGTCTTTTTCAGCCTGCTCTTCGTGGCGACGCAGGATCGCGCGCGGGATAACGCGCGTTCGGTCGACAGCAGGTTGCGGAACGGTTGCTCCGGGATCGAGCGCCGGCTGTGGTGCGCGGGCTGCAGGGACAGGTGCCTTCGAAGCCTCGGGTGCGGGCTGCAACTGGTACGGCGGCGCCGGCACGACGTCGAGCTCGTCTTCGGCTGCGCGATGCTCCTCACGCTTGGCACGCACGGCGTCTGCGAGCTTCGTGAACGAGAACCCGATGACGACGAGCGCGACGGCGATGACGCCGACCATGATGACGGTCGACACCGGTAGGCCGAAGAGCGTGAGCCCCACCCAGGCGATGCCCGCGCCGATATAACCGCCCCGCGCCTGGAGCTGGTCGGATGCAAACAGACGCGACGGAACCTGGCCGTCGCCGGGGTTGGCGGGCGTGAAAAGCGCAAGCAGCACGAGTACCGTCACGAACAGGAGCAGAAGTCCGATGGACGCGCGGGCTGGAACGCGCTGCTCGTTGAACCGCACGATGAAGCACACGCCCACCGCCGCGAGGATGATCGGCAGGATGTACACGCCTACGCCGAGCGTGAGACGCAGAAAGGACGACAGAAACGACGACACGACGCCGCTTGCCGGAACGAGAGCGATGAGCAGAAGCGCGACAGCCGCGACGATGCAGACGATGCCGGCGATGTTGCGGCGCGCGTCGTCGTCGAGAAGCGGCTCGGGTTCGGCGGGAACATCCTTGCGCGCCGGATGGCGCCGCGCGTTCTTCTCGGCCGGCGACGCCGCGCGCTTGCCCGACGACGCCGTGCGCGCACGCTGCCCCGCCCCGTTCTTGTTCGAGGCCTTCTTCTTCGATGTCTTCGCCGTCTGGGGCACGCCCGCGCTCCTCCTTGCGTTCCTGGTCCGTATGCGTTTCGGTGAAAATGCCGCACCGCGTCGCCGAGGCGTCGGCGGGCTTCGCAGCTGGTCCCGTACAGGACCCATGAAGCTGCATTATAGCCAACGACGCTGAAGGCGACGCGGTGCTTCGCGTTACGCGCTGATGACGTTCACAACCGCCATGGGCTTCTGCTTCGTGCGCTCCCACAGAAGCGACAGGAGCGAATCCCGGGCGACCTTCTTGATCTCGCGCTCGTTGGAGCCGCGCGAAACCTGCTTTTTGATGGCGGACTCGACAACGTTGCGCGCCTCGTCGGCCACGTAGTCGTCATCCCCGCCGGTGATGCCGTGCATCTCCAGCTGAACGTTTCCGATGAGCTGCTTCTTCTTGAAGTCGACGGCGCAGGCGACGACGGCGAAGCCCTGTGCGCCGAGTTCGACGCGCTCGTCGAGGACGTCCTGCGACGTGTCACCCACCGACAGGCCGTCGACGAACACGACGCCGGACGGCACGACCTCGCCCATGTGCACGCCGTTGTGGTCGACGATGAGCGATTCGCCGTTTTCGCAGATGAAGATGTTGTCGGGGTCGACGCCCGTCTCCTCGGCGAGCCGTGCATGGGCACGCAGGTGGGCCGCCTCGCCGTGCACCGGCATGAACGCCTTGGGCTGGACGATGGACAGCACGAGCTTCAGCTCCTCGCTGCCCGCGTGGCCGGAGACGTGCACCATGGCGCGCGACTTGTCGTACACGTCAGCGCCGATCTTGGACAGCAGGTTGATGACGCGGGTCACGGCCTTCTCGTTGCCCGGAACCGGGGTGGCCGAGATGATGACCGTGTCACCCTCCTCGATTTCGATCGTCTTATGGCGTCCGCTCGCGATGCGCGCGAGTGCCGAAAGCGGCTCGCCCTGAGAACCGGTGCACATGACGACGATCTTCTCAGGCGGGATGTCCTTCAGGTCGTACGCGTCTACCAGGTTGTTGTCGTCGATGTTGAGGTAACCGAGTCGTCGTGCGATGTCGGTGTTCTGGATCATCGATCGGCCCGTGACGACTACTTTGCGCCCGTTTGCCACAGCCGCGTCGCAGATCTGCTGCATGCGGTGGATATGGCTCGCAAACGAGGCGATGACCACGCGGCCCTTGGCCTGGGCGATGATGCGGTTGAGCACTTTGCCGACCTCGGCTTCGGACGGCGTGAAGTTCTTCTTCATGGCGTTGGTCGAATCCGACATCATCAGATCGACGCCTATCTGGCTGAAGCGCGCGAGCGCGCCGAAATCGGTGTGGACGCCGTCGATGGGGGTCTGATCCAGCTTGAAGTCGCCCGTGTGCAGAACGTTTCCTGCCGGTGACTGGAAGAAGATGCCCACAGCGCCGGGAATCGAGTGGTTGACGGCGAAGAACTCGGCGGAGAAGCAGCCGAGGTTGATGACGTCGCCCGGCTTGATTTCCACGAGTTTCGCGTTCTTGATGTGGTGCTCGGCGAACTTGCCCTCGATGAGGCCGAGCGTCATCTTGGTGCCGTAGATGGGCACGTCGAGCCCCAGATCCTTGTACAGGTACGGCAACGCGCCGGTGTGGTCCTCGTGGCCGTGCGTGATGACGATGCCGCGCAGCTTGTCGGCGTTCTCCAGCACGTAGGTGTAGTCGGGCAGGATGAGATCGATACCAGGATGCTCGTCGCCAGGGAACATGAGGCCCGCGTCATCGAGCACCATGTCGCCGTTGCATTCGAGCACGGTCATGTTCTTGCCGATGGCGTCAAGGCCGCCGAGCGGAATGATCTTCAGCTGCGCGCCCGGCTTCTTGTTCGACTTGCCGTTCGACTTTCCATGGCTGCGCCGGCGCTTCGGCTCGGGCTGCTGGTTCTTCGCTCCCGAACGCGTCAGCTTCGGGCGCTCGTGGTCGAGCGTGACGTATTTGAACTGCGTCGTTTCGCGACGCTCGCGCTTCTCAGAATTCGCCTGCTCCTTTGCGCTTTCGCCCTTCGGCTGCGCCTTGCGACGCGTGCGCTTCTTCGGGGCGGACGAGGACGCACCCTCGGTTTTCTTCGCGGAGGCTTTCTTGTCCTCCGCACCGCCCGCGGCAGCGGCCGTAGCGGTCTTCTTGCTTTCTTCCATACACTCCTCTGTGTCTCTCATGGCGCAGGACATGCCCGTTTGCGAGCATGCGAAAAGGGCGGATGCTCTCCGCCCCCTACGCCGCCGCACGAATGCGGCTTGTTCCATTCAAGCATCGCTTGCGCGATGCGACTTCACTGCATACGGTGCTCACAGCCAAAAAGCCACGGGCGCGCGGGAAGGGGCCCTAGAGCACCCCGACCTGCTTCATGACCGCGGCAAGGCGGTCCGACTGTTCCTTCGTGGCGTTGACGAGGGGCAGACGCACGCCGCCGACCGGGAAACCCGACAGCTTGAGCGCCTCCTTGACGAGAATCGGGTTGGACGTCTCGAACAGGCCCTGCATGAGCGGCATGAGCTTGTCGTTGGCTTCCTTCGCCTCATCCCATTTGCCTTCGAGGCACAGGCGCACGATTTCGCCCATGCGCTGCGGTGCCACGTTGCTCGTCGTGGACACGACGCCGACACCGCCGAGCTTCATGATGTCGTACGTCAGAGCGTCGTCGCCGGAGTACACGTCGAAGCCTTCCGGAGACTCGTCGATGATCTGCTTGATCTGGTCGAGCTTGCCCGACGCCTCCTTGATGGCGATGATGTTGTCGCAATCGTTGGCGAGGCGCAGCGTGGTTTCGGCCTGCATGTTGACAACGCAGCGTCCGGGGATGTTGTACAGCATGATCGGCATGTCCACCGCGTCGGCGATGGTTTTGAAGTGCTGGTACATGCCCTCTTGCGGCGGCTTGTTGTAGTACGGCACGACGCATAGGAACCCGTCCACGCCGAGCTTTTCGACTTCGCGCGCGAAGTCGACCGTGTCGGCGGTGCAGTTGTCGCCCACGTAGGCGATGATCTTAACGCGACCGGCGGCCGCTTCGACGGCCGTCTTGAAAACCTCGATCTTCTGAGGATAGAACACCGTCGGGCACTCCCCCGTCGTCGGAACGACGGCGAGACCGTCGACACCGCCTTCGACCTGGCGTTCGACAAGCTGCGCCGTACGGTCGAGGTCGAGGTCGTTGTTCTCGTCGAACGGAGTGACCATCGCGGTGATAAGGTGTCCGAACAAAGGCTCAGTCATGGTTCTCTCCTCGTATACGCATCCATTCAATGTACAACGTAAATCGCGCGGAACGCACGCTACTTCATGAAGTTCTCCAAACCTACAATGAGTCCCTCTTCGTTGCCGACGCTGCGAATACCCAGAAGAACGCCGGGCATGTACGATTCGCGGTCCCAGGAATCGTGCTTGATGGTGAGCGTCTGGCCCATCGAGCCGAAGATGACCTCCTGCGTGGCGACGAAGCCCATCGAGCGCACCGAATGCACCGGTACTCCGTCGATAAGCGCGCCGCGCGCTCCCTCGGCCCCGGCGATTTCCGTCTCCTTGCCGGGCGCGCCGCTTTCGCGATGGTCGCGCGCATCGGCGATGAGGTGTGCGGTGGTGACGGCGGTTCCGGACGGGGCGTCCTTCTTGTTCGCATGGTGGAACTCGATGACCTCCGCCTCGGGGAAGAACGGCGCGGCCGCCTTGGCGAACTGCATCATGAGCACGGCGCCCGTCGTGAAGTTCGGCGCGTAGAACAGACACGTTCCCTTGGGAGCGAGAGCCGCCAGACCTTCAAGGGTCTCGTGCGAAAGCCCGGTCGTTCCCACGACGCAGTCGATGCCGGCCGAAAGCGCGGACTTCAGGTTGCCGGCGACAGCCGAAGGCTGGGTGAAATCGACCATGACGTCGAACTTCACGCCGGCGATCGCTTCGTCGACCGAGGCGAACACCGGGAATTCCTCCTTCGGGGTGGCCGGGTCGATGCCGCAGACGACTTCCATGTCGTCCGCCTTGCCAACGGCTTCGCAGATCTTCGAGCCCATGCGCCCGCCGCAGCCGGATACCGCTACCTTGATCATCGTGCTCTCCTTGTCCGGGCCTCATCGGCCCCGGTGCTCGTGCGGCCCATCGACGCCGCCTTCTCTTCATATGCTCGGTTCCTATGCTAGCACCCTGAGCGTGTGCCGCCCTTGCAGCCGCAGGGCGAACGCATGAAAAGAAGATGGCAAGCGTTGCAAAAAAGGGACAGCCCACATGGACTGCCCCTTCGAAATCTATGAGCGCCTCTGGTCGGAATCAGCGGGCGCTTTGCGATGGTGCGGTTTTACGCCTCGTGATGACGTCGCGGACGGCGCTGGGCGCGGCCCGGACGGTTGTCGCTTTCCGCTTCGCCCTCGGAATGGTTGGAACGATGCGAGCGGTTGTTGGAGCGGTTGCCGTTAGAGTTGCCGCGGCCGTGGTTGCCCGAGCCTTCCGGCGCATCCGGCTTGTCGAGGCGGTCGAGCGAGATCTTGCCGGTCTTCGGGTCCACTTCGAGGACCTTGACCTTGATGACGTCGCCCATGCTCAGGACATCCTCGACCTTATCGACGCGGCCGTTGGCCACGCGCGAGATGTGGAGCAGGCCGTCTTTGGCGGGCGTCAGCTTGATGAAGGCGCCGAAGTCCTTGATGCCGACGACTTCGCCTTCGTACACTTCGCCGACCTCGGGCTCCTTCACGATGCCCAGAATCGTCTGCTTGGCAGCCTCGCCGGCCTTGCCGTCGACTGCGGCGATGTGGATGGTGCCGTCCTCCTGGATGTCGATCTGGGCACCGGTCTCCTCCTGGATGCCGCGGACGACCTTGCCGCCCGAGCCGATGACGTCGCGGATCTTGTCGACCGGGATGTGTATGGTCTCGATGCGCGGAGCGTAGTCGGACAGCTGCTCGCGCGGGCCGTCAATTTCCTTGAGCATGGCGTCGAGAATGAACGCGCGGCCGCGTTTTGCCTGCTCGAGAGCGCGAGCGAGCGTCTCGACGGACAGGCCCTTGGCCTTGTTGTCCATCTGGAGGGCGGTGATGCCCTTCGCCGTACCGGTGACCTTGAAGTCCATGTCGCCGAGGAAGTCCTCGATGCCCTGGATGTCGGACAGGATCACGGCGCCATCGTCCTCGTGGATGAGGCCCATGGCGATGCCGGACACGGGCGCCTTGATGGGCACGCCGGCGTCCATGAGCGCCAGGCACGAGCCGCACGTGGAAGCCATCGACGAGGAGCCATTGGACTCGAGGACCTCGGACACCACGCGGATGGCGTAGGGGAACTCGTCCTCGGACGGCAGAACCGGGCGCAGCGCACGCTCGGCCAGGGCGCCATGGCCCACTTCGCGGCGCTTCGGAGAGCCGATGCGGCCGGTCTCGCCGGTGCAGTACGGCGGGAAGTTGTACTGATGCATATAGCGCTTGCCCTCGACGGGCTCGATGGTGTCGAGACGCTGCCACTCGTTGAGCATGCCGAGCGTGCAGACCGACAGCACCTGGGTCTGGCCGCGCTGGAACAGGCCCGAGCCGTGGACGCGGGGCAGGTAGCCCGGCACGATGTGCAGCGGGCGGATCTCGTCGGCTTTGCGGCCGTCGGCACGCTCGCCGGTCTCGATGATCATGCGGCGCATGGCGTGGCGCTCGAGCGCCTTGAGGGCTGCGGCGATGTCGCCGTGCCAGGCGGCGCGCTCCTCGTCGGTGAACTGCTCGGACGTGATGCGCTCCTTCAGAGCGTCGACCTTGCCCATGCGGGCCTGCTTGTCGGCGTCCTTGAGGGCGGCGGACATCTCGTCGTAGAACGGGTTCACGCGCTCGGCGATCGACGGGTCGGGCGTGTGGATGCTCCACTCGCGCGGCTCAATCGTGCACTTGTCGAGGAAACGCTGCTCAGCCTCGCAGAAGGCGGCGATGGCCTTCTGGCCGAACGACATGGCGGCGAGCATGTCCTCTTCGGGAATCTCCTGTCCGCCGGCCTCGATCATCGAGATGTACGAGGAGGTGCCTGCGATGACGAGGTCGAGGTCGGACGTCTCCTGCTCTTCGTACGTCGGGTTGACGATGAAGTCGCCAGTTTCGGCGTTGCGGCCCACGCGCACGCAGGCGACAGGACCGTCGAACGGCGCAGCTGCCAGCATGAGCGCAGCGGATGCGCCCTGCACGCAGACGGTGTCGACGGGGTTCTGCTGGTCGGCGACGAACGTCGTGGCCACGACCTGCACCTCATGCTTGAAGCCGTCGGCGAAGCCGGGGCGGATGGGACGGTCGATCATGCGGGCGGTCAGCGTGCCCTTCTCGGACGGACGCGCTTCGCGCTTCAGGTAACCACCCGGGATGCGCCCAACGGCGTACATCTTCTCCAGGTAGTCGACCGTCAGCGGGAAGAAGTCGTAGTCCTTCTCCTCCTTCGAGATGACGGCCGTGACGAGCACGGTGCTGTCGCCCTGGGTGACCAGGACGGCGCCCGACGCCTGCTTGGCGAGCTCGCCGGTTTCGAATCGGTACTTCTTGCCATACAGCTCGAAGGATTCGACGATTTTCTCCATGTGATTCTTCCTCTCGTCGCGTCTGCCCGATTGCAGACGGCGCTTCTTCGGAGCGGCGGCAACAAGCCTCGCTCCGCGACCACGTGCGCCCATGCGCAGGCGGCCGCTCGGTAAAAGGACGCGCTGTGGGAGCGGCGTCCTGTGAACCCAGATGGACACGTTCGGGCCTTTTTGGGCCCCGGTAAGGCGGAACCCGCCAGAAGCGGGTTCCCATGCTGCTTAGATATTGTCGCGAATGCCGAGCTTCTTGACCAAGGCGCGATAGTCATCGATGTTGCGGTTCTTGATGTACTTCAGGAGACCGCGACGCTTGCCGATGAGCTTCATCAGACCACGGCGCGTGTGGTTGTCCTTGGGGTTGGCCTTCAGGTGCTCCGTCAGGTTGCGGATGCGCTCCGTCAGGATGGCCACCTGGACCTCGGCGCTGCCGGAGTCGTTGGCGTTCTTGCCGTACTCGGCGATGAGCTCGGCTGCGCGCTCCTTGGTGATGCTCAATTTGTCTGCCACAATAACCCACCTTTCCGCGCGATATGCGCTTGGGACGCCGCTCGGGCGCCGTTCGAATGAGGGCTCGGAACCGATCGCGCAAGCGGTGGAGCATGCGCGCTAGGTGCCGAGTCGACGCGCTCTTGCGGAGCACGTCCTTAGCATTCTACGGGGACGTGCTGGTGCGATACAAGCAAAAGCCCTGTTCCGCCACGGTATGCGCACAATTATCCCGTGGATGAGATGGAGTCGGGCGGCTACGCCTGCTGCGTCGCGCGCTCGGGCTGCGGTGCCTGCGCGTTCTCGTGCTCCTCGATGGCCTCGAGCGCCTGCGCCAGCTGGTCAGCGCACGATGTGGAGCGCGGCCCGCAGGTGTTGCCCTTGAGCGTGTCGATGACCTGGTCGACCGGCATGCCCTTGATGAGCTTGCTGATGGCGCTGAGGTTGCCCTGGCAGCCGCCGACGAACGACACGTTCTCGATCTTGCCGTCTTTCACGTCGATGTTGATCTCACGCGAGCACACGTTGCTTGTTCGGTAGGTGTACATGGTTGCCCTCTCTTCGTTCTACATTCTATAAACTCTTGCGTTTGCATTCGTCTGCATGATACGTGCGACGATAGCGCATCGCGCCGAAACGTCCGTCCAACGCACGCACCGTTCCCGTGAACTGCGCAGAAGCGTTTCCCGGACGTTTCCGTTGGGCATTGCAGCGCGCTGGTTCGATCAAGTCGGTTTGATCAGGCGAACAGTCCGCACGAGAACAGGATGCCGAGCGATTTCAGCCGAAAACCCAGGTGCGCGCGCACGAGCCGGTCGACCATCCCGAGCACGGCGAATGCGCTCGTGTAATCGGGCGGGTTGGCGGCGATGTCAGCGAAACGCGAAAGAAGCAGCGCCTGCGCCCAGGTAACGGTGTTGGCGTCCTCGGCAACGGCGTTCGTGTGAGCGCGGCAGTTGGAACAGACAACGCCCCCGTCGAGGACCGAGAACGCGACCGCATCCGCACCGCGCACGTCGACCGCGCGCCCGCACGAGACGCACCGGTCGAAGCTCGGGCGAAAGCCGAGGTAGGATATCGCTTTGAGCAGGTCGGCAGCCGCAATCGCCGGGAGCGCGCGTTCGTCGGCGGCGTCGAGCGCCGCCAGGAACGCAACCGTTGAAGGATAGAGCGCAGGATGCGGCAGCGCTTCCTGGGTTGCGCGGTACAGAAGCTCCATCGTCGGGTCGGCGCACCAGCTCCGTGCAATATCTGCCTTGACATGGCTGTTCGCCGCTACAAGGCGCGTTTCGCGCGCGACGTCGAGGCTGCGCCCCCGCGCGCAGGAGACCTGGACGACCGAGTACAGGTCCAGGCGGGCCGACGACGTGCTCTGGGGTTTGCGCGCGCCCTTGGCCACAAGGCGCACTTGTGAGCCGTCCTTGCCAAGGAGCGTGACGATGAGGTCGCTCTCCCCCAGTTTCGTCGTGCGCAGCACGATGCCGCGCACGACGTATTCGCGCTCTGCGGTCACAGCGCTACGAGACGGAGATAACGTCGTTGGAATCCGACCAGACAATCGTGCCCGAAATCGAACGGTTGGACGTATACACGCGCTCGCCGAGGAGCGATGCGTAAGGGCGCGCCGTCGCCATGAACGTGGTCGTGCTGTTGCCGCCGTACTGCACGGAGTCGAGCGAGACGATCTCGTACGACGTGCCGTTGAGCGTGAGCGTACGGCCCGACGTGAGGTACGACTGCGTTGCAGCTACAAGCTCGGCGCTGCGCGAGCGCGCGATCTGGATGGTCACAGTGGAGCCGCTCAGCACCGACGTGCCTGCCGCCGGATCGGTGCCGATGATGCTGCCGTCGGTGTAGTCCTCGGTGTACAGGCGCGTCGTCGTGTACGTGAGACCCTCGGCGTTGATGGCGTTCTCCGCCTGCGTGACCGTCATGCCCGAGACGTCGGGAACGGTGTAGGGCTCGGCAACCGTCACCGTTATCTCGGTCGTGCTCTTCGCTTCGCTTCCCTCGTCTGGCGAGATGGAAAGCACGGTGCCCGACGTTTCGTCGGACTTCTGATAGGTGTACGTGACGTTGACGTAGCCGGCTTCGGTGAGCGCCGAGCGGGCGTCGTCCTCCGTGCCGTTCACGACCGACGGGATGGTGCGCGGCGTGGCCAGGTGCAGGACCACCTCGCTGCCCGATGTCTCGCGGCTGCCGCCCGCGGGGTCCTCGACGACCACTATGCCAGCCGTATCATCGGACTTAATCTGGGTCGTGCGCACGGTGAAGCCCGCCTCTTCGAGCGCCGCTGTCGCATCTTCCTGCGACATGCCCTCGACGCTCGGGACCGTGGTACCGCCCCAAAGCTCCATCTGGTAGGTCACACCGGCCGTGATAGCGGCCGCGACGACGAGACCGCCGCAGATGCCGAGTACGGCACGCCGGCTGATGCCGCGGTGCTTGGTCGACGAGCTCAGGTAATCGCGGTTCTCCGGTTCGGGGGCGCCTTCCACCTTGGGGATCTTCATCGTCGAGCCGTCGCGGAAGTTGGGCTTGGGGGCCTCGTAGTCGGAGCTGACAAGACGCTCGCCCGTCGCCTCGAGATCGGCATCGGAATAGACCATCTCGTCGAAGCCCGAGAAATCGAAGCGCGACTTCGCCCGATGGGCTTCACGCGCGATCGAGCCCTCGGCCTCCTCGCGCTTGCGCTCGAGCGCGTCGATGGCGACGGTCTTGTCGGAATCGCTGACCGGCTCCAGCAGCTGGGTCTTGTCGGCGGAGGTATGAGCGGCCGATGCGATCTTGCGGTCCGCCTGGCGGTCAGCCGTGATGTCGCGTGCCATGGCGGCGACGCGGCTGAACTCGTTGCTTTCCTGGTCAACTTCCTGTTCGAGCGCCTGAAGCGCCTCCTCGTCGGGTTCTGCGACCGACGGAATGCTCAGCTCGACGGCTTCGGGACCTTCGACGAGAAGCGACGGGTCGATTTTCCCGCTCTTCGCGGCCGAATCGCCGTTATCCGCATCGTCGGCGGCAAGGTCGATGGTGGGAAGGTGCGGAAGACGCGACAGCTCGTGCAGCGGCTTGTCGTTCTGCCCGAGGGCAAGTTCGGGCAGCATGATGCTGCCGTGGCGACGGATTGCATCCTGAGCAGGCTCTTCCGCATCGTCTTTGGCTGCGTCAACGGAATCAAGCGTGGTCTTCCCACCTTGTTCGGGTTTTTGCCCTTCCCCGTCACCGTCAGACGCTTCGTGGCCTTCGGCTGATTCGCCAGTCGGCTCGTCATCGGAGTGCGCGTCCTCTGATTCGTCGCGGGAGTCAGACTCCCCTTCGTCCGCTGCGACATCGTCCGAACTTGCTTCGGTGTCCGAATCCGCTGTGCCGGCGGCATCTGCTTTGTAGAAGGCATCGTCGGAATCGTTCGCCGAGCCTTTTTCGGCGCTTCCTTGTTTCGCTTCCGCGTCCTCTTCGGCATCGCTTGAGGATGCATCGACGTGCCTGGTAGAAGAGCTGGCGTCCTTCTCGGTCGCATCATCTGTGCCCTGAGGCGCATGAGGGTCAAAGGCCTTGTCGCCGTCCCCTGCTCTCGCAGTTTCGTCGGCGTCCCGTTTCGCATCCTCCACGCTTGCCGATGCCGACGCGGACTCTTCGCCCGACGCATCGCTCCCATCGTTCGCATCTTTGGCCGACGCGCCTTCTCCGAAGGGGTCGCTATCGAACAGGTCGTCATCAAGCGGTTGGGCGGACACGCGGAAGCCACGCTTCACCGGTGCGGAAGCGCGAATCGTCTCGAGAAGCTGGTTTTCCTCTTCGGCCCGAAACGACGAATCATCGAGCGACCGAGCCTTGTCGGTCTCGGAGTCCGCGGTGGCCTCGGCGACGGCGAACAGCTTCCCCGAAAGGGGAAAGCCGCACGAATCGCAGAATTTCGCACCGTCACGATTCTCGTTGTGGCAAATCGGGCAGATCATGCTCATGTAGTCTCCTTGAATAGCTTGAGCGCTATTGTATCGAACGTGAGCATTGGCCTTGCCCTTGGCGTTCTTTCACCATCGTTTTACGATAAACGGAAGGGCGCTTGAAAATTACGCCCCACCTGCAGTTATTCTGAAATTGAACTGAAAGGCTCAGGCCTCGTTCGCGCCTTGTTGTCAAGCTGTTTTCCCGCGTCTGCCGAACGTCCTCGAAAGACTCGGATTGCTGCCGAGCACATATCCGACAAGCGGATTCGCACGGTCTTGCAACGAGACGCTCACTTCAGATTGAGTCATCGGGGGCGCACGCTTCGCAGGCTCTCGCCATCGGCGCAAGTCTGCTTTCCTGCGCATCATCTCCGCACCCTGGTCCTCAGTGGAATCGGGCACGGCGAAGCACGAGCTTACTCGCTTACGCGCCCTCTCCGTAGCCGAAACGACGAATCTGCGTCGCGTCGCGCCGCCAGTTCTTCTTCACCTTCACGCGGAGGTCCAAGTACACGCGCGTACCCAGAAGCTGCTCCAAGTCCTGACGCGCCTCGGAGCCGATGCGCTTGATTGCGCTGCCGCCTTTGCCGATGATGATGCCCTTCTGGCTGTCGTGCTCGACGTAGATGATGGCGCTGATGGTGTGGAGGTCCTTCTTGCGGTTGTATTTCATCTCCTCGGTCACGACGCCGATCGCGTGGGGCACTTCGTCGTTGAACGAGCGCAGGATCTTCTCGCGCACGAACTCCGCGACGATGACCTCGATCGGTTGATCGGTATCCATGTCCTCCGGGAACCATTGGGGGCCCTCAGGGAGAAACGACGTCACCGTCTGGATGAAATCCTCGACACCGGCACCGGTCTCGCTCGAGCATTCGACGATCGCGTCCCATGTGGCGAGCTTCTCAGCGACGGCGCGCTGGGAGGCCACCGTATCTTCGTCAACGAGATCGGTCTTGGACAGAACGAGCGCCTTCGTCGTATGCACGGCATCGAGCTGACGCGCCACCCATTCGTCGCCACGGCCGACCGGCGCAGAGGCATCGATGAGCATGGCGGCGACATCGATATCCTCGAGCGCCTTGAGCGCCGAGGTGTTGAGCTCTTCGCCGAGGGCGTCGTGCGGTTTGTGCAGGCCCGGGGTGTCGACGAGGATCAATTGAAACTCCGGACGCGTCAGGACAGCGCGAAAACGATGGCGCGTGGTCTGCGCCGTGTCCGAGGTGATGGCGATCTTCTTGCCCATGATCGTGTTGATGAGCGTCGACTTGCCGGCGTTCGGACGGCCGACGAGCGTGACGAATCCCGATCTGAAAACGTTTGCGGTACCAGCTGGGACCGTTTGCTGCATGGTTCCTCCTTGGGGGCGATTCGGTAAAGGCGGTGCGCTGCAGGCGCACGCATCAGGCATCGGTTCGGCGCGTTACAACAACGCGAGGATGCGGGGAACGAAGACGATGCATCCGACGGCGACCGACATGAAGGACAGGACGAGCACGGCGCCCGCGGCTGCGTCCTTGGCGCGTTTCGCCAGGATGTTCCATTCGGGCGAGACCAGGTCGATCGCCGATTCCATTGCCGTGTTGGCGCATTCCGCCGCGATGACGGCGCCTATGCAGAGCACGATGGCAAGCCAACTTGCCGCATCGATGCGGAACGCGAAACCGAGCACGACGACGATGACGGCCGCCGCGCACTGGATCTTCAGGTTGCGCTGGCTCGCCACGGCGTAGGCGATGCCCTCTCCGGCGCAGCGGAACGCGTGGGTGAGGGCGTAGTCGCTCTTGCTCTCTTTCGACTGCTCGTTGCGGACGAATCTCTCTTCGCTGTCGTTCGGCATGGCGTCCCCTATCGGACGAACGGGCGGCCGTAGAAGCGCGTGAGCAGGTCGCGTTCGCGCGCCTCCATGACAAGCGCCTCGTCTTCGACGATATGGTCGTAACCACACAGGTGGAGCAGGCCGTGCGTGAGAAGAAGGCTCAGTTCGTCTTGGAACGTGGTGCCGTACAAGTCGGTCTGCCGTTCGGCGACGTCGGGCGCGATGACGATGTCGCCGAGCTCGTAGGGCTCTCCCTCCGCGCCCGCTTCGACGTCATCGAAATCGTCGTCAAGGCCGTCGCACTCGAACGAGAGCACGTCGGTTGGGCGATCGATGCCACGGTAGTCGCGGTTGAGCTCGTGAATATCCTCGTCAGTGACGAAGTTGATAGACACCTCGGTCGATGCGGGCTTGTTCTCCGCCTCGATGACGAACCGTGCGAGCGCATCGACGTCGACAGCGTTGCGCACATCCTCTTCGCGATAGTCGTAGTTAATCGTTATGTCCACGATGCGCCTCCTTCTCCGCCCGATCGTAGGCGGAGATTATCTTGGCCACGAGCGAATGGCGCACGACGTCGCTTTCCGAGAAGCTGCAGAACGCGATGTCGTCGATACCGCCGAGAATGCGGTCCATGCCGATGAGTCCGGAGCGCTTGCCCATGAGGTCGATCTGCGTCACATCGCCCGTGATGACGAGCTTCGAGCCGAAACCGAGGCGCGTAAGCATCATCTTCATCTGCTCGGGCGTGGTGTTCTGCGCCTCGTCGAGGATGATGAAGCTGTCGTTCAAGGTGCGCCCCCGCATGAACGCGAGCGGAGCAACCTCGATGGTGCCGTCGGCGACGGCGTCGTTCACCCGGTCGCGCTCTTCCATGTCGAACAGCGCGTCGTAGAGCGGGCGGATGTAGGGATCGACCTTCTCCATGAGCGTACCCGGCAGGTATCCCAGGCTCTCCCCTGCCTCGACGATCGGACGCGTGAGGACGACGCGCCCAACTTCGCCTTGGTTGAGACAGCGCAGCGCGAGCGCGCACGCAAGGTAGGTCTTGCCCGTGCCCGCCGGCCCGATGGCAAACGTGATCGTGTGCGTTCGGATGGCGTCGACGTAGCGCTTCTGCCCCGCCGTGCGCGGACGCACGGCGCGCCCGTGATGCGTGAGGATGACGTCTTCGCGCAATTCGCTCGGCGCAAAATCGACCGAGCGGACGAGCCCGATAAGGCGTTCGACTTCGGCGCCATCCGGCGCCTCGTGCGACGACACGCGCGTGAACAGCTCCGAGAACAGCGCCGTTATCATCTGGACTTCGATCGCATCGCCTTCGAGGGTGATGCGGTTGCCGCGAACCGATATGTCGGCATCGAACGCCGCTTGAACCGTATGCACGTACGCGTCGGCGGGACCGGTCACGAGGGCCATGTCGACATCGGCGGGAGCCGTGATGGTCATGCTTGTGAATTGCTTGTCTTCCATGGCAGCGATTGTAGCATGCGCGTCGGTTCATCCTGTGAAGAGCGCTTGCGCAAACAGGGCATAGCGACGCGGGGCAGGACGCAGGGCACAGGGCCATCCGATACGTGCTGCCACCCTGCGCCGCGCGTCAGATCTTCAGCTGATGAGCCGGCATGCTCACGGAGATGAGGGAGCCGGTCGGCACCCCTGCGGGAAGCGGCAGCTCATGGTAGCTCTCCGTGACGCAGCGATCCGTCTCCACAAGCGCGTACTCGCTCGAACCGGCACGTCGCAGCAGGTCCTCTGCCCTCAGCTGCGCCCCGAGCTCGCGCAGCACGCGCGCCCGCTCCTTCTTGACCGCGGGCGGGATCTGGTCTGCGCGCTTCGCCGCCGGCGTCCCCTCCCTCAGAGAATAGGGGAACACGTGGATCTTCGAGAACCGGCAGCGTCGGCACAGGTCGAGCGTTTCTTGGAAATCCTTGTCCGTTTCCCCGGGGAACCCGACGATCACGTCGGTCGAAAGCGACATCCCCGGTGCTGCGGCGTAGAGCCGCTCAACCAGGTCGGTGTAGAACCCGACGTCGTACGGGCGGTTCATCTCAGCGAGCACGCGGTCGCTTCCGGATTGGAGCGGCAGGTGCAGATGGCGGCAGAGCGTTCCGTCAGACAAGCCGAGCAAAGCGACGAGGTCGGCGCCCACGTCCTGCGGCTCGATGCTCCCGATGCGCAACCGTGCTTCGACTCCGCAGCGGTTGCTTCCGTTCGCGCTCGTTCCGGCGTCAGCCTCTTCGCGCATATGGCCCATGAGCCGTCCTGCAAGGCCTGCAAGAGTGAGGCCCTCGGACGCGTACGACCCGAGGTTGATGCCCGTCAGCACGATCTCACGCACGCCGCGTGCAAGGTAGGCGCGCGCCTCTTGCTCAACCGACGAGGCGCTGCGGCTGCGAGCCGCGCCGCGGGCGACGTGCACGATGCAGTACGTGCACGCATGATCGCACCCGTCTTGGACCTTGATGTTCACACGCGTGTGGAAGCCGTTCCCAAGGCGCAGGACGCTTCTTTCAGAAGACCCGCGCGCGCTCCGCGCGATGCTCGCTTTGCCGGCGATTTCGATACGGGAATCGATGCGTTCGAACTCTTTCGGCTCGATAGCCGCAGCGCATCCGGTGACGAGGATACGTGCATGGTCGTTGACCGTGGCGGCGTGGTGGGCAGCTTTGCGCGCCTTCTTGTCTGCCTCGCCCGTTACCGTGCAGGTGTTGATTATGATGACGTCAGCGTCCTCCTGCGACGAGCGAACGCCGCCCGAGGAAAGATAGGCGGCGGCGATTTCATCGGATTCGGTGCGATTGACCTTGCACCCGAGGTTGACGACGGCGAATCGAACGCCAGAATCCCGAGGGGCCACTGACGAATCACGTGTATCTACAACGGAGGCACCGATGTCAGTAGCCGTATCATCTTCATGCGCGTTATCGACGTCGTCAGAGTCGTCGATGCGGCTCGTGGTTGCGACGTCATGAACAGCGTCTATGTCATGGGCATTATTGACGCCATAAGCGTTATCGAGGACACTGACTTCTTCAAGGCTTAAACAGTCGCTTGAGGTATCTACGTCAGAGGCGTTTTCGAGGCTAGTATTGCCGTTCAACATATCGACGTCATTACGTCGGATGGCGTTTAGACTCATATCGTAGTCATCTAGGTCATCGAATTGCTGAGCGGAAGCGTGCGCTGTATCGTGGTCATTCATATCCTGGCCATCCGTATGGTAGTCACATCAACGCAAGGAGTCGAGCAGGCGGCGAACGGCACTCTGCACGAGCGTCATCGCCGTAATGGCAGCGGTATCGCAGCTGAGAACCGTCGGACCCAATGAGGCGCACACGACGTTGTCTCCCGCGTCCATGAACTTCGCCACTTCGTCGTCGGCAAGGCCGCCTTCCGGTCCGAAGACGAGGGCGATATGCATGGTGCTGTCGTTTGCGACAGAACGCTGAACGAGGTCGGACAGCTTCTGGCCGTACTGGTCATCATCGGTGGCGCGCTCCCAATACACGACGACAAGATCGTACCTGTCGATACGGTCGAGCGCCTCGTCGATGGTGACCGGGTCCTGGAATCGTGGCTGGCAGTCGCGCCCGGCGAGTAACGACGTCTTCATGACGAGCGTGTCGAGCCTCTGCCACTCCAGTGCGGCGACGCTGCGCGAATGCTTCGTGACAAGCGGCACGAGCTCGCTTGCGCCAAGCTCCGTCGTTCCGCGGACGATGGTCTTCATGGCCTCCGGTTCGCAGGCGGATTGCGCGACGGTGATTGCAAGCGCATCGTCGCCAACCAGCCCAGTCTTGCGCTGCGTGACGCAGAAGCTCGCCCCCGCATCAGACGCGTGAAGGACGCGCATCTCATAGTAGTTATCGTCGGCGTCGATGACGCCGATATGCTCCCCCGTCTGGCTCGCTGTTTTCGCCGCATCGATGCCGCGGCCGAGCTCATCCTTCGTGACGAAGATACTGTCGTTGATTTCGAGCGCCTTCGCAACGACCGTGCGCTCCAGCTCGATTGTCACCATGGAACGTTCCCCTCGAAGCGGACCCTAGTTGAAGGCGTCCCTGAGCTTCTGAAGCGGTGTGCGCGGCTCGGCGACGTCCTCGCCCAGCTCTTTTGCGAGGTCTTCGAGAATCTCGCGCTGGCGCTTCGTGAGCTTCTTGGGGATGGTGACCTCGATATGAACGAACATGTCGCCCCGGATGTCGCTGCGGAAACGCGGCATGCCGCAGTTGCGCACGCGGATGACCTGGCCGTTCTGGCATCCTTCCGGAATGCGCACCTTGACCTTCTCATCCGGCATGATGCCGTCGATTTCGATTTCCGACCCCAAGGCCGCCTGCACCATGGACACGTTGGCGCGCGCGTGCAGATTGTCACCTTCGCGTTCGAAGAACTCGTGCTGTTGCACGCGGCAGGTGACGATGAGGTTGCCGGCCTGGGCGCCGCGCAGACCCGCTTCGCCGAAACCGCTGATGCGCAGCTGCTGCGAGTCGCGAATGCCTGCCGGAACCTCGACGGTTACCCGCTGACGGTCGGGCACGCGGCCCTGACCTTCGCATTCGGGGCAGGGATTCTTGATGGTGTGGCCGGTGCCCCCGCACTTCTCGCAGGTCGACGACGTCTGCATATCACCGAGGAACGTACGCTGCACCGACACGACCCGGCCCGTGCCATGGCACTGCGAGCAGGTGACCTCTTCGCCACCTTCGCCCAAACCGGTGCCGCCGCATTCGGGACACGGGGACAGACGGTCGTAGACGATTTCCTTCTTGGCGCCGGTAGCGACTTCCTCGAGCGTGAGCCGCAGGCCAACGCCCATGTCGCGGCCCTCGCGCCGCGCGTTGGGGCCGCTCCCGCCGCCGTTGAAGAACGAACTGAAGATGTCGCCCATGCCACCGAAATCCTGGCCGAAGATATCCGAGAAGTTGACGTAACCGCCGCCGAACGGGTCACCCGAGCCTGCCGCTCCCGGAACGGTGCCGAAACGATCGTACGCGGAGCGCTTCTGGGGGTCAGACAGAACGTCGTACGCCTCGTTGAGCTCCTTGAACTGCTCTTCAGCGTCGGGCGCTTTGTTGACGTCGGGATGGAGCTTGCGCGCCTGGCGGCGGAACGCCTTTTTAATCTCGTCGTCCGTCGCATCGCGCGACACGCCCAGCACTTCGTACAGATCTTTCGCCATGACTCTTCAGTACCTTTCCTCACACGCGGTCGTATGACCGTGCTGCTAATCTTCGCCGAGTGCCTCACTCGCAATGCGCACGGCCTTGAGCGCCCGCGAATAATCCATGCGGGTGGGCCCTATCACGGCGACGACGCCCGCGCTGTCGCCGCTTCCATAGCGGCTCGCCACCACCGACACGCCCGAGAGCTGCTCCGATGAGTTCTCCGCGCCGATGCGAACCGTCGGGGTTCCCCCGCTCGCGTCGGTTTCGAGCATGTGCAGAAGCAGCGTGTGGTCGTCGAGCACCTGCATGATGGGAATGAGCGACGTCGAATGCTTGAATTCCGGCTTGCGCATGAGCGTGCCCATGCCGAGACGGTGCATCGACGTGCGGTCGTTGTCTTTGAGGCAGTCCGTCAGCTCGTCGATCACCTTGCGCATGACGGTGTCCTGGCCGAGTTCCGTCGCGCTCTCGATGGAGAACGCGTCGATGGCGGCATGCCCCGAGAGCACGCGGTTGAGCGTTTTCTGGACATCAGCCAGCGTCGAGGGGTCGACCGGATGGTCGAACTCGATCTGACGGTTCATGACCGTTCCGTCTTTCGTGACGACGACGAGGACCGCGCGGCGCTCGTCAAGCGAGATGAGCGTGATCTGCTTGATGGTCTTCGACGCGGTCGTAGGGCCGATGACGATGGAGAGGCAGTCCGTGAGCCGCGAAAGCGCCTGCGACGTCTGCTCCATGAGGTCGTCGAGCTCCGTCGCGCTCGCGCGCAGCTTCTCGACGGCATCGCGTCCCTGCGGCGAGACCTGGTCGGTCACGCCCGACTCGATAAGCCGGTCGACGAATGCACGGTAACCGTGGTCGGTCGGAACGCGTCCGGCCGACGTGTGAGGCTGCGAGATGTAGCCCTCGTCCTCGAGCACCGAAAGCTCGTTGCGTATCGTCGCGGGGCTGACGCCCAAATCGTAGTGCTCGGTCAGTGTGCGCGACCCCACGGGAAGCGCGCGCTCGACGTACTCCTCGATCAGGGCGGCGAGAACCCGTTGCCGTCTGTCCGAAAGCATGTTCACCCGTCCTTTCTCAAGGTGATCCGTATCGGTTCGCTTCGTTTCGCGTCTACCCCGCTTGGCGTCTCACAAGCTCTGCGCGATTCAAACGCTACGCAATCATGACGCCGCGCCGCGCCGCAGTTCGCGCGCAATGCACTGCGCCCGACAATGCAGCCCCACCGCTCCAAATGACGCGGCCCGCATTCGCACGAATTCGGCGCAATCGAAGGAAACAGCTCATGCATGTACGACGTGCATTCTAGCAGTGAGCGCATCGGAGTGCTAACAAATGCGGCATAAGGAGCATCGTTTCGCAGAAGCGTTACCGTTACGAAATACAGGAGGACGCGTTTCACCTGCACGTGAGCAGGCATGCGCTCAAGGGATGGAGCCGGTTCGAGCTGGGACGAGGCCGGTTCGATCTCGACAATGCGCCGCCACCAAGCTCGACGCGCCATCCATACGCTTGGAACTTCGGCAGGTACAAGCTACGACGCGCCATCCATACGCAGGCGATACCTCGGCTGGGTCCAAAACGACGAAGCGCCCGCGTCTACGCCACTGCGCCAGGCTTCATGCTGGCGATACCTAGGCCAGGTCAAAGAGCTCGCCGTACAGGTCGTTTCCGCACAGCCATCCCTTCTCAGTCGGGCGGAACCGTCCGTCGGCGTGCGTTGCGAGCCCTTCTTCGCACAGATGCGCCAGGGCGTCATCGAGCCCGGGAAGCCACGGACGCGCCTCATCGAGGCGTGCGTCCGAAACGCCGCAGGTCATGCGCATACCGAGCATGACGTCCTCCGCTTCGCGCTGTGCGCGCGTGAGGTCGTCGGTCACCTGCCCGTCCTGCATGCGCATGCGGCGCTTGTCGTTCTGCGTCATCGTCGTGGCCGACGCCCCCAGCCCCAGGTATGGGACGCCCGTCCAGTAGCCGATGTTGTGGCGGCACGCGAACCCGGGCTTGGCGTAGCTCGCCACCTCGTAGCGCTCGAGCCCGGCAGCGCGCAGCTCTGCCTCGGCGATCTCCATCTGGCGCGCTTCGACGTCGTCGTCCGGCTCGGGCAGGCGCTCTTCGAGAATCGCCCGGTAGAACGGGGTGTGGGGCTCGATGGTCAGCGGGTAGATGCTCACGTGCGTCACGCTGAGCGATACGGCCTCGCGCACGCTCGCGCGAAATGATTCGTCCGTTTGGCCGGGGATGCCACACATCAGATCGACGCTCACGTTCTCGAACCGGTCGTGGGCGCATGCGATGGCCGCGCGCGCGTCGTCCGCGTCGTGCGCGCGGCCGAGCGTTTGAAGTACGTCGTCGTCGAAGCTCTGAACGCCGATTGAAAGGCGGTTGACGCCGAGCGCCCAGATGTCGCGCACAAGCCGCACGTCGAGGCTCTCGGGGTTGGCCTCCATACTGCATTCCATGCCCTCGCGCGTCAGGTCGCACGACATCGAAAGCGCGTACAGAAGGCTGTCGAGCCTGCGCTGGCCGAGGAAGCTCGGCGTGCCGCCACCCAGGTATACCGTCTCGATCGCGCCAAGCTCGTCGCGCTTCGACCATGAGCGGATCTGCATAACCAGGTCCTCGACGTACGCGTCGATCGCAGGGTCGTCGCGCTTCACGGCACGCGTGGTGAAGTCGCAGTACGCACAGCGTTTGACGCAGAACGGCAGATGGATGTACAGCTCGCGATACGGGTCGTGCGGCATGGCGTCCTCCTTCAGCGGTCATCACGCTCGAGCGCAGCGTTGCTGAGCTCGGTGAGCACGCGGTCGAAGTCTTCGAATGTGGAGCACGCGCTGAACTGCCTGCGTGCGACGGATGCACCCGGCAGCCCTGCGACGTACCAAGCCGCGTGCTTTCGCATGCGGGCCGCGCCGTGCGCGTCGTGCGCGCACAGAAGCCGCGCGTGATCGCGCGCTTGGGCGATGCGCTCCGCGACCGTAGGGGCGGCAGGCTCAGGGCGGTCCTCGAGCGCGGCCTTTACCTGCTCGAACACCCAGGGGTTGCCCTGCGCGCCCCGCCCGATCATGATGGCATCGCAGTTCGTGTCTCTGATGAGCGCACGCGCGGTCCCCCCCGACACGACATCGCCGTTGCCGACGACGGGAATCGACACGGCCTCCTTCACGCGTGCGATGCATCCATGGTCGGACGTGCCCCAGTACAGCTGCGCGCCGAATCGCCCATGCACCGCGACGGCCGCCGCACCCGCTGCCTCCATGCGCCGTGCGAACGCGGGCGCCGTCTCGTCGTTCATCTCGTATCCGCGCCGGAATTTGACGGTGACGGGATGCTCGACGGCCCCCGTCACGGCGCGCACGATGTCCGCCGCAAGCGCCGGGCTCTCCATGAGCGCCGCCCCGTCGCCCTTCTTCACGATCTTGCGAGCCGGGCACCCCATGTTGATGTCGAGGTACGCGAGACGCTCTCCCAGCAGGTCCTCGACCCATTGGGCCTCGCGCGCCATGACGGCAGGTTCGTGGCCGAACAGCTGCACGACGCACCAGTGTTCGTTGGGAGCCAGCTCGATGAGATTGCGCGTGCGCTCGTTGGCGTACGAGAGCCCCTTTGCCGAAACCATCTCGCAGCAGGCCAGGTCGGCTCCATGCTCAAGCGATATCTGACGGAACACGGCATCGCTCACGCCCGCCATGGGCGCCGCGATCACAGGCCGGGACGCGAAGAACCGCGCGAAATCGAACGTCGGTTGCATGAACCTTGCCGCCCTACGCCGCAAGCATCGACAGGGCTTCGAGCATGCCGCCCATGCCGAGGAAGATGAGCACGACAACCACGAAGATCGCGATGCCGATGAACGCCTTCGCGCCGGTGCTCATGCCCTGGTGCTCGAACTCTTCGTTCTTCTTGTCGTTGAACGGATCGTCGATCCAGTTGTAGTCTTCGGATTTCTTCGCCATAGCCATCCATTCGTCGTATCTGAAGCGCCTGCGCTCTGGTTCACGCCGGCTGCACGGTTAGTCGTCCACCTTCAGAATCGCCATGAACGCATCCTGCGGGACGTCGACGTTGCCGATGCTCTTCATGCGCTTCTTGCCCTCTTTCTGCTTCTCGAGGAGCTTGCGCTTGCGGCTGATGTCGCCGCCGTAGCACTTTGCCAGAACGTCCTTGCGCTTGGCTTTGACCGTCTCGCGTGCGAGCACGCGCCCGCCGACGGCGGCCTGGATCGGCACCTCGAACAGCTGGCGCGGAATGAGCTCCTTGAGCTTGAGGGCGAGCGAGCGCCCGCGTTCGTACGCTTTGTCCCGATGGATGATGAACGACAGCGCATCGACGGGCTTGCCGGCCAGAAGTATGTCGAGCTTTACCATATCCGCAGGTCGATAGCCCTCGAACTCGTAATCGAGCGATGCATAGCCCCGTGTGCAGGACTTAAGCTTATCGAAGTAGTCCATGATGAGCTCCGACAGGGGCATTTCCCATAGCATCTCTACCGTCGTCGACGACAGATAGTTCATCGTCGTGAACGTGCCGCGCCGAGCCACCGTGAGGTCCATGACCGCGCCGACGTAATCGGGTGGCACGAGGATCTTCGTCTTGAGGTATGGCTCCTCGATGTGGTCAATCTCGGACGGATCGGGCAGCTCCTGGGGCGAATGGAGCGACACCATCTCGCCGTTGGTCTTGTACACGTGGTATTCTACCGACGGCGCCGTGGCCAAAAGGTTCAGTCCGAACTCGCGCTCGAGCCGCTCCTCGACCACCTCCATGTGCAGCAGGCCGAGAAAGCCCACGCGGAAGCCGAAGCCGAGCGCCTGAGACTTCTCCTGCTCCCAGACGATGGCGGGGTCGTTGAGCGACAGCTTCTGGAGCGCCTCCTTGAGCGGTTCGAACTGGTCGCCCTCGACGGGGAACAAGCCGGTGAACACCATCGGCTTGACGTCGCGGTAGCCGGGCAGCGGCTCGGTCGCCCCGCCCTCGTCGGACGTGAGCGTGTCGCCGACCTTGACGTGCACGACGTCTTTGAGTCCGGTGACGAGGTATCCCACGTCACCGACGGCCAGCTCGTCGAGCGGTACCTCCGTGGGGGGGGGCACCCCCCCCCACACGAACACCGCCCCGCAGCCCCCCGCCCCCCAGCCCACCCGAAAC
>CAIFEB010000001.1:0-89301 GCA_903789375.1 uncultured Eggerthellaceae bacterium | reverse complement strand
CCCCTACGACTATCCGCCCGCTTACGTGGTACCCCCCTGCACCCCGGGCCAGCGCGGCGAGGGGTACCGCCGGGGGCGGGCGCACGCCCACCTCCTCGACGAGCGCGGTCTTGCCCGACGCCATCATGCGCACGCGGTCGCCGGCGTGCACGGCGCCGTCGACCACGCGGATGAGCGCCACTACGCCCCGGTACGCGTCGAAGTACGAGTCGAAAATGAGCGCGCGCAGCGGGCCGTCCGCACTGCCGGTGGGCGCGGGGATGTTGTAGACGACGCTCTCGAGCAGGTCGTGCACGCCCACGCCCGTCTTCGCCGAGCAGAGCACAGCGTCGTCGGCCGGAATTGCGAGACCCTCCTCGATCTGCTCCTTGCAGCGGTCGGGGTCGGCGGCCGGCAAGTCGATCTTGTTGATGAGCGGGATGATTTCCAGATCGGCGTTCATCGCCATCATCGCGTTGGCGACGGTCTGTGCCTCGACGCCCTGCGTGGCGTCCACGACGAGCACGGCGCCCTCGCATGCCGCGAGCGACCGCGACACCTCGTATGTGAAGTCCACGTGGCCCGGGGTGTCGATGAGGTTGAACTCGTACTGCTCGCCGTCGTCGGCGGTGTAGAGCACGCGCACCGCCTGGCTCTTGATGGTGATGCCGCGCTCGCGCTCGATGTCCATGGTGTCGAGGAGCTGGTCTTGCATGTCGCGCTCGGCAACCGTCCCGGTCATCTCCAGAATTCGGTCCGAAAGCGTGGATTTACCGTGGTCAATGTGGGCGATTATGGAAAAATTCCTAATGCGCGCGGGGTCGTGCGCTATCGTTTTCGATTGCGTTTTCGACATGGGGCTCCGGTCTTTCGTCATAGTTGGAAGGGATGCCATCCTAACGGACGGATCCCGGAATTCCATGGTAAAGCACTGCGACCGCTATGGCGCAGTTCAACAGGGAGTGCATTTTAGCAACACACGGGTGCGTGTAACCGTGTTGTATGCTAAAATCTACGAGTTTCGTGAGGAAACAAAGGCTGTATACGGAGGATTTAGAGTGGCTAACATCAAGAGTCAGAAGAAGCGCATCATCACGAACGAGAAGGCGCATCAGCGCAACCGCGCTGTTAAATCGGAGCTGAAGACCGCCGTGCGTCGCGTGCGCGATGCTGTGGCTGCTGGCGACGGCACCAAGGCTTATGCCGAGGCGCTCACGGCGTGCCGTTTGATGGACAAGGCGGCTGCGAAGGGCATCATCCACAAGAACCAGGCTGCCAACCGCAAGAGCAAGATCATGAAGCTGGCCAACACCGTCGTCACCGACGAGATTCGCGCCGCGTACGTGAAGCCCGAGCCGAAGGCCCAGAAGACCGGCAGCAAGAAGGCTGCCCGCAAGGCCGAGCGCGCCGCTGCGTACGAGAAGAAGAACGCCGAGAAGGCCGCGCGTGTGAAGAAGCAGCAGGAGATCGACAAGAAGGTCGCTGCGAAGAAGGCCAAGGCTGCCGCCGAAGCTGCTGACGAGGCTACCGAAGAGGCCGCTGAATAAGCGTGCCCTACCCCGGATGATCGCTCGCGATTCATCCGCATATCAAGAGAAGCGAAGGCCCCTCCCTGCGAGGGGTCTTCGCTTCTTTGCGCTTTGGCGATGCGCCTGCGAGGTTGGTCATTTCATGTCACGAGCTTGTCCGAACGGTATTCGAGCGTTCGACATTGCGCGCCCGATGCGCGAACTGCCGTTTTCTCGCTGCCCCAGCTCCTGCCCCGAAATCAGACTTCTCTCACGACATGTTCGAGCGCACCTCAGCACTGGCGGTGCTATTTGCGCTGGTTGGCAGTTCCATGCGCGAGAACCGTGGCGAGCCACAGGCGGAACGCCTCGTCGGGGTCCGACCCGCTCTTCATAGCCTGCTCGGTGTCGCGCGAGAGGACAAGAGCCTGTTCGAGCTCGGCGGGTGCGAACGCCCGCGCGTAGTGCAGATGACGCTTGACCTGCCAGTCCTTCTTGTTGAGGCTGCGCGCGATCTGCGCGGGTCCGCCACCCCGTTCGAGAACGGCGCGCGCGCAGATGAGCTCGCGGACGCGCGTCGTGCACATCGAGAGCAGCGCGAACGGAGAACTGGACTTCAGGCGCGGCAGCAGGTAGAGGCACTTCTTCAGATTGCGTTCGGAAAACGCGGTGACAAGGTCCCAGGGGCGCGCTTCGACCGTCTCGCTGACGAGCTGCATGACCTCGTTCTCATTTACGGGGTCGGAGCCGCGGTGCGCCATGCCGATCTTCTCGAGCTGGGAATCGATCGAGACGGTGTCGGTGCCGATGCGGTCAACGAGCAGGGAGGCCGCATCGGGCGTTATGGTGAAGCCGTGCGACGTCGCCATCGAGCGAACCGCCCGCTTGAGCGCATCTTCCTTCATGGGCGTGCAGTCGATGACGGCCGATTTGCCAAGCGCCGCCACGGCCTTGTACAGGCGCGTGTTCTTGGCGAGCTTCTCGGTGATGAGCTCGAGCACCGTCGTCGCGTTGGGGTTCTTGAGGTACGCGACGATCTGCTCGGAATCCGCCTTGCGCAGCTTGTCGGCATGCGTGACCTCGACCAGGCGCACATCGCCGCCGAACGGCGCCGTGTTGCAGGCGTTGACGATGTCGGCGCCTGTGGCGGTGGCCCCGTCGAAGCGGTCGCTGTTGAATTCCAGGTCGGCCACGCGCGCGATGCGCTCGCGCAGGCGCTTGACGACGGTCTCGCGCTTGAGCGTGTCGGCGCCGTCCACCAGATAGGCGGCCAGAAGCGGTTTGGATGTCTTTGATTGCGTCATAAAACAAGTTTAGCGTTGCGTGCGCACCTGCACCGACCCGACTTCCAATTCGCATGAAACGTCCCCGCTCTCATCCGAGCGTACGACCTCCGCGCCAACTGCTGCAAGTTCGTCGATGACCTGCTGTTTCGGATGTCCGTAACGATTGCGCTCTCCCACGCTGACGAGCGCGACGCGCGGGCGAAGCGTTTCGGCAAGGTCCGCATCGGTCGAGGTGTTCGAACCGTGATGGCCCACCTTGAGCACGTCGACCGTGCCGATGCCGCTCTCCGCGAGCGCCGTCTTCAAAGATGCGGCATCAATGTCGCCGGTGAACAGGGCCGTCTCATCGATGACGCCATCACGGTCGACGTCCGCATCGAACACAGCGCACAGGCTGTCCTCATTGCCTCCGTCGTTCGAGAACGCGTGCGGCCAGATGATGCATCCTTGAAATCGTCCGATGGCCACGCGGTCTCCGACGCGTGCGCCGACGACCTCGGAAGCCGTGGAGCGCGCTTGGGCTATGAGCTTTCGACACGAATCATCGTCGCAGGTGAGCATGTCGTTCGCGACGATGACGCGGTCGACGACAACCGTCCCCTGAAGCGCGTCGAGCGAGCCGCAATGGTCGTCATCGGCGTGGGTGATGAGCACGGCGTCGAGGTGACGCACGTTTTCGCGGGCAAGCGCCGTGAGAAGTTTGCCGTCCTGGTTTCCCGTGTCGATGAGCATGCATGCGCGTTCGCTTCTCACCAGGAACGCATCGCCCTGCCCCACATCGAGCATGACGATTTCCGTAGGACTCGCAGGACGGAGGGCGACGATGACGGCGACCGCGACGCCGAGAGAGCAGCATGCCCCCAAACCTTTCAGGCTCGGTTTCGGCCAGGCGATATAGAGCGCCGCGGCAAACGCTCCCGTGAGAGCGAGCGCCGGGATGGCCGACCCCGCCACGGGAATGCTCGCAAACGGTATGCGCGCCAGCAGGGACACGAGCGCGCACAGACATCGCGTCGCAGCGGACGCCAGCGCGAACGCAAGCGAGAACGCCGGGCAACCTCCGAGCGACAGCAGGCTCGCCGCGAGCCCCAAGCCGCAGACAATCGGGAAGAACGGCGCCGTCGCGATGTTGGCGAGCGGCGAGACGAGGGGCAGCTGCGAGAACACCGCGCTTGAAAGCGGGACGGACATGAGGCTCGCAGCGATGGTGAGCGCAAGCGGGTCCGAGAGGCCAGCCGGAAGCGCATGGCGTCCCTGCTCGAACCAGCTGGAAACATAGCCGCCGAACAGGATGATGCCGAGCGTCGAAAGGGCCGAGAGCGCAAACGAAAGCGAAAGAGCCGCTCGCGGGTCGCTCAAGACGATGACAAGCACCGCGATGCCCGTGGCGTTCACGCTTGAGGAACGCCGCCGCGCGAAGAACGAGCACGAACCGAGCAGCGACATGATGGCCGCCCGCACGGCTGAAATTGGCATTCCCGCGACAATCAGGTACGCGCCGATTGAGCACCCGACAAGACCGATGCCCGCGACACGCGGCACGCGCATGACGCGCAGCAGAGCGGACACGATCGTCGTCACGATGACGAGATGGGCGCCTGACACGGCGACGAGGTGCGCGAGCCCGCAGGTTCTAAAATCGCGGTACACGTCGCGCTCGTTGATATCGGCACGATAACCGCAGATGAGCGCCTGAAGGAGCGCCCCTTCGTCGGTACCGCCCGCACCGAGCGCCTCGATTGCACGCTTGCGGACGGCAAGAATCCCGCCCCGTACGCCACGCTGCTCTTCGACCGTCATCGCGCGAACCGTCACCGTGGCCGTAACGCCCCGGTTCCAGTCGCTTGGATACGTCGCATAATCAATCGCCTCAGGCGTCGCCGAAAACGTGAGGACGTCGCCGTAGCGAACCTCGTCCGCTCCCGGGCAGTTCCGGGCGAATCTGACCTTCATGAGTCGCTCAGGGTTTCCCGGCGTCGTCACGCGCGCGTGAGCGGTTGAGCCGTACGAACCCGGGGTCGGATCGTCGGTAAGCATCGCCGTGCAGGAGACGTAGGTTTCCGAGCCAGCGATGACGGCAAGCTTTTCGAGGTGCGCGGCTTGAACGCTTCCGAGCGCCACCCCGCCGGTCAATCCGAGAGCAAGGCAGAGCACGGCCGCAGAAAACCGGCGCCGCAACGCTGCGCAGACGATGCAAGCTCCGGCAAAACACGCAATCGTGCCGCCGACGAGCACGGTCGAAGCGTGCGTTCGTTCGAACGCGAGCGCGCATGCGCAACCGGCCCAGAGCGCAAGGCCGCAGAAGATCGCCGGCGTCAGCGCAGGTCGCGCGGGCCTGGGGTTATGGGATGCGATGTCCATCGCCGTTAAACGCAGAGCTGGTCGCGAAACGCCTCGAGCTTCTTCTCGCCGATGCCCGAGACCCGCGTCAGGTCGTCGACCGAGGCGAAGGGGCCGTTTTTCGTGCGGTCGGCCACGATCTTCTTCGCGGTTGAGGGGCCGATGCCTGTGACGGTCTGCAAAGCCGCCTCGTCAGCCGTGTTTATGTTTACCTTCGCAGGAGCCTGCGATGAAGCCGTGCTACCCGCGGTTGCGGCGCCGGCGCTCTGCGCTTCGGCAGACGAAGCGCTTGCCTGCTCGAGCGTGGGAACGAATATCTGCTCGCCGTCATGCACCTTCTGCGCCAGGTTGAGCGCCCCGGGCGCTGCCTCGTCGCTCAGGCCGCCCGCAGCGGCGACCGCATCGTTGACGCGGGCGTCTTCGGGCACAGATACGATGCCGGGGCTGTCCACGGCGCCCTCGACGTCGATGAGTATGAGGACGGGTGCAGGTTCGGACGATGTCCCCAACCCATCGGTCGCCGAAGCCGAGGCGTCAGACGACGAAGCGATTGAGCCGGAAGATGCCGACTCCTGGTTCTGAGACTCGATGGCAAACGAATGGGCGTTGGCTGCATCGTAGAGGTACGTGCCGGCGTATACAGCCACCACGATCGCGATGATGGCGCAGGCGATGATCGCGGGGGCGCCGAGTTTGCCCGCCCCGATTCGCTGTTTCAGATCGTAGAGGGAATCACGGTCCACGAAAAAGCTCCTCTCGCCTGTCATCGCCTGCGAGAGGAGCATACGTGCGTAATCTATCAGGGGAACCGCGGCACGGCTGTCGGAAGGTCGCACGAGTACCGCTCGATCACCGCCGCAACACCGTCAAGGCGCCGTTCGATTGCCGCATAGGCATGTCGAATGCACCCTGCATGCCGCGCCCGTGTCGGTCGGAGCGTGCGTCTGCGTTTGCCTGCAGCAAGCGAATCCCGCCGCATCGCGCAATACATTCCCGCATGCTGACGAGCCTGCGCGCCATCAGTCTGTCCGACTATGGGCAAGGCTCGAGCGAGAAAGCGTTCTCCCGAGAGGAATGCTCTCTCGGGAGGACGTCATCCGAAAGGGCTATTCGACCGCTTCCCCGTCTTTGAACAAGCGCGGCGCTTCCACCTTATCGGCTGCCGAGGACGCACGTGCTCCCTTGTCTGAGCCTCGTCCGCCGACGTCTTCCGCAGTCCCGCCGACGGCGCTCTTCTCGCTCGCAGGATCCGCATGCCCATCGATTGCGCCATCGTCGTTGGCGCTCTGTTCGCGCTTGAACTTCCGCGGCGCATGGTAGGCCGGACAGTTCTCGTAATCGTGGGGCTCGGCGGCATTCACGAGTTCTTCTGTCCATTCGTCGATGGGAAGGCCCTCTTCAGCCTGTTCAGCTGTGGAAACGGAACCGTGCGTCTCGGGGCTGCGCGGCATGAACAGCGTGCAGCAGTCGGGCGCGTCGGTCGTGGAGAGCTCGTACGTCCCAAGCTGTTGGGCGTTGTCGATGATTTCGAGCTTGTCCATGCCGATGAGCGGGCGAAACACCGGAAGCGAGACGACCGAATCCGTCACCTGGATGTTCTCGAGCGTCTGCGAGGCAACCTGTCCGAGGCTCTCCCCCGTTGCGAGCGCGCCCGCGTGCTCGATGCGCGCGATGCGCTCAGCGACGCGGAACATGAGCCGACGGTAAATGAGGATGCGCATCGACGGCGGCACGGCCAGCATGATCTTCTTCTGGTAGTCGCCGAACGGCACGACGTAGACGCGCCCGATGCACCCGGTGCGCTCGAGCACGTGCGCGATATCGTCCACCAGGTACTCGCTCGCGCTCGACGTCTGCGGGCGACCGGAGAAGTGCACACCCACACAGGTGGCGCCACGGCGTGCCATGCGCCACGTGGCCACGGGCGAGTCGATGCCGCCCGAAAGCAGGCACACGACCTTCCCCGAGCTTCCGACGGGCAGTCCTCCGATGCCGCGCTCGCTGCGCGCGTAGATGTACGTGGCGTTCTGCACGACCTCGACCCCCACGACAACGTCGGGGTCCTTCATCTTGACCTTCTTGTCGGGGTACGCGTCACAGAGCGCTGCGCCGATGATGCGGTTCATGTCCATCGAGTGCACGTCGAAGTCGGTATGGTTGCGCCGTGCAGCCACTTTGAACGTCTCAAATGCGCCGACCTCGCCGAGGGCGTTGACGGCGACCGCGCTCATGACGTCCAGGTCGCGTTCGCATTTGAATCCGCACGACACGCGCGCCACGCCTGGCACGTCGAGGATGTGGCGGCTCACCTCGAGAGCGACCTCGAAACTTGTGCCCTCCTTGAGGAACACGCAGAGCCGCCCCGAGATGCGATGGATGGTGACCAGGGGGTAGGGCGAAAGAAGCGCCTCCAGATTCTTCAGGAGGCGCGTTTCGAATTTCGCTCGATTGTGACCTTTGAGCCCGATCTCGTGGTAGTGGACCAGGCAAATGCGTTGATGCTGTTCGAGCATACGATCCTTTGCTGTGCGTTGCGTTTAGTGGTTCTTCACGTCGATGGATTCGGGGTCGTACGACACGTCACCGCGCGCGATTTCGGAAAACGCGATGCTGATCGGCTTCTTGTTGGAGGCGCGGGCGATGTCGACCGCGGTTTCCAGCTGGATGGCGCGATTGTGCTGGCCACGCAGCATGTCGTTGATGTCGTGCGCACGCTTGGAGGCAAGCGAGCACAGCAGGAAGCGGTCGTTGTCGGTCTTGTCCAGCAGGACGTCGATCTTCGGTTCGATAAGGCTCATGGTAGTGCGTTCACCGATTCCCTTCTGCTTGTTCGTTGACGTACGCGATGAGCTGCGCCGCAGCTTCATCCACGTCATCGTTCACGATACACATGTCGTAGTCGCTCTTCAATGCCAGTTCGCCGTGGGCCGTTTGCAGGCGCCGCTTGATGGACGCCTCGTCCTCGGTGCCGCGACCGCGCAGGCGCGCTTCGAGCTCCTCGTATGACGGCGGCTCGATGAACACGAGATGAGCCTCTGGAATACGGCGCTTGACCTGGGACGCTCCCTGCACTTCTATCTCGAGCACCACCTGGTCGCCGGCGTTCATGTGATCACGCACGGACTGAAGCGGCGTGCCGTAGCAGTTGCCCGAATACTCGGCCCATTCGAGCAGGCCGTCGTTCTTTATGAGGTCTTCGAACTCGTCCCGCGTCTTGAAGTAGTACGATACGCCGTCCTTTTCACCAGGACGCGGCTTGCGCGTCGTGGCGGATACGGACACCCACGCATCGGGCACCGCCTTCAAGAGACGGGCCACCAGCGTGCCTTTGCCAGCACCTGATGGCCCGGAAACGACAAAAAGATTGCCCGTTCTCATGGGAATTAGCCCAGGCGCTCCAGCAGAGCGGCTTCCTGGCGCTCGCCAAGGCCGCGGAGGCGACGGCTCTCGGCGATCTGGAGCTCGCTCATGATCTTCTCG
The DNA here is from genome assembly GCA_903789375.1 of uncultured Eggerthellaceae bacterium. Lineage (GTDB taxonomy): Bacteria > Actinomycetota > Coriobacteriia > Coriobacteriales > Eggerthellaceae > CAIFEB01. The sequence continues at coordinate 80,708 of CAIFEB010000001.1, read as the reverse complement.
GACTTCGCCTTGCCGTAGCCCGGCAGCGTCTCGATGAGCGTGGAGACCTTCATGCGGCCCACAATCGGGTCGTCCTTCATCTTGAGAACGTCCTGAAGCGTCAGCTTGCCGCTCTTGAGGTCGTCGCGGATCTCGGCACGCTTGATACGGGCAGCCTTCGCCTTTTCCAGAGCAGCCTTGCGCTCTTCAGGACTCAGTTGAGGGATTGCCATAAGTGAACTCCTTCGCTTTGAAACATACTTCCGTGATACTAACGTACAAGGTAAAAACTAGCCTTTGAAATGCGCAAACATCATAAAACTTCAACGTCGGCGGTGCTTGTTCAGCCCCAACCGTCGACCGAAGTCATGCAGATATCTGCGCTCCCGAAAACAGTGTTCCGCGTTCGTGTTCGGGTCCCCTGTCGATGACTTCAAACGCTCGCCTTGGGCGAGCACAGGAACGTCTGAAACCGCATATCTCCGGGTCACGCAGGCAAATTCTACGCTAATGGCGCGCTGGTTCAAGCTTTCGCCCATCAAATCCCACATTCGTGTCCATTCGACAGACCTTCCCCACAACTCGCCTATGAGCTGGCCGTTTCAGTCGAAGTTCGTCACCGTTCGTTTAGGACCGCACGCTTTGGGCGATGTTTTCGAACGCGGCGACCGGGTCGGGAGCCTGCGTGATCGGCCTGCCGACAACGATATGGGACGCACCGTTGTCGAACGCCTCGGCGGGCGTGGCGATGCGGCTCTGGTCGTCGGCCGACGAGCCGGCGGGACGGACGCCCGGCGTGACGATGTAGGCTTGCGGCCCCAGGATGTCGCGCAGAAGCGACGCCTCCTGCGGCGACGCGACGACGCCCGAGATGCCCGACTCCTTGGCGACGCCCGCGAGCAGCGCCACCTGATCGCGCGGCGTGCGCTCGACGCCGACGCTGCGCAGCGTCGGCTCGTCCATGCTCGTGAGCACGGTGATGCCGAGCGTGATGAGCGGATCACGCCCCGTTTCCTTCGCCGTCTCCTGAGCGCCTTCGCGGCCGGCGGCGAGCATGGCCTCTCCCCCGCTCGCGTGCATGGTGAGCATGTCGGCGCCCGTGCGCGCAGCCGAGGCCGCCGCACCCTTCACCTGGAACGGGATGTCGTGGAGCTTGAGGTCGAGGAACACCTTGAACCCGCGTTCCTTGAAGTACGCGACGATTTCCGGACCGCAGGCATAGAACAGCGTCATGCCCACCTTGACCCAGCGCGCATGGCCCGTGAGCTGGTCGCCGAGCGCCCGCGCGCGGTCGGCGGAACAATCCAGCGCGACGATGATGCGGTCGCGCTTCGGGGTGCTGGAAAAGTCGCTCAGCATTGCAAACCTCCGATCAGCTCGGCAACGTCGGACACTCCCTGACGTTCGCAGTAGTCGATGATGCCGTTCGCCACGTCGACGGTGGCCGTCGGGCAGACGAAGTTGGCCGTTCCGACGGCGACGGCGGTGGCGCCGCACAGCATGAACTCGATGGCGTCGATTCCGGAGCTGATGCCGCCCATGCCCAGAAGCGGCACGTCGACGGCGTTGTGCACCTCCCAGACCTGACGCAGCGCGATGGGCTTCACGCATGGGCCCGACAGCCCGCCCACGACGCGAGCGAGCTGTGGACGGCGCCGCTCGGCGTCGACGGCCATGCCGAGGACGGTGTTGATGAGCGACAGCGCGTCGGCTCCCGCGGAAACGGCGGCGCGGGCGATTTCGGCCACGTCGGTGACGTTGGGCGTGAGCTTCACGATGAGCGGGCGCTTCGTGGCACGGCGGCAAGCGCCGACGACCTTCTGCACGCTCGCGGGGTCGGTTCCGATGGTCATGCCGCCTTCGTCCACATTGGGGCACGAGATGTTCACCTCGTAGGCGCCGACGGCATCGGCATCCTCGAGCGCTTCGATGACCTGCACGTATTCGTCGAAGCTGTGGCCCGAGACGTTGACGATGGCCGTCGCCCCCTGGGATTTGAGCCACGGGAGCTCGTCGGCCATCAGATGGGCGACGCCCGGGTTCTGCAGGCCGATGGAGTTGAGCATGCCCGACGGCGTCTCGGCGATGCGCGGCGCGGCGTTGCCCTGCCAGCCGTTGAGCGAGACGCCCTTGGTCGTGACGGCTCCGAGCTCGGCGACGTCGACGAACGCGGAGAACTCGCGGCCGGCGGCGAACGTTCCCGAGGCGTCCGTGACGGGGTTCTTCATGGGCAGGCCGCCTAGGTTGACAGCGAGCGATACGCTGGTCTCGCGGATGTGCGCGCGCGAATCGGTGTTCTCGGCCATTTACCACACCACCTTTTCCGCGTCGAATATGGGACCGTCGGCACACGAGCGCTTGAGGCCGTCGGTGGTTTCTACGACGCACGACAGGCACGCGCCGATGCCGCACGCCATGCGCCGCTCCGTCGAAACCTCGCAGGGAACGTGCGCCTCATGCGCCTGAGCGGCGACGATCTTCATCAGCGGGTCGGGTCCGCACACGCAGACGCGATCGAAGGGCGCGCCGTCGACCGAGCAGCCGGCGTCGAGCGCCTCCTGCGAAAGCGTCGTGCAGAACCCGGGACGCCCGTAACTGCCGTCGTCGGTGGCGCACGCCGGCTCGCGTCCGAGCAAGGCGGCGAAACGCTCGCGCGTGACAAGGGCGTCTTCCGTCTGGGCGCCAAGCACGACGTCCACAGCGCAGCCCGCGTCGATCAGATCTTCAGCGAGCAGGTAGAGAGGGGCCGCGCCCACGCCGCCTCCGACGAGGAGAACATGCAGGCCGCTTCCGCTTTGCGCCTCGTCGACCGCAGCCCAGGAGTTCCCGAGCGGGCCGAGCACGCTCATGCCTCCGGTCGCATCGACCACCGCCGGCGTCGCCTTCGCCAGAAGCCGCGTGCCCTCGCCTACCACCTGGTAGAGCACGTCGATCGTGCCCGCCTCGGCATCGCGCGCGTACACGCAGAACGGCCGTCTGAGGATGTGCGCGTCGGCTGCGGGAATCTGCAGGTGCACGAACTGTCCGGGACGCGTGGTCTTCGCGATGATCGGCGTCTCAAGCCGCATCAGGTACAGACGCGGTCCGACGGGGTCGTTCGACAGAAGACGCGCGCGTTCGTTGACCGGATTCGCCATGCTGCTCCTCTCTCTGAAACCGCGGGCCGCAGACGCGGCTCCGTGTGGACCATCTTTCAGAGGATTCTATCATTCGGCGCACCACCCGCACCGGATGCGGTGAGATATCGCAGCGGGCGCACACAGGGGCGGACGGCAGCGGCCGAACGCAGAGGCAGGCGGATACGGGTGAGTGCAAGGATGCGCAGCTTGGTCTCGCGCAAAACGTCCCTATGCGTAAATCGGGGGCTGCGCGGCTTTCGCAACGCAGCCCCCGATCGGCCGGCAAGTTCCCTTGTTCGACTCTCTCCGCTCGTCTTCGCTACCTGCGCGCTTGACCGCCTGCGATGCTCTCGCAAGCCAACGCGCATGGGCCGCCGGCGGTTCCGTTCGCGAGACGGCACGCTGCGCTCCGACCCGAAGTGTATCCTATGCCCCGTCTCCGTGCGGCTTTACGACACGGCAACCTGCGAAGTCGACGGCATGCCCAGACCGAACGCCGTCTCCGCCTCGATGGCGTGGGCAACGAAGTCGTACACGCACGCTTTGAACCGCTCGCCTTGGTCGGCGTCGATGCCGTCGATACGGCCCACGTAGTAGCCTGCCGCCGTCAGCGAGATGCCGACGATGGCCACGGCTCCGAACTGCGGGTCGAACTCCGCGCGTATCACGCCCTCCTGCTGGCCGCGCTCGATCTGGTTGGACAGGATGCCGATGAGCTTGTCCTCGATCGGGCGCAGTTTAGAGGACCAGTCGCGGCTCCCTCGCCAGAGCTCGTTCAAGAAGAACTGCGCGAACTCCTGGTTGTTCACGATGGCGCTGCAGAAGCTGTCAAGCATGCGCGTGAGCGCCTGGCCGGCCGATTTCGATTCAGCGGCTATCGTCTCGAACGAGCCGATCATGTCGTTCACGCCGGTTTCCAGGATGCTCGATGCGATGGCGGCCTTGTTCTTGAAGTGGTAGTACGCGAGTCCCTTCGAGACGCCCGCCTCGGCGACGATCTCGTCGACCGTCGCCGAGCTGTATCCCTTGCGGGCGATGACGCGCAGCGCGGCGTCGAGCAGGCGCTTGCGCGTCGCGTCGGCCTTGCGTTTCTGCCCCGACACGTCCATCCCCGGCCTCGCGCTAGTCGTTCTTCACGGCGTCGGTCTCGATCACGAACTTGACCGAGCCCTTCGTGCCGTCGGTGATGCCGGAGAAGTTCTGGTAGTCCTTGCCGGCGTCGACGATGGCATCGACGCGGTCGGACAGTTCGCCCAGGTTGCCGTCGAACGCGTCGACGATCTGCTGGATGGCTTCCTCATTGAACTGCTTCAAGCCGTCGGAAAGCTGCTGCGATCCGTCGAGCGCGCTCTGCGTTCCGTCCGCCAACTGGCTCGTGCCGTCCTTGAGCGTCTGCGTGCCGGAGAGCAACGTGCCCGTGCCGTCCTTGAGCGTGAACGCGCCATCCGTCAGCTCGATTGCGCCCGTGTACAGCGTGAACATGTTGCTCGCAATCTGATCACTGCCGTCGGACACCTGCGCAGCGCCGTCTGCAACCTGCCCGACGCCGGCCGCGAGCTGCGGCGCTGCGGCGTTGAGCTGTCCCAATCCGTTGGCGAGCGCGTTCGTGCCGTACAGGAGCGTGCCGGACGTGGACGAGGTTCCAAGCGCGTCGACGGCGCCCTTCAGACCGGAGTTCGACCTACCGTCGGGCGATGTTCCACCGTTGGCGAGCGAGACGAGGCCCATCTTGAGCGAGTCGAATCCCGGGACGAGCTGGTTGTCGATGGCGCCGATGGCCGTTCCCAGGCCGTCCTGCACCGCGCCCGCTCCCGCACCGAGCTGGTCGGCTCCGGCCGCAAGGGCGTCGGCCCCGTTCTTCGCCGCGTAGAGGCTGCCCTGCCTGTCGGTCGGCGTGCCCTTCATCGTTGCCAGGCCCTGCTGCACGCCGGCGATGCACTGCTGCACGGTGGCGAGCGACACGTCGGCGTCGAAGTTCAGGCTCTTCAGCTGGTTGGCGTCGTTCGTCAGCTGAGCGGCCGTCGTGTCGAACTCCGACTTCTCCTGCGAAAGCAGCGCCATGAGCTCGTCCATGCTGCTCACAGCGGGGTCGATGCCCGTCTGCGCCTGCTCCAAGCCCGAAGACACGCCCTGCGCGTACGCTTCGGCCGTTCCCGCCTCGGTCGCAGCCGACTGCGCGTGGGAGGCCGCGTCGCCGAGCTGCGACGTGCTCACGGCGGAAAGCGAGCTCTTGGCGCTTTCGAGCGCGGCCGCCTGCTCGCTCGTGAGCGTGCTCGTGTCGATGCCGTTGAGCGTGCTCAGCGCGCTGGACACGTTGCCGTACTGCGAGGTTGCGATCTCCTTCGCCGCGGTGCCGGCGTCGGTCTTGGCCGACCCCGCCTGCGAGGCCGCCTGGTCGGATGCCGCCTTCGCCGTGGCGAGGCCGCTCTGCAACTGCTTGAGCTGCGACTGCACGGGTGCAAGCGTCCCTTCGAGCTGGCTCATCTTGGCGGACGCGTTCGCCGAATCCGACGCGAGCGTCTCGAGCGTCTTCTGGGCCGACTGCAGCGTCTCGAGCGCGGACTTCACATCGCCCACCTGCGTAAGCTGGGCGTTCGCGATGTTGAGCGCGCCGTTGAGCGTGGACGGGCGCGTATCGGTCTCGGGGCCGATGGCGTCTATGGCGCTCTGCGCGCCGGCCGAAAGCGCGTTCGCGCCCGCCTTCATGTCCGCCGCGCCCTGCTTGAGCTGGCCCGCGCCGTTCTTCGCCGCGTAGAGCGAACCCTGCGTGTCGGTCGGGTTGCCGCGCATGAGCAGAATGCCGTTGCGCAGCGTCATCGTGCCGCCGTAGAGCGTGTTCGTGCTGTCGCTGCCGACGCCGACCGCGTTGAGCGCGTCGATCAGGCCGGTCGAGGAGCTCGTGCCGTTGCGCAGCTGGTTCAGGCCGTCGTTCACCTGGTTGCTGCCGTCGGCGAGCTGGCTCACGCTGTCGGGCAGCGTCGCTGTCTTCTCCTGCAGAGTCGCGGCTCCCGAGGCGAGCGAACCGGCGCCTGCGGCGAGCGTGTTCGCGCCGTCGGACAGCTGTCCTGCACCGGACGAAAGCGTGCTCGCGCCGTCGGCGAGCTGACCGGCGCCGCTGTCGAGCTCGCCCGCGCCGGAAAGGAGCTCTCCCGCACCGCTGTCGAGCTGGCCGGCTCCGTCGTTCAATTGCTCAAGGCCGGCTTCGAGTTCGTCCGAGCCATCGATAAGCTGCGCCATGGCGTCTTGCACCTGGTCGAGATTGTCCTGGATGTCGGACGTGTCGACTGACGAGGTGTCGACGTTGTCGAGCGCGTTGGGCGTGGCGATGGTGATCGTCGAGTTCATCTCGAAGTTCGTGACGTCGGCCGTCACCTCGAACGACGAGGGAATGTCCACATCGTCGTCATCGGTAAGCCCCAGGCTGTCCTTAAGCCCCGGCATCGCGAGCCCCATGACCATTGTGCGGTCGCCGTCGTCGACTGCCTTGCCGTTGTCGACCGTGACGTTGCGCGCCGAATCGTTGTCGAACAGCATGCCCGTCATGCAGACGAACGGCGTGTAGATCTTCTGGTCGGTGCCCTTGATGTTCGCCATCGTGTACGAGTCGTTGGTGAACTCGTAGCGGATGGTGAGCTTGCCGCTCTTGCCGAGCAGGTCGGATGCCTGCACCTCCTTGCCGTCGAGCAGGTAGGTGATCTTCACCTGGATCGGCGACGCCTTCTGCGTGTCTCCCTGGTAATACACGTCGTCGCCCGCAGCGTCCCACACCATGTTCGTGCCCGAACCGGTGAAGGAGTTGGTGCTCTCGACGTTCTTGATGTTGGTGAGCGTCGACGAGTCGGCGAGGTCGGCGGCCTTGTCGGGATTCGCGAGCTTCGCCGAGACCTGCGAGCTCTTCACGCTGCCGTCGGGCTTGGCGAACAGAAACACGGTCTCGTCCTTCTCGCTTGCCGTCTGGGCGTTGTTCGCCTGGTTCGTCGTTGCCTTCGGCTGGGTGCCGTCGTTCGACGTCGCGGCGACGGCGGGCTGGACGCTCGACAGGTAGCACGGCATCGCCACCATGCTCACGAGCGCTGCAGCAGAAAGCGCGTAGCCCACCTTCTCAGGCACGCTCTGGGTGCGTTTCCTTTCGATCATGCGGATACCTCCTTCGTCGGCACGACGGACTGAGATGTCGCGTCGCCCTTCGTCTTCTTCGGCCTGAATCCATGGCTGGTCTTCACGATCGCGCCGTCGAACACCATAAGGAACGCGGGCAGGATGAACAGCACGCAGACCATGCTGATCAGAGCGCCACGCGACATGATGCCCGTGAGCTGCGAGATGATCCCGATGTTTGCGTACAGCTTGACGCCGAACGTCGCCGCGAAGAACGACACGGCGCTGGCGACCACGGCGGGAAGCGATGTCGCCACGGCCGTCGAGATGGCGTCGCGCTTCTCGAGGCCCTCCCTGCGCTCCTTGCGGTAGCGCGTGGTCAGCAGGATGGCGTAGTTGACGCACGAACCGAGCTGGATCGTCGAGATGCAGATCGGCGTGATGAACGACATGACGTCGTTGGTGTAGTACGGAATGCCCAGGTTGATGAAGATGGCGAACTCGATGACCGCCACCAGGATGAACGGCAGCGTCGCTGACCTGAACACGAAGAACAGGATGACGAGCACGGCGATGATAGCGACGGCGTCAACGACCATGAAGTCGTGGTTCGTCGTGCTGATGAGGTCCTTCGTCGCCGGAGCCTCGCCGATGAGCATCGCGTTGGGATCGTAATCCTTGATGATGTCGTTGATCTGGTCGATCTGCGCGTTGACGGCGTCGGTCGAGGGCAGGTAGCTCGAATTGATGATGATAAGTTGGTACGGATCGTGCTTGAGCGAGTCCTTCAGGTCGGACGGCACCAGGTTGTCGGGCAGCATGCCGCCGACGAACGAGTCGTAGCCGAGCGCGTACTTCACGCCGTCGACGTCCTCGATGCGGTCGGTCATCTCCTTGGCTTCAGCGTGCGACAGGTTGGAGTCGCACAGCACCATCTCGGTCGTGGCGACATCGAAGTCGTCTTGCACGCGCATGTCGGCCGTGTGGAAGCGGATGTCTGATTCCTCAAGATGGCTGTCCGAGCCGGTCAGCGTGTTGGTGAAATCGTAGTAGACCGGCTTGTTGCTGAAGCCGTAGAGCGCCGGGATGAGGACGATGCAGAACACGAGGATGAACGCCCACGGATGGCTCGTGACGAAGCGCCCGACGTGGGTCGCGCGCGGGACGAGGCTGCGATGGCGCGTCTTCAGAAGCACCTTGTGGAACACGAGCAGCAGCGCCGGCAGGATGGTGATGGAGGCGACGAGGCCGAACAGGCAGCCCTTCGCCATGACGATGCCCAGGTCGGCGCCCAATTTGTAGGTCATGAAGCACATGGCGAGGAAGCCCGCGCACGCGGTGCACGCGCTCGACGAGATGGAGACGAGCGTGTCGCCGATGGCCTCGCCCATCGCGTGGTTGAGGTCCTTGTCGCCATTATCGAGCTTCTCGATGAAGCTGTTCCACAAAAAGATGGAATAGTCCATCGTCACGGCAAGCTGGAGCACCGCCGCCAATGCCTTCGTGATGTAGGACACCTGGCCGAGGAAGAAGTTGGACCCCAGGTTGTAGATGATGGCCATGCCGATGCTGATGAGGAACACGAACGGCGCGGCGAACGAGTTCGTGAGCAACAGCAGCGCCACGATGGAGCACAGGACGGCGACGAGGACGTACGACGGCTCCTCGCGCTCGGCGATGTTCTTCAGGTCGGTCACCATGGCCGACATGCCCGACACCAGCACGTGCTCGTCGGTCATATCGCGTATCTGGGTCACGGCCTGCATCGTATCGTCCGACGACGTACCCGAATCGAAGAACACGGCGATGAGCTGGTCGTCGCCGCTCTTGAAGTTGTCGCTGATCTCAGAGGGTATCAGCTGGTCGGGAATCGACGGGTCGGCGATGCTGCCGTAGGACAGCGCATCGGCGACATGGTCGACGCCCTTGATGTCGTCGGTGAGGTCCGCGACCTGCTTGTCGGTCATGCCCTCGGTGACGATGAGGCTGAACGCCCCCTTGCCGAAGTCGTCCTTCAGAATGTTCTGACCGGCGACCGTGTCCATGCTGTCCGGAAGATAGTCCAGCATGTCGTAGTTGATGCGGGTGTGCACATAGCCGAAGTACGACGGTATGAGCAGCAGGACTGCGATTATCAGAATCGGCACGCGCAGTCTGACCACCGCATGGCCGAACTTGTGCATATCATCCCTCCTCCATATCGTGTGGAACGGCATGCACCGTATCAGCCGGGCGTTACCGCTTCATCCCCGCCGAAGGCAGCGCACGCCCCCGGAAATCTATTCGAAATCCTAGGCGTGGAGTTTTATGAAGGAAACATGCAAAACCGACTGACTGTTCGGTTTTTGTGCATTGAGGCGCAAATGCCCAAATTCTGTGCGAAACGTGACCCGCGCTTGCGAGGAGCCTGCGACCGTCTTGCGCCTACGTGCTTGCCAGGTTCGCGAGCGCCCCTTTGATCGAGCCTTCGAGCGCGCGCACGGCATCGCCCACGACATCCGCCGCATCCTCGAACGAGTCGGTGCGCAGCATGTTGACGACGATGCCCTGCAGCATGCATGCGTACAGGTACGTGACGCGGTCGATCGCCTCAGTAGGCACGGTTGCACCGCTCTCGGAAGCCAGCTCGCTCGCCTGCTCTTCGACGTACGGACGCAGGCACGCCGAAGCGGCGTCGATGAGGAACTGGTTCACGTTGTCGCTGCTGACCGACTGGTACACGTGCGTGATGGCCTGCTTGTTCTCCAGCACGAACGAGATGGCCCGCGTGAACGCCTCGACGATCGAATCATCGTCTGACAGGTTGCCGATGACGCGCTCGGTTTCGGTCTTGAACAGGTCCTCGACAAGCTCGTACACGTCGTGGTAGTGGTAGTAGAAGGTGTTGCGGTTGATGCCGCATTCGGAGGCGATGTCGGACACCGTGATCTTGTCGAGCGGACGGTCGTTCAGAAGCGTGATGAGCGCTTCGGTTATCGCCTGCTCGGTGAAGTTCGCCATGGCCCTCCCCTTCGATGCGTCGATCGATCGCGTGCCGTTCGCGTCGCCTGCGCCTTCGCGGCGAACGGTACGCGGACAGCGCAGAGTTCTTTGGAATCGTTGGCATGCGATTATACGACATGCCCGCCCGTTCGCGCTGCGCCGAAAACGGAAGCGGCGGATGCTCGCATGTATCCGCCGCTTCATCGCTTTATCGCTCGTCGGTTTCAGCTGCTTGTTCCGGGCAGCTATGCACTTCAGGCAAACCGTCGTTTCGAGCAGTCTCGTACTCGAAACGAGCCGTTCATCGTGGCGCAATCACCCTTTGAGGCTGTCCGCCCGGGCCGGTCGTACAACGTCATCCGCCTCTTCGCACGCCCCGGGCACGTTCACCCAGCGCTAAATCCCCCACTGCGGCAGGTCCTGCAGCGCGATGACGTCGAGGGTGCGCTGGCGCACGACCTCCATGGCCGTGGCGAGCGCCTGCGCCGCCGACAGCGTCGTCGCGTACGGCACGCCGTGGCGCACGGCCGCCGAGCGCAGCTCGTAGCCGTCGCCGCGGGTCTCATGGCCGAACGGCGTGTTGATCATGAAGACGATCTTGCCGTCGGCGATGTCCTCGTTGATGTTCGGCGAGCCTTCGTGGATCTTCTTCACCACGGTGCATGAAAGCCCCGCCGCCTTGAGGGCGCGCGCCGTGCCCGCCGTGGCCACCAGCTGGTAGCCGAGTCGCGCGATGTCGCGGGCGATCGGAACGATCGAGCGCTTGTCGCGGTCGGCGACGCTGATGAACACGTTGCCCGCATCGGGGATGTCGTAGCCCACGGCCAGCTGGGTCTTGTAGTACGCCGCCGGGAACGAATCGGCGATGCCCATGACCTCGCCAGTCGACTTCATCTCGGGACCGAGCACGACGTCGGAACCCGGGAAGCGCCCGAACGGCATGACGGCTTCCTTGACCGAGAAGTGGTCGAAGGCGCGCCGGTCGCTCGGCAGTCCCATGTCCGCCAGCTTTTCGCCCGCCATGACGCGCGACGCCACCTTCGCGAGCGGCACGCCCGTCGCCTTCGAGCCGAACGGGACGGTGCGGCTCGCACGCGGGTTGGCTTCGATGACGTAGACCGTCTGGTCCTTCACGGCGAACTGGATGTTGATGAGGCCGACGGTTCCCAGGCGCAGCGCCAGGCGGGTGGCCGTGTCGCGCAGCTGGTCGACGATGGCGTTGGACAGCGAGAACGGCGGCGTGCAGCACGCCGAGTCGCCCGAGTGGATGCCCGCCTCCTCGATGTGCTCCAGGACGTCGCCGATGTACACCTCGTCGCCGTCGCACACTGCGTCGAGGTCCACCTCGACGGCCGATTCGAGGAATCGGTCGAGGTAGATGGGATGGTCGGGCGAGATCTTGGCGGCTGCGGCCATGTAGCGCTTCAAGTGGTCGGCATCGTAGACGACCGCCATGCCGCGCCCGCCGAGCACGTAGCTCGGACGCACGAGCAGCGGATAGCCGATGCGATGCGCCACCTCGACGGCCTCGTCGGCCGTGTGCGCCATGCCGGCGGCCGGGTACGCGATGCCGAGCTCGTCCATGATGTCGCTGAACCGGTCGCGGTCCTCGGCCAGGTCGATCGACTCGGGCTGCGTGCCCATGATGGGAACGCCCGCCTTGGCGAGCGCGCCCGCCAGCTTGAGCGGCGTCTGGCCGCCGAGCGTGACGATGACGCCGTCCGGCTTCTCCACGTCGACGATGTCCATGACGTCCTCGTACGTGAGCGGCTCGAAGTACAGCTTGTCGGACGTGTCGTAGTCGGTGGACACGGTCTCGGGGTTGCAGTTGACCATGATGGTCTCATAGCCCTCGGCCGACAGCGCGTAGCTGGCGTGCACGCAGCAGTAGTCGAACTCGATGCCCTGGCCGATGCGGTTGGGGCCGGCGCCCAGGATCATCACGCGCTTGCGGTCGCCCGGAGCCACCTCGGTCGCCTCGGCGTCGTAGGTCTTGTAGTGGTAGGCCGTCTCGCTTTCGAACTCGCCGGCGCAGGTGTCGACCGTCTTGAACGTCGGCACCACGCCGAGCGCCTTACGGCACGTGCGCACCATGAGCTCGGACGTGTTCGTGAGGTACGCGATCTGCACGTCGGACAGGCCGTAGCGCTTGGCCAGACGGAACGTGTCCGCATCGATGCCGTCGAGCGGCATGTTGCGCAGCGCCTCCTCCACCGTGACGATGTCGGCCATGCGCGTGAGGAAGAACGGGTCGATGCCCGTGGCCTCGTGGATCCGCTCGACCGACCAGCCTCGGCGCAGCGCCTCGGCCAGGTAGAAGATGCGCTCCGCTGTCGGACGCGACACGTGCGACTCGAACGACTCCTCCACGCGGCCGCCGAGCGCCTTGCCGTCGGCGCCGAAGCCGGCGTGCCCGTCCTCGAGCGAGCGCAGGGCCTTGCCGAGCGCCTCCTCGAACGTGCGGCCGATGGCCATGACCTCGCCGACGGCCTTCATGCGCGTCGACAGCGTGTCATCGGTGTCCTTGAACTTCTCGAACGCGAAGCGCGGCACCTTGACGACACAGTAGTCGATCGTCGGCTCGAAGCAGGCCGGCGTCTTCTTCGTGATGTCGTTTACGATCTCGTCGAGCGTGTAGCCCACGGCCAGACGCGCGGCCGCCTTGGCGATCGGGAAGCCCGTCGCCTTGGAAGCGAGCGCCGACGAGCGGGACACGCGCGGGTTCATCTCGATGATGACCATGCGGCCGTTTACGGGGTTGACGGCGAACTGGACGTTGGAGCCGCCGGTTTCGACGCCGACCTTCTCGAGCACGGCGAGCGACGCCACGCGCATACGCTGGTATTCAACATCCGAAAGCGTCTGAGCAGGGGCGACGGTGATCGAGTCGCCGGTGTGGACGCCCATGGGATCGAGGTTCTCGATGGAGCACACGATGATGCCGTTGCCGGCGCGGTCGCGCATGACCTCCATCTCGTACTCTTTCCAGCCCTCGATGGACTCCTCGACGAGCACCTCGCCCGCCGGAGACAACTCGATGCCCTGCGACACGATGCGCACGAGCTCGTCGTGGTCGTGCGCGATGCCGCCGCCTGCGCCGCCGAGCGTGTACGACGGGCGCAGGACCACCGGATAGCCCAGCTCGTCCGCGATGCCCTCGGCGTCTTCAACCGAGTACGCGTAGCCCGACCGGGCCGTCTCGATGCCCAGGTCCTCCATGCACTCGTTGAAGAGCTTGCGGTCCTCGCCGCGCTGGATGGCGGCCAGGTCGCAGCCGATCATCTCCACGCCGTACTTGTCGAGCACGCCCGATTCGGCCAGCTCGACCGCCGTGTTGAGCGCCGTCTGGCCGCCGAGGGTCGGCAGGAGCGCATCGGGCTTCTCGCGGGCGATGACCTTTTCCACGAACTCCGGCGTGATGGGCTCCACATAGGTGCGGTCGGCCAGCCCCGGGTCGGTCATGATGGTCGCCGGGTTGGAGTTGACCAGAACGATGCGGTAACCCTCCTGCTTGAGCACCTTGCAGGCTTGCGCGCCCGAGTAGTCGAACTCGCATGCCTGGCCGATGACGATGGGGCCCGACCCGATGATGAGGATGGTGTGCAGGTCTTCGCGCTTAGGCATTGACTGCCTCCTTCTCCTCAGCGGGCGTGCGCCCGAACGACCACCCGGCCAGACGGTCGCGCGCGATGTCGATGTCCAGATAGCTCTCGTCGCCGTCCATCAGGCGGACGAACGCCGTGAACAGGTAGTGCGCGTCGGTGGGTCCGGGCGACGCCTCGGGGTGGTACTGCACCGAAAACGCCGGCTCGTCGAGCAGCGCGATGCCCTCGCATGTGCCATCGTTGAGGTTGACGTGCGTGAGGCGGATCTTGCCGAAGCGCTTGTTGTCGACGACGGGCGCGATTTTACGCTCGGCCCAGAAGCGCAGGTCGTGCGCATGCTCGGTCACGCCGCCGGACAGCTCGGGAACGAGCGGCCCCAGGCTTTCGAACACGCAGCCGAAGCCGTGATTCTGCGCCGTGATCTCGACGCGGCCGGTGAGCAGGTTCATCACCGGGTGGTTGCCGCCGCGGTGGCCGAACTTCAGCTTCTCGATGTCGGCGCCGGCGGCGCACGAGATCATCTGGTGCCCCAGGCAGATGCCGAAGACCGGCACGTTGCCGATGAGCTTGCCCACCTGCTCGTACGTGGCCGCCACTGCCTCCGGGTCGCCCGGGCCGTTCGACAGGAACACGCCGTCGGGATGCTCGGCCAGCACGCGCTCGGCGGGCGTGTCCCAGGGCACCACGGTCACGTCGCAGCCCGCGCGCACGAGGCCCTCGAGGATCGAGCGCTTCACGCCGCAGTCGTACGCGATGACCTTGTGCTCCGGTGCCGCCGGCGGCTCCAGCGCGAACACCTTGGAAGCCGGCAGCTCGGATGCGTCGAAATGGTACGGCGCCATGCACGACACCGTCTCGGCGAGGTTCTGCCCCACGATGGACGGGCTCGCCTTCACCTTCGCGAGCAGGCTCTTCTCGTCCAGGTCGATGGTCGAAAGCACCGCGCGCATGGCTCCGGCCGAGCGGATGTGGCGCACGAGCGCGCGCGTGTCGACGCCCTCGACGGCGACGACCCCGTTGCGCGTGAGGTATTCGGGCAGGGTCTCGGTGCTTCGCCAGTTGGACGGCGTGTAGCACATGTCGCGCACGACCAGGCCGCGCAGCGCCAGCTTCTTCGCCTGCGCGTCCTCGGGGTTCACGCCGTAGTTGCCGATCTGCGGATAGGTCATCGTGATGATCTGGCCGGCGTACGACGGGTCGGTCAGCACCTCGAGGTAGCCCTCGAGCGACGTATTGAAGCACGCCTCGCCGAACACCTCGCCGGAGGCGCCGCACGCGCGCCCGCGGAACACCGTTCCATCCTCGAGGACCAGAAGCGCCGGTTCGCGCTTCGGTTTCGATGTGCGCTCGAGAATGCTCTCAGACAGTTCGCTCAACGATCAGTCTCCTTATCTCCAAGGGCGCCGTGCCGGCGCCTTCGCCTTCATCATAGAGCCGGCGCGCTCGAATGCGGACGCGCGCCGGCGACTGTTCTGCTAGTGGCTCTCGATGATCGCGCCGTCCTCCATCGTCGAATAGCCCGCAACGTACACGTCGGTCGCGCGGCCAGTGAGCTCGGCGCCGATGAACCCGGAGTTGTTCGCCTTCGACAGGAAGTCGTCGCAGCTCACGGTCCAGCCTACGTCCGGATCGATGACGGTGAGGTCGGCAACGCTGCCGGGCTCGAACCGCACCGGCTCCAGGCGCAGAATGGCGCGGGGGTTCACGGCCATGAGCTCGATCATGCGGTTCCACGAGATGATGCCGGGACGCACGAGGTGCGTGAGCACGAGCCCGAGCGACGTCTCGATGCCCGTCATGCCGAACGGCGCCTCCTCGAACTCGCGGTCCTTCTCGAAATCGGCGTGCGGCGCGTGGTCTGTGACGATGCAGTCAACCGTGCCATCCGCGACGGCGTCGATGAGGGCCTGCGCATCCTCCTTCGTGCGCAGCGGCGGGTTGACCTTGAGGTTGGTGTTGTAGTCGTCGCCGATGTCGTCCTCGGTGAGGAACATGTGGTGCGGCGTGACCTCGCACGTGACGGCTATGCCCTCGGCTTTGGCGCGGCGGACGATATCGATGCCGTGCGCCGTGGTCAGGTGCTGGATGTGCAGCGGACAGCCCGTCAGACGCGCGATCTCGATGTCACGCTGGATTTGGATCTCCTCGCCGGCGGCCGGCCACCCCTGAAGCCCCAGGCGCGTGGAGGCGACGCCCTCGTTCACCTGGCCGGCGCCCACGATATCCTCGTCCTGGCAGTGGCTCATGACCACGCGGTCGAACTGCGCCGCATAGTCCATGGCCCGGCGCATCATGCCCGCGCCCTGCACGCCGCGGCCGTCGTCGGTGAACGCGACGGCGCCGCGCGCGACCATGTCGCCCATCTCGGCCAGCGTCTCGCCCTTGAGGCCCTTCGTGCACGCGCCCGCGACGTGGACGCGGCACTTCCCGACTTCCTTCGCGCGCTGGACGATGTAGCTCACGATGGCGCCGTCGTCCACGACCGGACGCGTGTTGGCCATGCAGCAGATGTCGGTGAACCCGCCGTGGGCCGCCGCGCGCGTGCCGCTCGCGATGTCCTCTTTGTACTCGTAGCCGGGATCGCGCAGATGTACGTGGATGTCCACGAGACCCGGCACGACCACCTTGCCGGACAGGTCGCGCTCGACGCCTTTCGGCATGTCCAGGTCGTGGCCCACCTCCACGATGCGGCCGTCGCGGATGAGCATGTCGCAGACTTCGTCGAGACCCACCTGCGGGTCGATGAAGCGGGCGTTCCTAAGCAGTAAGGCCATCGTCGCTCCCTCCGAGCAAAAGGTACATCGCCGCCATGCGCACGAGCACGCCGGCATAGACTTGGTCGAGAATCGCCGAGCGCTCCGGGTGATCGGCCATGAAGCTGTCCAGCTCGACGCCGCGGTTGATCGGGCCCGGGTGGCACACGATGGCGTCCGGGCGCATGAGCTTCTCGCGCTCCTCCGTCAGACCGTAGAGCATGTTGTACTCGCGCAGGCTGGGGTATGGCGCGCCCTCGAGCCGTTCGCGCTGGATGCGCAGCATGTAGACGACGTCCAGGTCGGGCAGCGCCTCGTCGAGCCGCGCGGTTGCGTGCTCCACGCCGAGGACCTCGGGCCGCGCCGGTCGCAGCGTCGCCGGAGCGACGATCGTCACATGGGCGCCGAGCGTGCGCAGCGCCGGGATGAGCGAGCCGCAGACGCGCGAGTGGTTGATGTCGCCGACGATGCCGACGTTGAGCCCTTCGATATGGCCGAATTTCTGCCAGATGGTGTACAGGTCGAGCAGCGCCTGCGTGGGATGCTGGTGCTTGCCGTCGCCCGCGTCGATGACGTGGACGCCCGAGACGTCGGCCACCTTGCGCGGCACGCCGGCGTGCTTGTCGCGCACGACGATGAGGTCGATTTTGTACGAGCACAGCGTGCGCACCGTGTCGGTGAGGCTCTCGCCCTTGACCGTGGACGTCGACGAGCCGCCGAAGTTAAGCGTGTCGCAGCTCAGGCGCTTCTCGGCGATTTCGAACGACGAGCGCGTACGCGTGGACGGCTCGTTGAACATGTTGACGACCGTGTAGCCGCGCAGCGTCGGCAGCTTCTTCACGCGACGCTCGTTGACCGAGCGGAACCGTTCGGCCGTGCGCAGCATGAGCATAAGGTCATCGGCCGAGTACTCGGTGATGTCGATGAGGTTTCTGTGGTTGAACGCCATGGACTATTCGCCTCCCAGCGGGGCCGAGCCGGCACGTTTACCCTGTTCGAGCGCGATGATTTCAACCTCGCTGCGCCCGTCGACCTCCTGCAGGAACACGCGGACGTTCTCGTTTGAGGCACTCGGGACGTTCTTGCCCACGTAGTCGGCGCGAATCGGCAGCTCGCGGTGGCCGCGGTCGACGAGGACCGCCAGCTGGACCGTGCGGGGACGGCCGATGTCCATGAGCGCGTCGAGCGCGGCACGGATCGTGCGCCCGGTGAACAGGACGTCGTCCACGAGCACGATGTTCACGTCGTCGATCGAGAACGGGATCTTGGTCGAAAGGACCTCGGGCGAAAGATGGATGGCGAAGTCGTCGCGGTAGAACGAGATGTCGAGCTGGCCGAGCGGCACGTCGACGCCTTCGATCTCCTTGATCTTCTTGGCCAGGCGGCAGGCCAGCGTGTCACCACGCGTGACGATGCCGACGAGGGCGATGCCCTGCGCACCCTTGTTCTTCTCCAAAATCTGATGCGCCATGCGCGTGAGGGCGCGTTCGATTTCGTCCGCGTTCATGACAACGGACTTGATACGTGCGGTATCTGCCATGCACTCTCCCTTCTGTGGGCTGGTTGTGCGTACAGATAGGCTCGCTTGCAGCCGGGCGGGACTCACCTGCTGCAGATAAGAAAAAACGCCTCTGCACCAGGCAAAGGCTTCCCAGATGGCGCATTTCGCTTGATTGTGCGGGCGCGCGCCGTCGCTGTAACCTTGCCGGTCTCTCTGTACCGTCTTAAAGGACTGGTAGAAGAATAGCGGGCGGACGGGACGGGCGCAAGGTTTGCCGCAGCCCCTCACGAACAGTCCAGACGAATGGCGAAACGGACGCTGGGAGCGAAGGTGCCGCTGTGGAGCGGTACTGCCACCATGGGGCCGTTTCGAACAGGCCTCACCGCCCTTGGAGAGTCAGCGCTGCTCATGGAGAGGTACTGCTACCACGGGGCTCCGTGCCGAGGCGGAGAGCGCCAGCCTCCCGCGCACGGCTTCCAGCCGCATGGACTCGCGTCGGGTGCCGCGTTTCCTCACGCGGCAGGAGTTCGCGTATGATGGAGCGGACGAACAAGCTGCGCCACGTCGCATCAGCGAAACGAGGAGGACCCATGAAGCACATCGACCCCAACATCTCCGCGCGAGTCCGCATCGACAGCGCGACCACCGTGTCCGACATCCACGACCAGCTGGCGCGCCAGCTGGAGTTCCCCGATTTCTACAAGCAGACGCCGGCCATGCTCAACGACAGCCTGCGCGCCATCAACAAGACCGCGCGCATCACGTTCGAGCTGGCCGATGAGCTGGGAGAAGCGACCGGGCCGGCGTACCGCCTGATTACGATCGTCGCGCGCGTCGCGTTTGAGAACCCCAACCTCGTGGTCACCATCACGCACGCCGGGCGGTAAGCGGCTGCGCTCACACGTTGCCGAGGAGCACGTCGTCGAGGTGAGCGCGCGCCACGTCCGCCAGGTTGGCGAGCGTGCGCAGCGGCGTCGGCACCCCTTCCGCCATGCGGTAGCACGGGAAGAACCGCGTCAGATGGTACGGGATGGACGGGTCGAGCGAGGCGAGCCATGCGCTCGCCTCGTCTATCTGGGCTTCGTCGTCTGAGAGCCGCGGAACGACGAGCGTCGTCACCTCGACGTGGCAGACCGGGTCAGATACAAGCCGCTCGATGGTGTGCGTGACCGCCGCGAAATCGCCGCCCAGGCGACGGTAGCCATCGGCCGTGAAGCACTTCAGGTCGATGTTCGCCGCATCGATGAGGCCCGCGAGCTCGTCGAGCACGGCATCAGTCGCCATGCCGTTCGACACGAGGACGGTTCTCATCCCCGCCTCGTGGGCGAGCTTTGCAGCATCGCGCACGAACTCGTAGCCGCACAGCGGCTCATTGTACGTGAACGCGATGCCGATGCAGCCGCGTCGCCGCAGCTCACAAGCGCGCTCCACAAGCTCGCCGGGTTTCATCTCATGCCAGGGGACGCCGTCTGCTCCCACCTGGGCGATCGAGGCGTTCTGGCAGAACGGGCAGTGCATCGAGCACCCGTAGCTGCCCACCGAGAGCACGTACGACCCCGGATTCCAGCGCGCGAGCGGCTTTTTCTCCACCGGGTCGAGCGCAAGGCTCGTGACGCGGCCGTAGTTCTCGTCGACGATGCGGCCCGCGCGATTCATCCGCGTCCGGCAGATGCCGTGCGCGCCCGGAGCGAGCGCGCACGCATGGGGGCATGCCGTGCATGTGAGCGATATCGCGTTATCGCCCGTCATCGGCTGATTTCGCTGCCTTGGACGACGTACGTGCAGTGTCGGCGTCGCTATCCGGATCCGCGCCGTTCGCATCAGGGGAAGCTGCCGTTCCGTCCGGCGCATCGCCAGACGACGCGCCGTCAGACGAGGATTTCGCTTCGCCGGCGGTCGCAGCGGTGCCATCTTCTTCTGCAGCAGAGCCTTCCGCGTCCGCTGAAGCTTGGAAAGCTGCTTCCCCGTCGTCGCCGGCCGAGGCGTCCGCCGCTTCCCCATCGTCGGCTGGGGCGTCCGCCGCATCCGTTTCGCTCGCCGCATCCGCAGATGCGTCTGCATCGTCTTCGACCTGCACCGGCGCGCCGGACGATTTCGACTCTTCCGAACGGGAAGCATCCTCGGCATCCTGGCCAACGCTCGGATTTTCCGCCATGGCATCCTCGGCTTCGGTCGCCTCGTCTTCGCCCGCCGCAAGCGCTTTCTCCGATTCTAGTTCCGGCTCCGTGGGCAGCTCGGCAACCGGCCGCGCCTCACCTCCGCGCGTATAGCGGGTGACGGTGAACCGCGACAGCTTCACGTGGCTGTCGTGCGGGTCGATGCCCGCCTTGCGCTTGGCAATGGCGACCTGGAACCCCGCCGTATCGACGCCTTCCAAATCGGGCAGCAGCACGCCGCGGCGCCTGCCCTTCGCCACGATGACCCCGTACTTGCGCGGGTCCAAATCGCGCTCGGACTCGACGCGCTCGGGCGCGCTCAGCACGTCGACCGAGTACGAGATATGCCCGAGCTCATCGGGCGTCACCGCCTCGAACCGCGGATCCTCGCTGCAGGCGAGCACGGCGTTCTCCAAGACCTCGTCGGCGAGCGTCGGGTGCACGGGCGCGATCGTTCCGATGCATCCGCGCAGCTCACCGTCCTTGTGCAGCGAAACGAACGCCGACGCCTTGGTGGCGATGAGCTCGGCCGGCGCATCGTCGGGGATGGCGGGCACGACGCCCGTGCGCACGAACGTCTCAACCGCGTACCGCGCGAGCGCGACGCACGGGTCGGCGTTGGCCGTGAAGATCGATTCGCCCGCGTCTTCGTCCTCTTCCTCCTCGACGACCGGGGGCGCCGACTTCGCCGGGTCCTCGGGCGCCTCGGGCGTGCGAAACGCGGCGACCCCGTAGCCCACGCCGAACGGACCTTCGAGGCTGAGAAGCTCGGACGTGAACGGCTTGTCCTCGATAGCGCCCGTCATGATCTGGAACGACCGCAGACCGCACTCCGCCGCCGCCTCGACCATCGCGGGATCCATCTTGAACAGGTCGTCAAGTTTGCCTGTGTCGAAGATCTTGCCGATCTGCTCGTCGAACTGCGGTCCTTCGGGCGCATACCCGTAGGGGCCGTCCTCCTTGAGCTTGTGGGACAAATCGCCGCTCGCGATGAAGACCGCGCGCCGGTCGAGCGCGTCGATTGCTCGGGCGGTGCACCGCCCGAGCTCACGATGGACCTCGCTCGAGAATCCGGACAGGCCGATGCGCACGATGCGGCACGGCAGGTCGGCGTCCGCCTCGGGGTTCGCCTCTTTCCACGCCTCCCGTACGAACGAAAGCGGCACGTACGTCGCATGGTCCATGGTCGGGCCGTAGCGGCGGTCGTCGACGGTCGTGATGTGCGCCCGATCGGCGTACGCCTCGATCTTGCGCGCCAGCTCTACGTCGCAGCGAGCGGTCATCTCCTCGTCGAATGCGCGGAACTGCGCCATCGTGCCCGACAGACGCGGGTCGACGGTGATGTGGAACGCGTCGCGGAACAGCGGCGCATGGGGGCTCGTCAGAACGATGACCTCGGGTTTCGCGGCGACAATCTCGCGTGCGACCTGCTGGTAGGCGGCCGTCGTCGCCGCAATCGGACGTTCGTCCCCCTTGCCGACGGACGGCACGATGACGGGAGGATGGGGCACGGCGAACGCAGAGATGATGGTCATAAGCTGATCCTTTCGAACGATGCATCCATCGTAATGCACGAAGGCGCGCCTGTGCGGGCACGCCTTCGTTCGAACCATCTTGTTACCGGAGCGCGCCGCGCAAGCGGTTCCGCGCGAGCGCGTTCGTCTGTCGGCTGCACGCCGTCCCGCCCGGACGTTTCACCGTCCAGCATGCGGACGCACAGCCGCGCCGCCCATACGCGCCGAAGCCCGATGGCGGAGCGCTTCCGTCGCGCGCTCGGAGCGCTAGTCGCTTTCCGCCTTGCGCACGAAACGCGCGGCGAAGTGCGCGTCCGGGGTGCCCGCCGAAAGCATCGACGCGAAGCAGGGCTTGCCGGCAAGCGGCGCCAGCGTGAAGTCGGCGCCTTCGGGCGACTCGAGGAAGCGCTTGACGATGGCGTTGTTCTCCTCGTAGGTAACCGTGCACGTGGCGTAGATGATCTGTCCGCCCGGCTTCACCTGGCCCGCTGCCGACTTGAGCAGCGAATACCCCGTGGCGGCAAGCTCCTTGATGTGCTGCTCGCGCATGCGCCACCGTATTTCGGGGTGGCGGCGCAGCGTGCCGAGGCCCGAGCACGGCGCGTCGATGAAGATCGTGTCGAACATCCTGCCCGGCATGATCTCGTTCAGACGAGCGGCGTTGCCGCGCACGATGTCAGCGAGTTCCACACCGTACGTTTTCGCACGCTCGGCAAGAAGCTCGGCTTTGAAGTCGCGCACGTCCATCGACGTGAGCGCAAGCTGATGCCCGAACCGGCGCTTCGCGTCGTTCTGGATGAGGATCGTCTTGGTACCACGCCCGGCGCCCACTTCGAGCACCTCGGCATCGGGGTTGTCGCCCACGACGAACGTTGCGATGGCCTGCGCCGATGCATCGGACACGAGGATTTTTCCCTCGGCGAAGAGCTGGCGCACACGGCCGTCGGCGATGGCGCGGGCGTTCTCGACGCGGTAGCATCCCGCGGGCTCGACGCCGGCGGATCCCGCGGGCACGAGGGCGCTTCCCGCTTCGGCGAAGATCGACTCCACTTCGCCGTCTGCCGCCATGATGGAGTTCACACCGATGTAGAGCGGCGCTTCCTCGTTCGAGGCGTGCATGAGCTTGGACGCCGCCTGGGCACCCAGGTCCTCGATGAGCCGCTTGGCCATCCACGTGGGGAACGCGTACGCCAAAGCGAGCGCCTCGACGTCGCGGTTCGGATCGCCGAACGGGAATTCGTCGCGCATCTTCAGGATGCGATGGAGCACGGCGTTACCAAGGCCCGATGCGCTCGGAGCGGCGGCGCGCACGAGCTCGACGCCCTGGTCGACGGCAGCATGCGGCTGCTTGCCCAGGTAGATGATCTCGTACGTGGAGATGCGCAGTGCGTCGCGCACCTCGGGCGACAGATCGGACGGCTTGCGGATGCCGCGGTTGATGACGTTGTCGAGCGCGCCCGAGGTGCTCACGACGCCCAGCACGAGCAGCGTCGCGAACGCGCGGTCCTGCTGCGACATGTCAGCGGTGTCGATGTTCTTCGCGATGAGCTCGTGAGCGAACGCGTGCCGCGTGCGGATTTCGCCTGTGACGTAGAGCGCGGCAAGACGCGCCGGGCTCGCGGCGTTCTTGGCGAAGCGGTCGCGGAAGTCGAACGGGCGGCCGAGCGCCTGCCCGTCGTCGTTCGCCGCCGCTTCCTCCGCTGCGGCAGCCTCGGCGAGCTCCATGGCCGCAGCGTGCGCGCGCGGATGCTCGAACTCGTCGCGCTTCCGGTCGAGGCGGCCCTTGTAGGCGGGCTTGTTCTCGTTCATCAGATGCGAGACGGCCTCGTTGTCCAGCTCGCGCTTGCTCTTGATCCGGCGAGTCTTATTGGGCTTCCAGGGCTTCTGACCGTCGGGGAGCGGTGTGCGCTCAGCCTCGGCAGCCTCCGCAGTTGCTTCATGCTCTTGACCTGCGGCAGCGGCGTCGGTGGCAGCTGTTTGCGCGAAGGTCGCGTCCGACTTCTGCTCATCGGCGGCTTGCGCGGCTGTGAGCTTGGCGTCTACCGCTTCGTCGGCGCCGGTTCTGCGCGTGTCGTGCGCATCGGCGCGGTACGTGCGCTTCTGGTACGGCTTCTTGCCCGCGCCGCGGTTGTCACGCCGATCGTTGTTGAACGAGCGGCCACCCCTGCCGTTCGGCCGCGCGCCGCCGCGTCCTCCCCGCCCGCCGTTGCGCGAGCGGTCACCGGAACGGCTGCGGTCCCCGTGGAAGGATCCCCTGCCGTCCGAGCGCTTGCCATACGATCCGCCGCGCGCGTTGCCGTTGCGGTCGGTGCGTTGGTCACGACCGCGGTACTCGCGCTTTCCGTCGGACGATGCGCCCTCTTCGCGCTTGTCCGACCAGTTCCTGCGGTCGTTCGAGCGGGAACGCGGGCCGTTGGACGACCACGAGCGTTTCTGGCCGCCGTCGCGCCGGCCATAGCCACCCTTTCCCGAGCCGCCCCTGCGATCGTCGCGCCGTCCGTCGGACGAACGACGCCCGTCGCGCGGGCCGTTGGAACCCGACCCGTACGATTTTCCGTCGCCGCGTCCACCGCGGCCGCCGCGCCCGTACGAGCGCTCGCCGTTTCCGCGCCCGCCGCCGGAATAGGAGCCGCGTCGGTTCTGCCCACCCGCGCGATGCCCGCCGTTGCCTGAGGGTTTCCCCCGGTACGAGCCCTGCCTCTTGCCGTTTTCGCCCTGTTCGGACATTACCTGCTCCCCCACTTCTTCGTGTTCTTCTTGATGCCCTGGATGCCCGCGGCGAACGCCGCGACGTCCATGGCCTTCTTCCCGTTCGGTTTGACGCGGACGACCTCGAGCGGGCCGTCACCGCAGCCGATGAACAGTCGCTTGGCGCTAAAGCGCACGTCGCCGGGCAGGCAGTCGCCCGCCAGCTCCCAAGCGCGCTCGTCGGGCAGCTTCGTCTCGAGCACCGATACGGCGCGCTCAGCGATGACCGCATGGGACGGATGCTGCTCGTCCGATGCGAGCACTTTGCGCTGCGCCGTCTCGATGTTGTCTTCCGGAGCGAGATCGAGCTCGCCCTTCGTTATCTTCTTCGCGTACGTGCACCCCGCCGCGTCCTGGGGCGTCCACGATAGCGTGCCCGCCTGCGCCTGGTCGAGCGCTTCGCAGAGCGCTTCTCCGCCCAGCTGCGCAAGCTCGGCGGTCAGCACGTCGGTCGACTTCCCGGCGACGGCAGTCGTGCGGCGCACGCACCAGTCGCCTGCATCGAGCTCGGACACGACGCGCATGATGCACACGCCCGTGCGCGCGTCGCCGGCAAGGATGGACCGCTCGATGGGTGCCGCTCCGCGCCAGCGCGGTAGCAGCGACCCGTGCACGTTGAGGCAGCCGAAAGGCGCCGCATCGATGACCTCGTCGGGGAGGATCATGCCGTACGCCGCAACGCAGACGACATCGGGCTTGTACGCTTCAAGGTGCGCGATGGCGTCGGCGTCGCGCAGCGTGCGCGGCGTCTCCACCGGGATGCCCAGGCGCTCCGCCGTTTCCTTGACGGGAGACCCGGACAGCGCCGACCCCCGCCCACGCACGGCATCGGGGCGCGTGTACGCCGCGATGACCTGGTGGTGCGCAGCGAGGATTTCGAGAACAGTTGCCGCGAGCTGCGGCGTTCCCATGAACACGACGCGCATGGCCTTACGCCCTCACTTCGATGGAGGTGTCGCCCGGACGCGCTCCTTCGGAACGCGCCTGCTCATAGGCGGTCACAGCACGCAGGCGAACCTGCGGCGTGCAGCTCTCGAACAGGGTGACGCCCTTCAGATGGTCGGTTTCATGCTGCAGGCAGCGGCCGAGAAGCCCGTCGCCTTCGATTTCCCACAGCTCGCCGTCGAAGTCGTAATACTGGACGCGTGCCCACGGGCGGCGCGAGACGGGCACCGTGATGCCGGGGATGGACAGGCAGCCCTCGCCTTCAGTCACCGGCTCGCCCTTGGTTTCGACGACGACGGGGTTGATGAGCACGATTGGGTTGCGTTCGTCCTCGGGGCCGCAATCGATGACGATGAGCTGCTTGAGAACGCCCACCTGGGGCGCGGCAATGCCCACGCCGTTGTTCTTGTACATGGTTTGCGCCATCTGCTTGGCAAGGCGCTTGAGAGATTTGTCGGGAAGCTCGCAGGGCTCGCACTGCTGGTTGAGCAACGGATCCGGTGATTTGACGATGTTCAGCACGGTAAGTCCATCCTATTCACGATTGTCAACGCGAACGCTTCTGTGCGTTCGGTCAGGGATTATTCAGGCTGAGTATACGCGCTTGGGACCGCTCTTCCCAAACCGTCATCCCACCGCAACGGAAAACCACAACAGCGCCCGACGTCATGCGATGCTGCTGGAGCGCCACCGTCCTCGCGTCGGCCCGAAGCTCCCCCCATGGAGGTCTGTGCGGACGCGTTGCGCGATTTCGAGAAGCGCGGCGCGGCGGTTTCGGTCCCTCGCCCCCCCATGGAGGCCTGTGCGGGCGTGCGATGCTCGACGGCCGCCGGTCGTTTGATTACAGGATCCCGAAGTTCGTCTTGCGATGGGCGGCGCGTCTGTCCTTGATGGTCCTCTGAAGGGCAGTCGCGCTTTGGAACAGCAGGTTCCGCTCGTCGTCTTCGAGCGCGGTATCGCGTTTGAGCTGCTCGTTCATCTCCGCGACCGTGTCCTCCATGTCGCCGATGGCAAGCTCGTCGGCAAGATAGGTGGCCATGGTGTCCGCGGTCGCCTCGTCGGTGCCCGTGTCCGCCGTGAGGATGCGCGATGCGATCGGCACGGTCTCGGCGCAGCCCGCGACTATCTGCGCGGCGCCGGCGGCGGGGTTGTCCGCGAGGATTTCCAGTATGCGCGCCGCGAGCTGCTCGTGCACGCGCTCGTGCCAGCGCGTGTCACCGAGCGCATCGGCATGCTGAAGCCCGAGCTGCGGATACTGTGCGACCAGCGCGAGCAGCTGCGCCTCGAAACGCCGACGGTTGAGCTCGGTCGGAGGCAGTTTCGATGCGCCCTGCACCTGTCCGGGGGCGAAATCGGGATTGTACACGGGCCGTGCGTTCTCGCTTGCGCCCTCGCCCATGCGCCGGGGCGGCCGCAGGTGCGCGAGCGCGTCGAGCGCATCGGTCTCGCGCATGCGCACGACGCCGGCGATCTGCTTGGCGTAGTCTTTGGCCAGAAGCGAGTCCTTGATGGGAGCGAGCACGGCGATCGCGTCCGAGAACGCCTTCGAGCGGCCTTCCGCGGTGGAAAGGTCGGCGTTCGCCAGCCTGCGGTCGATGCCGTACTTGAGCAGCGGCTTCGCCTGCGTGTCGATGATGTTTCGCAGCGCCTCGCCGCCGTTTGCCGTAACGTACTCCTTCGGGTCGAGGTTGTCGGGCAGCGTGACGGCGAACAGTTCGACGCGCATGCGGCCGGCTTCGGGCGTCATGCTGTCGTCGATGAACTCTAGAGCGCGGTCGGCAGCGCGCTGACCTGCGGCATCGCCGTCGAACAGGTACACAATGCGCTTGTTCGCATGCCGCGAGATGATGCGGATGTGGCTCATCGTGAGCGCCGTTCCCAGCGTCGCCACGGCGTTCGTGATGCCCGCCTCGTGCAGCCCGATGACGTCGGTGTAGCCCTCCACGATGATCGCCGTGCCGGTGGCGGCCATCGTCGCCTTCGCCTTGTCCAGACCGTAGAGCACGCGCGACTTGTGGAACAGCGGCGTCTCCTGCGAGTTGAGGTACTTGGGTTCGCCCGTCCCGATCACGCGCCCACCGAAGGCGATGTACGCGCCCTGAGCGTCCGCGATGGGAAACATCACCCGGTTGAAGAACCGGTCGCGCGCCCTCCCGTCGCGCTGTACGGCCACGTTCGCCTTCACCAACTCGTCGGGTTTGAAGCCAAGAGACATCAAATGGCGCACGAGCTCGCCACGACCCGGCGCGAAGCCCAGGCACCACCGGTTGGGCACCTCGCCGCCGAGCTTGCGGCTCGAAAGGTAGTCGCGCGCCGCCTGCGCCTCGGGCGTTTTCGACCGCATGAGCTGCTCGTGGTAGAACGCCGCGGTCTCCTTGCACACGGCGAGAAGCCGCGCCTTCTCGCTCGAACCGATGCCGCCCGCGTTTCCGCTGTTCGACAGCTCGATGTGCGCGCGCTCCGCGAGCGCTCGCACGGCATCGGGAAATGGCAGTCCATCGGCCTTCATGACGAACCCGAACACGTCGCCGCCCTCGCCGCAGCCGAAGCAATGCCACAGCTGCCGGTCGGGGTCGATCTTGAACGATGGCGTCTTCTCGTTGTGGAAAGGGCAGCAGCACCAGAACTCACGCCCGCGCTGGCGCAACGGGATGCGCTCGCCGACGATTGCGACCAGATCGCTCGCCTCGCGGACGCGTTCGATGTCCTCTTGGCTGATGCCGCTCATGAATTCCTTCCCCGTCATGTTCGTACGTTGCTTGCCGGCTGCCGATAGCGCGGCTCGGAGCTTCCGAGCATGTGCAGCCGAAGCCTTACCAGTATAGCCCGAGGCGCTCGCATTCGCGCCTGCGCTACAATAGCCGCGAAAACCATGAAAGCGGGCTGGATGCCGCACGCACGCTCGTGAGTTCTGCAGGACGGATGCCCAAGATTCGCGTGATGCGCTCGGCCGTTCGGCTCGCAGAAGAGGCGTGCTTCGCAAAAACGCGGCATGCCCGGCGCGTTTCCTGCACCCGGATGCGGGGACGCTCGGCGTCGGCCAACCGCCTGCGGAGCATGCATCGCACTCAGTTCGAAGGAGCCTGCATGAGCACGGAAGTCCCCTATCTCACCCTCGACCCAGCCATCGAGCGGACCATCCGCGAAGACCGTGAAGACCATTGGGTCAACCCCTGCGCGTTTCGCGACGAGAACGTCACGCGCCGCGAGGACAATCCGCACGATGCGGCGACGCTCACCCGCCCCGCATTCGCGCGCGACATCGAGAAGATCCTGAACCTGCCAGCCTACAACCGCTACGCTGACAAGACGCAGGTCTTCAGCCTCGTCGAGAACGACGAGATCTGCCGACGCGGACTGCACGTCCAGCTCGTAAGCCGCGCAGCGCGCGCCGTCGGCGAGCTTCTGGGGCTGAACACGCAGCTCATCGAGGCCATCGCGCTCGGACACGACCTGGGGCACACGCCGTTCGGCCACGCGGGCGAACGCTTCCTGAGCGAGTGTCTGGAAGAGCGCACCGGGCGGAGCTTCCACCACAACGTGCAGTCGGTGCGCGTGATGGACCGCCTGTACCGGCGAAACATCAGCCTGCAGACGCTCGACGGCGCCCTCTGCCACAACGGCGAGTTCGCCCAGCAGGTGCTGAAAACCGGCGACTGCACGACGTTCTCCCAGCTCGATGAAACGGTTGACGCATGCACGCGCAACGCTTCCGCCATCAAGCAGCTGCGGCCGTCCACGCTCGAGGGCTGCGTCGTGCGCATCTGCGACATGGTGGCCTACGTGGGCAAGGACCGCCAGGACGCCATGGCCATGGGGCTCATCGACTCGCCCGATTCGTTCGATTCCGACTACATCGGCACGACGAACGCGCAGATCCTCAACAACCTGACGGTCGACATCGTCAACCACAGCTACCGCACCGACCACATCGCCCTGAGCGAGGAAGGGTTTCGCGACCTCGTCCGCGCAAAACGGCAGAACTACGAGCGCATCTACGACCGCGAGGGTCTGGCTGCCGATGCGCGCAACGTCGTGCAGGAGATGTTTTCCGAGATGTACGAACGGCTGCTCACCGACCTCGAGCGCGGCGATGAGTCGTCGCCGGTCTTCCTCCACCACGTGCAGCGCCTCTGCCACGACTCGAAGAGCATCACGCCCGAAGGCTACCTGGCGCAGGACCCCAACACGATCGTCGTCGACTACATCTCGTCGATGACCGACAGCTACTTCCTGGCACTGCACCGCCACCTGTTCCCGAACAGCACCCACCGCGTGCAGATCCGCGACTACTGCTACGATTTGAAGTGATCGGGGCGCTTGGTGCAGCGCTCGCGTGCTCGATGCCGGGCCGACACCGCCGGCAGACAGCTCGGTGGAAGCTGGCCGATGTCATCCAACCGTCGCCACCCAACCGAAAGGACTCCCGTGATCATCCTCATCGCATCCGACATCCACGGCTCCGCTGCAGCAGCGGAAAAACTCGCTGCGCGCATCGACGAGGTCGATCCCGACCGCATCGCCCTGCTCGGCGACCTGCTCTACCACGGCCCGCGCAACGCCCTGCCCGAAGGGTACGATCCCCAGCGCACGGCCGACATCCTCAACCGCTACGCTGACCGCATCGTCGCTGTCAAGGGCAACTGCGAAGCCGAGGTGGACCAGTGGGTGCTCGATTTCCCGTGCATGGCGCCCTACGCGCAGATCGCAACGCCTGCGCGCACGCTCTTCCTCACGCACGGCCATCGTTTGCACCTTGCGCCGGAAGACCCGCCGAAGCTTCCCGCAGGAACGGTGTTCGCAAGCGGCCACACGCATGTGAAGGTGCTCGAGCAGCGGGACAGCCTGGTGTTTCTGGATCCAGGAAGCACATCCATCCCCAAGGACGGCACGGCGAGCTATGCCGTCGTCGACGACGATTGCGCACGCCTGTGCCGGCTCGAAGACGGTACGACGCTGCAGGAGCTTGCCCTGTAGGAATCCGATACGGCTCTTCACCCGAGACGGTCCCGCCCTTCACGCAAGCCAGCGTGGCTCGCTGCCTGGGGCCAGCTCAGCACCGTGCGATGCCGCCCTGACGCGAGCACCCCGTCGAGATGGCCAAAATCGACAAAGCCGGGCTTCGTTTTTTCGAAATCCGGCCTTGTGAGCATACACCAGCGTATGCGCCTACAGGTTTTCGCGCACCCACGCGATATTGCCCATGACCGTGCTCACCAGCTCCTCGGTCGAGGAGAACTTCATCATCGGCCGCAGCCATGCCATGAAGTCGACGGCGATGTCCTGCCCGTAGATGTTGCGGTCGAAGTCGAGCAGGTGAATCTCCATCGTCGCCGTCGCCTCGTCGGCGAACGTCGGCGCGATGCCCACCGATACAGCCGCCTTGTACCGGGCGCCCTCGACTTCGGCCCAGGCGGCGTACACGCCGTCGCCGAGCGCGCGCATCTGCGGGCTGACGACGAGGTTCGCCGTGCGAAATCCCAGGTCGCGGCCCTCGCCACGGCCCTCGCGCACAGTGCCGTGCACGCGGTACGGCCGACCCAGGAGCTCATTCGCCTCGGCGACATCGCCCGTGGCGAGCAGCCCGCGGATGCGCGTCGCCGTGATGGGCGCGCCGTCTTCGCTGACGAGGTCGTAGCCGTCAACGTCCACGCCGTGGGCGCCTCCCCACCGTTTGAGGTCAGAAAGGCTTCCCGCCGCACGCGCCCCGTAGGCGAAGTCGCAGCCCACATGGATGCTCGCCGGCAGCGCACGGTCGAACGTCGAGTCGAGGAACACCTCGGGTTCGAGCGCCGCGAAATCGCGCGTGAACCGCAGGACCGCCACGGCGTCGACGCCGGTCGTCGCAAGCGCCTTCAATCGGTCCTCGTTCGAGAGCAGCTTTTTCAGTTTGTCGGGACGAAACAGCTCGTCGGGATCGCGGTCGAACGTGAGCACGACCGACCGTCCCCCGCGCTCCTTCGCCGCGGCGATAGCCCGGCCGATGATGTAGCAATGGCCCTTGTGAACGCCGTCGAACACGCCGAACGCGCACGAGCTGTGCCGCAGCACGTCCATCGCCTGCGGCGATCCGTCAAGAACAACTATCTGAGCTGGACTTTCAGCCACGATAGACCCCCTCTGCGAAACCGCACTTCGAACGGAACAACCCGTCGCGCTCGTCGTAGGCGTACAACGCGATGAGCCGGTTCTCCGCCACGAGCGCAACCACCTCGCCCTGCGAGGGCGCGGCATCAGACGGCTCGAGCGTCGTCGAGCACGCGCAGATGCGCTCGTCGCCCACCATCGGGAGCGGCTTGTACAGACGCAGCGCGGCGGCGTCCACCGGCGCGCCGTTCGCCACGCGCTTCTCGATGTCGTCCGCGAATGCGAACCGGCATCCGAGGATGCGCACGGGGTCGATCGCCGCCTGCTCCTTGAGCGATGCGAGCGATTCGAGCGACACGCAGTCGTCGAGCGCGATGCGCCCCGACCGCGTCCGCTCGAGCTCTTCGACATGCGCCGGGCATCCCAGCTCGCGGCCCATGTCGCGTGCGATGGCGCGGATGTAGGTCCCCTTCGACACCGCGAAGTCGACGTCCCAGAAAGCCCGCGCCATGTCGTCCTCGCCGACGCGTACGAGCTCTGCTGCCATGATGGTGATGCGCCGCGGCTCCAGCTGGACGTCCTCGCCACGCCGCACGCGCTCGTACGCCTTGCGGCCGTTGACCTTGATGGCCGAGTACGCGGGCGGCACCTGGTCGTGCTCGCCGATGAGCCCCGCGAGGTACGCCCGCGCGAAATCATCCTCGAACAGCCTGCTGGGAACGGTTCCCCGTTCCGTGGGCGCACCCTCGCGGTCGTCGGTGTCCGTTTCGAAGCCGAACCCGACGCGCACGCGATAGCGCTTCTCGTTCGCCGTCAGGTAGGTGCTCAGCCGGGTCGCCGGGCCGATGCAGATGGGCAGCACGCCCGACGCGAGCGGGTCGAGCGTGCCCGTGTGCCCCACGCGCTTCTCGCCGAAGATGGTGCGGCAGCGGTTGACCACATCGTGCGAGGTCATGCCCTCGGGTTTGTTCACCGCGACGACGAGCGACAGGTCGGTTTGCCCGCGCTTCACTGCGCGTCCACCTGCCCGCATTCTCCGACCTGCTCGCGCACGGCGTGCTCGAGCGCCTCGACGACCTTCTTGTACGCCTTGTGGAACGGCAGGTCGACCGTGAAGCCGGCAGCCGCCTTGTGACCGCCGCCGCCGAACAGCGCGGCGATTTTGTTGACGTCCACGTCGCCTTTCGCGCGCAGGCTGCCCTTGACCGACGAGCGCTGGTCGCGCAGCATGCATGCGACCTCGGCGCCACGCACCGTTCGAAGCGTGTTGATGAGCGGTTCCGAATCGGACTTCGTCGCCCCGACCGCGCACATGTCGTCGAATGACACCCAGCTGATCACGCAGGCGCCATCGGCGAAAACCTCCATACGATCGATAGCGAGCGCCTCGAGCTTGAGCGAGGGAATCGAGCGGTTCTGGAACGCTTCGCGTGCGATGTCAGACGGCATCGCGCCGCACGACACCATCTCCGATGCCGCTTTGAACGACCGCACGTCGGCGTTCTGGTAGCGGAACCCGCCCGTGTCGGTCATGAGGCCGCACAAAGCGCATTGGGCGATGTCGGTCGTGATGCCCGGAAACGGCAGCGCGCCGTCGGGCTTGCGCTCCCCGAGCAGCTTCGCTACCTCCCAGACGAGCATCGTCGTCGAGGCGGAGTCGGGTTCGACGTAGGCCAGCTGAGACATCCGCGTGTCGTACGCGTGATGGTCGATGGTGATGGTCGTCGTCGCCTTGTCGAAGAGCTTCTCGGCCGCTTGGCCGATGCGCTCGCGATTGGGCACGTCGACGCCCACGAACGTGCGGCACACGCCCCGGAACGCGCCCGCGTAGATGAGCTCGTCGGCGCCCGGCAGAAACGTGAGCGTGGGATCGAGCTTCTCGTTGGATACGAGCACGCACGTGACCGTCTTGCCAAGGCGGCGCAGGGCGTGTGCAAGCGCGAGCTGCGAGCCCACGCAGTCGCCGTCGGGGCTCATATGCCCGCAGATGACGAAATCGTCGCAGGCCGCAAGCTTGTCGGCGATTTCGGACAGCGTGGCGTTCGTCTGCGGCGTGCACGTCATCGGCGATCTCCTTCGTCATCGCCCGCGCCATCAGCTGCGCCGTCCGACGCGGCGGCGCCGTCGGCTGCGGTCGTCGCGCCCTCCGTGTTGGCGTCCGATTCGGCAGCGCTGCCGTCTTCCTCCTCTTCAGCGGCCTTCTGGCCGGCGTCCGCACCCGCGATACCCGCCTTGCGCGCTTCGCGCTCGGCCTCGAGCTCCGCGTTGCGCTTGCGCTCGTGCTGGATGGCGATGGCGATGCGCTCCGCCTGGTCAACCGACTTGTCCAGGAAGAAGCGCAGCTCGGGCGCCATGCGCCACGGCAGCTTCCGCCCCATGAGCGAACGGATGCGCCCCGACGCCGCTTCAAGAGCCTTCTGCACGCTTTCGTACGAGCCCTTCTCGGCGGTGAAGTAGACGTTGCACACGCTGCGGTCGAAGCTCACCTCGCACCCGGTGATGGTCACCAGATCCAAGCGCGGGTCGTTGATCTCGAACATGACGATTTCGGCGATGACCTGCCGCGCCTGTTCGTTGACGCGGCGGCTCGATGCTCCTTGCTTCACGGCTGTTCGCCTCCTTGCGAAAACAGGCGCCGGACGGTCGCATCCGCCCGACGCCTGTTCGAACTTGAGCGATGCGAGTACGCGCTACTCGGTACGCTCGACTTCCTTCACGACGTAACCCTCGATGGTGTCGCCCACCTTGAGGTCCTGGAATCCCTTGACGCCCAAGCCGCACTCGTAGCCCTGCTTCACGGACTTCACGTCGTCCTTGAAGCGGCGCATGCTGGCCAGCTCGCCCTCGAACACGACGGTGCCGTCGCGCACGACGCGAACCTTGTCGTCGCGGTGCAGCTCGCCCTCGTTGACATAGCAGCCGGCGACGGTGCCCACCTTGGGCACGTGGAACAGCTCGCGAATCTCCGCGACGCCTGTGTCCTCCTCGACGATGTCGGGCTTGAGCAGGCCGACGCGTGCGGCGTTGATGTCCTCGATAGCCTGGTAGATGACGCGGTACAGGCGGATGTCCACCTTCTCCTTCTCGGCGAGCTGCTTGGACTTGCCGGTCGGGCGTACGTTGAAACCGATGATGATGGCGTCCGACGCCGCAGCCAGCGTGACGTCCGTCTCGGTGATGCCGCCGACGGCGGAGTGCACGATGTTGATGCGCACCTCGGACTGGTCCATCTTGTCGAACGCATCGCGCAGCGCCTCGATCGAGCCCTGGACATCGGCCTTCACGATGAGGTTCAGGTCGGTCTGCTTGCCCTCTTCGATGCGGTTGAACAGCTCGTCCAGGCTCATGTGCGAGCGCTTGTCCTGAGCCGCGCGACGTTCGCGCAGCGCGCGCTCCTCGGCGAGCTTCTTCGCGTCGCGCTCGTTCTCGAACACGCGGAACTCGTCGCCGGCGACCGGTACGCTGTTCAGGCCGAGCACCTCGGCCGGATCCGACGGCTTAGCTTCCTTGAAGCGCTTGCCATGCGGATCGATGAGGGCGCGCACGCGGCCGTACGACGTGCCGGCAACGACGTAGTCGCCCGGATGGAGCGTGCCGCGCTGTACGAGCACCGTCGCCACAGGGCCACGGCCCTTGTCCAGCTTGGACTCGATGACGAAGCCGGATGCCTCGGCGTTGGGGTTGGCCTTCAGCTCGAGCACGTCGGCCTGCAGCAGGATGGTCTCGAGCAGGTCGTCGATGTGCAGCTTCTTCTTGGCCGACACGTTGACGAACATGTTCTTGCCGCCCCACTCCTCGGGCACGACGCCGTACTCGACGAGCTCCTGGCGCACGCGGTCAGGGTTGGCACCCGGCTTGTCGATCTTGTTGACGGCCACGACGATCGGCACGTTTGCGGCCTTCGCGTGGTTGATTGCCTCGATGGTCTGAGGCATGACGCCGTCGTCGGCGGCGACGACAAGCACGATAACGTCGGTCACCTGGGCGCCGCGCGCGCGCATGGCCGTGAACGCCTCGTGGCCCGGGGTGTCGATGAACGTGATCTGACGGCCGTTGATGTGCACCACCGACGCGCCGATGCGCTGCGTGATCCCGCCGGCCTCGCTGCTCGCCACGCCGGTGTGGCGGATGGCGTCGAGCAGCGACGTCTTGCCGTGGTCGACGTGGCCCATGACGGTGACGACCGGCGGACGCGGCTCGAGCTGGTCCTCGGTGTCGTGGTAGACGACCGCGAACTCCTCCTCGGGAGACACGATGCGCACCTTGCGGCCCAGGTCGTCGGCCACGAGCTCGATCAGGTCGTCGCTCATCGACTGCGTGAGCGTGAGCGCCTGGCCCAGCATGAACAGGCGCTTGATGACGTCGTTGGGCTGCACGCCGAGCGCTTCGGCGAACTCGGCGACGGTTGCGTTCTGCGGCACCTCGACGACCGAGTCGTCCAAAACTAGCTTCGGATCGAGGCCCTTCTTGATCGCTGCCTGCTCGGCTTTCTCGCGCGCCTCGGCCTCGCGCTTCTCCTTGCGCTTCTTGCGGCGGCCTTCGCCCTCGTGCGTGGTGGCGGCGGCGACGGCAGCACGCGCCTCGGCGAGGACCTTGTCGCGCTGCAGCTTCTCCACCTGGACGGCCATCTTGGCGTAGCGGTCCTTGCCCTCGGGAGCGTTCTGCTCGAGCTCGGGCACGATCTGCTCGGTATGCTGGTGCTTCTTCTTGCCACCCCGGTGCTGGTTGTTGCGCGTGTCGCCGCGACGCTGACCGCGCGCCTCGGCCTTAGCCTTGCTCTGCTCGGCCATGCGCTTCTGCTCGGACTCGATCTGCGACAGAAGCGAGCTGAACGCCTTGGTGCTGCGACCGGGCGTGGGAACCGGCTTGTGTTTCTGCAAGGTGTGCTGAGAGCTGTGGTGCCCGCCGTTCATGCGCTCGCGGATGGCGGCCTCGACGGCCTGCTTCTTGGCCACCTCGCGCGCGTTCGCCTCGACGCGGGCGCGCTTCTTCGCAGCGGCGGCCTCGCGCTTCACGCGCTCGCGCTCGTCCTCGATTTGGTGCGCCAGACTCTCGAACGGCGACGCCGGAGCGGCCTTGCGCACCGTCTTGCCGTGCGCCTGCTTGTCCGCACCATCCTTCGCTGCGGCCTCGTGCGGCGCCTTGCGCTTCGCGCGCTCGGCCTCGCGCGTGGCGCGCTCCTTCTCGACGGCGCGCCGACGCTCGCGCTCTTCCTCCTCGTGGCGCTTTTCGGCCTCGACCTGCTCCTTCGTCACGATCTTGGTCTCTTTGTGGCCCTTGGCGTCCTTTTCGACCTTCACCTCGCCGGCAAGCTCCTTGCGAACCTTCTTGACGTCGGCGTCAGACAGCATGCTCGCATGGCTCTTCGCGGACTTTATCTTCATCTTGTGCAGCTGATCGAGCATATCCTTGCTCGATATACCGAATTCCTTCGCCAGCTCCTGTACCCGCATGCCCGCCATAAATCACTCCTATCGCACTTCAGCCTCACGCAGCGCCGAATCCAAATCGGCTGCGATACGCTCCGCATCGTCGGTTTCCACATTCATCTTCAGCGCACGCTGCAGTTTCCGGGCTTTCCATGCGTCGTCGAAACATTTCCGCGAGCACACGTAGGCGCCGCGGCCCGGAACACGTCCCGTCCGATCGAACTGGACGCTGCCGTCCCTGCAGCGCACGATGCGCAGCAGATGGTCCTTCGAGAACTTCTGCCCGCATCCGATGCAGCTGCGCTGCCGTTTGATCTGTTCCGTGCCGTTCGCCACGTTTCTCCCCTGAGAACCTCGTACTTGCTGATTTGCAACTATTCCATATCCGCGTGGATACCGCAATAGCGGCTACCCGGACGCGCATGATTGCGGCACCGCGTTCCGTCCTCGCCCACGAACGCGCAGAACTCGTCGCTTTCTTCCTCGTCCTTGTCGTCGATGAGAAGGTCGTCGTCCTCTTCGAGCAGCGAGCGACCCGCCATCGACGCGCTCTTGATGTCGATGTGCCAGCCGGTCAGACGCGCGGCGAGGCGGGCGTTCTGCCCCTCCTTGCCGATGGCGAGCGACAGCTGATCGTCGGGCACCACGACGGTGGCGTAGTGGTTGGGCTCGTCGACCTCAACCGAGCTGACCTTCGCGGGCGACAGGGCGTTGGCGACGTAGCGCGCCGGGTCCTCGGCCCACTGGATGACGTCGACGCGCTCGTTGCGCAGCTCCTCGACAACCATGCGCACGCGGCTGCCCTTGGGGCCGACGCACGCGCCGACCGCATCGAGATTGCGCTCGCGCGACGCGACGGCAACCTTGGAGCGGACGCCCGGCTCGCGCGCGATGGACTTGACCTCGACGAGGCCATCGTAGATTTCGGGGACCTCGACTTCAAACAGACGACGGATCAGGTCGGGGTGCGTGCGCGACACGACGATGGGCGGACGCTGCTGGTCACCCTTAGCGCGCGGCTCCTCTTTGGCGGGATCGCGCACATCGATGATGAGCACCTTCAGGCGCTGGCCATGGCGGTAGCGCTCGCCGGCCGGGCGCTCGTTGAGCTCGTCCGGGTAGCGCTTCTTGTCGTAGTGCGGAAGCTCCGCCTCGACGCCGTCGCGAATCTTGATGATGGTGAAGTCGGGCGTGCCCTGCAGGACCGTGCCGGTGACCAGGTCGCCCACGCGGTTGGAAAACTCCTCGTAGATGGACTGGCGGCCCGCGTCGCGAACGATGGAGCGAATGACGCTCTTGGCGTTCTGGGCGGCGATGCGGCTCACGTCGTCAGGCGTGACGTCGCGCTCTTCGAACTGCGTGTACTCGCCGGTCTCCGGATCGGGGTCGCCGATCGGTACGAGCTCGTACACGTAGATCTTGCCGGTCTCGCGGTCGATCGTGACGCGCGCGTCCCATTCGAGGTCGAGGATGTGCTGGTAGCTTTTCGCCAGCGAATCCTCCAAGCGCTCGATCAGGTAGAATTCGTCAATCTTGCGCTCGTGCGCCAACGCCTGCAATGCTTCGATGAGTTCGGATGTTGCCACGGCTACTCATTCCTTTCGGAAAAATCGATGGTGCCTTTGAGGTGCGCGCGCTTCATGTCGCCGACGGGAATGCTCACCGGGCTGCCGTCGCACGAGAGCACGACGACGTCGCCGTCAACGGATTCAATCTGGCCGGTGAACGAGCTGCGGTCGTTGATGCGCTGCGACGTCTTGACGACGGCCGTCTCGCCGATGAACCGCGCGAAATGCTCGGCTGTGCGCAGGGGTCGATCGATGCCGGGCGACGACACCTCCAGCGTGTAGGCGCCGGGGAACGGGTCGAGCTCGTCCATGATGTCGTTGATCCAGGCCTGCGCCGACGATAGCTCATCGAAGCTCACGCCTCCGGGCGTGTCTATGTACACGCGAATCGTCGGGGCCTTGCGCGAGCCGACGATCTCGATGGTGACGATTTCGACCTGCTCTTTGGCGGCACGGGGTTCGAGCGCCGCAAGCAGCTCGGCTTCCTTCCTGGTGAGCATCCACGCCTCCTTTCGCAACCTCTTGTGTCTGCAAACCGCAAAATCGCTTACATAGAAAAAGAAAGCGGGACTAAGCCCACTTTCCTTGAGAACGAAAGTAATTGTACGGTTGAACCTGTTTCACTCGTTGCACTCTACCATATCGCCACGCCAGACGCCACTTCGCGCCGTCGCCGGTTACAACTTCTGCATAATCAGCGGCCGAGTGAACGGAAAGCGAAAAAGCGGCAGCCGCCCGCAGACAGCTGCCGCTTTTATCGCACGTAGCTCGATATAAGGCTTGCGGCTTGGCTGCTCGACGGTCGTCTCAGCCGCTTTACCGCCCCACGGCTGCTCCCGAGCCGTCGCACCCAGAGCTTCCTCCCCGTGTGAAGAGCCGCCCAAGCTGGCACGCTCCAACCGGGCGCCATCCCGTCCGAGCGCCTACTTCGCGTCAATCCCCTGGTCGGCGATCAGGCGGTTCAGCGCGTTGATGTAGGCCTTCGTCGACGACACGATGATGTCGTTGTCGGCGCCGCGGCCGATGTACACCTCGCCGTTCTCTGCCTTGACGCGCACCGTCACCTCGCCGAGGGCGTCGATGCCGCGCGTGACGGCCTGCACCGAGAACTCGGACAGGTCGTTCTGCACCTTGACGATGTTGTCAACGGCCTTGTACGCCGCATCGACCGGTCCGGTGCCGAACGCGCAGGTGGTCACCGGCTCGTCGTCCTTGTGCTTCATCGTGACGGTGGCCGTCGGCGTCAGCGGGTAGCCGCAGCTCACCTGGACCGCCTCGAGCGCGTAGATGGCGGTCTCGTTGCGGTCGTGCTCGTTGACCAGGCTCTCCAGGTCCTCGTCGTAGACTTCCTTCTTCTTGTCCGCGATGTTGAGGAATGCCTCGTACAGCTTGTCGAGCTTCTCGGGCGAGAACTCGTAGCCGAGCTCCTCGAGACGGTGCTTGAGCGCCGCATGGCCCGAGCGCGCGGTGAGGATGATCTTGCTCTCCCCCGCCCCGACGTCGGCCGGGTCGATGATCTCGTACGTGTCGCGCTTCTTCAGCACGCCGTCCTGGTGGATGCCCGACGAATGCGCGAACGCGTTGGCACCGACGATGGCCTTGTTGGCCTGCACGCCCATGCCCGTGATGGTGGTGATGAGGTGGCTCGCCTTCACGAACTCGCGCGTGTTGATGTCGGTGTGCGCGTCGAGCTCCTTGCCGTGCATCTTGATGGCCATGACGACTTCCTCGACGGCGGTGTTGCCCGCGCGCTCGCCGAGGCCGTTGATGGTGCACTCAATCTGCGTCGCGCCGTTGCGCACGCCTTCGAGAGCGAGCGCCGTGGCCATGCCCAGGTCGTTATGGCAGTGCACGGAGATGTCGACGTTCTCGATGCCCTTGACGTTGTCGCGCAGGTACTTGATGCGGCGGCCGAACTCGATCGGCAGCGAATAGCCGGTGGTGTCGGGGATGTTGACGACCGTGGCGCCCGCATCGACGGCAGCCTGGATCACGCGTACGAGGAAGTCGTAGTCGGAACGGCCCGCGTCCTCGGCATAGAACTCGACGTCGTCGACGTACTTCTTGGCGTAAGCGACGCAGTGAGCGGCGCGCTCGACGACCTCGTCCTCGGTCATGTGCAGCTTGTCGTGGATGTGCGACGGCGACACGCCCAGGCCGGTGTGGATGCGCGGATGCTTGGCGTACTTCAGGGCGTCGGCTGCGCAGTCAATGTCCTTGTCGACGGCGCGCGTGAGGCCGCAGACGATCGCGTTGTCGCCCGCAAGCTCGGCGATGCGGCGCACGCTCTCGAAGTCGCCCGGGCTCGAAATCGGGAAGCCGGCTTCGATGACGTCCACGTTCATGCGCAGCAGCTCACGCGTGACCACGAGTTTCTCTTCGGTGTTCATCGACGCGCCCGGCGATTGCTCGCCATCGCGCAAAGTCGTGTCGAAGATTTTGATCTTACGCGTCATGCGAATGTTCCTTTCTACAGAACGATGTACCACAGGTCCTCGAGGCCGTCGATGCTCTCGCGCAGCTCGTCGAGGACCGCGTCGTCGAGGTCGCCCTCGACGTTCATGAAGACCAGCGCGCTGTCGATGTCGGAGCGCTTGCCGATCTGCATGGTGGTGATGTTGATGCCGTGCTCCCCCAGAATAGTCCCGATGACGCCGATGCGGCCGGGCGCGTCAGAATAGCGGAAAATCAGCTGGCGCTTTCCAGGAACCAGGTCGAACCGGTACCCGAACAGCGACACCAAGCGCGCCGGGCGCTGCGGGTCGGCCACCGTGATGGCCAGCTCCACATCGTCGGCTGTGATGGTGAGCGACGACGAGTAGCCGTCGGACGCCGCCGTCGTGCTGGCCTCGATGGCGATGCCGTGACGGTGCGCCACCTCCTCGGCGTTCTTGGGCGTGACGACGCCCTTCTCCTTGTAGTCGAGGATGCCCTTGAGCGTGCTGGCCACGAACACCTGGATGTCCGACGTGGCGATACGGCCCGCCGCCGTCACGCCCAGGTACTGCGGCGTATCGCGGTTGAGCTGCGCCGCCATCGACCCCATGAGCTGGCAGGCCGGCACGTACGGCGCCGCGACGTCCACCACCTCGGGCGGGACCGTGGTCAGGTTCACCGCCGTGGGCACGACCGAGCCGGCAAGCCCAAGCGCCACATAGTTGGCGATCTGCGCGCCCGCGCGCCGCTGCGCCTCGCTCGTGTCCGCGCCGATGTGCGGTGTGAGGATGGCCTGGTCGAACTCGTGCAGCGGCGAGGTGATGACCGGCTCGCCTTCGAACACGTCGACACCGACCGCGCGCACCTTGCCCGCCGCGATGAAGTCCGACAGCGCCTTCTCGTCGTAGATGCCGCCGCGTGCCACGTTGATGACGATGACCCCGTCTTTCATCTTGGCGAACTCGAGCGGACCGAACATACCCGTCGTCTCTTCGGTCTTGGGCATGTGGACGGTGATGTAGTCGGCCTGCGGAAGCACTTCGTCGATCGAATCGTACAGCTCGACGCCGAGCGCCGTCGCACGGTCGCGGCTGCAGTACGGGTCGTAGCCGATGAGCTTCATGCCGAAAGCCGCTGCGCGCTGGGCGACCAGCCCGCCGACGCGGCCCAGTCCGAAGATCGCAAGCGTCTTCTCGTACAGCTCGGTGCCCTTGCAGGCGGCGCGATCCCACACGCCGTGGTGCATGGCCTCGTTCGCCTGCGGGATGCTGCGGCTCGCCGCGATGATGAGCCCCATCGCCAGCTCCGCCGCCGAGACGATGTTGGAGTTGGGGGCGTTGCACACGATGACGTTGTGGTCGGTGGCCGCCTCCACGTCGATGTTGTCGACGCTCACGCCCGCGCGTCCGATGACCTTGAGCTTTCCCGCCGCTTCGATGAGCTCGCGCGTGACCTGCGTGTGCGAGCGCACGATCATGCCGTCGTACTGGCCGATGATGTCCTTGAGCTGATCGGTATTAAGTCCCAGCTTCATATCGACCGCGATTCCGCGGCTCCTCAGTATGCTGGTGCACGCCTTGTCAACCGCCTCGGTCACGAGCACGCGTTTCGCCATACGGCCAACCACCTTTCCCATGGTTTGCGGATTATGGCTTCATCGTAGCAAATCCGGCGGCCACGTCAGCCGCCGGACAGCGTTCGGCCCTTCCGTAAGAGCCGGGACGGCCGACCGACGGTCGCCCCGGCTCTCGCAAGCGGGCAATATTCCCGAAATGGGGGTGTCGCGTCTCCGCGTTGAGCGCGGAAACTAGTCCTCCTTGTCGGAGTTCAGCCAGGAGAACATGCCGCGGATCTTCGCGCCCGTGGTCTCGATGAGGCTGCCGTTCATGGCCTCGCGCTGCTCCAGCAGCTTCTTGTGGCCGTTGGCGCAGTCATCCATGAACTCCTTGGCGAACTCGCCGTTCTGGATGCGCTTGAGGATAACGTCCATGGCCTTCTTGGACTCCTCGTTGATGACCATCGGGCCGGCGTAGTACTCGCCGTACTCGGCGGTGTTGGAGATCGAGTAGTTCATGAAGTGGATTCCGGACTCGTACATCAGGTCGACGATCATCTTCATCTCGTGATAGCACTCGAAGTACGCGAGCTCGGGCGGATAACCGGCGTCGACGAGGGTCTGGAAGCCGGTGGTGACCAAGGAGACGAGACCGCCGCAGAGGACAGCCTGCTCACCGAAGAGGTCCTCTTCGGTCTCCTCGGCGAACGTCGCCTTGATGATGCCGGCGCGCGCTCCACCGAGCGCCCAGCAGTAGGACAGGACGATGTCCCACGCGTTGCCCGTAGCGTCCTGCTGCACGCAGGCCAGATCCGGCACGCCGGAGCCCTCGGTGAACTGACGGCGGACGATGTGGCCCGGGCCCTTCGGGGCGGCCATGATGACGTTCACGCCTTCCGGCGCCTTGATGTAGCCGTAGTGGATGTTGAAGCCATGGGCGAACGCGAGCGTGTTGCCGGGCTTGAGGTGCTTCTCGATGTGCTCCTTATAGACGTCCTTCTGGATCTCATCGGGGATGAGGATCATGATGACGTCGGCTTCCTCGGCTGCCTGGTCCATCGTGGTGACCTTCAGGCCGTGGTCCTCGGCGATCTTCCAGTTCTTGGAGCCCTCGCGCAGACCGACGCGCACGTCCACGCCGGAGTCCATGAGGTTGAGCGCATGGGCATGGCCCTGCGAGCCATAGCCGATGATGGCAACCTTCAGACCCTGGATGACCTTGGGGTCCACATCCTTCTCGTACAAAACGGTGACAGCCATGATCTAGTCCTTTCATTTGTTTGGCTGATATACCCATTCTCTATATCGAACGCCGAAGCGTTTGATAACGCATGCGACGCGCTTACGCCGCGTATGTCTCGCGCCTTCCCGGCTGCTCCCGCGGCAGCCGGCTCGCTGCCGTGTGAGCAGCCGGGAGTCGGCGCGGTGGCCTTACACCTCTTTGGAGTTGCGCGCCATGGCAATCTTGCCGGTGCGCGTGATCTCCTTCAGGCCGTAGCCGCGGAAGAGGTCCTCCATGCCCTTGAGCTTGCCCTCGTCACCGGTGGCCTCGACCGTGAGCGAGCTCTTGCCCACGTCGACGATGTTGGCGCGGAACACGTTGGCGATCTCGATGATCTCGCTGCGGCGCTCGGCCGGCGCGTTCACCTTGAACAGCACGAGCTCGCGCTCGATCGCGTTGTCGTACGTTAGGTCGGTGATCTTGTGCACGCTCACCAGCTTGTGCAGCTGCTTGGTGATCTGCTCGTAAGCCACGTCGTCGGCGTTGACGATGGCCGTCACGCGCGACTTCGTGGGATCCTCGGTCGGACCCACGGACAGCGACTCGATGTTGAAGCCGCGCCGCGAGATGAGGCCGGTCACGCGCGACAGCACGCCGGGCTTGTTCTCAACCAGAACGGAGAGCACATGTTTGTCCCTGCTCATCGCGCATCCTCCTTCTCATCGGCTTCGGCGTCGTCTTCGATGTCGAATAGCTCCTCGTCGGAAGGCTCGGGCGCGACCTTCACCGTCGCGGCCTCCTCCTCGGGAATCTGGCGCGTCGCGCCGTCGTTGCGGTCGATGGCACCGAGCACCTCGGACAGCGCCTTTCCAGGAGGCACCATCGGGAACACGCTCTGGTCGCGCGGGATGGAGATGTCGAGCAGGTACGGACCGTCGCTGGCGAGCATGCGGTCGTACGCGGCGTCGAGCTCCTTGGGGTCGCTCACGCGCTCCCCTTCCCAGTCGTACGCCTCGGCCAGTTTGACGAAGTCGGGGTTGGGCGCCAGCTCGGTGAACGAGTAGCGCTGGTGGTAGAACAGCTTCTGCCACTGGCGCACCATGCCGAGCGCCCGGTTGTCCATGATGACCACCTTCACGGCGATGCCGTTGATGGCGGCCGTGGCCATTTCCTGGCTGTTCATCTGGAACGACCCGTCGCCGGCGATGCAGACGACGGTCTTGTCCGGACAGCCCACCTTGGCGCCG
The DNA here is from genome assembly GCA_903789375.1 of uncultured Eggerthellaceae bacterium. GTDB lineage: Bacteria > Actinomycetota > Coriobacteriia > Coriobacteriales > Eggerthellaceae > CAIFEB01. Next base: position 35,764 of record CAIFEB010000001.1, on the reverse strand, counting down.
ATGGCCGCCGGGAACCCGAATCCCATCGTGCCCAGGCCGCCCGACGACAGGAACGTGCGCGGCTTGCGGCACTTCAGGAACTGGGCCGCCCACATCTGGTGCTGGCCTACCTCGGTGACGGCGATGGACGTGTCCGGGTCGAGCTTGTCGGCGAGCTTCGCAAGGGCGAGCTCCGGCACAATCCGGTTGGGCTCCTCCACCACGGCGGTGTCGTAGAACGGGTAGCGCTTGCGCCAGCCGTCGATCTGCTCGAGCCACGCCTTGGTGTCGGGCTTGACCTTGGACTTCGCGAACGCCGTGATCATCGAGTCGAGCACGCCCTTGAGGTCGCCCACGATGGGGATCTGCGCTTCGCGGATCTTGCCGATCTCGGCCGGGTCGATATCGATGTGAATGACGTCGGCGTCGGGCGCGAAGCTGCCGAGCTTGCCCGTCACGCGGTCGGAGAAGCGCGCGCCGCAGGCGATGATCAGGTCGGACTTGTTCAGCGTGAGGTTCGCGTACTTGGATCCGTGCATGCCGACGAGCCCCAGGTTCAGCGGGTCGTCGAACGGCACGGCGCCCTTCGCCATGAGCGTCGTCACGATGGGGATCTGCAGCATCCGCGAGAGCTCGGCAACCTCTTCGCCGGCGCCCGAGATGATGGCGCCGCCGCCCACGTAGAGCACCGGACGGTGCGACCGGCGGATGCGCGAGCACGCCGCGCGAATCTGCTTGGCGTTGCCGCGGTACGTCGGGCGGTACGACGGGATGTTCACGTCGTCGGGATAGTTGAACACGACTTCCTCGCCGGCGATGTCGGACGGGATGTCGATGAGCACCGGTCCCGGACGGCCGGTCTTGGCGATGTGGAACGCCTCGCGGAACGTCGTGGCCAGGTCGTCCACCGACTGCAGTAGGTAGCTGTGCTTGACCACCGGCATGGTGATGCCGACGATATCGGACTCCTGGAACGAGTCTGTGCCGATGACGCCGCGCGGTACCTGGCCGGTGATGACGACCAGGGGCACGGAGTCCATGTAGGCCGTCGCGATGCCCGTCACCGTGTTCGTAGCACCCGGGCCGCTCGTGACCAGGGCCACGCCGACCCGGCCGGTCGCACGCGCATAGCCGTCGGCTTCATGCACGGCGCCCTGCTCGTGGCGCGCAAGCACATGGTGAATCTGCTTGGAGTTGTACAGCGCGTCGTAGATCTTGATGACCTGGCCGCCCGGGTAGCCGAACATCGTATCGACACCCTCGGCTTCGAGCGACGCGATGACCGCCTCGGCGCCGGTCATCTTCTGGCCCTGCTTGGGGTTCTTGCTGCCCAGGCCGCGCGGCGCGCCCGCCTTGGCGACGGTGAGGGCGGCCTTCGAATCGGTCGAAGCGCTGTGCTTTACCGCGTTGCTCATGACACGTACGCCCCCTCGTCCGCAGAACTGACCAGCTTGGCGTACTTCGCCAGCACGCCGTGGTTGTGCTTGGGAGCCGGCGGCACGAACTCCTTGCGCCGGCGCTCGAACTCCTCGTCGGAGATGTTCAGGTTCAGCTCGCCGCCCTCGATGTCGACGGTGACGGAATCACCTTCTTGGATGAGGGCGATGGGGCCGCCCGCCGCTGCTTCGGGGCTCACATGGCCCACAGCTGGGCCCTTGGTCGCGCCGGAGAAGCGGCCGTCGGTGAGCAGAGCCACGCTCTTGGACAGGCCCATGCCCACGATGGCCGACGTCGGCGTCAGCATCTCGCGCATACCCGGACCGCCCTTCGGGCCCTCGTAGCGGATGACCACGACGTCGCCCGGCTTGATCTTGTTGGCGTAGATGGCCTCGCAGGCCTCTTCCTCGCTGTTGAAGCAGCGCGCCGGACCCGTGTGCTTGAGCATCGAGGGGTCGACCGCCGACTTCTTGACGATGCCGCCGTTGGGCGCCAGGTTGCCATGCAGCACGCGCAGCGCTCCCACCGGGGAGAACGGGTTGTCATGTTTACGGCACACCTCGCCGTCAGCCGGCTTGGTGTAGTCGAAGATATAGGTGTCGAACGAGCCCATGCACGTCTGGGCGCTGTGGTCGAGCAGGCCGAGCTCGTCAAGCTCGTGCATGACGACCGGCACGCCGCCGACCTCGTACAGGTCGGAAAGCGGACGCGGGCCGGACGGCTGCAGCTTGACCAGGTGCGGCGTACGCGCCGACGCGGCGTCCCAGTCGTCCATCGTGATGGGATGGCCCGCCGCACGCGAGATGGCCGTCAGATGCAGCACCGTGTTCGTTGAGCCGCCGAACGCCATGTCGCACTCCATGGCGTTGTGGATGGCCGCCTCGCTCACGATGTCGCCGATCTTGATACCCTTCTCGAGCAGCTCCATAACCTTCATGCCGGCGTGCTTGGCCAAGCGCAAGCGCTCAGAGTAGACGGCCGGGATGGTGCCGTTGCCCGGAAGCGCGATGCCGAGCGCCTCGCACAGGCAGTTCATGGAGTTGGCGGTGAACAGGCCCGAGCAGCTGCCGCAGGTCGGGCAGGCGGTGTTCTCATAGTACTTCAGCTGGTCTTCGGTCATGGTGCCGTTGAGCACGGATGCCGCGCCGTCGAACAGCGTATTGAGATCCGTCGTGGGACCGCAACCGCCGGGCTGCTTGCCCGCGAGCATGGGGCCGCCGGAGCAGAACACCGTGGGGATGTTGACGCGCAGGGCGCCGATGATCATGCCGGGCACGACCTTGTCGCAGTTGGGGATGCACACGGCCGCGTCGAACGCGTGGCCCTGCAGCGCGCATTCCACGGAGTCGGCGATGACCTCGCGCGAAACGAGCGAGTAGTGCATGCCCGCGTGGTTCATGGCGATGCCGTCGCACACGCCTATGGTCGAGATTTCAAACGGAACGCCGCCCGCCATGTAGATGCCGGCCTTCACGGCCTCGGCGATCTTGTCCAGGTTGTTGTGGCCCGGGATGATGTCGTTGCGCGAGTTGATTATGGCGACCATCGGCCGCTTCATCTCCTCGTCGGTGATGCCATCAGCCTTGAGCAGGCTGCGGTGCGGCGCGCGCATGACGCCCAACCGCACGGCATCGCTTCTCAGCTCCATATCGCTCTCTCCTCTCCTTCGCCTTAAGCCCCGGCGAATCGAAGCAATAAAAAAAGCCCCGTTGCACACTGCACCGAGACCTCGAGAAGAGCGCATGGAAACCCATGCCGAAAAACGATTACGGAGTCACCGGCTCAGTGTACTGTTCCTACCGCGAAATCGGAGATCGTCCAACACACGGCAAAAAGTTCCAGCTGAACTGCTCGGAGGGGGCATTCAGACCGTCCACCCGCCGGCTTCCACCAGCCGCCGGCTCTCTTGAAAAGGTGGATTCGTTCGTACTTATCCTCGTCAACGCATCTCAACTATTAACTTGTTGACCTGAGTATAGCCACCGGCTTTCCGGGTTCAAGCGCGATTCCGCGTTTCTCCATACCAACACAGTTTCGTCAAATCGGGCGATAACGGACACCCGCCACGAAAGAAGGGGCACGCCCTCTTGGGCATGCCCCTTCCCTGCTGAATCAACAGTGTTTGATGTTGCGCAGGCTCCGCCGCCGCGCAGGCTCTGATGCCGCGTCCCGACCGCGCAGTCTCCGCGGCTTCCCCGCCGCACCACTGGTGTTTGGCGCCGTTCATGCGGCGCCGCGCACCGCGTACGGCCGTACGACCGTACGCGCCTACACGATCTTCTTCCCGAAGACGGCGGCGATTTCGCGCAGCTCTCCCACGAGGTCCGCGAACTGGGCGGGCGTGAGCTGCTGCGGTCCGTCCGACAGCGCCTCGGGCGGGTTCGGATGCACCTCGATCATGATGGAGTCGGCGCCCGCGGCCACAGCCGCGCGTGCGAGCGACGGCACGAGGTCGCGCTGGCCTGCCGGATGCGACACGTCCACGCAGATCGGGAACAGCGACTGCTTGTGGATGACCGGCACGGCCGAGATGTCGAGCGTGAACCGCGTGGCCGTCTCGAACGTGCGCAGGCCGCGTTCGCACAGCACGATGTTGTCGTTGCCTGCAAGTGTCAGGTACTCGGTGGCGGACAGCCATTCGGCGATCGTGCCCGCGAAACCGCGCTTGAACAGCACCATCTTCTTGGACACGGCGGTCTTCGCGCCGATGTTCTTCAGCAGGCTGAAGTTCTGGAAGTTGCGCGCACCCACCTGGATGCCGTCGCAATAGGCGCTGACCAGGTCGATGTGCTCGGAATCCATGACCTCGGTCAGGGTCTTGAGCCCGTACTTGACCGAGCCCGCCTGCATAATCTGCAGCGCCTCCTCGCCCAGGCCCTGGAACGAGTGCGGGTTGGTGCGCGGCTTGAATGCGCCGCCGCGGATCCAGTGCAGCCCGAGGCTCGCCACGCATTCGGCCACCTCGTTGAACTGCTCCACGGATTCCACCGAGCAGGGCCCGGCGAAAATCGTTATCTCATCGGTACGGGCGCCCAAATCGGGAATCTTCGAAACCGGTGCGGAACTCATAAGGAAGGCGCCTCCTTCATGACCTTGAGGATGGTGGTGTAGATGTCGCGCAGGTTGTCGTTGAACAGCGGGCCCTTGTTGTAGGCGCTCACCTTCTCCAGAATCTCCTCTTCGCGACGCGGGTCGTACAGGCCCATATGCACCTCGGGTTTGAGGTCGCGAATCTGCAGCGATTGCAGGGCGCGCTCGTTGAGCAGAGTGACGATCTGCTCGTCGATGGCATCGATCTTCTGGCGATGCTGTTCGATTTGGGCGAGGGCACCGGAATCTTCTGCCATGGTGGTTCCTTTCCAGGACAGCCGGGTTGACGCGCTTGCGCGGCGGACGCGCGGCAGCGCATTCAAAACGGCCAGCCTCTTCTTCGTAGACGGTAACGAGAATCGGCCCCGAAACGCAGCGCGCCCCCGATCGCCGCGCTGGAAAGACCAGCTCGGCGCCGAGGGCGCAACCTTCAGGCCACTCGTGTGCGCCAATCATAGCAAAGGCGCACCCGCGCGGAGTATATTTTCGAAATGCGTCAAATGAACGCCCGCCTCGGGCGTTCGCGCTACATGAACAGCTTGCCGAGAGCCACGCCGAAAACGCCGATCATCGCGATGCCGACGATGATGCGGTACACGCCGAACGCCGTGAAGTCGTTACGCTTGATGTAGCCGATCAAGAACTTGATGGACAGGATGGACACGACGAACGCCGTGACAATGCCGATGCCGAAGACCATCCACTCGGTGCCCGTGTACGCGAAGCCGTGCTTGATGAACTTCAGCAGGCTCCAGCCGAGCATGATGGGGATGGCCAGGAAAAACGCGAACTCGGTCGCCACCGTGCGCGACGTGCCCAGAAGCATCGAGCCGATGATGATCGATCCCGAGCGCGACGTGCCCGGGATGATGGCCAGGCTCTGGAAGATGCCGATGGCGAACGCCTTGCCAAACGACAGCTCATCGAAGTTGCGCACCTTCGCGATGGCGTTGGACGCGTCCTCGCCTTCGGGGTCGGCTTCCCACTTGAAGTCCTTGGCGGCGTGCGCCGGAGCCGCGTGCTTGCCGCGCGGGGCGGCCTGCGCCTCGGCGATGCGCTTGCGGTTGACGTGCTCCATGACGATGAAGATGATGCCGTAGACGATGAGTGCGAGCGACACGACCAGGTACGAGATCTGGTCGTTGTTCATCACGTTCTCTTCCATCCAGTTGTCGAGGAGCAGCCCCACGATGCCCGCCGGGATGGTGCCGACGACCACCTTCGCCCAAATGCCCCACGTGCTGCGCCGCTGAGCGGGCGTTTTCTTGCGCGAGAACGGATTGAGCTTCTGGAAGTACAAGATGATGACGGCCATGATGGCTCCGAGCTGGATGACCACCAGGAACACGTCGTAGAACGACGCGGACACATCGAGCGGCAGAAACTGCTGGAGCAGCATCATGTGGCCGGTCGACGAGATGGGCAGCCATTCGGTGATGCCCTCGACGATGCCGAAGGCAAGCGCTTTGAGTGCTTCAATGAGCGTGAACATCGAGAATAATCCCCTTGGTCCGAGTTGGTCGCACGGTGATTTCGCAACGAAAGAGCGCATCCGCAGCGTGCGAATGCCAAGCCCGCATTCTAACGTGGCGGCGCGAGCGTTATGCAGCGACCATGAAAGTGTCATAGGAAGCGCGGAATTGTTTGCGGCGCACACGTATAATCAGGCCATATTCTCAGCAATTCGAACGACCGCGGCTGCACTGTCCGTCCGCGGCGCATGTCGATCAGAAAGGGAACCCGCGTGAACACCACCGCCACTTCCGACCAGAAGGTCGTCGTCTTGGACTTCGGCGCCCAGTACGGCCAGCTCATCGCACGTCGCGTGCGCGACCTGCACGTCTATTCGGAGATCGTCCCCTGCGACATCTCGGCCGACGAGCTCGCCGCGCTGAAGCCGTCGGCCGTCATCCTTTCAGGCGGCCCGGCCAGCGTGTACGCAGAGGACGCCCCGAAGATCGACCCGGGTGTGCTCGAGTTGGGCGTGCCGGTGCTCGGGTTCTGTTACGGCCAGCAGATCATGGCCGTCACTCTCGGCGGCACCGTCGGCCACACCGAGAAGGGCGAATACGGCCCCGCCCCGCTCACCCGCCAAGGCGAAAGCCAGCTGCTCGACGGCACGCCCGACGAGCAGACCGTGTGGATGAGCCATCGCGACGCCGTGTCCGAGGTTCCCGCGGGATTCGTCGTCACTTCGCATACCGACGTGTGCCCCGTTGCCTCGATGGAATGCCCCGAGCGCAAGCTCTACGCCACGCAGTTCCACCCCGAGGTGCGCCACACCCCCAACGGAAACGACATGCTGTCCAACTTCCTGTTCAAGATCTGCGGTCTTGAGGCTGACTGGTCGATGGACAACCTAGTCGAGCGCATGGTGTCCGCCATCCGCCAGAAGGTCGGAGACGACCGCGTGATCTTGGCGCTTTCGGGCGGCGTTGATTCGAGCGTCGTCGCGGCGTTGATGAGCCGCGCCATCGGCAAGCAGGTGACCTGCGTGTTCGTGAACCACGGCATGCTGCGCAAAGACGAGCCCGAGCAGGTCGAAGAGGTATTCACCAAGCAGTTCGACGTCGACTTCATCCACGTGCACGCCGCGGAGCGCTACGCGAAGCTGCTCGACGGCGTGACGGAGCCCGAGCGCAAGCGCCAGATCATCGGCACGCAGTTCTGGAAGGAGTTCTTCGCCGTGGCGCAGAAGCTCGACGGCGTGAAGTACCTGGCCCAGGGCACCATCTACCCCGACATCATCGAGTCGGGCGCGCGCAAGACCGGCGGCAAGGCATCCACCATCAAGAGCCATCACAACCTGATCCCGTTCCCCGACGGCGTGAGCTTCGATTTGATCGAGCCGCTCGACCACTTCTTCAAGGACGAGGTGCGCGCGCTTGGCACGGCGCTCGGCCTGCCCGACCACATCGTCTACCGCCAGCCCTTCCCCGGCCCGGGGCTTGCCATTCGCATCATCGGATCGGTGACGCCCGAAAAGCTTGGCATCCTGAAGAACGCCGACGCCATCGTGCGCGAGGAGCTTGACGCGTACAACGCGAAGCTGTTCGAGGAGACCGGCGAGCGCAACAGCGCCCACAGCTGCTGGCAGTACTTCGCCGTGCTGCCCGACATCAGAAGCGTGGGCGTCATGGGCGACGAGCGCACATACGCGCGGCCCATCATCGTGCGCGCCGTTGAGAGCTCCGACGCTATGACGGCCGACTGGGCGAAACTCCCCTACGAGGTGCTCGCTCGCATCTCGAGCCGCATCGTGGCCGAGGTTCCCGGCGTGAACCGCGTGGCGTACGACATCACGTCCAAGCCGCCCGCGACGATTGAGTGGGAATGATATGCAGTAAAAAGTGTATCGGTTGTCCTACTTGATTCGAGCTGCTTCTAGGCGCTCTGCAATGGCATCAGCTTTTGCAGGACAAGGGCAAGCAGGCTGATAACTGCAGTTCAGATAGCGAAAGCGGCTAGGTGGATGAACGTCTCTACCTAGCCGCTTCCTTGTTTGGGTGCGCGTGCGTGCGCCCGCGTCCTTATGGTGCTCCCGGCTCTTTGGCCTATTTCGGAACCGTTTGGGAACCAGCTATGGAAACTGGGAACCAGAAACGGGGCAACAGACTTTAAGCATTACTCACAAAGCTTTTCGTATGCCTTCTTCACGACGCCTGCCATGAGCGTCCTTCTTTGAGCGAGGAAGTCCGGGTATCCGAGGTTCTCGAAATCGAGGGGGAGTGCATTGTCCCTGCAGGATTTCGCATATCCCTCTTCGCCGAGCTTTTGCCTGTAAGCGGAGACGTATTCGGCTGGGGCCTTGTCGCCGATCTCGATGTTGGTGTTGTAGTCGAGGTATGTGAAGTTGGCTATCTGGTTTCTTTCGCGGTCGTTGTCGTAGCCTATCTTCGTCAGGTAATTCTTCGGGAAGATATGGTGCTTGTCGATGGCGTTCTTCTTCCCGCTCGTGCCGATGGCGAAGTACTGGGCAAGCGGCGTCGTGCTGAACAGCATAGGCGTGCCCAGAACGATGAGCGAGGCGACGTAGCCGAACCACGACGGCGAGTTTGCCGACGAACCCTCGAGGCTGCTCGGCAGGGTGTATGCGAAGAAGTCGTCCGTGAACCTGGTCGCGATGGCGGATTCCAGGTAGGACACGAAGCCTTCCGCCGTTGTCACCTCCCGCAGATCGGCGAACTGCTTCTCGACCTCAGACTCGGTCGATCCGGTGTAGAAACCGGTTATGGTGGCCATGAAGATCCACTTGGTGATGATCTTGTTCAGCTCGAACGGCGGCACTTTGTAGTCGTACTTGCCGATGAGGTACAGGACGTAGCTGAATACCACCGCGTTGGTCGAGGCGACGATGCTCCCTCTTAGGTATCCCGCCTTGCCGAACAGGTTGAGAAAGGAGTGCCAGTTGTTAAGGTTAAGGGCGAGGTCGAGGGCGGCCTTGAACTTTCCGAGGTTCTCCTCGCGCGTCTTGGCCGAGGTGGCCCCGGTCTTCAGATCCTTGCCCCTCAGGAGCATGTAGGCGTACTTGAGACGGGCGCGCCTGAACCCGACGCCGACGGCAATCCTGATTAGGTGCGACGGGTCGACTTCGATGATCTGGTTGTAGGCGGTCCCGTCCTTCGGCACGCGGGACTCCGCGCAGAACCTGTCTATGCGCGCGTGAACGTCGTTGTCGAACACCGCCAGCAGGGTCTCGATGAAGTTCTTCTCGGTGAGCTTGGTCCCGCCGGAGTTCACGCGCACGAAGATCTCCGCCACGTCCTCCTCGTCGGCTTTCGAGTTGATCTTCAACGTTGGGAGCGTGTATATCCCCAGGTTGAGGAGGTCGTTGAGGTTCTCCTCGATCAGGTCCTCCTCCTCGTCGGTCAGAGCGTGCCTGCCGTTCCTCTCCCGCCCCTCGTTGGCCTGCCTGATGAAGGCCTTGCGGAACTTCGACACGGAGTGGTCCCTGTCCGCCTCGAACACCGAGCTCACGGAGCTGATCCACTCCGTGTTCCTCTCGAACGCCTGAGTCCAGACAGCGAACTCCCTGGTGAGCGGGTTGAACGAGATTCTTATCGGACGCTCCCGGTAGTTCTTGTCCCGGACCCTTGTCCCATGGAGCGCGGCCAGCAGGGCCGTGAGTCTCTGCTGGCCGTCGATGACCAGGTCGTCGGGCTCCTTGTAGGTCTTCTCGTTGCCGCCGATCTGCTTGGTGTTGCCGTATTCGTCCGGCGACGACCAGAGCATGATGTAGCCGATGGGATAGCCCTTCAGCATCGAGTCGAGGAGGTTCCTCACCTTGCTGTCGGGCCAGACAAAGGGCCTCTGCAGATCGGGGAGGCCGATTTTCCCCAGCTCCACGGCGCGGAGTAGGTCCTCGACCTTGCTGGGGATGTTGTCGAACAGTTCCTTGCCCATGCGCTAGGCTCCTATCAGTTTCATTATCTGGTCGACTCTTTCGACGATGCGTTTCTGCTCTTCGAGGGGAGGGATGGGAATTGGCATAGACTTGACCTTGTCAAAGACAACACTTTCAACTGTTGTTCCCGCTTTTGAAAAGTTTGACCTTATATAACTATCGCTCGCTTTGAAGAAGCGCAGTAGCCATTCGCTAAGACGGTAGTCAAAGGGACAGATTGCCTTCTGGTCCTGGTTAACCGTAGCGCTCCTCTTCAGCATCGCTACTGGCAGCATGCGCCTCAAAATCCCGCTCCGCGTGACCATTAAAATCGTACCGGGTTTGTATCTAGTGAGTTCAGAGGCCCCCTTCTCAGATAGCGTGATAAGAGTGCTGTCGATGTAATCACGCTTCATGTCTTTGGAAGTAACCCATAGAATGCCGTTTTCCTCGTAATTGGATTTGTCATCAGTGGATGGGGTCTTCCCACCTGAAAATGCCGCAAGGCCGCATAGCCTGCACCACTCCCAGCTCTCCGGGATGTCGAAGGGGATCTCGTCGTCGATGCAGACGGGTTCGGATTTGCCGCGGCGCTCGTACCAGCTCCCGCCTTTGCGGTAGATGACCGACTCGCCACCCTTGGGCCTCCTGATTTTCCTCTGTTCGATGAGCTCGGCGCGCTCCTTCCGGATGCGCCCGAGCAGCTCACTTGCGGGCTCGTCGGAGGGGTCCTGGGGCACCAGCTTACCCTCGACAGCAAGCTGCAGCACGGATTTGCGCAGGCGGTCGGGCAGCGCGGCGTCCAGGGCCTCGCGGGCGTCCTCGAGCTCGCCGTACTCCTCGACCAGCGGCATGAGCTCGTCGACCTTGGCGACGATGCGGCGCTGTTCAGTAAGGGGCGGGATGGGTACAAGCATGTCTCCCAATGCCCCAAGATATATTCCGCCCTGGGCTGTACCTGCAGCATTTTTGTAGTATCCAAAGAAAAGGGGGCTCTCCAGCGCGAAGGAGACATACTCGTTAAGAGCGCCGCAATCGATTATGGCGACGCTTCGTTGAGCAATTACAGCTTCATCGTAATCGAAAATCGCAACATTGCCGATTGACCCGCCGATAATGCCTAGAATTATGTCGCCGCGTTTGATCCTCGTTCGGGGATTCTCTTTTTCGAAGCCAGACCGATCGGCAAAGCGACTAATGCGGTTCAGGTTGATTGATCGGCCATCGATGCTCATCGCGCTTATCACGGGATAACCATTGACCGCTTTTGGCGGAGGATTATGCGACCCATCGGTAAGCTTAACGCAGACAGAGGACAGCCGGGCCCATTCCCAGCCCTCGGGAATCTCGAACGGGATCTCGTCGTCGATGCAGATCGGCTCACTCTCGTGGCCCTTCGCGTCCACGCGCTTCTCATAGCGGGACCCATCGGAACCCCGGTAGATGACCGACTCTCCGCCCTTGGGCTTCTTGATCTTCTTCTGCTCGATGAGCTCCGCGCATTCCTCGCGGATGCGCTCGAGCAGCTCGTTCGCAGGCTCGTCGGAGGGATCCTGCGGCACCAGCTTGCCCTGCACGGCCAGTTGGAGGATGGAGTTCTTCAAGTCCTGTGCCTTCATGCTACAGCTCGATTCCGAGGATGCTGCAAATCTCGCCTAGCTTGGCGTCGATTTCCGCGTCGAGTCGCTCGCGCTCCGCCTTGTAGCTCTTGATGAGCTCGTCGGGCGGCAGAATCTCCTCTTCGTCATGCGGGTAGCCGCAAAGGTCGAAATTGTAGCCGCGTTCCTTCAGCTCCTCTGGAGTGTAGAAATGTGCCTTGGGGTGGCCATCCTCCTCGATTTTCTTGCGGTCGTTCCACCACTCGATTACGGGGTCGAAGTGCTCCAGCCTGATGGGCTTGGTCTTGGAGAAGTGCTTGTAGCCTTCCGGCATGTCCATGCGGTAGAACCACACGCCTTCGGAGGGCCCGTTGTTCTCGAAGAACAGGATGTTGGTGGTGATGGAGGTGTAGGGTGCGAACACGCTCTGGGGCATGCGCACGACGGTGTGCAGGTTCGCCTCTTCCAACAGGCGCCGCTTGATCTCGAGCTTCGCCCCGTCGGTGCCGAAAAGGAAGCCGTCGGGGATGATGACCGCCGCGCGGCCGTGCTCCTTCAGCCGGTAGAGGATGAGCGCGAGGAAGAGGTCCGCGGTCTCGGAGCTGCGCAGCGCCACGGGGAAGTTGTTCTTGATGGCGTCGTTCTCGCTTCCCCCGTAGGGCGGGTTCATGAGCACCACGTCGAAGAGGCCGTCGGGCTCGTGCCGGTACTCGCGTACGTCGCGGTCGAGCGAGTTTCCGTGGAAGATCTTGGGCTGGTCGATGTCGTGGAGCAGCATGTTGGTGACGCACAGAAGGTAGGGCAGCTGCTTCTTCTCCATGCCGTAGACGCTCTGGGAGTAGACCTCGCGGTCGGCGGGCGTCTCCACCTGGGCCTCGAGGAGCTTGAGCGCCGAGGTGAGAAAGCCGCCGGTTCCGCACGCGAAGTCCGCGACGCTCTCGCCCAGCTTGGGGTCGAGCATCTTGGCCATGAAGTCGGTGACGGCGCGGGGCGTGTAGAACTCGCCCGCGTTGCCGGCGCTCTGCAGGTCCTTGAGGATCGTCTCGTAGATCTCGCCGAAGGCGTGGCGCTCCTTGTACTCCGTGAAGTCGACCGCGTCGTCGATCGCGTTGACCACCTGGCGCAGCAGGACGCCGTCCTTCATGTAGTTGTTGGCGTCCGTGAACGCCTGCCTCACGACGACCTGGGACAGCGGAGCTCCCTCTGGCAGGTCGAGACTAGCCAGACCGGGGAACAGCCTGTTGTTCACGAAGTCGAGGAGCTCGGGGCCGGTGGGCGCCTTTCCGTCCTTGGAATCCACCGCCCAGCTGTGCCAGCGCAGCTCTTCGGGAATCACGGATTCGTAGGAGTCGTCGTGAAACTCCCACTCCTCCTCCTTGGCGTCGTAGACCTTGAGGAAGAACATCCACGTCATCTGCTCGATGCGCTGCGCGTCGCCGTTGATGCCGGCGTCCTTGCGCATGATGTTCTGCAGGGTCTTGACCAGGGTGCCAAGTGCCATTCAAATTCTCCTTATCGATTCCTAGGCGGAGTAGAGCTCTCGCTCGAGCTCGTGCACGGCCTCGAGGTACTTCTTCTTGCCACCGAACGCCTTCACGATGCGCATGGGGCTGCCGAACTCCTGGAACTCCTCGAGATCGAGGATATGGGTGTCCGCGAGGTCGACGAGGTTTGAGTTGGCGTATTTGTCCAGCAGCGTATCGAGCACGCGCCGCGCCACCTCGTTGTACTCGTAGAGGTAGCCCTTCTTTTTCACGTTGTTCGCGCGCTCGGAGCGCGTGAGGGGCTTCTGGTCGTAGGCGATGTGGCAGATGAGGTCGAAGTCGCTCATCTGCTCCTGGCCAGATTCCTCGCGCAGCGCATCCAGGAAGACGCCCTCGTCGCGCAGGGCGTCGATGATGGCCTGCTTGCGGTCCCCCTCGTTCCACGCCTTGAGGAAGTGGTCGAGGGAGTCGTACTGGCCGAGGATGTTCCTGCGCGTGTAGTCCTTGAGGCTCTCGGTGACCAGTCCGCCGTCGTCCGAGTAGTACTCGACGCGCTCCGAGACCACGGTGACCGGGACGCCGTGCACGTAGTACTTGACGCGGTCGCCGCCGGCGTCGTCGGAGCCGCCATCTCCCTCGGGGCTGAAGTCCGGCGAGGCCCCCTCGGGCTCCTGCCAATTGTCCGGCTCGTCAGGCGGGACGATGGGGGCCTCCTCGGGCGGCTCGTAGATCTGCACCGGCTCGCCGTCGAAGGCGGGGTCGGCGAAGAGCCGGCTCGCGTTGCGGAAGTCGAGGATGGTGAAGTACAGCTTCCCGTAGTCCTCCTTGATGCGGGTACCGCGACCGATGATCTGCTTGAACTCGGTCATGCCCTGCTCGCCGAAGAGGTTGTCGAGGACGATGACCTTGCAGGTCTTGCAGTTGACCCCCGTGGTGAGCAGCTTCGAGGTGGTGACGATGGTCGGGTGCTTCTCGTCCGGGTCCATGAAGTTGTCTAGCTGCGCCTTGCCCTCGGCGCTGTCGCCGGTGATGCGCATGACGTAGGTCGGGTGGTCCCTGACGATGTCCTTGTTGCAGTTGACCAGCGCCTGCCGCATGCGCTCCGCGTGGTCGATGTCGACGCAGAACACGATGGTCTTGGCGTAGCGGTCGGTGCCCTTCAGGAACTCCGTGACCTTGGCGGCGACGGTCTCCGTGCGCTCCCTCACGACGATGTCGCGGTCGAAGTCGGTGATGGAGTACACGCGGTCCTCGATTGGCTCCCCGTTGTCGTCGAGCTGGCCCTTCGCCGGCCGCCAGCCGTAGACGTCGATGTCGAGCTTCGGCCGGATGACCTTGTAGGGGGCGAGGAAGCCGTCCTCGATGCCCTGCTTGAGGCTGTAGGTGTAGACCGGCTCGCCGAAGTAGTCGATGGTGGAGACCTCCTCGGTTTCCTTGGGGGTGGCGGTCATGCCGATCTGTATGGCGCCGCCGAAGTACTCGAGGATCTTGCGCCAGGCAGAGTCCGCCTTGGCCGAGCCCCGGTGGCACTCGTCCACGATGACGAGGTCGAAGAACGACGGGTCGAAGGCGCGGAATATCTCCTCGCCGTCCTCGCCCACGAGCTGCTGGTAGAGGCTGAAGTACACCTCGTAGGCGCTGTCGAGCGTGCGGCCCTTTACCTTCGTGGTCACCTTCTCCAGGGGCTTGAAGTCGCCGGTGATGGTCTGGTCGACGAGGACGTTGCGGTCTGCGAGGTAGAGCACCTTGCGCACCGCGCCGCTCTCGCGGAGGCGGTGCACCAGCTGGAACGCGGTGAACGTCTTTCCGGTGCCCGTCGCCATGACGAGCAGGATGCGGCGCTGGCCGTGCGCGATTGCCCGGATCGCCTCGTTGACGGCGTTTCGCTGGTAGTAGCGCGGCGTCAGGGAGCCGTAGTCGTGGTAGTAGGGGGCCTCGACAATCTCCTCGCCCTCGCCGGTGAGACCGTCCTGCCTCGAGTAACGCGCCCACAGCTCGGACGGGCTCGGGAACCGGTCCATGGGGAGCTGCCTCTCGGCCCCCGTCATCATGTCGTGCTCGAGGAAGCCCTTGCCGTTCGAGCTGTAGACGAAAGGGACGCGCAGGTCCGCGGCGTAACCAATGCCCTGCTGCATGCCCGCCCCGACCGTGTGCTGCGTGTCCTTGGCCTCGATGACCGCGATGGGGACGTCGCGCTGGTGCATGAGGAGGTAGTCGACCTTCTTGCGCTTGCCGCGCGTCGTCATCTTGCCCCGGACGATGATCTCCCCGTCGGTGTAGGAGTACTCGCAGAACATCTGCCTCATCTTGCTCCACCCGGCCTTCTCGACGGCGGGCGTGATGAGCTTCAGCTTCGTGTCCTCCTCGTTCATCTTCACGAATGAGTAGTCGTAGGTTCCGCTCATGGCTGCCTCGCCTCGCTTCTTCCGGCGAGCTTCGCCAGGCGCTCGAACTCGCCGAAGTCGATGAGCACAAGGTGCTCGGCGCCGTTCTTGGTGAGGTATATGGGCTCTTTCGTCTCCTTGGCGAGCCGGGTGAGCTCGCCGACCTTGCGCTGCAGGTCGGACACGGGTCGGATGATGGCCATGGCTGATCACCTTTCGGGCGGTTTAGACATGCTCACATTTTACATAAAGTTTCATGTATGGGCATTAGCTCGCAGCTGAGATTCGATCCCAGGGGCGCGGGGGCTCCCCCGCATCGCATTGCCGAAGCAGAATAAGGTCCGGCGAGCCCCCGCCACCCTCCATGGTTGCGGGGGCGTGGGGAGCCGCCGGGCCTTCGGGCAAGCGGGGATTGTGTGCGCGCTTTGTGCGTACACAATAGGTAGCTTGCTATCAACGATGCGATCCCTATTATGTGGCGATTTGTGTCACATAATAGGTAGCTTGCTGCATGGAAGTCACGGGGCAGAAGAGCACGCTATTGTGCTGTTTGCCCCGCAATCCCGCAGCAAGCTACAACACGGCGGGCACCTGATATGAGCGCTGTGCGCACAGGTTAGGCTGCTTGCTAGCGGCGCTTCTGAGTGGTGCGTTTGCCGTTTCCGCTAAACCTGGCTGATTCATTTCTCTCGTCGCGCTGGGCGCCGAGTGAGGGTGAGAGCCGTTGCAGCTGTGACAGATGTGGCAGCGCATCCCCGTATCCCTCGGATGCTGCCACTCCTGCCACATGTGCCACATCATCCGTCGGTCCTGCAGAGGCTGATGATGCTTCCCTCACGGGTGCGCGTTCTCTCGAACGCGATTCCCCGGTCCTCCAAGAAGTCCCTGTTCTGGGCGAGGTGCTTGCCGAAGGCCGGCACGCTCACGGTCTCCAGGCCGACCTGCGTGTAGAGCTCCGTGGTCGTTCCCTGCCAGTCGATGGGGCGCGTCATCATGAAGTCCAGGACCCGCAGGACGTCGTCGGGCACCTCGCGTTCCTCGAGTTCCTCCCTGCTGGTCTTCTCGATCAGCTCCCATACGCAGTCGTTCATCCGGATTTTGTACTCCTGGAACTCGACGTCCCTTCCGGTGACGGAGAGCGTCGCCCTGTGCGCGCTGCGGTTGAGGTTGCTGAGCACCATGGTGCAGTCGGCGGCGCCCGTGATGCCGTTGGTCCCGCTCACCGTGTTGAAGACGTCCGAATCGCCCATCTTGCGGCTGTGGTGGATGCACAGCACAGCGATGCCGCGCTCGTCGGCGAACCTCTTCAGAGCGTTCATGTCGCTGTAGTCGGCGGCGTAGGCATTGTCGCCCGACGCCTTCCTCGCCATCTGCAGCGTGTCGACGATGACCATGCGTGTGTCAGGGTGCTCTTCTGCGAAGTCCTGCAGCTGGGGGATGAGGTCCCCCGTGATCTTGTCGGCAGCGGTGGCGATGTGGAGCCTCGGGCTCGCCTCGTCGGTGAGCTTCCAGAGCCTCTGCTGCACGCGGCTCTTGGTGTCCTCGAGGCAGAGGTAGAGGACGTCGCACTCGTGCGTCTCCAGGTCCCAGAACGGGGTTCCCGTGCTCACGCAGAGGGCCATCTTCAGGGCCATCCAGCTCTTTCCCGACTTAGGCGAGCCGACCAGGAGCGAAAGCCCGGCGGTGAGCAGGTCCTCGATCACCCATGCGGGGCTCGTGAAGGGCTGCTGGATAAGCCACTGCGCATCCACCGTCTCCAGCTTCCTCATCGCATGTACTCCCTTCCGGGCGCGGCGCGGAGCCGCCCGCGCGCGTCCTTCTCGATCCGCACCCCCAGGCTTTCCGCCAGGAGGTCGACCTTGTCGTTCGTCTCTATCAGGTAGTCGAACAGCTCCCCTTCGTCGGGGAAATGGTCGAAGCCGTGCTCCGCCATCGACCTGTTCCTGTCTACCAGCTTGTTGAAGTAGCTGTTGCGAGAAGGCATCGATGCCCTCCTTTCCACCAGTGATAGACTGGCCTTCCTGGGCGCCGGGCAATCTTTTCCAGGGACTCCCGGCGCCCGTTTACCTGGCGCCGCCGTCAGCGTCTCAGCGCGCGGACGGCGGCGTCTTCCTTCTCCACCTCGGACAGCTCGCCCCCGAGCCCGGAGAACTCCTCCGCGAGCGCCCCGATGATCCGCTCGAGGTCGGCGCTCACGTGGCCGTCGCGCTTGATGCGCCTCAGCTCCCGGTAGACGCGCCCCATCTCGTCGTAGAGGCCCTTGTAGGTGCACGTGTGGGGAATCACGGTGATCCGGTGGTCGATGAGGCAGCTGGTGATGTAGTCCTGCTTGGTCATCCCGCTCGCGGCGACCAGGCTGTCGAGGACCTCGGCCTCCTCGGGCGACATCCTGAACGAGATGGTCTTGCTGCGCTGCCGGCCCTGCGGGTCCAATAGCTTCTCCGACATGCTCATATCCCCCTTTCCTTCTGGAGCGCTGAGGCCATCTGCCCCTGCGCGTGCGGGAACAGGTGCGCGTAGCGTAGGGTGATGTCCACGCTCTCGTGCCCCATGCGGTCGGCTATGGCGAGCGGGTTGAACCCCAGCTCGATCAGAAGCGACACGTGGCTGTGGCGCAGGTCGTGCACGCGGATGCGCTTCACGCCGGCGGCCCTGCTGCCGCGCTCCATCTCGTGGTAGAGGTACGACTTCGAGACCTTGAACATGCGCTCGTCGGGGCTAGTCCCGTTGAGGCGGAGGTAGTCAGCGACCTCCTCCGTCAGGAAGTCTGGCATGGCTATCACCCGGTTCGACTTGGGCGTCTTCGGGCACGTGACGACGTCCTCGCCGTCGATGCGCTGGTAGGACTTGGTGATGGAGAGCGTCCCCTTCGACAGGTCGAAGTCGTCGGGCGCCAGCGCCAAAAGCTCGCCCTCGCGGATTCCGGTCCAGTAGAGGACCTCGAACGCGAGATAGGAGAGCGGCTTGTCCATGACCTCCCGAGAGAAGCGCTCGTACTCGTCCTTCGTCCAGAAGCGCATCTCGCCGCCCTTGGCGCTGCCCATCTTGCCCGCCTTGGCCACGGGGTTGGCCGGGAGGCCGTAGTAGCGCACGGCGTGGTTGAACATGCTCGAGAGCTGGGTGCTCACTGTTCGGAGATAGGTGTCCGAATAGCCCTTGCCGTGCTTGTCGCGGTGGTTGAGGAGCAGCGACTGCCACTTGAGGATGTCCGCCGGGGTGATCTCGTCGAGCTTCTTCTCTCCGAAGTACGGCAGAATCTTGCCGACGATCACCTGCTCCTTGCTCCTCCAGGTGTTGAGCTTCAGATGGGGCATGCGGTCGTCGCGGTAGATCTCGAAGAAGTCGGCCATCGTCATGTCGGGGGCGCCCTCCTGTCGGGCGAGGAACAATCGCTCCCACGCCTTGGCCTCGCGCTTGGTGGCGAACCCGCGCTTGTGCTTCCGCTTGCGGTTTCCCTGCCAGTCGCGGTACCAGGCGCTCACCTCCCAGGTCCCGTTCCCGTCCTGCTTCACTGACACTGCCCGTCCCCCTCCTCGTCCGCTGCGCCGAAGAAGCGCTCGATGAGGTACTTGCGGCTCACCTTCCCCTGCACGGTGATGACGCCCCTCTCCTCGAGCTCCCGGTTGAGCTGGCGGATTACCCGGTAGGCCATCTGGTCGGAGCACCCTCCGAGGATCTGGCGGACCTCGTCCTTGCCGACAAGCCTGTAGTCGTCCATGTGCATCTCCTAACTAATACGATGTTTACGACTATCTGACCTGCAGTGTAGTAGTACGTATTTTACGAGTCAACATGTTGTAATACGATTTTTACCAGGTTAAAATTCGTGATTGAAAGCGCCCGCACGTGACAGGCGGGCTCGGAAACGGGCATAGGAGCGATATGGGAAGTCCCAAACCGAGCAGACGGGGTTTCGCCGGAATGTTGAAGGCGCTGCGCGAGCTCAACGGGGGTATGACGCAGGACGAGCTGGCCCAGGAATCGGGCGTCGACGTCGGGCTGATTCAGAATTACGAGCAGGCCAAGAGCCTCGCCAGAGAGGAGACGGTCGAGAAGCTGGCCAGAGCGCTCGGCGCGTCTGAGGCGGCGTTTCTCGCGGTGCAGCTGAGGGACCGCCTTTTCGAGGAGGGAACCGACGAGGTCGCGGTGGTCGCGCAGCTCCTGTTCCAGATTTCCGGCGCGTACGACCTCGTCCCGTACTTCGGGGACGGCGTGCTCGGCGTCAGGGGCGACGGCGGCTACATCGAGTACGCCATGGCACAGTGGGCAGACGCGAGCGACGAGATTGGGGACGCCATCCTCGCTGCCTGCGAGGACGGCCTGAGCGAAGAGGAGCGCGCGAAGCGGGAGGCGGCTGCGGATCGCTCCACGGAGGCCCTGAAGAGGTTCGAGCTGGGCTACGATGCGCCGTTCGACGAGGGGGACTATCCCAACCGTCCGCCGAGGCTCGGCGAGACCGTGAAGCGGCTCAGGAAGGCTGCTGGGATGACGCAGGGACAGCTGGCGAAGAAGTCGGGCGCGAGCGTTTTCACCGTCCGCGCCTACGAACAGGGGAAACGCGCCCCGAACGAGGAGCAGCGCGCGGCGACCGCGAAGGCCCTCGGCGTGCCGGTCGAGACGCTCACGGACTTCGGCATCTCCAATCCAAACGAGGCGTTCCACTTCCTGATGGAGGCGGCGCATATCTACTACCTGGCGCCGAGAAGAATCGGCGACGCTATCGTGCTATGCACCCGCAACGACATGTACATGGGGGGCTTGCCGAAGCGCCCGAGCCTCGACAAGCTCTTCGGTGATTGGTTCTACGCCCGCGTCGACTTCCAGGAGAACGGCGATTCGGACGCGTACCAGTACTGGCAGGACCATTACGAGGAGTAGACAGTGAGGATATATGGAAGATCAAGATGAAGCCTCATTCAGACAGGATTTCAATGCGATTCATGCGCCGGAAGAGACGCTGATCCGATACAGGAAGTTCAGGTCCGATCTCGACAAAGCCGCAAAGAAAAGTGCAAAGCCAGATACTTGCTGCATTTGTGGAAAAGAGAATCCAAAGTTCTGCAACTCCCACACAATCCCTCAGTACTGTTTGCGAGAGATTGCCGTAGAGGGAAAGCTGCTGACCAACGCTGCGCTAGTGGGCGGGAATTTACTTGACACGGAAGTTGGAATCGCCCAGGCACTAACTTTTAAAAGAATATGCCGTAAGTGCGACACTGAGTTTTTCAAGTTGTATGAAACGCCGGAAACGTTGCTGCAGGAACCTTCGTCCCAGGTGATGGGGCAAATCGCTGCGAAGAACTTGCTCCGAGAGATATCCAAGGCGAAGCAGGAGCTTGGGTCGCAAAAAGTACTCGGAGATAAATCTCCGGCAATGTACGACGCGATGATGGATGTCCGTTCGATAGACGTTGCGGAGGACGAGAAAGCGCTGCAAACTGCGTTGCGTGTAGGAGGATCGGCCAAGCCATCCAATGTGTACAGCATTCTGTACTACAAGGTGTTGCCATACGTCGTTCCGTTTGCCTTTCAGCAGAGAGTCTGTCTCATCTCGGATTTCGAGGGCTCGGTGATTAATAACGTCTACAACCGGAACCCAAAATATAAAATGGAGCCATTGGACGTCTGCGTTCTCCCATCCAAGGGGAATACAGTAGTTTTGCTGTTTGCTAGCAGCCGCGCGAAGAGATACAGGGCTTTTGCCAGGCAGTTGAGATTGCTTGCTGACGATGAAGCGCTAGAAGCTATCGTTAAGATTATTTTCACGTATTCAGAAGATGTTCTAATTAGCAAGCATCTTAGCGAGTCGGTTCTTGAAGATGCTTCTTTAAAGCAACTTGCTCGTATGAATTCATGCTACATCATGTTATTTCATAGCCTCAAAGGAGATGCGGCGAATGCCATCCATGCTGCAATCGATGATTATTCAATATCGGCTCTGCCCGATGTGCCGAATCTACTAAGTGAGCAATATTCCTTAGAGCGTTAAAGACATCTAGCGTAATGAGTGGTTCCCATTTGGTTCCCAAATCACGTGAAGCTGCAACCAGCTGGGTAAAGTGGATGAATTCCAAATAACTGAAAGCAACTATATCAACCAAAGCTTGCACTGAGTGGGAGTAAATTTGGGATTTACCTGCGGTTTTGTGCACGCTCTCAATATGCTCCACAGGGTTCATGAAGTCCAATCTGGTACGTAAACACCCAAAAGCCACCAGCAACTTCAGGTGAATAATCACGCACCGAACGGCTCCGAATATCGCTTTCGGAGCCGTTCTTATATACCTGTTGACCTGCGCCTTTTATTCTTTGCCCGTTCGTCCATGGTCTACAAGCTCGCCGGGAGCGGCGATCTGCCCGCCGTGCGGATCGGCAGGCTCGTCCGCTTCACGCGGCGCGACGTCGACTCGTTCGTCCGGTCGGAAACCGCGTAGCCGGACGGGGCTCCCCGGCGGGCGCAGCCGGGGAGCCTCTCGCTTGGCGCTCGGACAACGGGCGCGAGCTTCGCCCCTCTCGGAGGCCACGCCGGTGATTCGCCGCCCATGCGCAGGCCCTTCCACGCAGCCAGAAAGATCCGACAAGATGGAGCGTCGTCATCCCTGATTTTGATGTCGACCTGACTGTGACCTGCGACCCTGCGGGTCAGGAAATCATTTCTGAAGTAGAACCCCTCAACAAGTACGAGGCTGAGAGCATCGTTGAAGGCGCATACCGGGATAAGAGGGTCACCGGGGCATGTTGCGTGGAATTGCTGGGCGTCTGGCAATAAGATGCCGCCCGCGGCCCTCACGCGCATGAAGGCCGCTATGGCAGAGGCCAATCCAAGAACCCGAAAATGTCGAACCCATGCAGGATGATGGCGACAGGAAACAGATTCACCGCTTTTTGACATCATCAACTAGCTACGCAATTCGAAGTCCCTGGATATCCAGGATCTTCGCCTTTGTTTGGCTGGTCGCTCAATGGAATCCCTTAAGCGTTTTCCTCTCACCAGGACTTCATCAATCCATGCGTCATTGATGTCAGAAGCGCAGTTCGCTTACCAAGTCCTCCAGGACAAGCGACACCGCCTCGCCGTCCTCGCCAAGATGGCGCTGAAGCGTGCCCATAAGGCCGACGAGCACGAAGGTGACCTTGATTCGCGTATCGAGTCTTAGCGCCTCGGGCTGTCCTGCTGCGAGCTCGTTGCATATGCGGTCGACGAGCCGGTCGATGAACGGCATGACGAGTTGGTTGCTGGCGAGGCGACCGGCCAGCGCTCGTCGGCCGGGCTTGCCGACGACGGCGATGAACCTGCTTATAAAGGCGTTCGGTTTGCCGAGGAGTTCGGTGCAATCACCCAGCTCGGCCACCACATCGTCCGCGACATGCTCGGCAAACGCCCTGGCGAGGTCGAAGATGTCCTGGTAATGGAGGTAGAACGTCGACTTGTTCATGTCCGCCTCGCGGGCAAGAGCCGTTACCGATATCTTTCCCACCGGCTTGCTGGCAAGCGCCTCTTCGAATGCCCGGAACAGATTCCTCTCGCTCCGGACCCAACGCAAGTCCTTCTTGGCTTCCTTCATTTGCACACCTTGTTTCGTGCTGGTCGATTTCGAATTAATCGTATTTTAATAGACGATAGACGCATAACCGTCGATGGTGTCAAAAATTAATGAGGCACATAATCAGGCCAGCGATTGGACGAGGGAACCCGATGCAACTTCCCTGTCAGAGGCGAGAGGAAGACGGAAATGAGCGATACGGCCATGAAAGACAAGCAGACGATGCGTCCCATGCCCGGCGGCATGAAGCCAGGCGGGCCAGTCGGCCCGAACTTCGACGGCGAGAAGATCGTCTACACCGAGCACTGGTCGCATGTCAGGTTCGGCGGGACCGTCATGACCGACGCGCTGGTGAAGCACGCACTGGGGCTCGCCAGCTACGGCATGTCCGACGCGGGCGAGGTCTTCGAGACGATGTGCCATGTGGACCCGAGCAGCCGCGAGGGATGGATCGACGCCTGGAGCGCGATGGCAAAGCGCGTTCAGAGGACAGCGGAGCAGGCGGAGGGCGCCGGCCACAACGTCTCGGCAGCCTCGGCGTACCTGCGCGCCGCGACGTACTGGCGCATGAGCCTAATGGACTTCGACGGCATCGACGACCCTCGCATGGTCTCCCACATCACGGCGAGCTCGGAATGCTACGAGAAGTACCTTGCGCTGGGGGACTACCCGGGAGAGCGCGTCGAAATTCCCTACGAGGGCACGACGCTGCCCGCGCACGTGTACCGCTCGCCGTTTGCGCGAGGGAACGCCCCACTGCTCATCTGCACGCCGGGACGCGACACGTTTGCCGAGGACACGCGCTGGATCTACGACGGCGCGATCAGGCGAGGTTACCACGTGCTGACTTACGACGGCCCTGGACAGGGTGCCGCGCTGCGCGTCCAGGGGCTCCCGTTCCGCCCGGATTGGGAGAACGTCCTGGGCCCCGTCATCGATTACGCGCTGGAGGCCATCGAGGGGGTCGACCCCGAGCGCATCGCGTGTGCCGGCGTCAGCTTCGGCGGGTTCCTCGTGCCCCGCGCCCTGTGTTTCGAGAAGCGCGTGAAGGCCGCCGTGGTCTCACCCGGGACGTTGGAGTGGAGCAAGCCCTTCTCGATGGTCATGGCCATGATCGCCTCGATGGAGGAGACGGAGCGCCCGCCGTTCATGAATACCATGCTCAAGGACTACGCTTGGAAGCAGGGCGTGCCCGAGGCTGAGGTGTCTGCGGAATTGGCCAAATACGACATCACCGACATCGTCGGGCAGATCGGGTGCGACATGCTGGTGCTCGACGGCACGTCCGAGGTGAACCCCGGCAAGGCCCAGTTGCTCTACGATTCCCTCGAATGCCCCAAGACCTATCACCTGTTCGATGAGGACAGCACCGCCCAGTGCCATGCCCAAATGGGCGGCTACGCCACTGCGTCGGCGTTCATCCTTGACTGGCTCGACGAGCACGTGTAGCCCTCGACGGTCGGAACGATCGATTCACCAAGGAGGTTCGCCATGGATATGATGCAAGCGATGAGAGAGCGCCACATGGTGCGCAAGTACACGGATGAGCCTATTCCGGCTGAAATGGTGAAAAAGCTTGAAGAGCGGCTGGCTACCCACAACGAGCGTCATGGGCTCTCCATAAGGCTGATGACGAACGACGCCAGCGCCGTTCCGGGCGTCGTAAAACTCGTCTTGGCCAAGGGAGTGAGAAACTTCTTCATAATGGCGGGGCCCGAGGGCGCCGACGAGCTGTGTGGCTACTGCGGCGCGGACCTGATGCTCTACGCGCAGATGCTGGGGCTGAACACCTGGTGGGTCGGCGGGACCTACAACCGCAAGGGCGCGCAGGAGAAGTCCGGCGACGCCAAGCCCGTCGGTATCATCGCCGTCGGATACGGCGAGACCCAGGGCAAGCCCCACAAATCCAAGGCTCCGGAGGAAGTCGCCTCCTATGATGGCGAGGCACCGCGATGGTTCAGGGACGGTGTCGGGGCCGCCCTCCTCGCGCCGACCGCCCTCAACAAGCAGGCGTTTTCCATCAGCGGCAGCGGCAGCAAGGTCGCAATCGAGTGCGACAACGGCATCTTCACCGGCGTCGACACCGGGCTCGTGAAGTATCACTTCGAGCTGGGCGCTGGCAGGGAAAACTTCGAATGGGAGTAATTCTATGTTCGGAGCATTAATCCCGCTAGCTGGTTCCCATTTGGTCCCACATTTTTGAAAGCCAGCCACACGTGCGAAGGCAAGACCTACTGAGGTAAACGCCAGTAAACCCAGGTAAACGGATTCCTTATTGAGTGGGAATAAAACTCATTTGGCATTGGCTGGCAGTTGCTGGCATCGAATGCCGTTCCGTATGCTTTCGCAGCATCAGTAGTACTCGGGTTTGGGATAATGTGTTGCAATTGTAGGGTAATAGCCTACAATTGCAACATGAAGCATTCGAACCACATAGATAAGATCGCAGAGCTCTCCGAGTCTGAGGGCGTCTTCACCACCGCCCAGGCGGCCCGCATGGGCATCCCGCGCGACGCCCTGCACGACGCGGTCGAGTCCGGTCGCCTCGTGCGCGTCGTGCGAGGTGCCTACCGCATGGTGGGGTCCGGCTCTTCCTTCATGGACGAACTGGCGGCGATATGGAAGCTCACCGCCTCGGCGACGTTCTCCTACGAGAGGATGCGGGTTTCCGATTGGGACGGCATCGCCGTCGGAGGGTCCACCGCCTCCGCACTCCTCGGGATCGGAGACCTGCAGCTCTCGCCCTACCGGATCTATGCCCCAAGGAGAATCAACACGAGGAACCCGTCGGCGAGCTTCGCCAGGCGCGCGGTGGGCCGCGACGAGGTAACGTTCGAGTCGGGGCTCCCCGTTACGCGCCCCGAGCGCACCGTCTTCGACCTCGTCGCGGACGACGAGGACCTCTCGCTCGTGGCGGATGTCCTGGCAGACGCCTCGAGGAAGTACCAGGATTTCGACTACGGGAAGCTTCGGGGACTGCTCGAAGGCCGTTACGGCGAGAAGCAGGGATGTGAGATTTTCTGGAGCCTGATGGATGATGCCGGGCTCCTCGGGAAGAGGACGCGGGAATGAGGTACAAGAGCGCGGCCGCTCTCGAGATGGCGGTCAAGTCCGCCGCGGCAGCGTCGCCGATGGACACAGGGCGCGCCGTGACGGCATTCTACTTCCACCGGCTACTGTGTCGCGTGTTCGCCGACGACAACGACTCGTTCGTGCTCAAGGGCGGTCGCGCGATGCTCGCCCGCACCGCCGACGCCCGCGCGACGCGCGACATCGACCTGCTCTCCACGGAAGAGAGCCTGGAGGGAGCGCTCGAGGAGCTCGTCCGGCTCGCCGGGACCGACCTGGGCGACTTCGTGACGTTCGAGTTCGCGGGGTCACGCCCGATAAAAGCCGAGGACGAGTACAGAAGCGGGCTGTCTGTCGGGTTCGTCCCCATGCTCGGCGTAAAGCGCCTGCAGCCCGTCTCCGTCGACCTCGTCGTCGACGAGGTGCCGCTCGAAGGCGCCGAGCGCATCTCCCCTGCGGACAGGATAGAGGTAGACGGGCTCGAGACCTGCGACTACCTCGTCTACCCCGTCGAGGCCGCCCTCGCAGACAAGCTCTGCGGCATCGTCGAGCAGCACGGCGAAAGGGCGTCCTCCAGGGTAAAGGACCTCGTGGACATCGCCGTCTACGCCACCACGGCCGCGGTGGACGGAACGAGGCTCCAGTCCAGACTGCGCCGCGAAGCCTCCGCGCGGCGTATCTATCTGGGCGACTCCTTCGGATTGCCGCGCGCCTGGGGCGCCCCCCAGGCGCGCCAGTTCGCGAAGCTCTGCCAGAGGACGGGCCTTCCGGAGGCCCTGAGGAGCATGGAAGCCGCATCCGAGCTCGCCGGCAGGCTCTTCGACCCCGCGTTCAGGGGAGAGGCGGACGGCAGGCACTGGAATCCGGAAGCGCGCGAGTGGGAGTAGGCGCCGTGTGCCCGGATGGTCGGCTTGACGGCGCGCTTGCGGTCGGGTAGAACGGTGTGCATGGAAAACTCTCGGGTTTTGTAAGGGCGGGACCCACCGGGCCTCGCTCTAGTTTTTTATTGGGGTAAAGACAAGCACGCGCCGGAGTTTTCCGGCGCGTGCTCTTTTCGCGTCTTTTGATCTTAGCGGCGAGCTTAGATGCCGGCCAGATCTCGGCATTCTCGCAGCTTTCGGAACCGCCATCCGATATTCCCGTAGATTCGCGTGACGTCTGGAGGATGTCGTCTTTCGCGGGATGGCCTTCCATCCTCTTGCCTTGCATCTGTGCGCTTGAGTCGCAACGAAGTCCAAAGAATCTCGTCCTGTTGTTGAGGCAAACAGGGAGATGCCTGTTGGGAGGCGCGTGCGCTAAGCCACGCGAAACGCTAAGCCGCGCTAGGTTACGACTTGCCGGCGTCCTGCCTGTCGGCTGCGGTCATCTACCATGTGATGATGTTGTCTCGGCTACGTTCCTTGCCGTCGGCGTCACGCCAGTGAGTGGTGATTGTGAATTTAGAAGGCGATCCATCAGCGAAGAATACGGCCTGGTCGAAGCTTTCCCCGGGTTCCAGACGCTCGAATGGTTCCTTGTCCCGACTATAGAAATAGGGGCCGTCGTCGCACGTGGTAGTCACGTCCGTCACAACCGTGCCTCCGACGTTTGCGATGCGAATGCGATGCTTCTTGAGCCCGACCAATACATGGTGTGCTTCGACTTTTGAGGATGTTTTTGCAGCTGCATCCTCCTGAGCTTCTTGCAGCTGCAACTCGCTTAGTTGCTTCTTAATTCGGCGAAGTTCTGCACTTTGCTCTTTATCGCTTTTATCGAGGCGGTAGCTTCTGATGGAGAAAAAGCCAGTAAGGATAAGGCTCGTAGCAGAGATAACGATAGGCGCCCATGTGGCGACAAGTGAAAGCGCGGCGCTCATCAGATCTTCCACCCTTTGAATGCCCTCTTCAGCTCTTTCGCGGCCACTTCGATGATTTCGCCCTGCATATCGTCAATGGCAGCATCGATAGACTCGGCATTCGCCCCTATGAGCTCCTTGCGAGAGAAGGCCCTGCCGCAGTGCGCACAGGTGAATAGCCGGTCATCGGTGCAATCTTCGTCTTCTCCGGGCTGCTCAGATTCGAATTCCGTGCAGCCGCAAGTTGGGCATGTGAGGCCAACCTCAATCGAAAGATCATCCATTGCTGTCTCCTGTAGTACGTTGCGATGGTGGTTAAATTTTATCGCTTGCATCAGGCACGAATGCTCTCCGGCGTAAGCAGGGCGCGAGAAGAATCAGCATGTAGTCACCTCTTTTGCAAGAAGGCGCATTTCCCCTGCTCAGAGCTGTCACTCTTCGTTCGGGAATCGTCACTCTTGGGTTGATGGACGGCACTCCCCATTGACGCCTTTTCCATTCATGTAGTCAACCGCGTGCAATCGAACGGTGTTTTCGCAGGTTAAGCTAGTCACTCTTCGGTTGGGCGGAAATACTCTCCCCAGGTGACTACAGAGCATGTAGCCATTGCTGACTACAGGGTGACTACGCTGAGTTGGCGATTGAAGAGTGACGGTTATCGCAGGTCGGCGATATTGCCGACTACACAGAAGCGGGCCATGTAACGATCGAGTGGGAATAGACGCGTTGGATTCGATTACGGGCTAAAGCCTGATATGGATGATGCCGATACTGCTGGCGATCAGAACAAGGGCTATCAAGGCCACAACGGCTGCCAAAACTACGTGCAACGGCTTCATCTATGTCTCCTGTCGAACATGATAGAAACGATTAAAACAACTGCTGATAAAATACCATCAGCAGTCAAACTACCCAACAGCATGAACGAGGCTTGTTTTGGAACAGGACAAACACGAAGAGGGCGTTCGACACAGATTCGCCTCCGAGCATGGCGAGCGTCAAGGGCAATCTCAAGAAGAGACGGCCCAGAAGAAAAAAGGGCGAGGCGAGAGCATCTTCGGTCTCTTTGGAAAACTCTCGCTCAAAGCCAAGCTCGCCGTGTTTGCCGTAGCCGCAGTGATCGCCTTCGGCTTCTTCGGCTTCGCCCTCCCTTGGATGGCAGATAACCACGAGACGCAGTATCTCGCGACATCGGACCTCAAATCGACTGTCGACATCGACAGCCTCTCCACGATCGACTACACCTACCACGGCATCGCCGAAAAGCACGGTAAGTTTCTCTGGCAGGATCGCGTGGACTATCGCGTTAAATACGAGGCTCACATCAGCGCATCCTACACGCTGAGCGACATTCAGTTTGAGATCGACGAAGAAGATAGAGTCGTCACCGCCTATCTTCCCGAGGCGCAGATCGGCGACCCTCAGCTCGACAACAGCAAGTTCGGCTACCTTCCCGAGAGCGCAACAGCGGACATGAAGGACGTCATCGCGCTTTGCCGCGAAGACGCCGCGAACGACGTCGACAAGGAAGAGATAAAGGAGCAGGCGGAAGCGAGCCTGAAGGACACCGTCAAAGCGCTGACCCTGCCGCTTATCGGCGATGAATACCAGCTCGAATTCAAGCCGATCGCCGAGTACAACGAGGAGGCCGACTCCAATGCGTAAACCATGGTTTGCCTGCCTTGCCCTCGCAGCAGCGCTGTCGCTCTCCGCGCTTTCCGGTTGCGCCAAAAGCAGCGAAACGCCCGATTTCTCGGGCTATACCGAGATTGCGGAGCTAGCCACCGTCGAGTGCACGTTCCACAACGTTGCCGAAATCTATAACGACGGCACGAACATGCTGTTCGGGATAAACGTGGGATACAAGAAGGCTTGGTTCGAGTACGACGGAACGGTCCAGCTGGGCGTCGATGTCTCCAAGGTTCGAATCGACGGGCCGGATGCGAACAACGTCGTCACCATCACGGTTCCCAACGCGCAGGTCATCGGCCAGCCCCAGGCCGACGAGAGCACCTTCTCCGATATCCACAGCGACACCGGGCTGCTGACCCCCATTACGACGGTTGACCAGTCCGCCGCGCTGGAAGAAGCGCAAAAAGAGATGAAGGAAAGCGCCGAGGCGAATTCGACGCTGATGAACGGGGCCCGCGAAAGGGCGAAAACCCTTCTGAGCCAATACGTCACAAAGATCGGCGATTTGCAAGGAGTGAAGTACGAGGTCCAGTTCAGGGATGCCGAATAGGTTGGCTTTAGAGTTGAGTCGATTTTGAGAGGGGCCGAGAACGTAGCCCCTCTTTTTTCAGCTGCCAACTGATTTGCGGGCAGCTTGAAACAAGGCGGCGATTGATACCCTCTGATTCGGGCCCCTCCGCTCGGCTTCTGAGACGCTTTGAGGTCGTGCATAGGATCGAGAACGAAGCCGTCTGCTACGGTGCTTTCGTTCTTCGCCTTCACACGTCCATTCTGACCTGCGGAAATGAGAGGCGACAAAGCCTCTGGCTACGATTCGCTTCGCAAAACAGGCGCCAAAGAGGAAAATCGGCCGTTTTGGCATCCGTTTCAGGCGGTTCTGAGCATTAAAACCAGCCCGTTTTTGTCCCGGGGACAAAAACGAAACCGAGCGTCCGCGGGCCGCGAAAAGTTTGCGGATTTGTCCCATGTTTTATCCCAAACGCCTACGTGAAGACACACGGCGGGATTCTGCGGCAAAGCGACTAAAACGATGACTCGAGGATATCGATCGCGAAGATGAGGGGGGTTCGGCAAGCATGGGGTCGCAGACACCCTCGATGCCGCCGATGATATGGGGATCGGGTACCCGGACGTGTCCGACCTCAGCGATGAGGCCGTCTACCAGCTCCTGTTCCCGCAGTGTAACCTCCACGAGCCCGCATACGCCCTGTCGGATTGGGAGCTCCCTGTGGACGTGCTCCCGATCCGGGCTGCAGTAGGCGGGCTCGTGGTTGTTGCGGTCTGGGGATATCAGGCGGTAGACCCCGTCGTCTGGCATGTCCCTGATGGCGTCGTAGGTGATGCCCTGCTCCTCCGCGACGTCGAAGACGTCGCAGACGCTTTGCTTCGACCTGCCCGTCGACCTCGCTATCGCAGCGCGCGATAAACCGCCGTCGCGAAGCTGCAGAATCCGCTTCGCCTTGTGTTTTCTCGCCATGGCGCGCCTTTCTTGTGTTGCCTGCATGGCAACTCGAAGGGTACCCAGCGATATCGAGCTTGAATAACGGCGGCCCTGAACGCGGATAGCGCGGTTGGCGGGAGATGGTCCTGAACCAGGATATAGGCAGTACGGAAACCAGCTGACAATCACCGACATCAAGTCCCAGAACAACGAGCTCACCGAAACTGACATGAAGATGTTTGGCACCAACTACTCGGCTTTCAAGAAGAATCATCTTCGGCATATTCGAAAGAAGCGACTCCAGTAAATTGTTATCACTATCTCTTGGAATCGTTCTGGTTCCATCGGTGAGGATTGCGGCGCGTGCGAACCGCCTCAAGGCCACCTTCGATGAATATATCTAGCACCTCGCGCACGATGGGCCAGTAGTCCCCCTGTGCGAACTCAGATGTCGCTACAGTGTGGCATCCGCTCATCTGGAACAGACGTAGTGCCTCTGCGACTCTTCTTGAGACATTCAGGCTCGCAGCATCGAAGGCCGGCGGCTCGGTGTCCGAGAGCAGAGACATCATTGACGGGAAGAAGCGCGCATCGCGTACGATTTCGCCCCACGGCTCTCCATCGCGAGATCGTATGCGCTCGCAGTAGGGAACGCCATTAGACTCCCTGCATGCCTCAGCGTCGCATTGGAACCGCTCCTCGAAGGTGCGCACATCCGAGAGCGCCCTCACCACAAGCTGGTTGAACACATCACCTACGTTGTCGTAGTGCGCATAGAACGTCGCACGGCTCACGCTCGCCTTGCGGGCCAGCTCGCTCACGCTCACATCCGAAAGAGACTTCGTTGAGAGCAGCTCGCCGAGCGCGTTCTGGATTCGCTCCTCGCACTTTCGAAAACGCGCGTCATCAACCTTTGTCATCAATCTCCTCTTAATCGTTATTGTACAGATTGTACGACATTGTCTGGCATATCCCAATGGTCGCCTCCACAATCGAGTCAGAAGCGATGATCGAGGAGGAAACATGAAGATCAAACAGACGCGCTTCTTGGATTTCTTGGGAATGCCGGATTCTCGCTTTATTATCCCAGCTTATCAACGCCTCTATACATGGAGCGAGAGCCAATGCGAGGAGCTGTGGCTCGATATCCTGCGTGCGGGCAGATACCACAGAACCCACTTCCTTGGCACGATTCTCTATTCTATAGAGCGTGATAACCGAGGCGAGTTTCTGGCGATAATCGACGGCCAGCAAAGGATGACGAGCGTCTCTTTGATTCTTCTCGCGCTCGCACGCCATGCCCGGAAGCACCCCAACAGTTTTTTCGTATCGGACGATCTTGAGAGGCGATATCTTCGCGTATCAGATGAAGAGAGCGTCTCGTCTCCCAAACTGACACTCTCCCATTATGACATGGGCTCGTATCTTGCAGCCCTTGAAGGTCGCGACCCTATCGCTAAGACCACCATCGATCGGAACCTTGCGTACTTCGAGGCGAGAATAGCTGATGAGAGCTTCGATATCGAAGAGCTATGGGAGGGCTTGCTCAACCTTGTGATGATAGCAGTTCAGGTCGATGACTCAGCATCCTCCCAGTCCATCTTCGAGAGCATCAATTCCAAAGGCGTCCCGCTGAACGTGGCAGACATGATTCGCAACTACCTTCTTCTGGCAGAGAACCATGATGAACAGACTCGGCTCTACGAGGAGTACTGGAAACCGATTCAGGAGATGTTCGCACCCGATTCCGGATCGCTGCGCTTGAACGGTGCGATAAAGAGCTGGATCTCCATTCGACTCAAAGGTGCCCGAATCTTGAGCGCAGACCAAGTGTACAGCTCGTTCAAGAAGTACGTCGAAGACGAGTACCGTGGTGACAAAGAGCCGGTGCTTCGCGAGCTGCGAGGATTCAGCCTGATGTGGGCAGAGAACTACCGCTATCACGGAACCAAGAAGTACAAGTCGGGATCTGCGTGGGCAGAGATCGGCGCACCGACATTGACATCTGGTTACAAGCTGAAGAAGGCAGACAACGAGGAGTACGCCGAGCGGGTTCGAAGAGAGCTCCGCAACGTTGACTCTCGCTGGTAGGAGGTAGATATGCAAGCAAATCTAAGATCGCTGCTCGACGTACTCGGCAAACCCGATACCCAATACGTGATACCAGTTTTTCAGCGCACCTATTCGTGGACGAGACAGCAGTGCGAACAGCTTTGGACCGATATGTTCGAGGCAAGCGATGCAAAGTCGATGCACTTCATGGGGACGCTTATCGATATGCCGGAAGAAAGCACGGCGCGGATCGAGCGCTCAAGCATCATCGATGGACAGCAGCGCCTCACGACGCTCACCTTGATGCTCATCGCCTTGCGCGATGCACTGCGCTCCGAAGGCTCTGAGCAAAGTCTGGCTAAAGCCAAGGAGATAAACTGCACTTATCTGGAGACATCGGAACACCAATGCAAGCTCGTGCTCTCGGAGCAGGATCTTCACATCCTTGAACATCTTGTGTTGGGAACCGAATCAGACCCCGATGTCGATAGATCGAACTTCTTGGTAGAGAACCTCTCGCTCTACAGGAACAAGATCGCAAGCATGAAAGAATCCATGCTGGACGTGCTCCCCGCGCTTGAAGCACTCGTCGTCATAGCGATCGATCTTGAGAGCAACGACTCACCGCAGCAGGTATTCGAGAGTTTAAACGCCAAGGGAAAGCCTCTGTCCACGACAGACCTCATCCGCAACACGCTTCTGGTCAAGTTCGGCACAAATGGGCAAGAAAAGCTTTTCGAAACATACTGGACGCCGCTCGATGAGACCTTCGCCCAGTTCGGAAAAGAGCAGGACATCTATTTAGATGCAGCGTTGCATCAATGGATAACCGAGCATGGAGGTGTTGCGCAGGTCCCGAAGCGCACCGACCTATACCAGGTGTTCAAGCGATACATCGAGGGCAAGAGGGATGCTGATCTCGAAGGGATGATCAAATCGATAAGTGAGTCGTGCCTCGCGTTCGCAAGCGACCCGAAGTCAGAGGATTCCAAACGCCATCTTGATTGGGCCATCGACAAACCGACAGGGCTTATTTCGCAGAGGAAGATGTTCGGGGATTAGGCCGTGATCTTTCAGGTAACGCTCTCGCACATGTTCGTCTTCTTCCTGGTGTTCGCCGCAGGGTTCGTGTCATCGCGGTTCAAAGTCATCAGAGAAGACTCGCTTCCCGCATTGGCGCAAGTCATAACCAAGGTCTTGCTCCCATGCATGATCTTTTATTCCACATACGCCAATTGCGAACGCCAGACCATCATCGACAATTGGGAGATGGTGCTTCTGGCGGCGTTCTTCTACGCGCTGATAAGCCTTGTGACGTTCCTCCTCGCAAAGGCGCTTCGCATCGAGCATGACAAGGATCGGGTCTTCCAGCTCTGCTTCATCTTCGGGAACACCGGCTTCGTTGGAATCCCGCTTCTGGCGGCTGTCTTTCCCGATGCGGGGCTCGTGTACATGATGATGTTCTCAATCATCGACCAGCTCGTGTTCTGGACCTATGGTATTTGGCTCTCTACCGCACGCTGTCATGATCATGGGCGCATCCATGTGAACTGGAGGTCGTTCGTCTCTCCCAACACGGTCTCAATCGTCTTGGTATTGATATTCGTCATGGCGGACATCCCCATCTTCGAGCCGATTCAGTTGGGTTTATCAACCATAAGCTCTGCAACTACTGGCATGTGCATGCTCTATCTGGGCGCGCTTGCGGGCTTCTCGAAGGTGCTGCTCGTCTTGAAGCGCCCCGAGCTCTATGTGGGCATTGCGGTGAAGATGATCGTCCTTCCAGTTCTGATTGGCCATCTGATCCTCATGACGGGGTTCTTCCCAGAGCAGATGGTACTTGCACTAGCCATCATCATGGCGCTTCCCGTCATGACGGTTGTTCCCATGGTGGTAGCCAATAACGGCAAGGAGTACGAGTATGCGACTGGCATCACCGTGGTCACACTCGTGGTGAGCATTGTGACCATCCCGCTCGTCGTGTTCCTGGTCGGCTTATAAGTAAGCACGTGTAAAGGATAAAGCTCAAAGGAAGACACAATGAGCAAGAAGCGCTTGGCGGACACGCTTGAGAAGGACGAGAATGGCCGCGTAATTCGTCCCATACTGAAGCCTATGAAAGACGATAATGGGAGAGCAATCGTAACCCCGGAGATGCGCGAGATGGCAGAAGCGTTGACCCATCCTGAAGGCGATCCCTACCTTAACGGCAGAGATCTCGGGTTTTATTGTGAGCAGTGCGGATAGGGATAGCAAATGAGATTGCAGCGGGCGCTTATCTCTACGGCGAATCCGTATTGGCTATATTCGACCTCGCTTCAACTTACCTGAACTGCATCTGCGTTGTCGCGTCCAGACGGATAAAAAAGTAGTTATTGGCATCCATTCGTCTGAAAAAGGTCAGAACGGACGACACGCTGATCTGCATGGTTGATTCCTCCTTTATGTAGATGACCATGCAGAGAAGGGACAACCAAGGAGGCAGGTTGCTGATGCGGACTCCCGCACGCCCACGACTACCCGACGGGGACTATGTTTTAATCTCTGATGTCCGCATTGCAGCACAAGCGGTTACCTCAGGCGCACCGCGAGGCCTCGAGAGGGGCGCCTGCTGGTCGAGCATGATCGAGGGCGGAGGCAAGCGTATCGGCGCAGAGCGTGTCGGGAGCTAGTGTTTGAATGCAACAACCTTGCAGTCGATACAATGCCACGCCCGCACGTTGGTTCGGCATCCTAGTTTCGGTTCGGTGATTTGCACGAAGCCCTCGGCATTCCGC